>NZ_CP095501.1:1260594-1890891 GCF_023100725.1 Arthrobacter antioxidans
GCATGAGGAGCGCACGGTCCGTCAGGCAGTTGCACGCCTCCTGGCCTGGGCGGACCGCCCCGACGGAGTCCTGACCCACTGAAGGGGGTGGCGTGCTGTAGACATGACGGACGACGGTGAGCGGCACGGTCGACGACCGTTCAGGAGGTATCGGTGGACGCACTGTGGATCGTGGTGGCCCTCGTCGCGGCGGGAGGCCTGGGCTCGCCCGTCACCATGCTCGTGCTGCGCCTGGCGCGATCGGTGGACACCGCGGAACGGCGCAGGGAACTCCCCGAGCCCGCCGACCAGCCACAGCTCGAGCTGCCGGAGCCCCCGGCCCACCCACCCCAGGCGCCGATCGACGCCCTGCCCCCGGGCGTGCTCCGCGGCGGACTGGTCATCGGTGTGCTCGAGCGCCTCGCCGTGACCGTCGCCATCCTCGGCGGCCAGCCCGTCGCCATCGCCTACGTCGTGGCGGTCAAGGCCCTCGGGCGCTACGCCGAGCTGAAGGAGACCCCCGCCGCGGCGGAGCGGTTCATCATCGGCACGCTGACCTCCCTGCTGTGGGCCGCCGGTGTCGCGACGATCGTCAAGGCCTACCTGCTGGGAGTCACGTAGGGTGAAAGCCATGAGTATCTTCGCCGTCGAGTACGTATACAACCCCGACCACGACCACCTCCGCGTCGAGCACCGCCCGGCACACCGCCAATGGCTCGAAGGACTCGTCGGCGACGGCCGCGTCCTCGCCTCCGGTCCCTTCGCCGACGGCACCGGGGCGCTCCTGCTCTTCGCCTCCGCGACCGAGGCCGATCTCAACCAGCTCGTGAGCGAGGACCCGTTCGCGCAGGCCGGGGCGATCTCCGCCGTCAAGACCACCGCGTGGAACCCCGTGATCGGAGCCTTCAGGGACCTCGTGTGACCTGCGTCCCGGCAGGACGACGCAGCGTCCGGCCGGGTGGATAATGAAACCAAGTATGTCGTCACACGTGCGGCCAGGGCCGCCAGCATGGAGGATGTTTTGACCTCGGTCAACCTAGGAATGCCAGCAGCACCGCCGCCCGTCCTCGCTCCCCGGCGCAAGACCCGCCAGATCAAGGTCGGCTCGGTAGGGGTCGGATCCGATTCCCCGATCAGCATCCAGTCGATGACGACGACGCCGACCACGGACATCAACGCGACCCTCCAGCAGATCGCCGAACTGACGGCCACCGGCTGCGACATCGTCCGGGTCGCCTGCCCCTCGGCGGACGACGCCGCGGCACTGCCGATCATCGCGAAGAAGTCCCAGATCCCGGTGATCGCGGACATCCACTTCCAGCCGAAGTACGTGTTCGCCGCGATCGACGCCGGCTGCGCGGCCGTCCGCGTCAACCCGGGCAACATCCGCAAGTTCGACGACCAGGTCAAGCAGATCGCCGACGCCGCGAAGGCCGCCGGCACCTCGATCCGCATCGGTGTCAACGCGGGATCCCTCGACCCGCGCCTCATGGAGAAGTACGGGAAGGCCACCCCGGAGGCGCTCGTCGAATCGGCCGTCTGGGAGGCGTCCCTGTTCGAGGAGCACGACTTCCACGATTTCAAGATCTCCGTGAAGCACAACGACCCCGTGATCATGGTCCGGGCGTACGAGCTCCTCGCCGAGCGCGGCGACTGGCCCCTGCACCTCGGCGTGACCGAGGCCGGGCCGGCCTTCCAGGGCACCATCAAGTCCGCCACCGCGTTCGGCGCGCTCCTGTCCAAGGGCATCGGCGACACCATCCGCGTCTCCCTCTCCGCACCGCCGGTCGAGGAGATCAAGGTGGGCAACCAGATCCTCCAGTCCCTCAACCTGCGCCCCCGCAAGCTCGAGATCGTGTCCTGCCCCTCGTGCGGCCGGGCGCAGGTGGACGTCTACACGCTCGCCGAGGAAGTGACCGCCGGCCTCGAAGGCATGGAGGTCCCGCTGCGCGTGGCCGTGATGGGCTGCGTCGTCAACGGACCCGGTGAGGCACGCGAGGCCGACCTCGGCGTCGCCTCCGGCAACGGCAAGGGACAGATCTTCGTCAGGGGCGAGGTCATCAAGACCGTGCCCGAGGACCAGATCGTGGAGACGCTGATCGAGGAAGCCATGCGGCTCGCGGAGGAGATGGGGGAGGCTGATGGCGAAACTGCTGGCCAGGGTGGCCCCATGGTTACCGTTAGCTAGGCCCCAGCCCGACCCGGAAGGGCCGTGGTCCTTCCGGGTGCTCGGCGAAGCCGACACCCCGGACCTCTGGGGCCTCGTCAACGCGGACCCCGTGGCCAACGTCTTCGTCGCCTCGCACCTCGAGGCGACGGGCAGCGCCGCGCCGTCGTTCGCCGGCGGCGAGGTCATCGGGATGTTCCGCCACCACGAGCTCCGCGCCGCCTGCTGGGCCGGGGTCAACCTCGTCCCGGTCGGCGTGACCGACGAGACCGGCGCCATCTTCGGCGACCACCTCGGCCGCTCGGGGCGCACCTTCTCCTCGATCTTCGGCCTGTCCGAGGGTGTGATGGACCTGTGGTCCACGCTCGAGGACTACAGCGCGGAGCCGTTCGACGTCCGGCCCACCCAGCCGCTCATGGCCATCGACACGGACCCCCTCATCACCCCCGCACCCGATCTGCGCTTCACGCGTCCCGAGGAACTCGACCGCCTGCTGCCCGCCTGTGCCGCGATGTTCGAGGAGGAAGTGGGCTACTCGCCGTTCATCGGCGGGTCCGACCACTACCGCCGGCGGGTCGCCTCCCTGATCGGCCGCCGGCATTCGCTCGCCGCGTTCGACGACGACGGCACCGTGATCTTCAAGGCCGAACTCGGCACCGTGTCCTCGCAGGCCGTCCAGGTGCAGGGGGTCTGGGTGAACCCCGACCACCGCGGCCGGGGGCTCAGCGCCGCCTACATGGCCGGCGTCGTCGTCGCCGCCCGCTCCCTCGCGCCCACCGTGAGCCTCTACGTGAACTCGTACAACGCGCGCGCCATCGCGGCCTACAAGCGCGTGGGCTTCGAGCAGGTGGACACCTTCGCGACGATCCTCTTCTGAGGACGGGTCCGTCGCGACGGCGACGGCGGCGGGGTGTGCGGACCGGCTAGATTGGTACCTGTTGTCTCCCGCCGGACGGCGGGGGAGTGGATGGCAGTGCTCGATCAAGCAGCGCCCGATGAATACGAACGGACACCCGCGTGGTCTTACGACTCTCGACCCTTTTCCTGCGCACCCTGCGTGACGATCCAGCCGACGCCGAAGTCGCCAGCCACCGCCTCCTGGTCCGGGCCGGCTACATCCGGCGCGCGGCCCCCGGCATCTACAGCTGGCTGCCCCTGGGCCTGAAGGTCCTCGCCCGCGTGGAGGGGATCATCCGCGAGGAGATGGAGGCCATGGGCGCCCAGGAGGTCCACTTCCCGGCGCTGCTGCCCAGGGAGCCCTACGAGACGACGAACCGCTGGACCGAGTACGGCGAGGGCCTGTTCCGGCTCCAGGACCGCAAGGGAGCTGACTACCTCCTGGCGCCGACGCACGAGGAGATGTTCACGCTGCTCGTGAAGGACCTGTACAGCTCGTACAAGGACCTGCCGCTGAGCCTGTTCCAGATCCAGACCAAGTACCGCGACGAGGCACGCCCGCGGGCCGGGCTCCTCCGTGGACGCGAGTTCATCATGAAGGACTCCTACTCCTTCGACATCGACGACGAGGGACTCGAGGCCAGCTACCAGCTCCACCGGGCGGCCTACCTGCGCATCTTCGAGCGGCTGGGCCTCGAGGTCATCCCCGTGATGGCGACCGCCGGCGCGATGGGCGGCTCGAAGAGCGAGGAGTTCCTGCACCCCACGCCCATCGGCGAGGACACCTTCGTCCGCTCGGCCGGCGGCTACACCGCGAACGTCGAGGCCGTCACCACCGTGGTCCCCGACGCCGTCGACCACTCGGATGCTCCGGCGGCCGAGGTGCGCGACACCCCGGACACGCCGACCATCGAGACGCTCGTGGCCGCCGCCAATGCCATGGCCGTCCGTGAGGACCGTCCCTGGACCGCCGCGGACACCCTGAAGAACGTCGTCCTCGCCGCCGTCCTGCCCACCGGGGCGCGCGAGATCGTCGTCGTCGGTGTGCCCGGCGACCGCACCGTGGACCTCAAGCGCATCGAGGCGAACATCGCGGGCCATCTGGAGACCGGCGGTGAGGTGGCCGTCGAGGCCGCCACCGAGGACGACCTCAAGAAGCACCCGGGGCTCGTGAAGGGCTACATCGGCCCGGGCCTGACGCCTGACGCCGCCGTCCTCGGGGCCGAGTCCGCCACGGGCCTGCGCTACCTCGTGGACCCCCGCGTGGTCAGCGGCACCGCATGGATCACGGGTGCCAACGAGCACGGGAAGCACGTGTTCGGCCTGGTCGCCGGCCGCGACTTCACCTGGGACGGCGTGGTCGAGGCCGTCGAGGTGCGCGAGGGCGACGAGGCTCCCGACGGCTCGGGACCGCTGGTCGCGGCCCGCGGCATCGAGATGGGGCACATCTTCCAGCTCGGACGGAAGTACGCCGACGCGCTGGGCCTGAAGGTCCTCGACCGCAACGGCAAGCTCGCCACGGTGACCATGGGCTCCTACGGCGTCGGCGTGACGCGCGCCCTCGCGGCCCTCGCCGAGGCGAACCACGACGACCGCGGCATCATCTGGCCCCGCAACGTGGCGCCCGCCGACGTGCACATCGTCGCCACCGGCAAGGGCACCGAGGTCTTCGAGGCCGCCGAGAAGCTCGCGGCGGAGCTCGAGTCCTCCGGCCTGACCGTGCTGTACGACGACCGCCCCAAGGTCTCCCCGGGGGTGAAGTTCGGCGACGCCGAGCTCATCGGCGTGCCCACCATCGTCGTCGTCGGGCGCGGGCTCGCGGACGGCGTGCTCGAGGTCAAGGACCGGCGCACCGGCGAGGCGCAGAACGTGGCCGTCGACGAGGCCGCCGCGCTGCTGCGCGAACTCACCGCGCACTGACCTTGGGAGGTTCGGGACTCGAGGAGCTGCACCTCGCCACGATCCTGCTGGTGCTCGTCGCCGGATACGCCGCCGGTTGGGTGGACGCCGTCGTAGGCGGCGGAGGCCTGCTGCAGCTGCCGGCGCTGCTCCTCGTCCCCGGCATCGCGCCCGTGGAGGCCCTGGCCACCAACAAGATGGGATCCATCTTCGGCACGACGACGAGCGCCATCACCTACTACCGGCGCGCCCATCCGGACCTGCGGACGGCGCTGCCGATGGCGGGAGTGGCCCTCATGGGCAGCTTCGGCGGGGCCGTGCTGGCGTCCTCGCTGCCGTCGTCGGTCTTCAAGCCGATCATCGTGGTGGCGCTCATCGCCGTCGCGGTGTTCACCGCGCTGAAGCCCACCGTCGGGACGCTCACCGAGCTGCGGTACCAGGGGGCCCGGCACTACGGGACGGCGTGTGCGATCGGGCTCGTCATCGGCTTCTACGACGGACTGATCGGCCCCGGCACCGGGTCCTTCCTGATCATCGCGATGGTCACGCTGCTGGGCTACAACTTCCTCGGCGCCAGTGCGAAGGCCAAGATCGTGAACATGGCGACCAACTTCGGCGCCCTCATGTTCTTCCTGCCCAGCGGGTCCCTCCTGTGGGGCCTCGGGCTGCTGCTGGGCGTCGCGAACATGGCCGGCGGCTACACCGGCTCGCGCATGGCCATCAGCCAGGGCAGCCGCTTCATCAGGATCGTGTTCCTCCTCGTCGTCGGCGCCCTGATCGTCAAGCTCGGCTACGACGTGTGGGTCGAGAACGTCCGCCCGCTGGTGGCAGGAGGCTGACGGCCGCCCGCGCCCGTCAGAGGGACGGCAGCGCTCCGACCGGCGGCAGGCCGTCCAGCGTCCGGCCCAGGACGGAGCTCGCCACCCACAGCGACCGCTGCGCGTCCCCGGGGAGGCCGTGGCCGAGGTAGGACAGCGCATTGCGGACCTCGCGGACCACGGTCCAGCCCCGGGCCAGCTCCGCGTCGAGGCCCGCGGCCTCCGCCAGCGCCCGGCAGTGCGCCTGCAGGTGACCGGCAGGATCGCCGGCGTCGAGCTCGTCGAGCCTGTTCCACAGCATGGGCGCCACCGCGTACTCCGCGTCACCCAGCACGGGCTTCGGGTCGATCGCGACGAAGTCCCCGAGCCGGTCCGGCGACGTCGGAAGGAGGTTGTCGTAGTGCAGGTCCGTGTGCACGAGGACGTCGCGCTCCGACCGTCGGCCGATGACCCCGCGCGACTGGCAGACCTCCAGCGCGGCCTCCATGAGCCAGCGCGGGAACGGTTCGCCGAGCTCGTCCCATTGTGCGGGGAGCGTGTCCGTCCACTGCTCGGCCTCGGACGCCAGGTGGGGGAAGGCCGCCCAGGGTGCGCTCGTGCCTGCCCGGAGGCAGAGCCGCCGCAGGACCTCGCCCCACGGTGCGGGCGTCTCGTCGAGCGGCACGTCCCGCAGCGAGTGGTCCCCGTCGAGACGCTGCAGCAGCAGGGCGTATTCGGGGCGAGACGACGCCAGCAGGCGGACCGCGCCCGTCCCGTCCCACAGCTCCAGCGCGTCGGGCTCGGGCAGGGCTTCATCGTGGGGGATGCTCAGTTTGAGGACGGCGTGGGGCGCATCACTGTCGCGGCGCAGTACCGGCACGACGACGGCGCACCGCCCGGCCCACGCGGCCTGCCCGGGCTGGAGGTCGAGGGCCAGGTCCCAGGCGTCGAGTCTGTCCGCCAGCAGACCGTGCCAGGCGCGCGTCCATCGGGCGCCGCCGTCGATCGTCGCCGCGGACCGGACGAGGGCCGGCGGGAGATCCGGGAGAGCCGTGACCCGGTCGGGGGCCGTGGACCGTCCGCCCGCGCCGGCTTCGCTAGCCACGGGGCTGCTCCGTCTGGTGCACGGGAGCCGGGTCCGGGGTGGCTGCCGACGTCGGGGTGCTGCCGGCCAGTCCGGGGAGCGCTTCCAGGGGGGTGCCGGCCTCGATACTGCGCTGGGCGGCGGCGCTGAACGAGGTGACGGCCCACGCCCGGGTCTCCGGACCGACCGTCGCGATGAGGCCCGCGTAGAGCTCGGCGTGCTCCTGTTCGATGGCGCGCGTCGCGGCGAGCGGATCGGCGCGGAAGTCCGGTCCGATCGCATAGCCCGCCGGCGTCGGGTCCGCGGGAACGCACAGGGCGGCGAGGCGATCGGATGCGGCGTCCGCCGCCTCCCGGTGGGTGGACGCCGCGTCCAGCGCCCGTGCGGGCTCCGGGAGCAGCGCCGCGGCGACCTCGTACGCGTACCGGGCCTGGTCCTCCGCGGTCCGCGCGCCGAGGAGGGCCAGGCGGTCGGCCTCGGGGCCGACCGCGGTCCCGGCGCACTCCGCGGGCGCCGCGGGTGCACCACCGAGCGGTTCTGCCGGTTCCGTCTGTTCTGGCAGGTCCGCGAACGGGCCGGTGCCGGCGGCGAGGTCCACGGCGGACAGCGCGCCCGGTGCGGGCAGCCCGGGGTCGGCCCCCAGGGCCTGGCCGAGCCGGAGGGTGTGCCGCCACTGGTTGACGCCGGCGGCGGCGAGCACGCGGCCGGGACCGGGGTCCGCGCGGGCCGCGTCCCGGAGGCTCAGGAGTGCGCTGTCGCGCAGGATCGCCAGGACGGCGGGCGCGTCGGCCGGTGCCGCGGAGGCAGCGGCGTCGCCGGCCGTGCGGGTACCCGTGCCCGCTCCCGGGTCCGCCGCGGGACCCGAGCCGCCCGGCCGTCCGTCCGGAACCGGGCTGGTGCGGGGCGGGGAACCGTCCTCCGCCGTCGGGCCGGGGGAGCGCGGCAGGGCGACGGCGTCCGCCTGCTCGTCTAGGTCCTCGGCGGCCGCTGCCAGTTCCGCGGCGGCCGCCGGGGCCAGCCCGGGGTCGGCCGCCGTGGTGCGCGCCCGGTCGGCCGCGGAACGGTAGCGGTGTTCGGCGTCGAGCTGTGCCTGTTCGGAGACGGAGTAGACGCGCGCCGGCGGCTCCGGGGCCCGCACGCCCAGTCCGACGCCGACCACGAGCAGCATCACGGCGAAGAGACCGGCAAGGCCCGCCGACCGCCGCGCCAGGCGTCCTGCGCGGGATCCGCGGCGCCCTCCGCCGGCCCGCTGCCTGTCCGTCTCCGCGCGCTTCATCACAGTTCCCGATGATGTCACGGTGCTTCCCGTTTCAGCCGCCGATACAGCCGGTGCCGCGGAATGTCGGTACTCTTGGAGCACAACATCATCGAGTGGGAGGCAGCCATGGCGGTCCGGTCCGGGAACGAAAATCATGCCTCGACCCGCAGGTCGGCCTCAGAGGTCGAACTGCAGGCCGAAGCGCAGCGCCTCTGGACCAGACTGAAGCCGGTGGTCGACCAGCACAACCTCTATCTGGAGGACGTCGAAGTCAAGATCGCCGGGTCCCATCGCACGGTCCACATCGTCGTGGACCTGCCCGAGGAGACCACGGGGAGCGTCGGTTTCGATGTGATCTCCGCCATCTCGACGGACCTCTCCGCAGCGATGGACAGCCTGGAGGACGACGACCGTCCGTACAACCTCGAAGTCTCGTCACCCGGGGTCTCCCGTCCCCTCACCGAACCGCGGCACTGGCGCCGCAACGTGGGGCGCATGGTCGAGGTGAAGCCCGTGACCGGCGACGCCGTCCTCGGCCGCCTGCAGGACGTATCGGACACCGGGATCCGGCTGCTGCCGCAGCTGCCGGTCAAGAAGGGCATGAAGCCCAAGCAGGGCGATCCGCTCGCCCTCGAGTTTTCCAAGATCCGCAAGGGGACCGTGCAGGTCGAATTCGCGCATCTCGAGGATGAACACCACGATGACAGCGATGGGGCCGATCCGGAGATCTCCGGCGCCGTGCACCACGCGTAAGGAGACCCACATGGATATTGATATGAGCGCGCTGAGACTCCTCGAGCACGAGCGCGAGATCCCCCTCGACAAGCTGGTTCCCACGATCGAGCAGGCACTGCTGATCGCCTACCACCGCTCGCCCGGCTCGCACGAGACCGCCCGCGCCGAGCTCGACCGCCGGACCGGGCACGTCACCATCTGGGCCACCGAGAAGGACGAGGACGGGGCGCCCGTCGGCGAGTTCGACGACACGCCCACCGGGTTCGGACGCATCGCGGCGAGCACCGCGCGCCAGGTCATCCTCCAGCGCCTGCGTGACGCCGAGGACGACAACATCCTCGGGGAGTTCCGCGGCAAGGAGGGCGAACTCGTCGCCGGCATGATCCAGCAGGGCACCAACCCGCACATGATCCAGGTGAACCTCGGCTCGGTGGAGGCGGTCCTCCCGCCGCCGGAGCAGGTGCCGGGGGAGAAGTACCTGCACGGCACCCGGTTGCGCGCGTTCGTGGTCGACGTGCACCGCGGCATGAAGGGGCCCTCCATCACGCTGTCCCGCTCGCACCCCGGCCTCGTGCGCAAGCTCTTCGAGCTGGAGGTGCCCGAGATCGCCGACAGGACCGTCGAGATCGTCGCCCTCGCCCGCGAAGCCGGACACCGCACCAAGATCGCGGTCAAGGCGAACATCCCGGGCGTCAATGCCAAGGGGGCCTGTATCGGCGAGATGGGCAGCCGCGTGCGCGCGGTCATGAACGAACTGAACGACGAGAAGATCGACATCGTGGACTACAACGACGACGCCGCCGCCTTCATCGCCAGCTCGCTCTCGCCGTCGCGCGTGACCTCCGTGACGATCACCGACGAAGCCACCCGCTCCGCGCGCGTCGTCGTCCCGGACTACCAGCTGTCCCTCGCGATCGGCAAGGAAGGCCAGAACGCCCGCCTCGCCGCCAAGCTCACGGGCTGGCGGATCGACATCGTGTCCGACGCCGCGCAGCAGGCCTCCGCGGCGAAGGCCTAGGCCTGCGGGTCGGGCGGCGGCATCGGAAGGGGTAGAATGGAAGGGACTGCTGCCCAGTCGCGCCCGGAAGAGGCTGTACGCCGAAACGATTCCGGGCACCGACCGATGGACGCACATCCGATACGCACCTGCGTGGGATGCCGCCGGCGGGACCGCCAGTCACACGTGATGCGGGTTGTTGCACGACCGATCGACGGCCAGATTGCCGCCGTCATCGATGAGCGGCGCCGGTTATCCGGACGGGGTGCTTGGCTGCACCCCGACCCGGCATGCATGGAAACAGCCGTCAAGCGGAAAGCCTTCAACAGGGCCTTCCGCGGGCCGGTGGACACTGCGCAGTTCGCAGCGTCCTTCCACGCATACCTGGAGCGTCGAGACGGACGCTCCGATTCAGCACCGTCCTCCCTGAAAGCGGGTCAGCACCCTTATGGAAACCCGATGAGCACCCAGCGATGAGTGCGCAACGATGACCAATCCGTTGCGCTCAGCATTCGATCTGCCAGACGCGTTCGCGACTGGGATCAGCAATAGGAAATAGACGGTTCGTGCCTGACTCGGTGCGGACCGAGACAGGAGAAATGTGGCCAAGGTCCGCGTACACGAGCTCGCGAAAGAGCTCGGTATAACCTCGAAGGACGCAGTTGCGAAACTGCAGGAACTGGGCGAATTCGTCCGTTCAGCGTCATCCACCATTGAAGCCCCCGTCGTGAAGAAGCTTCGCGGCGCCTTCCCGAATGCCGTCGCCCCCAAGGCCGAGGCAGCCCCCGCCCCCTCGCGCCCCTCGGCGCCCTCGCCGGGCCCGAAGCCGGGTGCCGCCCAGGCGGCTCCCGAGGCGCCCGCCCCGGCGGAGCCCGCAGCACCTGCTGCCCCGGCCCCGACCGCGCCGGCTGCACCGGCTGCACCCCAGGCGTCGCCGTTCTCCAACGGCTCCGTCCCCGCAGCCCAGGACGCTCCGGCAGCCCAGGACGCGCCGGCGGCACCGAGCACCCCTGCACCGGCAGTCCCGGACGCGCCCGCCCCGGCGCAGCAGGACACCCAGGCCGAGGGAACGAGCGAGGGTAGCCGTCCGGCGCCCCGCCCGGCCACCCCTCCGGCCGCACCGTCGGCAGGGACGACGCGCCCCTCGGGTGCCCGTCCCGGTGGCGCACCCCGCCCCGGCAACAACCCGTTCGCGCCCTCCCAGGGCATGGGCTCACGCCGCGGTGACACCGATCGTGGTGCCGAGCGCGGTGCGGATCGTCCCCCGCGTCCGGGCAACAACCCGTTCGCCCCGTCGCAGGGCATGCCTCGGCCCGGTCGTCGTGACGATGCCCAGCAGCGTCCCGCAGCCGGCGCGGGCGGACCCCGCCCCGCAGCCGGTGCCGGTGGACCCCGCCCCGCAGCCGGTGCCGGTGGACCGCGTCCCGGCGCACCGCGTCCGGGTGCACCCCGCCCCGCCGGAGCCCCGGGCTCGCGTCCCACTCCCGGCATGATGCCGAACCGCACCGAACGTCCCGCCGCCCCAGGCCGCGGAGCACCCGGTGCCGGTGCCGGTCCGCGCCGCGGACCCGGTGGAGCCCCGAACAGCCCCAGTGGGGCCCCCGCCGGCGGCGGTTTCGGCAAGGGCGGCCGCGGACGCGGCGGCACCGCCGGTGCCTTCGGCAAGGGTGGAGCCGGCCGCGGCAAGCAGCGCAAGTCGAAGCGTGCGAAGCGGCAGGAACTGGAGCAGATGTCGGCTCCTTCGCTGGGCGGCGTGAGCGTACCCCGCGGAGACGGCAACACCGTCGTCCGCCTGCGCCGCGGCTCGTCCATCACGGACTTCGCCGACAAGATCGAGGCGAACCCCGCAGCACTGGTCACCGTGCTGTTCCACCTCGGCGAGATGGCGACGGCGACGCAGTCCCTCGACGAGGACACCTTCCAGGTGCTCGGCACCGAGCTGGGCTACCTGATCCAGGTCGTCTCGCCGGAGGACGAGGAGCGCGAGCTCCTCAGCAGCTTCGACATCGACTTCGATGCCGAGCTGGAAGCCGAGGGCGACGAGCAGCTCGAGGCACGTCCGCCGGTCGTCACGGTCATGGGCCACGTCGACCACGGTAAGACGCGACTGCTCGACGCCGTCCGCAACACCAAGGTCGTCGAGGGCGAGCACGGTGGCATCACCCAGCACATCGGTGCCTACCAGATCCAGCACGTCCACGAAGAGACCACCCGCGCCATCACCTTCATCGACACCCCGGGCCACGAGGCGTTCACCGCCATGCGTGCCCGTGGCGCGAAGGTCACGGACATCGCGGTGCTCGTCGTCGCGGCGGATGACGGCGTGATGCCGCAGACCGTCGAGGCGCTGAACCACGCCCAGGCGGCCAACGTGCCGATCGTCGTGGCCGTCAACAAGATGGACAAGGAAGGCGCGAACCCGGACAAGGTCAAGGGCCAGCTCACCGAGTACGGCCTCGTCCCCGAGGAGTACGGCGGCGACACCATGTTCGTGCACGTCTCGGCGCTGCAGGGCATGGGTATCGACGAACTCCTCGAGGCCGTCCTGCTCACCGCCGACGCCGCGCTGGACATGCGGGCCAACCCCAACAAGGACGCCCGCGGTATCGCGATCGAGGCGAACCTGGACAAGGGCCGCGGTGCGGTTGCGACCGTCCTGGTCCAGTCCGGAACGCTGCACGTCGGTGACACCATCGTCGCCGGTACGGCCCACGGCCGTGTGCGAGCGATGTTCGACGAGAACGGCGACGTCGTCACGACGGCAGGACCCTCGCGTCCGGTCCAGGTCCTGGGCCTGTCCAACGTGCCCCGCGCCGGTGACACGTTCTTCGTCACCGACGACGAGCGCACCGGCCGCCAGATCGCCGAGAAGCGCGAAGCAGCGGACCGCAACGCGGCCCTCGCGAAGCGCCGCAAGCGCATCAGCCTCGAGGACTTCGACCAGGCCGTCGCCGAGGGCAAGGTCGACACCCTCAACCTCATCCTCAAGGGTGACGTGTCGGGTGCCGTCGAGGCCCTGGAGGACTCGCTGCTCAAGATCGACGTCGGAGAGGGCGTGCAGCTGCGCGTCATCCACCGTGGCGTCGGTGCCATCACGCAGAACGACGTCAACCTGGCCACGGTCGACAACGCGATCATCATCGGCTTCAACGTGAAGCCGGCGGAGCGCGTGGCGGACCTCGCCGAGCGTGAAGGCGTGGACATGCGCTTCTACTCGGTCATCTACGCTGCGATCGACGACATCGAGCTCGCCCTCAAGGGCATGCTCAAGCCGGAGTACGAGGAGGTGCAGCTCGGTACCGCAGAGGTCCGCGAGGTGTTCCGCTCCTCGAAGTTCGGCAACATCGCCGGTTCGATCGTCCGCTCGGGCATCATCCGACGCAACACCAGGGCCCGTGTCCTGCGCGACGGCAAGGTCATCGGGGACAACCTCTCCGTGGACTCGCTCAAGCGCTTCAAGGACGACGCCACCGAGGTCCGCACGGACTTCGAGTGCGGTATCGGCCTCGGCTCGTTCAACGATGTCAAGGAAGGCGACACCATCGAGACCTTCGAGATGCGGGAGAAGCCCCGCGCCTAGCAGGTAGGGCAGGTCGGGCGCTCCGGTTCTCCGGGGCGCCCGACCTGTCGGACCGCCGGAACCCCTCGCGGGTTCCTCTTCAGACCAGTTTCAGTAGGAGTAACAGCAATGGCAGATCCGGCCCGCGCCGCGCGGCTCGCGCAGCGCATCAAAGTCATCGTCGCCGAGGCGCTGCGGCGACGCGTGAAGGACCCCCGGCTGGAAGCCGTGACCATCACGGACTCCCGCGTCACGAACGACCTCCAGCACGCGACCCTGTACTACACCGTGCTGGGCGACGCGGAGGAGCAGCAGGCCACGCGGATGGCGCTCGAGTCCGCCCGCGGCGTGCTGCGGTCCGAGGTCGGTAAGAACATCACGGCGCGCCTCACGCCCACCCTCGAGTTCGTCCCCGACGAGGTGCCGGTCAACGCCAGCCACCTCGAGGAGCTCCTGCAGAAGGCGCGCGAGCGCGACGCCGAAGTGGCTGCGATCGCGCAGGGTGCCGATTTCGCGGGTGACGCGGATCCGTACCGCACGTCGGAGGACGACGAGGCGGCACGCTAGTCCCGGCATCGTCCGGGACCACCGCAGAAGGCAGCCGACCCCACGGGGCGGCTGCCTTTCGCGTGCTCCGGAGCGGGTCAGGTCCGCGGCAGGGAGGGGAGCCGGGAGAGTCCCTCGACGAGATCCTCCGTCCGGCCGCAGAGGGCGATCCTGACCCATCCCTCGCCGCGGGCGCCGAAGGCCGTCCCGGGGGCGAATGCCACGCCGCGGTCCGCGAGGAACGAGCGGGTCCAGGTGCGGACGTCGCCGCCGGTCGCATGGGAGAGGTCGGCCCACAGGTAGAAGGCGCCCCGGGCGTCGAGATAGCCGATGCCCAGCCCGTCGAGGACGGCGGTGGCCGCGTCACGGTTGGCCCGGTAGTGCCGCAGTGCCGTGGACACGTAGTCCTGGGGGCCGGTGAGGGCGGCGACGGCGGCGTACTGCGACGCCGCGGAGACGCAGGACACGGTGGCCTCCATGATGTTGCTGAGCAGCGGCTCCATGCCCGGCGGCGTGACGAGCGCCCCGATCCGCAGGCCCGTCAGGCCGTAGGTCTTGGACAGCGTCAGCGACGTGATCACGCGCGGCTCGTGGGCCTCCGGTACTGCTTCCGGTCCGCCGGCGTCGAAGCGTGCCGGGCTGACGTGGGGGACGTCGTAGGTGAAGGCCTCGTAGCACTCATCGGAGACGATCCAGAGATCCTGCTCGTGCGCGAACCGCACGAGCTCGCGGGTGAGCTCGTGGTCGAACACCGAGCCGAGGGGGTTCGACGGAGAGTTCAGCAGGAGCACCTTCGTCCGCTCGGTGACGAGTCCCCGCAGGTCCTCGATCCGCGGCTGGAAATCGTGCCCGGGTACCAGGGGGTAGGGCACCGGGACGCCGCCGAGCAGGCCGACGGTCATGGTGAACGTGGGGTACCCCGGATCCGGGAGGAGGACCTCGTCGCCCGCCCCGATCAGCGTGCTGAGGGCCAGGTGCAGGCCCTGCTGCGCGCCGGCGACGACGAAGACGCGCGACGGGTCGTCGTCGACCCCCGACCGCTGCGCGAACCGTTCCGCGAAGGCGGCCCGGGCCGGTGCGATCCCGGCATTGGGGGTGTAGTTGGTGTCGTCGCGGTCCAGGGCGGCCATGCCCGCCTCGAGGACGTGCCGTGCGACCGGGAAGGCCGGCTCACCGATGCTGAGCACGATGGCGTCGGGTGTGGCCCAGGCCGCCTGGGTGATCTCGCGGATCTGGTTGACCGGGACGTTCACCACGTGGGCTGGAGCGGAGGGCATACGGAGGATGGTATCGCGCACAGGGGGTCCCGGTGCGGACCATATACTGGGAGGCGTGAATGCCGGGCAGGTCCACTCAGGGCTGATTATCGTGGACAAGCCGCAGGGCTGGACCAGTCATGACGTCGTCGGGCGCCTGCGCCGCCTCGCCGGGACCCGCAAGGTCGGCCACGCCGGCACCCTCGACCCGATGGCCACCGGGGTCCTCGTCGTCGGGATCAACCGTGCCACCCGGCTCCTGACCTTCATCGTGGGCACCACGAAGACGTACACCGCCACGATCCGGCTGGGCCAGTCCACCCTCACCGACGACGCCGAGGGCGAGGTCACCGGCGGGAGCATCGCCGCGGCGGTGACCGAGGAGGAGATCCGCACCGCCGTCGCCGCGCTGACGGGTGGGATCCAGCAGGTCCCGAGCAGCGTGAGCGCCATCAAGGTCAAGGGCGAACGCTCGTACGCGCGGGTCCGCTCCGGCGAGGAGGTCCACCTCCCCGCGCGACCCGTGACCATCCACCGCTTCGACGTCCACGCCATCCGGCGCGTGAGCAACGGCCGGCTGCAGGACGTCGACGTCACCGTCGAATGCAGCTCCGGGACCTACATCCGCGCCCTCGCACGTGACCTCGGCGCGGCCCTCGGTGTCGGCGGCCACCTCACGGCGCTGCGACGGACCCAGGTGGGCCCGTACACGATCGACCAGGCACGCACCCTGGAGCAGCTCGCCGAGGAGCTGGAGGTCCTCTCGCTCGACGACGCCGGACGCGCACTGTTCCCGGTCAGGGAACTCTCGGACACCGAGACCGCCGATGTCTCCCACGGCCGGAAGGTGGCCCCGAACCAGGACCCCGACGAGCCGGTCGCGGCGTTCGCGCCGGACGGCACGCTCGTGGCGCTGCTCGAGAACCGCGGGGGAGCGGCCCGGACCGTCCTGGTCTTCGCTCCGGGGGGCAAGGAGTAGGCGTGGATCCCTTCTTCCTCGTCGGGGTGGTCGTGTGCGCCGTCTCCGCGGTGCTGTGCATCGGGGCCGGCGTGCTGCGCAGGCCGCCCAACGACATCACGATCCTCTCGATCGCCGCCGTCGAGCTCTTCCTCCTCGCCTACGCGGTCGGGGCCGTGATCCGGCAGCTCGCGGGGGAGCCGGTCCTCGGGGAGGCCTGGGAGTTCTGGGGCTACCTCCTCACGGCGCTCCTCGTGCCCGTCGGGGCGTTCTGGTGGGCGATCCTCGAGAAGACGCGCTGGAGCAATTTCGTGCTGGGCGCGGCGGGACTGACGGTGTTCGTCATGCTCGTCCGTATGGAGCAGATCTGGGACGGGGTGGCCGGACTGTGAGCAGGCCGAGGAACGGGACGGCATCCGCCGCGACCGCGGCGGACGGTACAGGCCGCGCGAGCGGGCCCGGGCGGCTCCTCATCGCCGTGTACGGCGTGTTCGCCCTCGCGGCGACGGCCCGGGCGGCGTACCAGATCGCGACGAAGTTCGGCGAGGCCCCGCTCGCGTACCTGCTGTCCGCGGCAGCAGCCGTGGTGTACATCGTCGCCACCATCTCCCTCGCCCGGCCCGGCGCCCGGGCGTACCGGGTGTCCGTCGTCGCCGTGACCACGGAACTGGTGGGCGTCGTCATGGTGGGGCTCCTCAGCGTCTTCGACGCCCAGGCATTCCCGAGCGAGACGGTGTGGTCGGCCTTCGGCCGCGGCTACGGGTTCGTGCCGCTCGTCCTGCCGATCCTCGGCCTGCTCTGGCTGCGCAGGAACCGGCCGGGCCGGGCCTGACGCGACGGTCGACCATAGCCCACCGCGCGGTCCGAGGGATCCCGTCCCATCCGCCGCCGGCGGTGCCCCGCACCGTGAGAGTATGACCGAAAGAGCACCATCCAGCCTGCCTCCAGGGAGCCGACATGACCAGCAACAGCCCCGAGCACGACAACTCCTCCGCGTCGGGCGGACGGCCCCCCGGGTCCGACGCCCGCGGGAGCGGCGGCGCCGGGCCGGTACCCTCCTCCTCGCGCGCCGCGACCCCCGCGGGCACCGGCGCCGGGACCCCGGGCTCCGCACCCGGGACCTCAAGCTCCGCGCCCGGGACCTCGGGCACGAGGGCCGGCACCCCCAAGGCCGGCACTCCGGCCAATGGGAAGAAGGCGGGCAAGCCCGCATCCACGGGCGGCGACTGGAACGTGTTCCGTACCGTCGTCGTCCTGGTGGGACTGGCCCTCGCCGCCTTCGGCGTCTACTACCTGATCCTCGGGACGGCGGGCCTGCCGGACACCGAGGGCACCCCGGTCAACCCCACCCTCGAGAGCCAGTTCCGGTTCTACTCGGCCATGATGGTGGGCGTCGGCGCGGCCTTCATCACCATCGCCATCAAGTTCCAGTGGGCCAACATGCTCTGGCTGGTGTGCCTCATGGTGTTCGTCGGCGGGATCGGGCGCGTCCTCTCGTGGGCGTTCTCCGGTACCCCCAACTACCTCCTGATCATCCTCATGGTCATCGAACTGGCGTTCCCGGCGGCCCTGCTCGTCTGGCACAAGTACATCGCGAAGACCACCGAACTCCGCAAGGAGTTCGCCCAGCGCAGCTAGCCGCCGGCCGCCGCCGGGCGGGCAGGCGATGCCGTCCGCGACGCGGCCTTCGGCCATAATGGGATCGGCGATCGACCCGCCGGACCACACCCGTGGTCCCGGGGGTCCGGCCGAATCCCGAAGGAGATGCGTGTACTACTGGAGAGACCTGGACAGTGTGCCCGAGGATTTCGGGCCCTCCGTCCTGACGCTCGGCAACTTCGACGGCGTGCACCGGGGGCACCAGCGTGTCCTGCAGCAGGTCGTCGAGGCCGCGCGGCAGCGATCCGCTGCGGCCGTCGTCGTGTCCTTCGACCCGCACCCCGCACAGGTCCACCGGCCGGACTCCGCGCCCGAGCTCATCATGGGCCTCGACGACCGCGTGGAGACCCTCGCCGAGACCGGCATCGATGCCCTGCTGATGATGCACTACACGCTGGACCTCGCCTCCAATTCGCCGGAGGAATTCGTGGAGCGCGTGTTCGTGCGGGCGCTCAAGGCCAAGGCCGTGGTCATCGGTCACGACGTCCGGTTCGGCAGGGGCAACAGCGGCGACCTCGACACCATGCGGGAGCTCGGCCGCACCCTCGGCTTCGAGGTCATCACCATCGACGACTTCGGCGCCAGCTACCCGGCGGACGCCACGGACGACGACGGCGACCGGCGCTGCTCGTCGACCTGGGTCCGGGAGGCGCTGGAGGCCGGCGAGGTGGGGACCGCGGCCCGCGTGCTCGGCCGGCTCCACCGCATGCGCGGCGAAGTGGTGCACGGGGCGGCCCGCGGCAGGGAGCTCGGCTATCCGACGGCGAACCTCGCCCCGTCCGCGCAGGGGTTCATCCCCGCCGACGGCATCTACGCGGGCTGGCTCATCGACCAGGCCGGGACGCGTTGGCCCGCCGCCGTCTCCGTGGGATCCAACCCCACCTTCGACGGCGTGGACCGCCAGGTCGAGGCGCACGTCATCAACCGTCCGCCGGAGCGCGTGCAAGATTTCGACCTGTACGGGCAGTCGGTCGTCGTCGAATTCGTCGAGCGGCTGCGCGGGCAGGTCACCTACACGGGACCCGAGGCACTGATCGAACAGATGAGGCTCGACGTCGACCGCGCGCGCGGCCTGCTTTCGACAGAACATCAGCCCAGACGCTAGACTTGGGGAAGATCCGGCTGCAGTCCGTGGTGGCTGGATTTTTCTGTGTCGTCGTGCAAGCGACGCTCAGCACATGTTCACGGTACAACTGTAGGAGTTACTCGTGGCCCTTGACGCCGCCATCAAGCAGGAAATCATCAAGGCTTACGCCCTCGCCGAAGGTGACACCGGTTCACCCGAGGTGCAGATCGCGATGCTTTCCCGTCGTATCCTCGACCTGACCGAGCACCTGAAGATGCACAAGCACGACCACCACACGCGTCGTGGCCTGCTTCTTCTCGTCGGTCGCCGTCGTCGCCTGCTGGACTACCTGCGGGACACCGACATCACGCGCTACAGGACGCTCATCGAGCGCCTGGGTCTGCGTCGATAAGTAGCATCGGAAGGCGGCATCCTCTCCCCGGGAGGGGGAGCCGCCTTCTTGCTGGAGACAGCATCGAAGTACCCAACGCATACCAGGAGTCAACCGGCACCACGCATTCGCGGTCCTCGGTAGTGATCTCCGGAACGCCGGACCGGCAGTTCCGTGGATCTCGATCGAAGACCGGGTGCTGTGGGCCGTCCATGAGGGACGGACCACGTCGGGTGCCGATTGCCTCCGCCTACCAGGAAACGGAGGTGACTCTCTTGGAGGGTCCCGAAATTCAGTTCGCCGAAGCAGTGATCGACAACGGTCGCTTCGGAACACGCACCGTCCGGTTCGAGACCGGGCGCGTCGCCCAGCAGGCCGCCGGCTCCGCCATGGTCTACATCGACGAGGACACCGCGCTGCTCTCGGCCACCACGGCCGGCAAGCACCCGCGCGAAGGCTTCGACTTCTTCCCGCTGACCGTCGACGTCGAAGAGCGCATGTACGCCGCGGGCCGCATCCCGGGCTCGTTCTTCCGCCGCGAAGGCCGCCCCTCGACGGAGGCCATCCTGGCCTGCCGCCTCATGGACCGCCCGCTGCGCCCCGCCTTCGTCAAGGGACTGCGCAACGAGGTCCAGGTCGTCGTGACCATCCTCGCGATCAACCCCGACGTCCGCTACGACGTCGTGGCCATCAACGCGGCGTCCATGTCCACGCAGCTCTCCGGCCTGCCCTTCTCGGGACCAATCGGTGGCGTCCGCGTCGCCCTCGTCTCCGACGGCAGCGGCCAGGACCAGTGGATCGCCTTCCCGAAGCACTCCGAGCTCGAGAACTCCGTCTTCGACATGGTGGTCGCCGGACGCATCGCCGGTGACGACGTCGCCATCATGATGGTCGAGGCCGAGGCCACCGACAACTCGTGGACCCTCATCAAGGAGAACGGCGCGACCGCTCCCACCGAGGAGATCGTCGCCGACGGCCTCGAAGCCGCCAAGCCGTTCATCCGCGCCCTGTGCGAGGCGCAGGCCGACCTCGCCTCCCGCGCCGCGAAGCCCACCGTCGAGTTCCCCGTGTTCCTCGACTACCAGGACGACGTCTACGCCGCCGTCGAGTCCGCCGGAGCCGAGAAGCTCGGGCAGGTCTTCCAGATCGGCGACAAGCAGGAGCGCGAGAGCGCGTCCGACGCCCTCAAGTCCGAACTCATGGACGCCCTCGGCGCCCAGTTCGAGGGACGCGAGAAGGAGCTCTCCGCAGCGTTCCGTTCGCTGACCAAGGCCGTCGTCCGCCAGCGCATCCTCAAGGACCAGGTCCGCATCGACGGCCGCGGGCTGAGCGACATCCGGAAGCTCACCGCCGAGGTCGAGGTCCTGCCGCGCGTGCACGGCTCCGCGATCTTCGAGCGCGGCGAGACCCAGATCCTGGGCGTCACCACGCTGAACATGCTCAAGATGGAGCAGCAGATCGACTCGCTGTCGCCCGTCACGCGCAAGCGCTACATGCACAACTACAACTTCCCGCCCTACTCCACCGGTGAGACCGGCCGCGTCGGTTCGCCGAAGCGCCGCGAGATCGGCCATGGAGCACTGGCAGAGCGCGCCCTCGTGCCCGTCCTGCCGACCCGCGAGGAGTTCCCGTACGCGATCCGCCAGGTCTCCGAGGCGCTGAGCTCCAACGGCTCGACGTCGATGGGCTCGGTCTGCGCCTCCACGCTGTCGCTGCTCAACGCCGGTGTTCCCCTCCGCGCGCCGGTTGCCGGCATCGCGATGGGCCTCGTGTCCGACGTCGTCGACGGCCAGACCCGCTACGCGGCACTGACGGACATCCTCGGCGCCGAGGACGCCTTCGGCGACATGGACTTCAAGGTCGCCGGAACGTCCGAGTTCGTCACGGCCATCCAGCTGGACACGAAGCTCGACGGCATCCCCGCCTCGGTGCTCGCCGCCGCCCTGAAGCAGGCCCGCGAAGCGCGCCTGCACATCCTGGGCGTGCTGCAGGCCGCGATCGACACCCCGGACGAGCTCTCCGAGTTCGCACCCCGGATCATCTCGGTGAAGATCCCCGTGGACAAGATCGGCGAGGTCATCGGCCCCAAGGGGAAGATGATCAACCAGATCCAGGAGGACACCGGAGCGGACATCTCGATCGAGGACGACGGCACCGTGCTGATCGGCGCGACGAACGGCGAGTCGGCGGAAGCCGCCCGCGCCGCCGTCAACGCCATCGCCAACCCGCAGGTCCCCGAGATCGGTGAGCGCTACCTGGGCACGGTCGTCAAGACCACGACCTTCGGCGCCTTCGTCTCGCTGACCCCCGGCAAGGACGGCCTGCTCCACATCTCCGAGCTGCGCAAGCTCGCCGGTGGGAAGCGCGTCGACAACGTCGACGAGGTCGTGTCCGTGGGCCAGAAGGTCCAGGTCGAGATCACCAAGGTCGACGACCGCGGAAAGCTCTCGCTCTCGCCCGTCGTCGCGGAGGACCTCTCCGAGGAGGACGCCGGCATCGAGCTGCCCGAGGCCACCGAGGGCGACGACTGACCTGTTGCCCCGCTCTCCCTGAGCACCGTACGGCCCCGGCGTTCCGATCGATTCGATCGGCGCCGGGGCCGTCTGCCGTTTCCCGCCCAGTCGACAGACCAGAAAGTCCAGGATGTCCCTGTCCTCCGTAGTGTCCCTGCCCCTGCTGCCCACCCCCCACACCGGGGAGGGCGCCGCCGATCCCACGTTCGTGGCCGGTGATCCCGGCGGCAACGTGGTGCGGCGCAGCGTGCTGCCCGGCGGCGTGCGCGTGCTCACCGAGGCGATGCCGGGCCAGCGGTCGGCGACGATCGGCTTCTGGGTGGGCGTCGGGTCGCGCGACGAGGCCGACGGCCAGCACGGCTCCACCCACTTCCTCGAGCACCTGCTGTTCAAGGGGACCGCGCGGCGCAGCGCCATGGACATCGCGTCGGCCTTCGACGAGGTGGGCGGGGAGTCCAATGCCGCCACCGCGAAGGAGAACACCTGCTACTACGCGCGGGTCCTCGACTCGGACCTGCCGATGGCCATCGACGTCATCGCGGACATGGTCACCTCCGCCGTGCTGGACCCCGAGGAGCTCGAGCAGGAGCGCGACGTGATCCTCGAGGAGATCGCGATGGACAGCGACGATCCCGCGGACGTCGCGCACGAGCGGTTCGTCGAGCTGGTGCTGGGGGAGCACCCGCTCGGCCGGCCGATCGGTGGGACGCCCGAGGCGATCCGCGCGGTGCCGCGCGAGTCCGTCCTCGCCCACTACCGCCGCTACTACACGCCCGCCGAGCTCGTCGTCACCGCCGCGGGCGGGCTGGAGCACGACGTCGTCTGCCGCCTCGTGCAGGAAGCGCTCGAGACCGCCGGCTGGACCCTCGACGAGGGCGCCCTGCCCGTCCCGCGCCGCCGGACCACCGAGGTCCCGGTCCGGGGGGAGACGGGCGTGCACGTGATCCGGCGCGCCGTCGAGCAGTCGAACATCCTCATCGGGTGCCCCTCCCTCACGGCGACCGACGAGCGCAGGTTCGCGATGAGTGTCCTGAACGCCGTCCTGGGTGGCGGCATGTCCTCGCGGCTGTTCCAGGAGATCCGCGAGAAGCGGGGGCTCGTCTACTCCACCTACTCGTTCTCGGCCGCCTACGCGGATGCGGGCTATTTCGGCATGTACGCCGGGTGCTCGCCGGCCAAGACCGCCCAGGTCATCGACCTGCTCGGCGCCGAGCTGGACCGGCTCGCCGCCGACGGCATCGACGCCGAGGAGCTCCGGAAGGCGGTCGGGCAGCTCTCGGGTGGCCTGGTCATGGCCCTCGAGGACAGCAGCTCCCGCATGTCGCGGCTCGGCCGATCCGAGCTCGTCTCGGGGGAATTCGTCGACATGGACACCTCGCTCGACCGCATCCGGTCCGTCACCGCCGCGGACGTGCAGGCGCTGGCCCGGGAACTCGCTGCCGCGCCGCGCACCACCGTCGTCGTCGGGCCCTTCGACTCGGAAGCCGACCTCGCCGGGTAGCTGCCGGCCCCGTCGGCGTACGGATCACCGCACCTCGGGCATGATGCTCCCCTTCCGGGATGTGCGGTCGACGATCATGGCGCGCACGATGCGCTGGATCATGACCGGGTAGCCGCGCAGGAGGAACCCGATCAGCAGGATCTGGGCTGCGCCCTGGGTGCGGGTCGTGGCCGCGGCACCGGCGGCCAGCACCGCGGTCGCCACGCCGCCGAGAAGATGGGCGGTCTCCGACTGCTCGGTTCCCCTCAGGAAGCGCGCCAGTCCCGAGGTCCCGCTCTCCGACCGGCGCATCCGTCCGACGACGTGGTTCCAGCCCACGACGTCGAGGGCCCGGCGGACCATCCCGGCGCCCAGCAGTGCGTAGACCAGTGGTTCCACAGGCCTGACCCGGTAGCGGGACCGGCCGGCGTCGACCACCGCGGGTCCCGCAAGCAGGGCCATGACGAGGAACGCACCCTGCACCACGACGGCGAAGACGATGTGGTCGGGCCCGATGGCGGACCAGCCGAACACCGCGAGACCGACGCCGATCGCGAGACCCGCAGCCGCTGAGCCGGCGTGTCGGCCACGCGTGGTCCCCATGCGTTCCAGTCTGCCGACGACCAGCACCGTCAGCAAGCCGACACCCGAGGCCCTTTACAGGCTAACTACTTAGATAGACAATCTAGTCATGGACGTCTCGAGTTCCGACCCGCGGACCACGGGGAGCGTGGACTGGCCGAGTGACTGGCTGCGTGCCACGCTGGGCCTCCTGGCCCTCCGTGCGCTGTCCGCCGGACCCTCCTACGGATACGCGATCATCAGTGAACTCGAGCGTCACGGTTTCGGCGCCATCAAGGGCGGGACCCTGTACCCGCTCCTGTCCCGCTATGAGGCCGCCGGCCTGGTGACCACGGAATGGCGTGCCGGCGACGGCGGTCCCGGCCGCAAGTACTTCGCACTGACGGACCAGGGACGCGCCGAACTGACCCGCCTGTGTGCCGATTGGCGGCGCTTCGCCGACACCAGTACCGGTTATCTCGACCCCGAGCGGCCCACGAAGGAGACTCCCGCATGATGCAGACGACCAGCGACAAGAAGTGGTTCGACCAGCTCGTCATGGAGCTCCGCCTGCGCCAGGTGCACGGGAGCGCCATCGGTGACACCGTCGCGAGCGCCCGGGAACTCCTCGGCGACACCGGCCAGCAGGCCGAGGAGGCGTTCGGCCCGGCCCGGGACTACGCAGCCGCGCTCGACCTCCCGGCCGCACCGGAACACGACTGGATCCGCAGGGCACTGTGGCCGTCGCTCCTGGGGCTCCTGGCCTTCCTGCTCTTCAACCAGGCCGTGGTGTCCTGGACCCGGTCGGAGCTGCTGCTGGTGTCCCCGGCGCAGGCAGCCCTCCTCGCCACGCCGGTCGTGCTCGTCGCCTGCCTGCCGCTCTATCTCGACGCCGTGGTCCGGCGCATCTGGGTCGGCATGGCCATCGCCGCTGCCTGTGCTGCCTCGGGCCTCCTCTCGGCGGTCGTGACCCCCACGGACCAGGCCGAGGCCTGGCTGGCCACGGACCCGCTGCCCTGGCTGGTCGGCAGCGCCCTGGTCATGGTGGCCCTGTCGATCATGAACACCGTCAGGTCGTCCCGCCCGGGGAACGACGACGACATCACCGATCCGCTCTCCGGGGCGGTGGACAGCGCCGGGACGGGTGCGCGGTTCCTGGTGCAGGTGACCCACTGGCTGTTCCCCCTGCTCGCCCTGGCCATGCTCGGCCTCGCGCTGGCCCTCCGCTAGGTCGGCAGGGGATCCTTCACCGGGACGGTGGGGTCGATGCCTGCACGGTGAGGGCGATGGAGGTGGCGACGAGTTGGGCGAGGACCAGCCAGGGATGGACGGTTCCCAGATAGAGGGCGACGAGGACCGGGATCATGGCCAGGGCGGTCGTGTCCGTCCCGCGGAGGAGCGACGATGCCTGATCGCGGGGGACGGCCCCGAAGGGGGTCTCCACGGGAGGTGTGGTCCAGTCGGTCGCCGGGCGGGCCGCCGCACGGACGGCGCCCGCGCCCATCCCGAGACCGGCGATCGCCCCGAGCAGGACGAGGGACACGGGGGCCGAGGAGACGGCCACGAACGCTGCGGTCAGGACACTCATCCATACCGCGAGACCCACTGCGGGCATGAGCATCCGGCTGCACCGGACGAGCACCGGGCTGAGGGGCAGAAGCAGGTCGAGTTCGGTGATGACGGCTGTTCGTCGGGCGACCGTCCCGGTGCCTGCTGCGGTGGCGCATCCGGCGACGAGGATCACCCCGAGCTGGACCGGAACGGGGAGGGCCGGTGTGCTGAGGGAGGCGGCGAGGCACAGCCCCAGCCACACCAGGGGACCGACGGGGGCCGGCTGGAGGCGCAGGAACGCGACGACGTCGGCGCGCACCACCGCGGTGACGGCCCACCGGGTGGGCCGGGCGTAGAACCTCGCGCCGCGCCTGCTGGTGCCTGCGCGCGGCCCTCCGGCCAGGGCGCGGCGCAGCTCGTTGACGTCGAGCAGGAAGACGGACGCAGCAGCATGCCCCGTGACGGCTCCGCCGCGCTGCACTTCGGTACCCGGAACGCCCCCGATCCGGGGAAGCACCCAGGCCACAGCGACCCCCGCCGCAGCCAGCGACACCACCAGTGGCCAGACGGCCGGTGCCAGCAGCGGCAGGACTGCCACGGGGAGGAGTCCGACGGCGACCGCTGCACGGTGCGCGGGGGACGAGCCGGGCGTGAGTTGAAGGACGGCCGCAGCGGTGACGGCCAGCAGGGCTCCGGCGCCGAACGTCACCGCCGAGCCCACATGGGCCCACGGGGACCGATCGAGGGCGGTCAGGACGCTGAAGGGGGCGTAGGCCAGCGAAGCCGCGGCCCCGACCAGGACAAGGCGACGGCGGAACGGGGGCAGGACCATGGGGAGACGATCGACCGGCAGCGGCAACCACCAGGCGGCCTGCGCACGGCTCACCGTCACAGGGCCGGCGCGGCGGGCGGTCACCGTGATCCCGACCAGCGCCAGATAGGTCATGGACATCCACAGGAAGTCCGCCGGCAGCAGCTGCCACCGTGCCGCCACCAGGCCCGCCCCGCCGAGGCTCCGGTCCATGAGTTCGTCCCTGAGCGCCACGACGAGTGACCCCGCCATCATCAGCACGCAGCCCACCGCCAGCGCGTTGGAGTACACGTCGACGGAGACGTCACCCGCCGAGGAGCGCACCCTGTTGTACTGCCTGGTCCTGGAGCGCGTGAAGTCGACGACCTCCCGTGCGCGAAGCGCAGTGCCCCCGTCGGGTGGGCTCCGATCGGGGCCGTCACGGCCGGGGATCGTCCCTGTCCGGTCAGGCCCCGGCAATGATCTCCGCTCCCCGCCGTGCTTCGATGTGCTCGACGACCTCGTCGACCAGGATGCACGCCGACGCCGTCCGCACGAGCAGCCGCGGATCGTGCGTGACGAGGACCACTGAGGTGCCCGTCGCGGCGCACTGTCGGAGGCGGTCGCCGAGGGCGTCCCGCATCACCGGATCCAGGCGCTGCTCGGGCTCGTCGAGGATCAGCAGGGAAGCCGGGCGGATGAACGCCGCAGCCAGGAGGAGCCGTCGGCGCTGTCCCGAGGACAGTGCGTCCGGGACGGTCTGCGACCGCTCCGTCAGTCCGAAGAAGTCCAGCTCTGCCTCGACGGCGGCGTCGGGAGCAGCCAGGGCGTGGCCGCGAGCGACCATCAGCAGATGCTCACGGACCGTCAGCGCCGGAAAGAAGGCGTCCTCATCGAACACGGCCGCGACCTGGCGGCGGAACCCTACGGCGTCGGGCACCACCGGCAAGCCCTGCACCCGCACGTCTCCGGCCAGCGGGTCCTGGCGTCCCGCCAGGGTCCGGACGACGGTGGACTTGCCCGCACCGTTGAACCCCACCACCGCCAGGACCTCTCCAGCGGCGACCCGCAGCGAGACCTCGCCGCATACCGGGGCGCCCGCGTACCCCACGACCAGTCGGTCGGCCTCCAGCACATCCCCCATGGCAGCCATCAGGCCAGCCTAGACGGACGGACGCTGATCCTTCATGGCGTCGCGGCATCCGTCGGAGGGGCGAGGCGTCCGAGGAAGGTGCTGATGATGTGATGGGCCCGCTGCGAGGTCATGCGCTCCGTCTCGGTGGCCCGGGCGATCGCGATGCCGTCCAGCAGTGCCATGAGCGTCGCCGCGTCGTCACGCCCCAGCGCCGGATCCACCTCGTGCAGCAGCGCAGTGAGCCCGTCCTCCATGAGGCGCCACGACTCCTGGTGTGCCACGGCCACCGTCTCGCTGGTCGTGGCTTTGGAGGCATACGCCAGCCAGACGATGGAGGCAGAGCGCGATGCGTCGTCGACCCCTCCGAGGATGCGGCATACCGCCGCCAGGTTCGACGCGGGATCGGCTCCGCGGTCCGTCACCGACTCGACCCGCTGGACGAACTCCTCGCTGACCTTGTCCATCGCTGCCATCAGCAGGTCGTCCTTGGTCCGGTGATGATGCTGCACGGCCCCGACGGAAACGCCGGCCGTCGCAGCAACGGTGCGGATCGTCACCTCCTCGATGCCGCGGCTGACGAGGAGGTCCTGCACCGCCTCGAGGATGCGTTCCGCGGCTGAAGGAGTCACCCACCGAGGCTACCCTGCCGGTGCAATACGATCGTATTGTACGCTTGCGCCATGACGCGACTTCGGTGGGGTGCCACCCTGTGGATCCTCGGCCTGTTGACCTTCCCGGCACAGTACGTCGCGGCAGCGCTGTGGCCGCAACGGTACTCGTGGGTGTCGAACCTCATCAGCGACCTCGGCGTGACGGCCTGCGGGACGTTCGACGCCGGTACCCGGGTGGAGCGCTACATCTGCTCCCCGGGGCATCTGCTGGCGAACGGATCGACGATCGCCAATGGTGCAGTCCTGGCCGTCGGCGCCGCCCTTCTGTGGTCCGCCTGGCCGCGACGGCGCACAGGGAGGCTCGCGATGGTGTTCCTTGCGACGGGCGGCGTCCTCGTCATGCTGGTCGGCCTCCTGCCGTGGGATCGCCACCCCGAGGCGCACGACGTCGTCGCCCTCGCGCAGGCGGGCGCCCAGTGGGCGGGCATGGTCGTCCTCGCGTTCGCCCTGAACGGCAGTCCTGCTGCCCGGTGGACGGCGATCCTGACGATCGTCGGCGTGCTGGTCTCCATCATCGGATTCGTGCTCTTCGTCGATGCGCTCAGCGGGGGTCCGTCGCTGGCGCTCGGTGTGGGCATCACCGAGCGCGTTGCCTTCGACACCCTCACCCTGTGGGGTGCTGCCGTGGGGTTCATGCTTCTCGCATCGAGCGTCGGCCCCGGCTCCACCACTGCGTCGCATCACGGCGGCGGGATGCCTGCGGCGGGGGAGTCGTCGGGGTCTTCCGGTGCCCGCCTTTAGTACATGATGCGGTGTACTATTGGGCGTGTACGCAGGAGCAGCGACGGCCGAACCGGCTGGGATGCCTGCGCGACGACGCCGTTCGACGACGAGGAGACACCACCGTGCCGACCCCCGCCCCCGCCCCCAGCGCGACGCCCGACGCAAAGAAGGGCGTGAGCCTGCCGAACCGGATCGCGATCGGTCTGCTCGCGGCCGCCGCCGTCGTCGTCGGTCTGGTGTTCCTCGTCAACACGCTCGGCGAGGACGAGGGCCGGACGGACGGTACGACGACGACCGCTGCCGAGGTTGTCCGGGAGGACAGCCACCGCCTGTCCCAGGCGCCGGACGAGAAGGCCGTGCTGGTCGAGTTCCTCGACTTCGAATGCGAATCCTGCCTGGCCGCGTACCCGGTGGTGGAGGACCTCTCCGAGGAGTACGGGGAGAACCTGACGGTGGTCTCCCGATATTTCCCGCTGCCCGGCCACCCGAACTCCGAGACCGCGGCCGCGGCCGTCGAGGCCGCCGCCCAGCAGGGCCGGTTCAAGGAGATGCACGCGCGCATGTACGAGACGCAGACCGAATGGAGCCACACCGCCGAGGACAGGTCGCCGGTGTTCCGGGGCTACGCGGAGGATCTCGGCCTGGACATGGCGGCCTATGACGCGGCGATCGCCGACCCGGCGACCATGGAGCGTGTGAACGCCGACAAGGACGACGGCATGGCGCTGAATGTCGAAGGGACCCCGACGTTCTTCCTCGAGGGACGCAAGATCCAGCCGGCGACGATCGAGGAGTTCCGCAGCCTCATCGAAACCGCCATCGCCGACTGATCGATCCCACCGGGAAGGAACACCATGGCGCACCCGACGGACGGCCACACCCTCGCCGGATCGGCGCAGGCCGCGGCGTCCCTGCCCGGGTTCGCGCGTCGGGTGCCGTTCGGGGTGATGCTCGTGGTCACGGGTGTCATCGGGTGGGTCGCCGCAGGCATCCTGATCCTCGAGAAGCTCGAGCTCTACCGGAACCCCGACCACGTCACCAGTTGTGACATCAACCCGTGGGTGTCCTGCGGGCAGGTCATGGAGACCTGGCAGGCGGAGCTTCTCGGCTTCCCCAACCCGTTCATCGGGCTCGTGGGTTTCACCGTCACCATCACCACCGGCATGGCCCTGCTCGCCGGGGCCCGGTTCGGCCGCTGGTACTGGGTGGGCCTGCAGGCAGGCGTCACCCTCGGTGCAGTGTTCGCGACCTGGCTGTGGAGCCAGGCCCTGTTCGACATCTACATCCTCTGCCTCTACTGCATGGTGGTGTGGGCCGCGATGGTTCCCCTGTTCATCCTCACCACCGTCCGCAACCTGGTCCACGGCATCATCCCCGCACCCGTCGGCTTCACGCGAAGCCTCGCAGCCTGGGTGGGGCCGGTCGTCGTCCTGACCTGGATCGCCATCGCCGCCTCCGTGTTCTTCCGCTTCCTCCACGTCTTCACCTGAGAATCCCGGAAACCGAAGCGAGGCGGCCCGTGTCCGAGGAAACGGCATCACTGCTCGCCCTGGGCCTCTATGCCACGGGGATCATCACCGCATTCGGCGTGAGGTCCTGGATCCATCGGCGCAGGACCGGTTCCACCGGTTTCCGCGGCACGAGTGGCAGACGATGGTCGGTCGAATGGTGGGGCACACGGACCTCGTCACCACAGGCCTGTTCGCCCTGGTCCGCAATCCGGTGTTCACCGCCATGCTCACCGCCAAGACCGGCATGGCACTCCTGGTGCCCACGCCGGTCGGCGCGGCGGCCCTGGCCTGCCTGGTCCTGGCAGTGGAGATCCAGGTGCGGCGCGTCGAGGAACCCTATCTGAACCTCGCACACCCCCACGCCTATCCCCGCTATGCCGCGACGGTCGGCCGCTTCCTGCCGGGTATCGGCCGATTGCGGGCAGCCGACGCCACGTGGGACTGACCACGTGCCGCAGCATCGCCGACGCCCGCGGCACGAGGGCCTCGATCAGTGGTGGAGCTGTCGTCGGGGCCAGGAGGCCGTCAGCCGGTGTAGGTGTACGAGCCGCCGGACACCGGGCGTCGCACCTCGGTGGTGACGTAGCCGTTGGGGGTGGCGGGTGCGGACCTGTTCGCCGTGACGTAGCTACCGGGTGCACGGAGGGTCTGGGGCATGGTGCGGCTCGTCGTGATGTAGCTTCCCCCGAGCGGGGATGCCGGCACGCTGCCGGCGGAGGCGGGGCGGAGATCGTGGCGGGTACTGGGCGCGATGAGGGTCAAGGTGTCTTCCTTCTCGGTTGATTTCGGGCATGCCGCACCAGGGCGGTGGGGCATGTGCCCGAACGGTGGATCACCGGACCGATGGTCGGTCGGTGACCAGTGGTATTTCTCGGCTACGGGTCGTCGGTGGCCGACGCGGTGGCGCGGCACTGCTCGCACAGGCCGTTGAACGTCACTTCGGCGGCGAAGACGGTGAACCCGGAATCGTCGGACGGCGCGAGGCAGGGTGCTTCCCCGATCACGCAGTCGACGTCCCTGATGGTGCCGCACGCCACGCAGACGAGATGGTGGTGGTTGTCCCCGACCCTGCATTCGAACAGGGCAGGCGAGCCCGGAGGATCGAATCGACGGACGATGCCGGCCCCCGTGAAGGCCGCCAGGATTCCGTACACCGCCTGCGGGGACGTGCCCGACAGTTCGTCCTTCACCCGGTCGAACACGCGTTCGGCGCTCGAGTGCGGGAGATGCTGCAAGGCGCGCAGCACGGCGACCCGGGGTGCCGTCACCTTCAGTCCCGAAGTCCGGATCGTGTGCTTTAGCACATCGATGTCGGTAACGGAAGTAGATGCGATCGGCATACCGACCACTGTACCGTTTGTTTTGAATTACTCAAAACAACCGTTGCCGAGAGTCCACCATGAGGAGCACCGCATGACTGATGTCGCCAGCCAGCCACCCGCCGAAGGGGACGACCGCGCCGTCCTGACCAATCGCCAGGGCCACCAGGTCTATGACAACCAGAACTCCCGGACGGTCGGCGCCCGCGGCCCGGCCACGCTCGAGAACTACCAGTTCCTCGAGAAGATCAGCCACTTCGACCGCGAGCGCATCCCCGAGCGCGTGGTCCATGCCCGCGGCTTCGTGGCGTACGGCGATTTCGAGGCGACCGGGACGTACGGTGACGAGCCCATCGCCACCTACACCCGGGCGAAGCTGTTCTCGGAACCGGGCAAGAAGACAGACGTCGCCATCCGTTTCTCCTCCGTCATCGGCGGCCGTGACTCGTCCGAGGCGGCGAGGGATCCCCGCGGCTTCGCCGTGAAGTTCTACACGGAGGACGGCAACTGGGACCTCGTGGGCAACAACCTCGCGGTGTTCTTCATCCGCGATGCGATCAAGTTCCCCGACGTCATCCATTCCCTGAAGCCGGACCCGATCACGTTCAGGCAGGAACCGGCGCGCATCTTCGACTTCATGTCGCAGACCCCCGAGGCCATGCATATGCTCGTGAACCTCTTCAGCCCGCGCGGCATACCGGCCGACTACCGCCACATGCAGGGATTCGGCGTCAATACCTACAAGTGGGTCAATGCCGACGGCGCCACGCAGCTCGTGAAGTACATCTGGCAGCCGCGCCAGGGTGTGAAGAGCCTGACCGAGGAGGACGCCGCCAACATCCAGGCGACGGACCTCGGCCACGCGTCGAAGGACCTGTACGAGGCGATCGAGCGTGGTGACTACCCGAAGTGGGACCTCTATGTGCAGCTGATGGACGACGGCGACCACCCGGAGCTCGATTTCGACCCGCTCGACGACACGAAGACCTGGCCGGAACAGGACTTCGAGCCGAAACTCATCGGCACCATGACGTTGAACCGGAACGTCACGGATCACCACAACGAGAACGAGCAGCTCTCCTTCGGGACGGGCGTCCTGGTGGACGGCCTGGACTTCTCGGACGACAAGATGCTCGTGGGGCGTACCTTCAGCTACAGCGACGCCCAGCGCTACCGCGTCGGCCCGAACTACCTGCAGCTGCCCGTCAACTCGGCGAAGAACGCCTCGGTCCACACCAACCAGAGTGGGGGACAGATGTCCTTCGGGACCGATCGGGCGCCCGGGCAGAATCCGCACGTCAACTACGAGCCCTCCATCACCGGCGGCCTGCGGGAGGGGCAGTACCCCACGCACGACGACCAAGGCCCCGAGATCCAGGGACGCCTGACGCGCAAGCGCATCCCGCTCACCAACGACTACCTGCAGGCGGGTCAGCGGTACCAGCTGCTGGAGCAGTGGGAGAAGGACGACCTCGTCGGCAACTTCGTCACGCTCATCGGGCAGGCGGCGCGCGCCGTGCAGGAGCGGATGGTCTGGCACTTCTACCTCGTCGACGACGAGCTCGGAGCCCGCGTCGGCGACGGCCTGGGCATCGCGGTCGACGAGATCAAGGATCTGCCTCCCCTCGCCAGCCAGACCCTGTCCGAGGACGAGTTGACGCGTCTGAAGAACCTGGGCAGCAACGGTGCCCGCGACATCGAGGGACTGACCATGACGCACTGCGTGCCCAACGAGCACGTGGTCGTCACCCGCTGAGCGGACGGCGCTGACCGGCTGACGACGAGGACCCGGACAGGCCCTACCCTGCGGAGGGTAGGGCCTGTCGTTCGTCCTTGAAGCTTGAAGTCCCACCCAAGCGGGCTGGAGTCGGTCATGCTCGAGCGACACCCCTACCCGGACAAGGACCCACCACTGCCGCTGTCTCACGGCGTCCCCCAGCCACTGCCACCCGTCGGCGCACGGCTCCGCGTCCCGTAGCCCCCGCTCCCGTGCGGACAAGCTGCGGAAAAGTTGCGGGTGCCCAGCACGTCAGGGGCCCCACCGGTTCATAGGATGAGTAGCTGACGACCACTGTGGCTGGGAGCTGATAGGTATCGACGATCGATATGCCGAGCAGGCGGTGCGGCCGAGCGCGGACCCGGCCCCTGCCTCCGGCTACGGCCGGACGGTCAAGGTGTCCGCGGCCGAGGGCAGGGCGACGCTCAGCCTGCTCCGCCCCGCCCTGCTCCGCCTGACGTGGGCTCCCGAGACCGAGGTCCAGGAAGCGGACGCCAGGGACGTCCTCAAGCAGAGTCTGGAGCTCGTCGGTCATGTCCCGTACGCGATCCTCGTCGACATGCGTCACATCACGATCATCAATGCGGGTGCCCGGGCAGCCTACGGATCCGAGAGGATGGTCCTCGCTGCCGCGATGCTCGGGGTCACGCCCGTGGACCGGGTCATCGCAGCGTCCGTGCAGCAATCGGTGCACGACGTCAGGTTCTTCACCGACGAGCAGGCTGCGCTGGACTGGCTGACCGGTCATCTCCCCGACCCGTCGTCCAGCTTCGGGTAGAAGCGCGGGTGGGCCCGATAGTCTGCGACTGGATGTCGAGCAGTGGGATGGAGAGGCAGCGATGATCGACGACGACTCGCAGGCGGTGGACGAGGCCTTCACGGCGACGATGCGCGACGGGGTCCTATGGGTCGAATGGTTCACCGGGACGAGTGTCGGGGAGGCGGATGCGATCGCCCTCGTCGAGCGGGCCGACGCGATCAGCCGGGGTGTGTGCCCGCCGATGCTGGTGGAACTCAACGGCATGGTGACGCTCAGCCGGACCGCACTCCTCCGGTTCGCCGGGGAGCTGAACATCGCGGCGATGGCGATCGTAGGACCGACCGCCGTCGACAAGGCGCTCGCGGCGTTCTTCGCGGAGGTCCACGATCCGCCGTATCCCACCCGGTACTTCCGGCACCGGGTGCACGCCCTGCCCTGGCTCACGGGCTGCCCCCACGCACCCTGACGGCATCGCGGGTAAGACGGGTCCTCGGCCTGCTGACGCCGACCGGTGAGCCGATATACAGTGCCCTATGCGTCCCGATCCATTGGTGGAGATTGAACGGAAGTTCGACGTCGACGACGACGCCGCGGTTCCTTTGTTGCACGACCTTCCCGGGGTGGGGAGGGTCGACCAGCCGGTCGAGTTTCGCCTCGAGGCCGAATACTTCGATACCGAGGACCTCCGGTTGGCTTCCCGGCGCATCACGGTGCGACGGCGAACCGGGGGTGAGGACGCCGGCTGGCACCTCAAGATCCCCGCCGGCCCCGACGAACGCCACGAACACCATGAGCCGCTGGGCAGGAAGGCCGATGGCGTCCCCACCACACTCCTGGACCTGATCCGGGTGCACGTCAGGGACAGGGCGCTGGTGCCGGTCGCCCGGCTGACGACGCGACGCATCGTGCACCACCTCCACGGCGAGGACGGCGGGGTCCTGGCCGACCTCATGGACGACCGCGTCCAGGCGGACGTGCTTCTTCCCGCACCGGCCGGCCTGCACTGGCGCGAATGGGAGATCGAGCTCGTCGACGGGTCGATCGACCTGCTCGATGCCGCGCAGGCACGGGTCACGGACGCGGGTGCGCGCCCGTCCGCCCACAGCTCCAAGCTGGAGCGGACCCTGGGCTCCATGCTCCGCACCGTCGCGGACGGGCGACCCACACCGACGCCGGACGGTCCGGCCGGGGACGTGCTGCTCGCCTACCTCCACGAGCAGCTGACCGTCCTCGAGCAGCAGGATCCCCAGGTGCGGCAGGACGCACCCGACGCGGTCCACCGCATGCGGGTCGCCACGCGGCGCGTGCGATCCGTCCTGGGCACGTACCGCTCCCTGCTGGAGGACGCCGGCGCCGTACGGCTCCTGCGCGAGGAACTGAAGTGGCTCGCCGGCGTCCTCGGCCGGGCACGGGATGCGGAGGTCATGCACGCGCGGCTCAAGGAGATGCTGGCCGACGAGCCCGCTGACCTCCTGCTGGGCCCGGTCGAGCGCAGGGTGGACCTGGAACTCGGGGACGGCTACCGGAAGGCGCATGCCAGGGCTCTCAAGGCGCTGGACTCGGAACGCTACTTCCGGCTGGTCGACACACTGGAGTCACTGCTGGCGGCCCCGGCCCTGACCGCACGGGCTGCCGAGCCGGCGGCCCGTGTGATCCCGGAGCTCCTGAACCGGGACATCCGACGCCTGCGCGCGGCCGTCCACGAGGCCAGGCACCACCCCGCAGGGCTGGGCGACCATCCCGCCCTCCATCAGGCGCGCAAGGACGCCAAACGGCTCCGGTATGCAGCGGAAGCCGCGGCGCCGGTCGGGCGGAAGAAGATCGCACGCGTCGCGGACGCCGCCCTGGGGATCCAGAAGATCCTCGGCGAGCATCAGGACAGCGTCGTGACGCGTGACCTGCTGCGCCGCCTCGGCGCCGCGACCTCGCAGCAGGGCGAGAACGGGTTCACCTACGGCCGGCTGCATGCCCTGGAGCAGGTCGCCGCCCTGCGGGCCGAATCGCGGTTCCGCCGGGAGTGGAAGTACTTTCCCACGGCGCTCGGCACGAAATAGGAACGGACTCCTGCCATGAGGTCCTACCCGCGGTACGAGACCGTCAGCTTCCTGCGCGCGGCGGGAGCCGGCTACATCGAGGGCCTGGTCCTGATGCGCTACGCGCAGAAGGCGGTCGAGGACCGCGGGCTCCCACCCCACGAGCGGGTGGCCCACGTCGAGGTCTGGGGTGAGGAGACCTGCGGCATGAGCAGCCACCAGGGGCATCCGGTGGACCTCACCGTCGAGAACAAGGCCATCTACTGGTACCGCGTCACCATCGAGGGGCCGCCGGAGGAACGGCGCCTGCTGCCGGACGCTGCTGTCCCGGCGGGAAGCCTGATCGACGGCGTCGAGCACGCGCAGGTCGAGGGCGCCGCCGCCCCCTAGCCTCCGCTCCCTAGCCTCCGGCGAAGGGCGGCAGGACGTCCAGCACGTCGTCGTCCCCGAGGACGGTCGAGGTGTCCCGCAGCGCCACCTCGTTGAGCAGGAAACTGCTGCGCCCGAGGACCGTCGCCAGCGACGGAGCGCCGGGCGAGGCAGGGCGTGCGCGCAGCTCGTCGAGCACGGCGGAAAGCGTGCGCCCACCGGGCAGCCGCTCCTCCCCGACGCCGGTGGCGGCCTTCGCCGCCCCGAAATACCTCACGAGCACCTCAGCCACCGATGGCGCTCATCGACCGGTCGGGCTGGACGAAGTCGTCGGCGCCGAGTCCCGTATGGCTCATCCCGTGCGCCCGCGGCTTCAGCCACATGGCGTCCCGCCAGCGCTGGGCCACGGCCTCGTCGTCCGCGTCGGAGCGCAGGAGGCCGCGCAGGTCCGTCTCCTCGTGGGAGAAGAGGCAACTCATGATCTTGCCCTCGGCCGTCACGCGCGTCCGTCGGCAGTCGGCACAGAACGGCTCCGTGACCGACGCGATGATGCCGACGGTCCCGAGGACGACGTCGGGAGCGGCCTTCGACCGGACCTCCCACCGCTCGGCGGGCGCGCCGTCGCGGTTCCGGGGGTCCGGGGTGAGGACGAAGCGCGTCTCGACCAGCGCGCGCATCTCCGCGGCGGTCACCATGCCCTCCTTCGTCCAGCCGTGATCGGCGTCGAGGGGCATCTGCTCGATGAAGCGCAGTTCGAAGCCGCGGGACACCGCCCATTCCACGAGATCGGGCGCCTCGTGGTCGTTGATGCCGCGCATCAGCACGGCGTTGATCTTCACGAGGCCCAGCCCGGCTTCGGCGGCCGCCTCGATGCCCCGGAGCACACGGTCCAGGAACGGCCGGCGGGTCAGCTGGGCGAAGGTCTCGGGGTGCAGGGAGTCCATGGAGACGTTGATGCGTGTGAGCCCTGCGTCCTTCAGCTGCACGGCACGGCGGTCCAGGCCGAGGGCGTTGGTCGTCATCGAGATCGGCAGGTCGGCGTGGTTCGTGCGGATGTCACGGATGATGTCGAGCAGGTCGGCCCGGACGAGCGGTTCCCCGCCCGTCAGCCGCAGCTCACGGACACCGAGCAGGTCCACGCCGATGCGCACCAGCCGGACGATCTCCTGGCGGGACAGCACCTGGTCCTTCTGCAGCCAGTTCAGGCCCTCGGCCGGCATGCAGTAGGTGCACCGCAGGTTGCACTTGTCCGTCAGCGACAGGCGCATGTCCGTCGCCTGCCTCCCGTGGGTGTCCAGAAGGCCTTCGACCGTGCCCCCGCGGGCGACGCGCGGCATTCCCAGTTGGATTCCCATGGAATCGAGGTTACGCCCTCCGTCGGCCCGGACCCTACCCGGGCGCACACGGCCGGGCGGGGCTTCCGCCCGGCGTCGCCGCCCTGTAGAACGCGGGGAACCTCCCTCCACCCGCGGTCGTGTAAGCAACGGACCCGTCCGGGCGGACAGCGGAGCGGCCGGGACACGACGGAAAGGCAGGAATTCCCCCAGTGAGCATGCGACGCCCCGCGTGGGCAGCCGTCTCCGGCGCGCTGGCGGTGGGGCTGGGGGTGATCGCCGGTGAGTTGGCGGCAGCCGCACTGAGCCCCTCCGTCAGCCCGGTCAGCGCGGTGGGCTCCTCCGTCGTCGACCGCGTGCCCCCGGCCGTCAAGGACTGGGCGATCGCCTGGTTCGGGACCGCGGACAAGGCCGTTCTCCTGGCGACGATCGCCGCCGTCATCACCGGGATCGCCCTCGCCGCCGGTGCGCTCGAGTACCGGCGGGCCTTCGCCGGCAGGGCTGTCGTCGTCGGCTTCGGGATCGTCGGTGCGCTCGCCGTGGCCTCGCGCCCGCAGTCCTCCACCGTCTCCCTCGTTCCCCCCGCGGTGGCCACGCTCGTCGCGATCCTCGTCCTCGGCGCGCTCATCAGGGCGCTGCGCACGTGGTCCCGGGCGGCCGACGACGGCGTGGAGGGCTCGCTCCCGGCGCGCCGCCGGTTCCTCCAGGGCGCCGGAGGCACCGCCGTCGTCGCCGTCGCCACCGGCGCGGCGGCCACCGGCGTGCGCTCCTCCCAGTCCGCCGTGACGCAGCAGCGCTCGTCGATCACGCTGCCCGCGCCCGCCGGGGCGGTGCCGCCTGCGGAGGGGTCCTTCGTCCCCGAGGGCGCGGACCTCGGGATCGAGGGCATCAGCGGGCTCGTCACGCCGACCGAGGACTTCTACCGGATCGACACCGCCCTCGTGGTGCCCGTCGTCGACGCCGCGGACTGGTCCCTGAAGGTCACGGGACTCGTGGACCGCGAGATCGAGATCACGTTCGACGAACTGCTCGCCCTGCCCCTGATCGAGCGCCACGTGACCCTGGCCTGCGTGTCCAACACCGTGGGCGGAGACCTGACCGGCAACGCGCGCTGGCTCGGCTGGCCCGTGCGCGAGCTCCTGGCCCGGGCCGGCGTGCGGCCGGAGGCCGACATGGTGCTGTCGCGGAGCGTCGACGGCTTCACCGCCGGCACGCCGCTCGACGCCCTGACCGATGCGCGGGACTCGCTGCTCGCCGTCGGCATGAACGGGGCGCCGCTTCCCGTGGAGCACGGATTCCCGGTCCGGCTCGTGGTCCCGGGTCTCTACGGCTTCGTGTCCGCGACCAAATGGGTGACCGAGCTGAAGGTCACCCGCTTCGCCGACGACACGGCGTACTGGTCCACGCGCGGCTGGTCCGAGCGCGGCCCTGTCAAGACCTCCTCCCGGATCGACGTGCCGCGTCCGAGGGCGAGCGTTCCCGCGGGCGACGTCGTCGTCGGCGGGGTGGCCTGGGCGCAGCACCGGGGCGTGGAGGCCGTCGAGGTGAGGGTCGACGGCGGCCCGTGGCAGCGTGCCGCACTCGCACGGCCGATCTCCGCCGACACGTGGTGCCAGTACAGCGCCACGCTGTCACTGCAGGCCGGCGAGCACACCCTCCAGGTGCGGGCGGTGGACCGGGAGGGCGGCGTGCAGTCCGAGGACACGGTGCCCCCGGCGCCCGACGGCGCCGAAGGGCTGCACACGGTAACGTTCTCGGTGACCTAGGCCACGCCCGCCGGGCGTGCCCGGCACCAGCGCGCGGAAGGCAACCATGAGACGAACCGTCGCCGAACACCAGGCCGCGGTGGCCGCACTCCTGCACCCGGGCAGCGGGTACCGCCGCACGGCTGCGGAGGTGCTCGCGCTCGGCGACGCGCTGGGCCGGGCACTGGTGGAGGACGTGCACGCGCCGGTGAGCCTCCCACCGTTCGACAACTCCCAGATGGACGGGTACGCCGTCCACGCCGACGACCTCGCGGGGACGGCCCCGCTCACGGTGGCCGAACCCATCCCGGCCGGCATCGTGCCGCCGCCGCTCCGGCCGGGGACGGCCGCCCCGATCATGACCGGCGCCATGCTGCCGGCCGGCGCCGCCGCCGTCGTGCCCATCGAGCGGGCACAGCCCGACCGGTTCTACTCCGCAGCGGACCGGGCGGCCGGGACCGCGACCGTGCGCCTCCCCGGCGGCATCGACGCCGGACGCTTCGTGCGGCGGGCCGGCAGCGACATCGCCGAGGGCGGGATCGCGCTGCCGGCCGGCACACTGCTCGGTGCCGCCCAGCTCGGGCTCCTCGCGGCCTGCGGTGTGGGCGAGGTCCGTGTGGCCCCGCGCTTCCGCGTGCTGCTCCTGTCCACCGGGGACGAGGTGGCCGAGCCCGGCACGGACCTCGCCCCGGGACGGATCTACGACGCCAACACGACGCTCCTCGAGGCGGCGCTGCGGGAGGCCGGCGCCCACGTCACCCGCCACCGCCTGCTCGGGGACGATCCGGCCGTGCTCCGGGAGGCCCTCGCCGGCATCACGGCAGGCAGCACCGACCTCGTCCTCAGCAGCGGGGGCATCAGCCAGGGTGCCTACGAGGTGGTGAAGCAGGCGCTGGCGGCGAGCGGCGTGGAGTTCTCCTCGGTGGCCCTGCAGCCGGGCGGACCCCAGGCGCACGGCACCATCTCCGGCGTCCCGTTCCTGGGGTTCCCCGGCAACCCGGTGAGCGCGATCGTCTCCTTCGAGATGTTCCTGCGGCCTGCCCTCCACCGGCTGACCGGTGTCCCGGCGCCCCGCCCCGTGCTGGAGGCGGTCCTCGCCGAGGGCGTGGACAGCCCTCCCGCCAAGCACCAGGTGCGTCGCGGCGTCTACCGCGCCGGGAGGGTGGCGCTCGTGGGCGGCCCCGAGTCCCATCTGCTGCACGCCCTGGCCGCCGCCAACTGCCTCGTCCACCTGCCCGAGGGTGTCGCCTCGCTCGCCCGGGGCGACCGCGTCATGGTCACGCTCATCGGTCCCATACCGGCGGACCCCGTGGCAAGCGACGGCCCGATCACGGCGGACGGGGCCGGATCTGGTGGAATGGACTCCGCAGAAAGGACTCCATCATGAGCACCCCACCCCCCACCGAGGGCCTCTCCCACGTCCGGTCCGACGGCACCGCCCACATGGTCGACGTCTCCGGCAAGCAGGCGACCGTCCGCCAGGCCGTCGCCGAGGCGACCCTCGAGACCACGCCCGACGTCGTCGCCCTCATCACCGACGGCAGCCTGCCCAAGGGGGACGCCCTCGCCGTCGCCCGTGTCGCCGGCATCATGGCGGCCAAGCAGACCTCCACCCTGATCCCGCTGTGCCACCCGCTGCCGCTGTCGAAGGTGACCGTCGACTTCGAGCCCGACGGCGGCCGCGTGCGGGTCGTGGTGCTCGCGAAGACCACCTCGCTCACGGGCGTCGAGATGGAGGCCCTGACGGGCGCGTCCGTCGCCGCGCTGACCCTCTACGACATGATCAAGGCCGTGGACAAGCACGCCGTCATCACCGGCACGCGCGTGCTCTCCAAGTCCGGCGGCAAGAGCGGGGACTGGACCGTATGACCCCGCTGCGCACCGCCGCCGTCGTCATCGCCTCCACCCGTGCCGCCGCCGGCACCTACGAGGACGAGTGCGGCCCGGCCATCACCCGCTGGCTCTACGACCACGGCTACGCCGTCGCCGACGCCGTCGTGGTCCCCGACGGCGACGCCGTCGGCACCGCGATCGGTGCCGCCCTCGAGGCCCGCCCGGCGGTGCTGATCACGAGCGGGGGGACGGGGCTCAGCCCCGACGACGCCACGCCCGAGCAGACCGCCCCGTACCTGACGCGCAGCCTGCCCGGCGTCATGGAGGCCGTCCGCCGTGCCGGGGCCGACGCCGTCCCGACGGCGGTCCTCAGCCGCGGGCTGGCGGGCACCGCGGGCCCCACCTTCGTCATCAACCTGCCCGGATCGCCCGGGGGAGTCCGCGACGGACTCGCCGTCCTCGCCCCGCTCATCGACCACATCTGCTCCCAGTTGGAGGGCCACAATGACCACCGGTGAAGTCGTGCACGCCGCCGTCGCCGACACCCCCATCACCCCCGAGGAGGCGCACGCCGGCGTCGACTCGCCGTACTGCGGGGCCGTCGTCGGCTTCAGCGGCGTGGTGAGGGACCACGACGGCGGCCGCGACGTGAGCTCGCTGAGCTACTCGGCGCACCCGAGCGCCGGACGCGTCATCCGCGAGGTGGCCGAGGAGATCGCCGCGCGGCACGACGGCATCCGGATCTGGGTGGCCCACCGCGTGGGACCCCTCACGATCGGGGACCAGGCGCTCGTCGCCGCGGTCGGGGCCGCGCACCGCGGCGAGGCGTTCCGGGCCTGCTCGGACCTCGTGGACCTCGTGAAGGAGCGCGTCCCCATCTGGAAGGAACAGTTCTTCGTGGACGGCAGCGTGGAATGGGTCGGGGCAGGGGCGGAACAGTAGGCTTGGGGCATGACTGAACTACTGCCGGTGGCCGTGCTGGGTGCCAGGGGACGCATGGGATCCGAGGCCGTCCGCGCGGTCGAGGCGGCCGACGACCTCGAGCTCGTCGCGGCCCTCGGCAGCAGCGACCCCCTCGACTCGCTCGTCGCCGCCGGTGCCCGCGTCGTCGTCGACCTGACCGTCCCCGACGCGACCGTCGGGAACGTCGGCTTCGCCGTCGAGCACGGCATGCACGCCGTCGTCGGGACCACGGGCTGGACCGCCGAACGCCTGGCCCGGCTGGAGGCCCTCCTGGCCGCCACACCGGCCACGGGCGTCCTGATCGCCCCGAACTTCGCGCTCGGATCCGTGCTCGCCACGGCGTTCGCCGCCGCCGCGGCACGCTACTTCGAGTCCGTCGAGATCGTGGAGCTCCACCACCCCGACAAGGTCGACGCCCCCTCCGGCACCGCCGTGCGGACCGCCCAGCTCGTCGCCGCGGCGCGCGCCGCCGCGGGCGTACCCGACGCCCCGGACGCCACGCGGGACCAGCTCGACGGAGCGCGCGGCGCCCGCGTGGACGGCGTGCCCGTGCACTCCGTGCGGCTCCGCGGACTGACGGCCCACCAGGAGGTCCTGTTCGGGAGCGCGGGAGAGCAGCTGACCCTCCGCCATGACTCCTTCGACCGCGCCTCCTTCATGCCCGGCGTCCTCCTCGGGATCCGCTCGGTGGCCCGGCACCCCGGGCTGACCGTCGGACTGGACGGCTACCTGGACCTGCAGACCGGCGGGGCGGGGTCGTGAGCCCGCCGAACCCGGTCCTCGGCTTCTACCGGCAGCACAAGGTCAAGGCCGGTGTGCTGCTCATCACGGCGCTCCTCGTCTTCTGGCTCGTGGTCGCCATCCAGCGCAGCTTCCTGCTCCTCGGCGACCCCGACCCCGTGGCCAAGGCCCTGGGCGTCGGGTACCTCCTGCTGCCGTGCATCGGCGCGTGGGCCCTGGTCCGGGAGCTGCTCTTCGGCGCCCGGACGGAGCAGATGGCCCGCCGGCTCGACGCCGAGGGCGGCCTGCCCGTCGACGACCTCCCGAGGACTCCCGCCGGGCGGATCGTGCGGTCCGCGGCCGACGCCGCCTTCCCCGCCTTCCAGGCCGAGGTGGAGGCTGATCCCGGGAACTGGCGGAGCTGGTTCAGGCTCTCCTGCGCCTACGATGCCGCGGGCGACCGCAAGCGCGCCCGGCGCGCGATGCGGGACGCCGCGAAGCTGTACCGGCAGCACGGAGCGGGCGCCCCGCGCTAGCAGGGTGCACGCAGGCCGAGGGCGTCAGTGCCGGGCGTCGGCGCGTCCGTCCCGCGCCGCGTTCGCCGCACCGGAGGCGAGCAGTTCCAGGGGTCCGCGGGACCGTACGCGCTGGAACAGGATGCCGATGGCGATCGCGGCGGCCACCTGCAGCCAGAAGACCAGCAGCGGGTCCGGGAGCGGGACCAGCTTGTCCGCCCAGCTCATGACGCAGATGTGGAGGGCGTACAGGGTCAGCGTCATGGCCCCCGGTGCCGAGAGCGGCAGGAGCGCCTGGGGGAACCGGCGCGTGAGCAGGAGGCAGACCGCGACGACGGCCGCAGCGGAGCCCGCCACGTGCACCAGATCGAGCGTCGTCCCGGAGTGGGGTGCGCTGACCGCGAGCCACCACCACGAGCCGGACTGGTCCACGCCCGCGAGCCCGACGTCGAGCATCGCCTCCAGCGGGTAGCGGCTGCCGTCCGGCGTCGCCAGGAGGGCGGCGAGGCCGCCGCCGGGCCCGAGGAGCTGGGCACTGAGCAGCCTGGCCCCGGCCGCGGCGAGCACGCCCGCACCGAGGAGCCCCAGCTGCACGCCGAGCCGTGACAGGTCCAGCCGCCCGATCATCAGTCCCACGAGGATGAAGCCGAGCCACTGCAGCACGGGGTAGTACCCGGTCAGGAAGAGGTCCGCGGCGAGCGTCGTCGGCACGAGGAAGTGCTCGAAGACCGGGTTGCCGCCCACCGAGGGCGGGTCCACGGCCGCGGTCACCAGGGGCCGCAGCAGGTAGGCGACCACCGGGGCGACCAGCAGCCAGCCGGCCGTCCACGCCGCGAGCGCCCGCAGCCGCAGGCCCACGAACGGCAGTGCCAGGAGGAACAGCACACCGTAGTGGACGAGGATGATGGCGATGTTCGTCTCCACGCCGCCGAGGACGAGCCCGATGAGGGCGATCACGAGGGCGCGGACCGCGATGCCCGTGCGGTCGGCGGAGAGCGTCCGGTCGCGGTGGGGGACATGCCCTCCCGTCAGCAGGGCCAGCCCGATCCCCGCGACGACGGCGAAGAGGCCTGACGCCCGGCCCGAGAACAGCAGCGCGGTCCACGTGGCGTCCGTGGTGCCCGGCGCGTAGAGCGGCAGGATGTGGGTGCTCATCATGCCGAAGAGGGCCACGCCGCGCGCCGCGTCGATCCCGGTCAGGCGGCGGGGCGCGGACGTCGTGTGCATCCAGCCATGGTCCCACAGGCACCCTCCGCCCCGACGGCGCGGCGGCCCCGGACGCCGTGCCCGGGCACACCGGGTTCCGCCCGACCGGGTAACGTTTTACCCATGGCTGAAACCCCCTCCCGCATCCGCCCGTTCGGTTCGCTCGTGGCCGCCATGGTCACGCCTCTCACCGACGACGGCGGCGTCGACCTCGATGCCACCGCCGCCCTCGCCGCGAAGCTCGTCGACGACGGCTGTGACGGCCTGGTCGTCTCGGGCACCACGGGGGAGACCTCGACGCTCGAGGACTCCGAGAAGGAGGACCTCTACCGCGTGGTCGTGGAGGCGGTGGGGGACCGCGCGCGGGTCATCGCCGGCACCGGCACGAACCACACCTCGCACTCGGTGGAGATGGCCCGCCGCGCCGAGCGTGCCGGAGCCCACGCGCAGCTCGTCGTGACGCCCTACTACAACAAGCCCACCCAGTCCGGCGTGCTGGCCCACTTCACGGCCGTGTCCGAGGCAAGCGACCTGCCGATCATGATCTACGACATCCCGGGCCGATCGGCCATCCCCATCACCACGGACACGATGCTCCGGCTGGCGGAGAACCCCAGGATCGGCGCGTTGAAGGACGCGAAGGCGGACTTCGCCGCCGTCACGCGGGTCCTCGCCGCCACGGACCTGGACGTGTACGCGGGCGACGACGGCCTGACCCTGCCGTGGATGGCCGCCGGCGCCGTCGGGGTCGTGAGCGTCAGCGCGCAGGTCGCCACGGTCGCCTTCCGTGCGCTGGTCGACGCCGCGGCGGCGGGTGATTTCGCCGAGGCCCGCCGGATCCACTTCGACCTCGACCCCGTGGTGCGTGCCGTGATGACCCACATCCCGGGCGCCGTCTCCGCGAAGCAGATCCTGCGCCTGCAGGGCGTGCTCACCAACGCCGTCGTCCGGCTTCCCCTCGTCGACCCGGACGAGGCCGAGCTGGCACCGGTCCTCGCCGATCTGGCCGAGGCGGGCTGGAGCATCGGGTCCCCGGGGACGCACCGGGTCGCCCGGGCATGAGCGACGCGGCCGGCGTCGGTCCCGCCGCGAGGGCCCTGCCCCCGGCGCTGGAGCAGGGCACGCTGCGGATCGTGCCGCTCGGCGGCCTGGGGGAGATCGGCCGCAACATGGCGGTGTTCGAGATCAGCGGCAAGCTCCTGATCGTCGACTGCGGCGTGCTCTTCCCCGAGGAGACGCAGCCCGGCGTGGACCTGATCCTGCCGGACTTCTCCTTCATCGAGGACCGGCTCGACGACGTCGTCGGCCTGGTGCTCACCCACGGCCACGAGGACCATATCGGGGCGGTGCCCTATCTCCTGCGCCTGAAGGCCGACATCCCCCTCGTCGGCTCGCAGCTGACCCTCGCCCTCGTCGAGGCGAAGCTGCAGGAACACCGGATCCGCCCCTACACCCTCACCGTGTCCGAGGGGCAGATCGAGCAGCTCGGCCCGTTCGAGTGCGAGTTCGTCGCCGTCAACCATTCGATCCCGGACGCCCTCGCGGTGTTCATCCGGACCGCGGCCGGCAACGTCCTGCACACGGGCGACTTCAAGATGGACCAGCTGCCGCTCGACGGGCGGATCACCGACCTGCGGGCGTTCGCGCGCCTCGGCGAGGAGGGCGTGGACCTCCTCATGGTCGACTCCACGAACGCCGACGTCCCGGGCTTCACGACGGCGGAGCGGGAGATCGGCCCGGTGCTCGAGAACCTCTTCGGGCAGGTCCGGAAGCGCATCATCGTCGCCTCCTTCTCCTCCCATGTGCACCGGGTCCAGCAGGTCCTCGACGCCGCCCACGCCCACGGCCGGTTCGTCTGCTTCGCGGGCCGGTCGATGGTGCGCAACATGGCGATCGCCGCGAGGCTCGGCTACCTGAAGGTGCCGGACGGCATCCTGGTGGACATCAAGAACGTCGACGACCTGCCGGACGACCGCGTGGTCCTCATGTCCACCGGCTCGCAGGGCGAACCCATGGCGGCGCTGTCCCGCATGGCCAACGGCGACCACCGCATCACCGTGGGCAAGGGCGACACGGTGATCCTGGCGTCCTCGCTCATCCCCGGCAACGAGAACGCCGTGTACCGCGTGATCAACGGGCTCCTGAAGCTCGGCGCCGACGTGATCCACAAGGGCAACGCGAAGGTGCACGTGTCCGGCCACGCCGCGGCCGGCGAGCTCCTCTACTGCTACAACATCCTCAGGCCGCGGAACGTCATGCCCGTGCACGGCGAGACCCGGCACCTCATCGCCAACGGGAAGCTGGCGCAGCAGACGGGCGTCCCGGCGTCGAACGTCCTGCTCACCGAGGACGGCTCGGTCATCGACCTCGTGGACGGCAGGGCCCGCGTGGTGGGAGCCGTCGAGTGCGGCTACGTGTACGTGGACGGCTCCAGCGTGGGCGGGATCACCGACGCCGACCTCAAGGACCGACGGACCCTCGGCGAGGAGGGGTTCATCTCGATCATCACCGTGGTGAACCGCAGCACCGGCACGATCGTGTCCGGACCGGACATCCACGCGCGCGGGTTCGCCGAGGACGACGCCGTGTTCGACGAGATCAGGCCGAAGATCGCCCGGGCCCTCGAGGAGGCCGTGACGAACACGCCGGACCACACGACGTACCAGCTGCAGCAGGTCGTCCGGCGCATCGTCGGCACCTGGGTCAACCGGGGCTACCGACGGCGCCCGATGATCATCCCGGTGGTCCTGGAGGCCTGAGGGCGGCAGGTCCCGGGAGCCCGCCAGCGCGCGGGAATTCGACGGATCAGGGGAGTGGTCCGGTACCGTGATGGGCATGGCCACTCGAACGTCCCCTGCCCCGCGGGGCCAGCACCAGACCCGCAGCAAGGGAGCGTCCGCCGTCGCGGGGTCCCCCCGGACCAAGGCGCCGGCCAAGCCGCCCGGCAAGGGGACCGGCCGCGCCCCGGCCAAGGCCCGGCAGGCCCCGGTGACGCCCGACCCCCGGGACGAGGACCAGCTCGCCCTCCCGCTGCGGGCCGTCCGGGCGGTCTGGATGGGCACCGCCCGCGTCATCGGCTCGGGCGTCCGCACCTTCGGCCACGACGTCAACCCGGACCGTGAGCTCCGCCGGGACGGCTCCGGCTTCTTCCTCCTCCTGCTGGCCCTCGCCGTCGCCGCCGTCGAATGGTGGGCCCTCGGCGGCACCGCCGCCGACATCGTGCACGCGGCCGCCGGCGGCACCTTCGGCTGGATGGCCCTGCTCGTCCCCTTTCTGCTCGGCATCGGCGCCGTCCGCCTGTTCCGGTACCCCGAGCGGCACCGGGCCAACAACCGCATCGCCATCGGCCAGCTCGTCATCCTCTTCGCCGGCTCCGGCATCGCCCACCTCGTCGGTGGCCGGCCCGGCCTCTCCGACGGCCTCGACGCCCTCTGGCGCGCCGGCGGTGTCGCAGGGTTCCTCGTCGCAGGGCCGCTCAGCAGCGTCCTCACGGCCTGGCCCGTGGGCATCCTGCTCGCGGCGGCGATCTTCCTCGGCCTGCTGATCGTCACGGCCACGCCCTTCCGCCACATCCCCGCCCGGCTACGCACCCTGTACGAGCACCTGATGGGCCAGGACCCCGACGCCGCCGCCCGGCGCGACGACGGCCACGACCAGAGCTACCTCTACGAGACCCACGGCGCCACCGCGAAGCCCGAGCCGAAGCGCCGCAAGCGCCTGTTCGGCAAGGACACGTCCGAGGCGTCCGGGAACGACCACGACCAGCACGACGACGGCGAGGGCTACGTCGGCGACGAGGCGTTCGAGCGTGCCGTCATCGAGGACGAGGAGCGCCGCGCCCGCGAGGCCGAGGCCGCCGTCCCGCCCGGCGTCCGCCGCCCCACGCGGCAGGAACTCGCCGCGGAGGAGCTCAAGCGGTCGCAGGGTATCGGCACGACGGAGCCCGCGCCCGGGCGTGAACCGGAGGGTGCCACCGAGGCCATCGACGTCGTCCCCGCCGCGAAGGCGCTGATCGTCCCGTCGACACCGGTCCAGCCGCAGGTCCCGCCCACGCCCATCCCGCAGCGCACCGAGCAGCTGCAGCTCGCCGGCGACGTCGCCTACACCCTGCCGCCGTCGGACTACCTGCCGGCCGGCACACCGCCGAAGGAGCGCTCGGAAGCCAACGACGCCGTCGTCGCCGCCCTGACCCACACCATGGACCAGTTCAACGTGGACGCGAAGGTGACCGGGTTCTCCCGCGGCCCGACCGTGACGCGCTACGAGATCGAGCTGGCGCCGGGGACCAAGGTGGAGCGGGTGACCGCGCTGTCGAAGAACATCTCCTACGCCGTCGCCAGCTCGGACGTGCGCATCCTCTCGCCCATCCCCGGCAAGTCGGCCATCGGCATCGAGATCCCGAACACGGACCGCGAGACGGTCTCCCTCGGGGACGTGCTGCGCTCCGGCAACGCCCGCAAGACGGACCACCCCATGGTGATGGGCGTGGGCAAGGACGTCGAGGGCGGGTTCGTCGTCGCCAACCTCGCGAAGATGCCCCACCTGCTCGTGGCCGGAGCCACGGGCGCGGGCAAGTCCTCGTTCGTGAACTCCATGATCACCTCGATCCTCATGCGCTCCACGCCGGACGAGGTGCGCATGGTCATGGTGGACCCGAAGCGCGTGGAGCTCACGGCGTACGAGGGCGTGCCCCACCTCATCACGCCGATCATCACGAGTCCCAAGAAGGCCGCCGAGGCGCTGCAGTGGGTGGTCCGCGAGATGGACACGCGCTACGACGACCTGGCGAACTACGGCTACAAGCACATCGACGACTTCAACAAGGCCGTCCGGAACGGGAAGGTCGTGCCCCCCGAGGGGTCCAAGCGCGTGGTACGCCCCTACCCGTACCTGCTGGTCATCGTGGACGAGCTCGCCGACCTGATGATGGTCGCCCCGCGCGACGTCGAGGACTCGATCGTCCGCATCACCCAGCTGGCGCGCGCCGCCGGCATCCACCTCGTCCTCGCCACGCAGCGGCCGTCGGTCGACGTCGTCACCGGCCTGATCAAGGCGAACGTCCCGTCCCGCATGGCCTTCGCCACCTCCTCGGTCACCGACTCGCGCGTGGTGCTGGACCAGCCGGGCGCCGAGAAGCTGATCGGCCAGGGCGACGCGCTGTTCCTGCCCATGGGAGCGTCCAAGCCCATGCGCGTGCAGGGCGCCTGGGTGACCGAGTCGGAGATCCACCGCGTCGTCGAGCACGTGAAGGGACAGCTGCAGGCCGTCTACCGCGAGGACGTCGCGGTAGACGCGCCCAAGAAGCAGATCGACGACGACATCGGGGACGACCTCGAGGTCCTGCTCCAGGCCACCGAACTCGTGGTCACCACACAGTTCGGGTCCACGTCGATGCTGCAGCGCAAGCTCCGTGTCGGGTTCGCGAAGGCGGGTCGCCTCATGGACCTCCTCGAGTCGCGCGGGGTGGTGGGGCCGTCCGAGGGATCGAAGGCCCGCGACGTGCTGGTCAAGCCCGACGACCTCGCGCCCGTGCTGGCCGCCATGCGCGGCGACGAGCCCTCCGGCCCGACACCGCCCCAGCCGCGGGCCCAGGCGCCGATCGACCTCGTCGCGGACGATCTCGCCGCCCGGGCGCAGGCCGTCGACTACCACGACGGCGCGGACGCGCCGGGGGGCTCCGGTGACGGCGACGACGGCGAGGACACCGACGCCTGGAACCTCACCGGCAGGTAGCCTGAGAGTGTGACTAGCTCCCCGAGCCCGGCCGTGCCGGTCCTGAACATCGCGAACGTCCTCACGGTCGTCCGCATCCTCATGGTGCCGTTCTTCGTCTGGTTCCTCCTGCTCGACGACGGCCGCGACGGGCTGTTCCGCTGGCTCGCCGTCCTGGTCTTCGCGGTGGCGATCTACACCGACAAGCTCGACGGCGACCTCGCCCGCAGCCGGGGCCTCATCACGGACTTCGGCAAGATCGCCGACCCGATCGCCGACAAGCTGCTCATCGGCTCGGCCCTCGTGATGCTGTCCGTCCTGGGCGAACTCTGGTGGTGGGTCACCATCGTCATCCTGGTCCGCGAGATCGGGATCACGCTCCTGCGGTTCGCGGTGATCCGGTACGGGGTCATGCCGGCCTCGCGCGGGGGCAAGCTGAAGACCGTCGTCCAGACCGTCGCCATCCTGCTGTTCCTCATCCCGCTGCAGTCCATCGCCGGCGACTGGGCCTGGTGGCCCGCCGCCGCGGTCATGGCGGCCGCCGTCGTGATCACGGTGGTGACCGGCGTCGACTACGTGGTCCAGGCCATCCGGCTCCGGGCCGCCGCCCGCTCGTGACCGGCACGGGACCGGCCGCCGACGTCGTCGACCAGGCCACGCGCCGCGGCCTCACGGTGGCCACGGCCGAGTCCCTGACGGCCGGCATGGTCGCCGCCTCGCTCGCCGACGTCCCGGGTGCCTCCGCGGTGCTGCAGGGCGGGGTAATCGCCTATCAGAACTCTGTCAAGCAGAACCTTCTGGACGTCGACGCCGGACTTCTTTCGAGCGCGGGGGCCGTCGACCCGCGCGTCGCAGCGGCGATGGCCGACGGCGCGAGGGCCGCGTTCTCCGCGGACATCGGGGTCGCCACGACCGGCGTCGCGGGACCCTCGGCGCACGACGGGAAGCCCGTGGGGACCGTGTTCACGGCGATCTCCACCCCGTCGGGCACGGCGACGTTCGAGCATCACTTCGTCGGAGACCGCGACGCGATCAGGTCCGCTTCCCGTGACGCGGTGCTCGTCGAGCTCCTCGAGGCCCTGATCGGGGGAACAAACAATCGCCGGGGGTAGTTATAAACCATGTCGGCCGTTGATAAGGTTGGCGACTCAGGCTCAAGCAGAACGGGCAGGTCATCATCACGGGGCGGACGTCCATCGGGCGCCGCCGCATTATGAGGGAGCAAGGCGATCCAGATGGTAAAGCAGCCCGTATCCGTAAACGGCGTGGTCCGTTGGCGTGATGTGGGGTTGGCGGATGATGCACAACGCAGGCCCAAGGAGCGCAAACTGGTGGTTCTCCGCCATGAGATCGGCGACGTCCTGCGCGACGTCCGCCAGCGCCAAGGCCGCACCCTGCGCGAGGTGTCGCACAGTGCGAGGGTCTCCCTCGGATACCTCAGCGAGGTCGAGCGTGGACAGAAGGAAGCATCGTCCGAACTCCTCTCATCAATCTGCAGTGCACTCGAGGTGCCGCTCTCCTCGATGCTGCGGGAAGTCAGCGACCGCCTGGCAGAAGCAGAAGGCGTGTCCATCCCGGACACCATCCCCCAGGAGTTCTCCCGCGAGTTCGGGGACGACCTCACGGACGAACTGAACGACGACTTCCGTCGGGGACTGGCGGCCACGAACCGCTAGCCGGCCGACAAGAGGAAGGCCCGTCCCCGGCACGACCGAGGGGACGGGCCTTCCTGCTGTCTGCTACCAGTTGTCCCGGGTGTAGGTGTTGTTCAACTGGGCGATGAGCGTGCCCAGCCGCGTGAGGTCCTCCACGTCCCAGTCCTCCATGAGCTGGTGGAAGGCCTGCTTGCGGGCCGTCTGCGCCGCCACGAGCTGCCGCGTGCCGGCGTCCGTCAGCGAGATCGACTGCGCCCGGCCGTCGAGCGGATCCGCTTCCTTCCTGACCAGGCCCAGCTGCTCCAGCATCGCGATCTGCCGACTGACGGAGGGCTTGCCCACTCCCACGCTCGCAGCGATGTCGGTGAGACGCATGGAGCCCTCGCGCTGCAGGATCACGAGGAGTCCGTACGCCGCCGGTTCCATGTCGGGGTGCACCCGACGCGCCACCTTGTAGGAGTTCGAGCGGGCGCGCCGCCACAGCATGCTCAGCTGCTGCTCCAGGGCTTCGATCGCCGCGTCGGTGTCGGCATCCTCCCCGGGGTAGCCCGTACGGCCTGCGCCGGGGTCGGTGATGCTCGGCTTCGCGTTCATGGGGCCATTCTAGGGCGCACCGGCGGAATCACCATGCCCTGCCGCCTGTTTCCTCGCTCGGGCAGCGAATTCCGCCCGCGGGTCATCCACTCGAGGTGATTCCGACCCCGGCAGTGGGTGCCGACCTCCGCGCCGAGGACCCAGAATGGTAGGAGAGGTGGAATGGCTGATCGGCCCACGACGAGAACAAGGGACAGTGCATGCGGTTGAGCGACTTCTGGCGGTTGATGGACGACGAGTTCGGGGAGCGGTACTCGCGGACCCTCGCTCGGGACCTCGTCGTGGACCAGCTGGGTGACAGGACGGCGTCCGAGGCGCTGGGCGCGGGAGCCGATCCGAAGACGGTCTGGGAAGCCGTGTGCCGGGCGCAGGACGTGCCGAGGAGCCGTTGGCTCGGCCGCGACGTCAGGCCGCGCTGACGCCGGCGGCCGGCGCCAAGGGAGACACTCGGAGGAACGACGGATAATCGAATATCTGTTCGGACGGGGATATGATGGTGGAACGGCCCGAGCGCTGTTATGCACATGGCGACGGCCCCGCCCCGAACTGTCGGTGGGAGCCCTTACAGTCGAATCGAACACGTACACACAGGCCAGTTGGCCATGAACAACCGAGGTGAAGAATGGCCGCTCCAGACCGCGAGAAAGCCCTAGAAGCAGCTCTCGCCCAGATCGACAAGCAGTACGGCAAGGGTTCGATCATGCGTCTCGGCGACGAGACCAGGGCACCCATCGAGACCATCTCCACGAGCTCCATCGCTCTGGATGCGGCCCTCGGCATCGGCGGCCTGCCGCGTGGCAGGGTCGTGGAGATCTACGGTCCCGAGTCGTCGGGTAAGACCACCGTCGCCCTCCACGCCGTGGCCAGCGCCCAGCGCAACGGAGGGATCGCGGCGTTCATCGATGCCGAGCACGCCCTGGATCCCGAGTACGCGAAGAGGCTGGGCGTCGACACGGACGCGCTCCTCGTCTCACAGCCGGACACCGGCGAGCAGGCGCTCGAGATCATGGACATGCTCATCGGGTCCGGCTCGATCGACATCGTCGTCATCGACTCCGTCGCCGCACTCGTGCCCCGCGCCGAGATCGAGGGCGAGATGGGCGACAGCCACGTCGGCCTGCAGGCCCGGCTGATGAGCCAGGCCCTCCGGAAGATCACCGGACGGCTCGCCCAGACCAAGACCACGGCCATCTTCATCAACCAGCTCCGCGAGAAGATCGGTGTGTTCTTCGGAAGCCCCGAGACCACCACGGGCGGCAAGGCGCTGAAGTTCTACGCGTCGGTCCGGATCGACGTGCGACGCATCGAGACGCTGAAGGAAGGCGTCAACCCGGTCGGCAACAGGACGCGCGCCAAGATCGTCAAGAACAAGATGGCCCCGCCCTTCAAGCAGGCAGAGTTCGACATCCTGTACGGCTACGGCATCTCCCGCGAGGGTGGACTCATCGATGTCGGTGTGGAGAACGGGCTGGTCAAGAAGTCCGGCGCCTGGTTCACCTACGACGGCGACCAGCTGGGGCAGGGCAAGGAGAACGCCCGGAAGTTCCTGAAGGACAACCCGGGCCTGGCTGACGAGCTCGAGCAGAAGATCAGGGTCAAGCTGGGCATCGGAGTGCAGCCGGAGGAGACGGACGTACCGAAGCTCAAGGCCGTCAGCAGCGAGTAGGCGCAGTGGCATCGGGGACCGGGCCGGAAGCGGCCGGATGGGGGATCTCCTACGGCCTGTTCGGCTCGGACAGTGCAGCTGACCCGGACGAGTCCGAGCCGCCTCCCCGGTCCCGCTCCACGCGCCAGAAGCCGTCGCGGTCGGCGTCCTCCTCCTTCGGCAGGGCGACATCGACGCAGGGGAGGGGAGCGCCGCGTGCCCGGAGCCGCCGGGGCTCGGCAGGCCGGGCGTCCTTCGACGATCCGTTCGCGCCGGTCGTCGGCGCCTCGGCCGATGCCGACGAGGTTTCCGAGGCCGCGGAGGCCCCCGGGACGGGCGGCGGAGACGGCAGTCGTCGGGGGGCGCGCGGCGGTGACCGGTCCCCGTCCGCGGGAGCGCGGGGCGGGAACCGTGCTGCGGCGGCAGGTCGGACCGGCGGCACCACCGGTGATACGGGTGATACCGCTCCTGACGGGGATGACGCTCCCGTCAGGAGCGACGAGCAGTGGACGTCGCTGGCCCGCTCCGTCCTGCTCCGCCAACTGTCGCTGGGCGCGCGGAGCCGTCATCAGCTCGACCGCAAGCTCGCCGAGCGGGAGGTGCCGCCGCCGATCGCCGCAGCCCTCCTCGACCGGTTCGAGGAGGTGCAGCTCATCGATGACGCCGAGTTCGCCCGGATGTGGGTGCGGACCCGCACCGCCGCCAAGTCGCTCTCCCGGTCCTCGCTGCGGCGCGAGCTCGCGGACAAGGGCATCGACGCCGAGCTGGCGGAGGACGCCCTGCTGCAGCTCTCCGACGAGGACGAGGACGGGCAGGCCCGCGAGGTGGTGCGGCGCAAGCTCCGCCGCAGCGCCGATCTCTCGGATCGTGCCGTGCGGGAGAAGGAGGTGCGGCGCCTCGTCGGGGTGCTGGCCCGCAAGGGGTACAGCCCCGGGACGGCGTTCTCGATCGTGAAGGGCGTCATCGCCGAGGCGGAGTGATCGCACCGGCGGACACGGCGATTGTGGGGGCCCAGCATGCCAGCCGTACGCTTGAGGACGTGAGTACGACACTTCCCGTTCCCCTCGACGAGACCCCCCACGGCATCCCGGCCGGTACGCCCGGGCAGCGCACCTACGAGGTGCGGACGTTCGGCTGCCAGATGAACGTGCATGATTCCGAGCGGATCTCCGGGCTGCTCGAGGGCGCGGGGCTCTCCCGCGTGGAGGGCGGCCAGGCGGATGTCGTCGTCTTCAACACCTGCGCCGTCCGCGAGAACGCCGATAACAAGCTGTACGGCAACCTGGGGATCCTCAAGGCGGTCAAGGAGGCCCGGCCGGACCTGCAGATCGCCGTCGGCGGGTGCCTCGCCCAGAAGGACAGAGAGACCATCCTCACGAAGGCACCGTGGGTGGACGCCGTCTTCGGGACGCACAACATCGGCGCGCTACCCGCCCTGCTCGAGCGGGCCCGCCACAACCAGGACGCCCAGCTGGAGATCCTCGAATCCCTCGATGTCTTCCCCTCGACCCTGCCGACGCGGCGCGAGTCGGTCTACGCGGGCTGGGTGTCGATCTCCGTCGGCTGCAACAACACCTGCACCTTCTGCATCGTGCCGTCCCTGCGGGGCAAGGAGCGCGACCGCCGGCCGGGGGAGATCCTCGCCGAGATCGAAGCGCTCGTGGCGGACGGCGCCGTCGAGGTCACGCTCCTCGGCCAGAACGTGAACTCCTACGGCGTCGAATTCGGAGACCGGGGCGCCTTCGCGAAGCTGCTGCGCGCCTGCGGATCGATCGAGGGCCTCGAGCGGGTCCGGTTCACGAGCCCCCACCCGGCAGCGTTCACCGACGACGTGATCGACGCGATGGCCGAGACGCCCAACGTGATGCCGCAGCTGCACATGCCCCTGCAGTCGGGCTCGGACCGCATCCTCAAGGCGATGCGCCGGTCCTACCGGTCCAGCCGCTTCCTCGGCATCCTCGACCGGGTCCGCGACCGGATGCCCCACGCCGCCATCTCCACGGACATCATCGTGGGCTTCCCCGGCGAGACGGAGGAGGACTTCCAGGCCACCCTCGACGTCGTCGAGCAGTCGCGCTTCGCCACGGCCTTCACCTTCCAGTACTCGAAGCGTCCCGGCACGCCCGCGGCGGACCTGCCCGACCAGCTGCCCAAGGCCGTGGTGCAGGAGCGGTTCGAACGGCTGACCGCGCTGCAGGACCGCATCGCCCGCGAGGAGAACGCCCGGCAGGTCGGGGCGGTCGTCGAGGTGCTCGTCACCGACCAGCAGGGCCGCAAGGGCGGCGAGACGCACCGGCTCACCGGGCGGGCACGGGACCAGCGGCTCGTCCACTTCTCGGTCCCCGACGGCGCGGCCGTGCCCCGACCGGGCGACGTCGTGACCCTGCCCGTCACCGAGGCGGCGTCGTTCCACCTGCTGTCCGACCCTGCCCCGGGACAGTACGCGGTGCGCCGCTCCCGCGCGGGCGACGCGTGGGACAGGAGCCAGGCCGACTCCTGCGGCGCTCCTGCCCCGTCCGACGGCACGGCCGGTCCCGACGGTGCCCCGCGGCCGGTCTCGCTGGGCATGCCGTCCCTGCCGGTCCGCGGAGGGCGTTCTTGACCCTTCCCGTGGTCGCGGTCGTCGGCCCCACGGGGTCCGGCAAGTCCGAGCTCGGCATCGCCCTGGCCCGGCGCCTCGACGGCGAGATCGTCAACGCCGACGCCCTCCAGTTCTACCGCGGCATGGACATCGGCACGGCCAAGCTGCTCCCGGCGGAGCGGCAGGGCATCGAGCACCACCTCCTCGATGTCCTCGACGTCACGCAGGAGGCGAGCGTCGCCGCCTACCAGGAGGATGCCCGCCACGTCATCGGGGACATCCGTGCCCGCGGGCGGGTGCCCATCCTCGTCGGCGGATCCGGCCTGTACCTCCGTGCCGCCCTCGACCGGCTCGAGTTCCCGCCGACCGACGCCGGCGTCCGGGCCCGGCTCGAGGCGGAGCTCGCCGCCACCGGGAGCACGGCGTTCCGCGAGCGGCTCCGGGCGGTCGACCCGGCGTCCGCCGAACGCATCGACGACGACCGCCGCCTCGTCCGCGCCCTCGAGGTGCACGAGATCAGCGGGCGGCCCTTCAGCGCCTTCATGCCGCGCCGGGAGTACCACCAGCCCGCCGTGCAGATCGGCCTCGCCGTCGACCGGGACGTCCTGCGCGCCCGGCTCGCCGACCGGGTGCACGCGATGGTGCGCAGCGGACTGGCCCGCGAGGTGGAGCGCCTCGCCGCCGCCGGGCTCCGGGACGGGCGGACGGCGTCGCGCGCCCTCGGGTACGGGCAGTTCCTCCGCGTACTGGACGGTGCCATGACGGAGCAGGACGCCATCGAGGACACCATCGCCGCGACCCGCCGGTTCGCCCGGCGCCAGCTCACCTGGTTCCGGGGGGATCCGCGCGTGGCCTGGACGGACTGGCAGGCGCCCGGCCTCGTCGACCGCGCGGTCGGGCTCGTGCGGGCGCACGGGGACCTATCCTTAGGACTGTGACCGACTACCGCGCCCTCGCCGCCGATCCCGGACAGCCCGCCGGCCTCTCCTTCACCAAGGGCCACGGGACCGGCAACGACTTCGTCCTGACGCTCGATCCCGACGCGTCGGCGCCGGACGACGCCGCCTTCGTCGCCTCGCTCTGCGACCGCCACCGGGGCATCGGCGCCGACGGATACATCAGGGCGGTGCGGTCGTCCGCCCTGCCCGAGGGGCGGGCGCTCCTGCAGACGGACCCCGACGCCGAATGGTTCATGGACTACCGCAACGCCGACGGCTCGGTGTCCGAGATGTGCGGCAACGGCGTGCGCGTCTTCGCACACTTCCTGCTCGCATCCTCGGTGGCCGAGCTGCCCGAGGGCGGCGAGCTCGCCATCGCCACCCGCGCGGGCGTCAAACGCGTGACCCGCTCGCACGACGGCTACGCGGTGGACATGGGTCCGTGGGAATTCATCCATCCCGAGGCGGCCGTGGCCCGCGGCATGGACTCCCTCGTGGAGATCGGCGGACTGGACGTCGACCGCCCGGCGCTGTCGGTCAGCATGGGTAATCCGCACACCGTCGTCGCGCTGGCGGAATCCGCCGAACTCCAGCAGACCGAACTGCATCGGGCTCCGGGGGTCCAGCCCGTCCCGCCGGAGGGGACCAACGTGGAACTCGTGGTGCCCTCGGATCCGCTGGTGGGGGACGACGGCGTCGGCAGGCTCAGCATGCGCGTCCACGAGCGCGGCGTCGGCGAGACCCAGTCCTGCGGCACCGGTGCGTGCGCCGCCGCGGCAGCCACACGATTCTGGGCCGGCCAGGGTGCGCCGGCACGATGGCAGGTGACCGTCCCGGGCGGCGTCGTCGGGGTGACCTTCTTCGACGGCCCCGGCGGTCGCGAGCACGTGCTGCTCAGCGGCCCGGCCGTCCTCGTGGCGGAGGGCGTGCTCCTTCCCGCCGCCTGAGCGGGATGAGCCGGTCGGGACGTTCAGGCGGCCCGGTGCACCTCGATGATGCGGAAGGACTTGGACGTCTCCGCGCGCCGGACCGTGAAGCCGCCGGGCAGTTCCTCGGCCAGCCAGCGCTGCAGTGAGTCCGCGCCGAGGTTCTTCTGCACCACCAGCCAGGCGCGGCCGTCCGGAGCGAGGCGCGGGAGCCAGTGCAGCAGCAGGGCATGCAGTTCCTGCTTCCCGATGCGGATGGGCGGATTGGACCAGATGGTGTCGAACACGAGCGACCCGTCCACGGCGTCGGGGGTGCCGGCCGCTACATTGCCGAGTCCGAGGCGGGCGGCGTTCTCCGCGGTCAGTGCGACGCACCGCTCGTTGACGTCGACCGCGTAGACCTCCGCGTCGGGCGCCTTCAGGGCCATGGTGAGGGCGATCGGTCCCCACCCGCAGCCGATGTCCAGCAGGCGGCGCCCCTGCGGGTCCGGGACGGCGTCGAGCAGGATCGCGGTGCCCTTGTCGACGCCGTCGGGGCTGAACAGGCCCGACGACGTCACGAGGTCCCGGCGCGCGCCGGCCAGGACGACGGAGAGCGGTCGGCGCGTGTCCGGTCCCGCCGGCTGGGCGCTGAAATAGTGCTGAGACTCCATGGACAGAAGCCTAGTGGCACGCCGGCGGCCCGTCCGCGCGGTCGGGTTTCGCGCTGGGAGAATTCGCTGGAGCACGCCGGGGCGTCAGCCGTAGGATTGTAGGACATTCATCTAGGGAGACTATGACCGAGAACAACGGACATTCCACCGGCGCCGACATGGGCCCGGAGGAGATCCAAGCCGTCATCGACCGGATCCTCGCCAGCGACGAAGCTGCGGCGGCCAAGGCGACGAAGGGGACATCAGGGCCGGGGGAGAGCTCCGCGCCGATCGAGAAGACCTGGCGATCACGGGCACAGGCCCTCTCCCAGGACGAGGAGCCGTCGGACGCCGACGGTGACCAGCAGGACCTCGCCGAGCGCCGCGCGCTCCGACGCGTCGCGGGACTGTCCACCGAACTCGAGGACGTCACCGAGGTCGAATACCGGCAGCTCAGGCTGGAGCGGGTGGTCCTCGCCGGCCTATGGAGCGAAGGGACGGCGCAGGACGCCGAGAACTCGCTTCAGGAGCTCGCGGCACTGGCGGAGACTGCGGGCTCCGAGGTGCTCGACGGCATCGTGCAGCGACGCCTCAAGCCGGACCCCGGAACGTTCCTCGGGTCGGGCAAGGCCCAGGAGCTGAAGGGGATCGTCCAGGCCACCGGGGCGGACACCGTGATCGTCGACAGCGAACTCTCGCCGTCGCAGCGTCGCGGTCTGGAGGACATCGTGAAGGTCAAGGTGATCGACCGGACCGCCCTGATCCTCGACATCTTCGCGCAGCACGCCAAGAGCCGTGAGGGCAAGGCCCAGGTGGAACTCGCGCAGCTCGAGTACCTGCTCCCGCGCCTCCGCGGCTGGGGTGAATCGATGTCCCGCCAGGCCGGCGGCCAGGTCGGCAGCGCAGGCTCCGGCATGGGCTCGCGTGGCCCGGGCGAGACGAAGATCGAACTCGACCGGCGCAAGATCCGCACCCGCATGGCGAAGCTCCGCCGCGAGATCGCCGGGATGAAGCCCGCGCGGGAGACCAAGCGTTCCAACCGCCGTCGGAACCAGGTGCCCTCCGTCGCCATCGCCGGCTACACGAATGCCGGCAAGTCGTCCCTGCTGAACCGGCTCACCGACGCCGGCGTCCTCGTCGAGAACGCGCTGTTCGCCACACTGGATCCGACGGTGCGCAAGGCGGAGACGCCGGACGGCATCGGCTACACCCTGGCCGATACGGTCGGGTTCGTCCGCTCGCTGCCCACCCAGCTCATCGAGGCGTTCCGCTCCACCCTGGAGGAGGTCGCCGACTCCGACCTCATCCTGCATGTCGTCGACGCGTCCCACCCCGACCCGGAGGGGCAGATCGCCGCGGTCCGTACCGTGCTGACGGAGGTCGACGCCCGCAAGGTGCCCGAGATCATCGTGCTGAACAAGGCCGACGCCGCCGATCCGTTCGTCATCGAGCGGCTGCGGCAGCGCGAACCGCGGTCCGTCGTCGTCTCGGCGCGGACAGGCGCGGGGCTCACGGAGCTGCGCCAGCTCATCAGCACGAACATCCCCCGCCCCGGCGTGAAGCTCGACCTGATGGTGCCGTACGAGCGTGGGGAGATCCTCAGCCGCCTCCACGAGGAGGACGTCGAGATCCTCGGTCTGGAGCACGTCGGTGAGGGGACCCGCCTCGAGGTGATGGTCCGGGAAGGCCTGGCCGCCGAGCTGGAGGCGTACGTCCGGCATGAGTGAGAGCACGCGGTCCGGCGCCGTGGCGGCGCCGGACGCGGCTCCCCACTCGGACGAAGCACGGCAGGCCCTCGAACTGCTCGACGCCGCGGTGGGCGCCATGGGCGGGGAGATGCGCTCCGGCCAGCACGAGATGGTCCGGCAGGTCAGTGAGTCCATCCGCTCCGGCGAGCACCTGCTCGTCCAGGCCGGCACCGGCACCGGGAAGTCGCTCGCGTACCTGGTCCCGCTGATCGCCCACGCGATGGACAGCGACAAGCCCTCGATCGTCTCCACGGCCACGCTCGCCCTCCAGGCGCAGATCGTGGGAAGGGACCTCCCGCGACTCCTGGACGCCGTGCGGCCCGCGCTCACGCGCCCCGTCGACGTCGCCCTGCTCAAGGGCCGCTCCAACTACGTCTGCCTCCACAAGACCGGCGGCGGCTTCCCGGAGGAGGACGCGCCCGCCGCCCTCTTCAGCCTCGGCGAGGATGCCGCGCCGCACCCGGCCCCGGCGACCGACGGCCCGTCCTCCGCGCTCGGGAGGGACGTGGTGCGGTTGCGTGAGTGGGCCGAGGAGACCGCGACCGGCGACCGCGACGACCTCGTACCCGGCGTGAGCGACCGCGCCTGGCGCCAGGTGTCCGTCTCCAGCATGGAGTGCATCGGTGCCGCCCGCTGTCCGATGGCCCAGGAGTGCTTCAGCGAGAAGGCGCGCGCCGCAGCAGCCGACGCCGACATCATCATCACCAACCACGCCATGCTCGCGATCAGCGCCTTCGAAGGGCTTGCCGTCCTGCCCGAGTACGACGTCGTCGTCATCGACGAGGCACACGAACTCCACGACCGCGTCACCGGAGCCGTCTCGGGCCAGCTCTCCGCCTCCATGGTGACCGCTGCAGCCGCGGCGCTCCGGCGCCACGCCTCCATCACCACGGGCGCCCTCGACACGGCCGCCGACGCCTTCGAGGCGGCCGCCGAGCTCGTTCCCTCGGGCCTCCTGCCGGGGGGCCTCCCGGAGGATCTCGAGCAGGCCCTCGCCCAGGTCCGCGACGCGTCGCGTGCCGCGCTGTCGGACACCAAGACGGACGGCAAGTCCGAAGCCGACGTCGACGGCGGCCGGCAGGTCGCACGTTCCCGCACCACGCTGGTCTTCGAGCTCGCCGAGCGGATCCTCGCGGCGTCCGAGCTCAACGAGGTGGTCTGGGCGTCGCGTCCCAGCACCTTCACGCCTGGCTCGGGCTACGTGCAGCCCGACGAGAGTGCACCCGCGACGCTGAACGTCGCGCCGCTGTCCGTCGCCGGGCGGCTGCGGGAGGGACTGTTCGAGGACCACACCGTGATCCTGACCTCCGCGACCCTCGCGATCGGATCCGAGTTCGGTCCCGTCGCGGGCTCGCTGGGCCTCAGCGGCCCCGGTGCGCCCGCCTGGACCGGCGTCGACGTCGGAAGCCCCTTCGACTACCCGCGGCAGGGCGTGCTCTACGTGGCGAAGGACCTGCCGAAGCCCGAGCGAGGCACCTCCGACGCGCAGCTCGAGGAGCTCCTGGGGCTGCTCACGGCATCGCGGGGAGGTGCGCTGGGACTGTTCTCGTCCAAGCGCGCCGCCGAGGAGGCCGCGGAGGCCCTGCGTCCGAAGGTCGACTTCGAGATCCTGTGCCAGGGGGAGTCCTCGCTCAACGCACTGGTCACGCAGTTCGCGGACGAACCGGATACCTGCCTGTTCGGCACCATGTCCCTGTGGCAGGGCGTCGATGTGCCGGGGGCCTCGTGCCGACTGGTCGTGATCGACCGCATCCCCTTCCCGCGACCGGACGATCCGCTCATGACCGCCCGCACCCGGGCGGTGGCCCGGAACGGGGGCAACGGCTTCATGAGCGTGTCCGCCACGCACGCGGCGGTCCGGCTCGCGCAGGGCGCCGGGCGCCTGATCAGGGCGACAGGGGACCGGGGCGTCGTCGCCGTCCTGGACAGCCGGCTCGCCAACGCCCGGTACGGCGGCTTCCTTCGGGCCGCCCTCCCGCCCTTCTGGGCGACGACCGACCGCGCCACCGTCACGGGCATCCTGGAGCGGCTCTCGGGGCGCTGACGCGCCCCGCCGGCCGCAGCACACCGGCTGCGGCGCGTGGCTACAGCGCGCGCATCACCGAGACGACCTTGCCCATGATGCTGGCGTGGTCGCCGAGGATGGGCTCGTAGCGCGTGTTCTGCGGCAGCAGCCACGTATGGCCGTCCCGCTGCCGGAAGGTCTTCACGGTGGCCTCCTCGTCGAGCAGTGCCGCCACGATGTCGCCGTTCTGGGCGCTCTGCTGCCGGCGGACCACCACCCAGTCGCCGTCACAGATGGCGGCATCCACCATGGAGTCCCCCGAGACCCTGAGCATGAAGAGATCCCCGTGGCCGACGAGCTGGCGGGGCAGGGGCATGACGTCCTCGACGACCTGGTCCGCGAGGATCGGTCCGCCGGCGGCGATGCGCCCCACGAGCGGTACCAGGGCGGTGTCGACGGCGATCCGGTGCTCGGCGGCGGGCTTCCCGTCCGCGGACGGACCGGTCTGGGCGCCCGAGGTGTCCGGAGCCAGGGTCAGGGGGAGCAGGACCTCCATGGCGCGGGGTCGCTTCGGATCCCTGCGCACGTAGCCGAGCCGCTCGAGCTGCGCCAGCTGGTGGGTCACGCTGGACAGGCTCGCGAGGCCCACGGTGTCGCCGATCTCCCGCATGGACGGGGGGTACCCCTTGTCGGCGATCGACCGCTGGATCGTCTCGAGGATGGTCAGCTGCCGGGCGGTCAGCCCCTTGGACACGGAGCGGCCGCGCGGCCTGCCCCGGCCCGCGGAGATGGGCACGGCGTCTGCCTGGACGTCGGCGGTGTTCGATTCCTGCCGGGCCGCCGCTGATGATTCCGCCACTGTTGCGCCTTTCGCCTGGGATCGCTGATCCCGCTGTCGCCGCCGGACCGCTTCCGTGGGCCGGAAGCCGTTTTGTCAGAGGCGGCTGGTTGTGTGAGATGCATCGACCCCGGGACCGCCCTCGGAGGGCAGCATCCGTCGACGATGTTGTGATCTCTTCACGCTAGGACAGACGGGATCACTTTTCAAACATATGTTCGACCGAGTCTCGACACGGGTCGATCGTAGATGCTAGAAATAGGCAGATGCGTATTAGAACGTTTGTTCGAACCGGGCGGTCTGCCCGGCCACGGCATTCGAAGGAAAGAGGAACGGCAATGGTTACACCCGTACTGCATGGCAGCTCGCTGTGGACGCCCGCTCGCCCCGAGAACCACCTCAGGCTCGTCTCCATGCTTGACCCGTCCTCGTCGACCATCGCCCCGATGCCCCCGACCTTCGCAGCCCCCTCCCGGCCTGACGGGACCCGTTCCTCCCCGGAGCCCGCTACCTCCATGCCGTCCCGTACCTCCACGCAGCGGAGTGCGGACCGTCCCCTGACGCTCACGCGGCGAGGGCGCCTGCTGCTGGTCGGCCTGCCGATCGCCCTGGGCGTCGCGGCCCTGATCCTCCTCGCGGCATTCCTGACCTCCCAGGCGCAGGCGGGGGAGTCGGCGCCGACCTCCACGGCCACCGTCGAGGTGAGTGTGGTCACCGGAGAGACCCTGTGGGATCTCGCCGTGCGCTACGCGCCGGAGCGCGATCCCCGGGACGTCGTCGCCGAGATCGTCGAGCTCAACGACCTGCCGACCTCCGTGGTGCAGGCAGGACAGAGCATCGCAGTACCCGCCGCGGACTGACCGGGACCCGCCGCGGACTGACCGTGACCCGCACCGAGTGACGGTCACCGGGACCGTGCGCCGGACCATTCGTCCGTGGAAGACGGCATCCCTTAAACTCGAAGAGTGCCCTCCTCCGTTGAAGCCCTAGCAAACCTCCCCCTGCGTGACGACCTCGTCGGGCTGCACCCGTACGGCGCTCCGCAGCTGGACGTCCCGATCCTGCTCAACGTCAACGAGAACACCTACGGCGTGCCGGAGGACGTCCACGCGGCCATCGTGGAGGCCGTCGCGGAAGCGACGCGGGGCCTCAATCGTTACCCGGACCGCGAATTCACCGAGCTGCGGAAGAATCTCGCCGACTATCTGGGGCACGGTCTGACGCCCGATCAGCTGTGGGCCGCCAACGGCTCCAACGAGGTGCTGCAGCAGGTCCTCCAGGCGTTCGGCGGACCCGGACGCACCGCCATCGGCTTCCCGCCCACCTACTCGATGTACCCGCTGCTCGCGAGCGGTACCGGGACGCGCTACGTCACCGCCGCCCGCGGTGCCGCCTACGCCATGACGCCGGAGGACACCGCCCGGGCGGTCCGCGCATCAGGGGCGAATATCGTCTTCCTCTGCTCGCCGAACAATCCCACCGGCACGGCGCTCGGCCTGGACGTCGTCGAGGCCGCCTACGAGGCCGGCGAGGACGCGCGTGCCATCATCATCGTTGATGAGGCCTACGGCGAATTCGCGCAGGAGGGGACCGAGAGCGCCCTGACCCTTCTGCCCGGACGCCCGCGGTTGCTCGTCTCCCGGACCATGAGCAAGGCCTTCGCCCTCGCCGGTGCCCGGATCGGCTACCTCGCGGCGGCGCCGGAGATCGCCGATGCGCTGCGGCTCGTCCGGTTGCCCTACCACCTCTCGGCCATCACCCAGGCGGCCGCGAACGCCGCCCTCACCCACGCGGACACGCTGCTGGCGAACGTCGAGGCGATCAAGCTGCAGCGGGACCGCATCGTGCGAGAGCTCGCGGGACTCGGGCTCACGCCGGCCCCGTCGGATGCGAACTTCGTCTTCTTCTCGGGCCTCGAGGACCCGCACCGTGTCTGGCAGGGCCTCCTGGAGGCAGGGGTCCTCATCCGTGATGTCGGCATCCCGGGATCCCTGCGCGTCACCGCGGGCACGGAGGAGGAGACGACGGCGTTCCTGACGGCGCTGGCGACGCTGCTCTGACGCTCGGGCCGCTGCTCCGACGCTCGGGTCGGGCACGGCCCGGGGTCCGCAGGGGCCATCCGCTGCGGGCGATGCGCCGCCCGGGTGCAGCGCCCATCATGTGTCGCATGGATCGTCCGATCTTCGAGGAGGCGCAGTCGTTCTTCGCGCGGATGGAGGCGGACAACACGCGCGAGTTCTGGGCTCGCCAGCGCAGGCTGTACGACGAAGGGATCCGGCCGGTCTTCACCGCGGTGTGTGTGGCCCTGACGTCGTTCTCCGGCTGGCGGATCTACCGCCCGCACAACGACCTCAGGTTCCGGCCGGACAGCCCGCCGTACAAGACCTTCATCGGGGCTGTCGCCGAGCGGCCCGACGGGGTGGGTGCGTTCATCCGCGTGAGCAGCATCGGCCTCCTGGTGGCCACCGGCCTGCCGTTCCCCGCCGCTGATCAGCTGGCCGGCTTCCGGGCCGCGGTGGCCGGCGACGTCTCGGGCCCGGAGCTGGTCGCCGCGATCGGTGCGGTCACCGGGCAGGGCATGATGATCCGTCCCGGACGGGCTCAACCGCTGACACGCGTCCCCCGGGGCTTCCCGGCCGATCATCCCAGGGCGGATCTGCTGCGGTGGAAGGGCATCGAGGTCAACCATCGCGTGCGCCGACCCGCATGGGTGGACGTGGCCTCCGCCTCGGCGGGCATCGACGAGCTCCTGTGCGAACCCGCCGCGCTGCACGAGTGGCTGGCCCGCTACGTGGGAGCATCCACCCTCACCGCGGAGCAGCGGTTCGGCCCGCGCCGCGGCACCGGGGCCCCGTGACCGGTGTGCCCGGCGGGAACACCTAGAATTGAAGGGCAGGACCGCCGGGAGGTTCGCGCCGCCCGCCCTGCTCCCACGTCGATCCGCGCCAGAATGACGCGCACAGAAGGAAGATGCTATGACAGTTGATGCCGCCCGCGGCCGTACGGCCCGTATCGAGCGCGTCACGAGCGAGTCCGATGTCCTCGTCGAAATCGACCTCGACGGTACCGGGGCGTCGTCGATCGACACCACGGTGCCGTTCTTCGACCACATGCTCACCGCCCTGTCGAAGCACTCCCTCATCGACATGACCATCAGGTCCTCCGGGGACACGCACATCGACGTCCACCACACGGTGGAGGACACGGCCATCGCGATCGGCGAGGCCCTGCGCATCGCCCTCGGCACGAAGGCCGGCATCCGGCGCTTCGGCGAGGCCACCGTCCCGCTCGACGAGGCACTCGCCAACGCCGTCGTCGACATCTCGGGGCGTCCGTTCCTCGTGCACGGCGGGGAGCCGGCGGGCCAGGAGTACCACCTCATCGGCGGGCACTTCACGGGTTCCCTGACGCGCCACGTGTTCGAGGCGCTCGCCCTGCACGCCCAGATCTGCCTGCACATCACCGTCATCGGCGGCCGCGACCCCCACCACATCGTCGAGGCCCAGTTCAAGGCCCTCGCCCGGGCGCTCCGCGCGGCGGTCGAACCGGACCCGCGGGTCGAGGGAATCCCCTCCACGAAGGGAGCGCTATGAGCGCGCGCACCGTCACCGTCCTCGACTACGGATCCGGCAACGTCCGGTCCGTGGTGCGTGCCCTCGAACACGTGGGTGCCGACGTCGTCCTCAGTGCCAAGCCCGACGACGTCCTGAACGCCGACGGCCTGCTCGTCCCCGGCGTCGGTGCTTTCGCCGCCGTCATGCAGGGCCTCAAGGACGTCGATGCCCTGCGGATGATCGGGCGCCGCGTCGCCGGCGGCCGCCCCGTACTGGGGATCTGCGTGGGCCTGCAGGTGCTCTTCGACGAGGGCGTGGAGCACGGCGTGCGCACGCCCGGCATGGGTGAGTGGCCCGGCACCGTCGAACGGCTCAAGGCCGACGTCGTGCCCCACATGGGCTGGAACACCGTGGAACCGCCGGAGGACACCGTCCTGTTCGAGGGCCTCGGCGACGAGCGGTTCTACTTCGTGCACTCCTACGGCGTGCAGGACTGGTCCTTCGACGTCACCCAGCCCGCCATGAAGCCGCCGCAGGTCACCTGGTCCGACCACGGCGGCCGGTTCATCGCCGCCGTCGAGAACGGTCCGCTCAGCGCCACCCAGTTCCACCCCGAGAAGTCCGGTGACGCGGGAGCCCAGCTCCTGCGCAACTGGATCGACGGCCTGCGCTGATCCGGTGGTGAACCGATGCTGAGCCTCGTGCTCATGGGGGTCGCCGGACTCCTCATCGGCGGCGCCTTCTCCCTGCGCGGACAGGAGTTCCCGCGCTGGGTGTGGATCGCCTTCCTCGCCCTCGCCGGTCTGGCGCTCCTGGCCGCCTACCTGTTCACGCTGCCCGGCGACTAGCCCGCCCCGCACTGCCACACCCCGCTCCTCCACCGCGGCCCCGCCGCCCGAACGAAAGCAGTCAGCCGACCATGAGCCCCCTCACCGAAACGCCCACCCTCGAGCTCCTCCCCGCCGTCGACGTCGCCGACGGCCAGGCCGTGCGCCTGGTGCAGGGCGAGGCCGGCAGCGAGACCAGCTACGGGGACCCGGTGGACGCGGCCCGCGCGTGGCAGGACGCCGGCGCCGAGTGGGTGCACCTCGTGGACCTCGACGCCGCCTTCGGCCGCGGGTCCAACAAGGACCTGCTCGAGCGTGTCGTCCAGCAGCTCGACATCAAGGTCGAGCTCTCCGGGGGCATCCGCGACGACGCGTCGCTGGAGGCGGCCCTGGAACTGGGAGCGACGCGCGTCAACCTGGGCACCGCGGCGCTCGAGAACCCCGAGTGGACGGAGCGGGTGATCGCCCGGTACGGGGACGCCGTCGCCGTCGGGCTCGATGTCCGCGGGACCACGCTCGCGGCGCGCGGCTGGACCCAGGAGGGCGGCGACCTGTGGGAGGTCCTGCAGCGCCTCGAGGACGCCGGCTGCGCGCGCTACGTCGTGACCGACGTGACGAAGGACGGCACGCTCAAGGGGCCGAACCTGGCCCTCCTGCGGGAGGTCCTCGCGAAGACCACACGTCCCGTCGTCGCCTCGGGCGGGATCTCCAGCCTCGACGACATCGTTGCCCTCCGCGACCTCGTGCCCCTCGGGCTCGAGGGCGCGATCGTCGGCAAGGCCCTCTACGCCGGGGCCTTCACCCTGCCGCAGGCCCTGGACGTGGCAGGGCTGCCCGCCTCGGACGCGTGAGCGGCCGGCAACTCCCCGCCCACATCGCCGCGGCCCTCGCGGGCAACACGGCGGACTCCGCCGGGCAGCCGTGGGCGGGCCGCGACCTGTCCGGTCCGGAGAACCCGCTGCACGCCTTCGACGACGACGACGGCGCGGCCGACGCGGGGCTCGCCGCGGCGCTGAGCGGGCTCCTGCGGCCCGCGGACAGTCCCGGCGACGCCGAGCGGGCCGTGTTCGGGGCGCTCACCACGGCCAGGGTGTTCATCCCGATCGTCGCCCGGCTCAGCGACCAGGCGGAGGCCGCCACCGGGCTGCACGCCGACAAGGAGGCCGAGATGGCGCTCGTCACGCTGACGGCGCCCGACGGCCGGAAGGCCCTGCCGGTCTTCTCCTCGACCGGGGCCCTGGGCCGGTGGCACCCGGACGCGCGGCCCGTCGCGGCGTACGCGTCACGTGCCGCCCTCGCAGCGGCCGCCGAGGACGCGCAGCTCATGGTGCTGGACCCCGGGGCCGATCTCACGTTCGTGCTCCGGCGTCCCGCCGTCTGGGCCCTGGCCCAGCAGGTCCCCTGGACGCCGTCGTACGAGGACCCGGCCCTGGCGTCGCTCGTCGAGGAAGCGGCCGGTCAGGAGGAGGACATCCTCGCGGTGGGCCTGCGGCCGGCGGGCGGAGTGCTGACGCGCACGACCGGCGGTAGCATTGCCTCCGGTGGGGGGCCGGGCCCCGAACTCCGGATGGATGTCCAGCTCCGCCCGGGCCTGTCCGCCGACGGGGTGCGCGACGCCGTCGCCTCCTTCCGTGGGAAGCTCCTGGGCCTCACCGGCTTCGTGGACCGCGTCGACTCGCTCGACATCAAACTCACCCGCTGACGGGGTCGTCGGCCAGAAAGACGAAAAGTGAACTTCGCCGTATACCGGGACCTGCTGCGCATCCGCTCCGTCCGGAGGCTGCTCCTCGTCGGGATGATCGCCCGCTTCCCGCACTCGGCCGCCGGGGTGCTGCTCACACTGCACGTCGTCCAGACCCTCGACCGCGGCTACGCGGAAGCGGGCGCCGTCGCCGCCGTCGTCACCATCGGTATCGCCGTCGGTGCGCCATGGCGCGGCCGGCGGATCGACAGCGCGGGACTGCGCCGCGCGCTCATCCCGTCCGTCGTCGCGGAAGCGGCCATCTGGTCGGTGGCGCCGCACCTGTCCTACCAGTGGCTGCTCGTCGCGGCACTCGTCGGCGGACTGTTCACCCTGCCCGCCTTCTCCGTGATCCGCCAGGCGCTCGGCGTCCTCGTGGACGGCGACCGGCGGCGCACGGCCTTCACGCTCGACGCCATCTCCACCGAGGTCATCTTCATGGCCGGGCCCGCGGTGGGTGTGGTCCTGGCCACCCAGGTGTCCACGGTGCTCGGGCTGACGCTGGTGGGGATCGCCACCGCCTCGGCCGGCCTCTTCCTCATGTGGTTCAACCCGCCCACGCGGTCCGACCAGCTGCCCGACGCCGTCACGGTCGCGGCCTCCGCGCCGGCCGGGATCAACGAGGCCGCAGCGGACCTCATCGGCGCCGGGAACGCCGACCCGCAGGAGCCGCGCTCGGCCTCGATGCTGCGCAGGGGAGTGCGGAGGGTGCTGCCCTGGATCACCGTGCCCCTGGTCATGGTGATGATCACCGCCGCCGGTGCCGGGCTCCTCCTCTCGGGATCCGAGGTGGGTATCGTCGCCGCGCTCGAGCAGACCGGGAACGAGAGCCAGCTCGGCCTCGTCTTCGTGGCATGGTGCGCCGCGTCGGTGGTCGGGGGCCTCGTCTACGGCGCCCTCCACCGGCCCATCCCCCCGTCGCTCCTCCTGCTGGGCATGGCACTGCTGACCCTCCCCATGGGCTTCGCCGAGACCACGCTGTCGCTGGCCCTGTTGTCGATCCCGGCCGGCCTGCTCTGCGCACCCGTCCTCTCGGCCGCCTCCGAGAAGGTCGCCGACCTCGTGGCGGAGGACCGGCGGGGCGAGGCGATGGGCTGGTACGGCTCAGCACTGACCTCCGGCGTCGCGCTCGGAGCGCCGGTCGCGGGGCTCCTCATCGATGCCGTCGGTCCGTGGGGCGGGTTCACCGCGGTGAGCGTCGTCGGGGCGCTCATCGGGGTCGCCGGGTTCCTGGCGCGTGACCTGGGCAGCCGGACGACGGCGGTGGCCGCCGGCGCCTCCCGCTAGGCAGGTCCGCCGGCGGTTGTGCACCATCCCGTCACACGCGAACGGCCCGCACCCTCCGGGGCGCGGGCCGTTCCGTTCCCGGCGGCGGGGGGCGGCGGGGTCAGTTGACGGGACCCGTGTACTTCTCGCCGGGGCCCTGGCCGGGCGCATCCGGGATGATCGAGGCCTCGCGGAACGCGAGCTGCAGGGACCGGAGTCCGTCACGCAACGGTCCTGCGTGCTGGGACCCGATCTCGGGGGCGGCCGCCGTCACGAAGCCGGCCAGCGCGGTGATCAGCTTCCTGGCCTCGTCGAGGTCCTTGAGCTGCTCGGCGTTCTCCTCGTGGCCGAGGCCGCACTTGACGGCGGCGGCGCTCATGAGGTGGACCGCCGAGGTCACGATGACTTCCACGGCTGCCACCTCGGAGATGTCACGCATCTGCTGCCGGACGCCCTGCTCGGCCTCGTCCGACGCGCTGTGGCCGTGGTCCTGCTCCTCGGAGAAGCTGCGGCGGGAGGTGGCAGCCGGTCCTTCGGAGGGGGAGTGCTGCGGGTTGTCGTGTGGCGTGTTCATACTGGTAAGCTTGGCATAGACCAACCGGTCGCTGTTAGCCGCTGTGCTCTTCGAGCAGGCTTCGGCGCCGGTCTGCAAGCGGAGTCCTCTCCCACCCGCGTTTGCCTGGTGCGACCTCAGGTCGCATTGCAGGTAGCCGGGTTCATGGTCGGTCCTGCCAACGATCGTGCAGGAAGCCCAGGCTTCCACCGATCGCCGACGACCGGTCAACGAGGCCTCCGATTGCGCATGCAATGGGAGGCCTTCTTTCGTCTGCAGGCGGTTTCAGCTCGAGAATTCACAGGAGTCACACATTAGCGAGCCAAGAATCAATGATCGTATCCGCGTTCCCGAGGTGCGGTTGGTCGGGCCTGCCGGCGAACAGGTAGGAATCGTCCGTATCGAGGACGCGCTCCGACTTGCCGCCGAGTCCGACCTGGATCTTGTCGAGGTAGCACCGCAGGCGAAGCCTCCGGTAGCCAAGCTCATGGATTTTGGTAAGTACAAGTACGAAGCGGCCGTCAAGGCCCGCGAGGCGCGGAAGAACCAGACCAACACGGTCCTGAAGGAGATCCGCTTCCGCCTCAAGATCGATACGCACGACTACGAGACCAAGCGCGGGCATGCCATGCGCTTCCTCGGCGCCGGCGACAAGGTCAAGGCCATGATCCAGTTCCGCGGACGTGAGCAGCAGCGGCCCGAGATGGGTATCCGCCTGCTGCAGAAGTTCGCGGACGACGTCGCCGAGGTCGGGGTCGTCGAGTCGACGCCGCGCATCGACGGACGCAACATGGTCATGGTGATCGGTCCCACGAAGAACAAGGCCGAGGCGAAGGCGGAGGCACGCCGGGAGACCCAGCGTGCCGAGGCGAAGGCTGCCAACGAGGTCGCGAAGTCGGGTGGCGAGCCCAAGCGGGTCGACACCTCCGGGCCCAGTGGTGCGCCGCTGACGCAGTCCCTTGCGGACCTGCTGCCCGAGGGCTATGAGATCAGGAGCGAGCCCGAGGCTCCGAAGGCTCCCGTCGAGGAAGCTCCTGCGCAGGAGACTTCGGCGGCACCGGTGGAGCAGGCACCCGAGGCTGCTCCGGCGGCCACCGAGGCTCCTGCAGCTGCCGAGGCCGCACCGGCCGCGCCCGTCCGACAGGCGGCACCGGCTCGCCAGGCCCCGGCCCGGACGTCGTCGGCCCCGCGGTCGACGTCGTCGAGGCCTGCGGCCGAGCGGCCCGCGCCGTCCCGTTCCTCCGCCCCCGCGGCGAAGACGGCGGAGACCGCCCCGGCATCCACGCCGGACGCGGCCCCTGCGCCGAAGCCGGCCGTGGCTGCCAAGCCCATGGCCATGCCGAAGCCGGGAGCGCCGAGGCCGCCCGCGACACCCAAGCCTGCTGGACGAACGGCTCCCACCAAGAGCCCGACCAGCCGCCCCAAGCCCGGAAGCACGGACTAGGGCTCCGGCCCTGTCCCACCGGGCTCGAACGAAACCAGCAGGCACCTCCGGGTGCCGAACTCCGGGTGCATCCGCCCCGGCTATCCAAAGGAGATCGGTTCCCATGCCGAAGATGAAGACCCACAGTGGTGCCAAGAAGCGCTTCAAGCTCACCGGTAGCGGCAAGCTCAAGCGCCAGCAGGCCAACCGCCGCCACTACCTCGAGCACAAGTCCTCGACCGTGACCCGCCGTCTCGCCGGCGACAAGATCGTCTCGAAGGCCGACACCAAGGTCATCAAGAAGATGCTGGGCGTCTAACCACCAATCCACCCCCTCCCGGGAAAGCGCGCGCACCCACGGTGCGGCGCTCACGGCTCCAGCCGTGACCGGAGAAGAACTGAAGGAGTACGCACGTGGCACGTGTGAAGAGGGCAGTCAATGCCCACAAGAAGCGTCGGGTCATCCTCGAACGCGCCAAGGGTTACCGCGGCCAGCGTTCGCGCCTGTACCGCAAGGCGAAGGAGCAGCTGCTCCACTCGTTCGTCTACAGCTACGGCGACCGTCGCAAGCGCAAGGGTGACTTCCGTCGCCTGTGGATCCAGCGCATCAACGCTGCGTCCCGCGCCAACGGCCTGACCTATAACCGCCTGATCCAGGGCCTCAAGGCCGCCGAGATCCAGGTCGACCGCCGTATGCTCGCGGACCTCGCCGTCACCGACGGTGCAGCCTTCGCGGCCCTCGTGCAGATCGCCAAGGACGCCCTGCCGGCGGACACCTCGGCGCCGCTCAAGGCCTCGGCCTAGGCGCATCGGCTGCTGCGGGCCTCCGAGCCCGCACACCGGACCACGATGACTGTGAACGGACGCCCCCAGGCGCCACTGATGACCAACACCCACGCAGACCGGGTGAAGGAGGTGGCACGTCTGGCCGGGCGTCCGTCGCGTTTAAGGCGGCGGGAGTTCCTGGCCGAAGGTCCCCAGGCGGTCCGGGAGGCACTGCGCCTGCACCTCACCCGCCACGAGGCAGGGCAGGACGGCGTCGTGGTCGACGTGTACGCGACGGCCGATGCGCTCGAGCGCCACGCCGACATCGCGGACCTCGCCGGGCAGGACGGCGCCCCGGCCGTGCGGCTCGTCACCGCCGACGTCCTCGCCGCCATGTCGTCCACCGTCACCCCGCAGGGCTTCGTCGCGGTGTGCCGGTTCGTCGACGTCCCGCTCGACGCCGTGCTCGCGGCCGCGCCGCGCCTCGTCGCGGTCCTCGTGGAGGTGCGCGACCCGGGCAATGCGGGCACCATCATCCGGGCCGCGGATTCAGCGGGAGCCGACGCCGTGATCCTGACCGGCGCGAGCGTGGATCCCTACAACCCGAAGACCGTGCGGTCCACCGTGGGCTCGCTCTTCCACCTGCCGCTCGTCCTCGGCGTCGAACTGGAGGGCCTCATGGACGGCCTGCGTCGTGCGGGTATCACCGTCCTCGCGGCCGACGGCTACGGCAGCACCAGCCTCGACGACCTGCAGGACGCTAGCGCGCAGCGAAGGTTCGCCACGCTGCGCACGCCGCAGGAGGGCGAGGAGGGAGCCCCGGCCGGTGCCGGCGACGCCGGCGCGGTGCGCCTCGAGGACGCCGGCGCCTGGCTGTTCGGCAACGAGGCGCAGGGTCTGCCGGCCGACGTCACCGCGGCGGCCGACGCGCGCGTGGCCGTGCCCATCTACGGCAGTGCGGAGTCCCTCAACGTCGGGACCGCCGCCACCGTCTGCCTGTACGCCTCAGCCCGCGCGCAGCGCCTCCGCTGACCCTGTCGGCCCGGCCGGTCCGGCGTCGCCGCTCGGGCGGTTGTCGGCGCGGCCGCGCCGGTCCATCCTGCCGCTGAGCAGGGCGACGCCGAGCCCCAGGACCGCGAGCACCGCGCCGACCAGGGCGGGTGCGGTGAAGCCCCATCCGGCCGTGATGACGGCGCCGCCCAGCGCCGCACCGAGCGCGTTCGCGGTGTTCAGCGACGAGTGGTTCATCGAGGACGCGAGCGACGGCGCTCCCGGCGAGACGTCCAGCAGGCGGGCCTGCAGTGGCGGGATGAGCGCTGATCCGCTCGTGCCGACCAGGAAGACGAAGAAGCAGGCGGTCCAGGGGTTGGTCGCCGCGAGGGGGAACACCAGCAGTACCGCCGCGATGGCCACCATGACGCCGTAGATGCTGCCCATGATGGACCTGTCCGCGAGGCGCCCGCCCAGGATGTTGCCGACCACCATGCCCACGCCGTAGAGGGCGACGACGAGGGGCAGCAGCGACGCGCTGAGGCCCGCCACCTCGGTCATGGTCGGCGAGATGTACGAGTAGACGGCGAAGAATCCGCCGAAGCCGACGATGCCGACGAGCAGGGTCATCCAGAGCTGTGGACGGCGCAGGGCCCCCAGCTCCTTGCGGATGCTCGCACCGGGCCGGACGGGGACATTCGGGACGAAGGCGCGGATCAGCACGAGCGTCGCCGTCCCGATCACCCCGACGAGCAGGAACATGGAGCGCCAGCCGTACTGCTGACCGAGCCAGGTCGCGAACGGGACACCCACCACGTTGGCGATGCTGAGTCCCAGCATCACCATGGCGATGGCGCGGCCCCGCCGTGCGGGATCCGCAAGGGACGCGGCGATGACGGCGGCGACGCCGAAGTAGGCCCCGTGCGGAAGACCCGAGAGGAACCGTGAGGCCAGCATCCAGCCGAACCCCGATGCGAAGTAGGAGGACAGGTTGGCGACCGTGATGAGGACCATGAGCGCCAGGGCGACGGCACGCTGCGGTTTCTTCGCTCCGAGGGTGGCGAGGATCGGCGCGCCCACCACGACACCGAGGGCGTAGGCCGAGATGACATGCCCACCCTGCGCGTAGTCGACGCCGAGATCCGCCCGCATCTCCTCCAGCAGGCCCATGATGGTGAACTCGGTGGTGCCGATCGCGAAGCCGCCCACCGCGAGCGCGCCGATGGCGAGCAGGAGTGGACGGCCGGTCAGGCGGTTCGACGTCGGCGGGGGAGCGGAGGCGGTCATGGAAGTCCTTGCGGCTGGATCTCGGGGGCGGGGATCGGCCGCCGGACCCTCCATGGACTACGGGGTGGACGGCGACACGGACGCCGTCGTCCCTTCCAGCCTAGGTGACGACACCGCGCCGCCCCGAAACGCAACCACGGAGACCGGCGGGACGGAATGTGTGGTGCGATCGTCGACGGGTTCATGGTGATGAAACGATCTGCAGGTCGAACGACGACTGAACCAGGACTGACAGGAGCGAATCGTGGGTTGGACACCGAACGCCGATCACGTGCCGCAGAGTGAGCACCTGCGGGCGGACATCAACCTGCCGCAGGAGCCTGACGGCGGAAGCGCAGCGGAGTTCTCCGAGGAGACCTGTACATCCACCGACCTCAATGCGGGTCAGCAGGTCCCCGGCCTGGGTCCGCACGGCGAGTATCGGCGCGGCGACGATCCCGAGCACCAGACGGAGCCGGGAGGCGGGCTCGCATCTGCCGAGGAGAGCTGAGCCGGGCGCCCTGTCTCCTGGGGCTCCGACAGCGGTCGCGGGGCATGCGTCCGGGCGCCCGCCGTCGTCCGCCCTGCGTCGTCGTCGATAGACTCGGCGGGTGATGCAACCACCCTCGGACCAGCTCCTCCAGATCGTCGGGGCGGCCGTCGTCGACTCCCTCGCGCAACCGACCCGCCTGCTCGTCGCCCGGCGGTCCGCGCCGCCGCAGTTCGCCGGGATGTGGGAATTCCCCGGCGGGAAGGTGGAGGCGGGGGAGGACTGCGAAGCCGCCCTGCTGCGCGAGCTCAAGGAGGAACTCGGCGTCACCGCACGGCTCGGCAGCGAGATCATCGGGCCCGGACCGCAGGGGTGGCCGCTCAACGAGCGGGCGGCCATGCGGGTCTGGTTGGCGGAGGTCACGGCCGGGGAGGCGATGCCGCTGCAGGACCACGACGACCTGCGCTGGCTGCCCCTGCACCCCGGTGGGGAGCTCGAGGCGCTGCCGTGGATCCCCGCCGACCGGCCCATCCTCGCTGCGCTGCACCTGGCCACAGCCCACCGCGCCGCCCTCTGACGCGCACGCTCCGTGAGGACTCCGCCCGGCGCCCGACGCTTCAGAACAGTGCGGCCTGCACCGGCTCCGGCGTAGGGGCGGTGGGCGGAACGGCCGCGGTCGGTCCTGGCTGTGCATCGGCCGACAGGTTGCGGAAGAAACCGGCGCCCGCCACGAGGCCGTGCTTCCCGCGGAAGATCCTGATCCTCCCGGAGAGCCAGTCCCGGTAGTCCTTCGACGCATAGCTCCCGCCACGATAGAGCTCCTCGTACCGCGGGACGAGCCGTGGGTGGTGCGCAGCGAGCCACTGCATGAACCACTCACGGGAGCCGGGCCGCAGGTGCAGGGGGCCGGCTGTCACGCCCGTGGCCCCGGCGCCGGCCAGGGCGCCGAACAGCTGGTCCAGCGATTCGTCGCCGTCGGTGAGCCAGGGAAGGATCGGCATGGCCATGACCCCGCACGGCAGGCCTGCCTCGCGGAGCCGGGAGACGAGCGCGAGCCGTGCCTTCGGCGCGGGCGTACCGGGTTCGATGGACTCGGCGAGGACCGGGTCCACCAGCGCCAGGGAGATGCCCATGCCCACGCCCACGGAGCGCGACGCCGCCTTCAGGAGGGGGATGTCGCGGGCGAGCAGTGTTCCCTTGGTCAGGATGGAGAAGGGGGTCCCCGAGTCCGCGAGGGCGGAGATGATGCCGGGCATGAGCCGGTACCGGCCCTCGGCCCGCTGGTAGGGGTCCGTGTTGGTGCCCAGGGCCACGTGCTCGCGGGACCAGGAGGGCCTGCCCAGTTCACGGGCAAGGACCTCGGCCGCATTGATCTTGACGACGAGCTGCGCGTCGAAGTCCAGGCCCGTGTCGAGGTTCAGATAGCTGTGGGTCTTCCGGGCGAAGCAGTACACGCAGGCGTGGGAGCAGCCGCGGAACGGGTTGATGGTCCAGGAGAACGGCATCGACGACGTGGGCGGGACCCTGTTGAGGACCGACTTCGCGGCGACCTCGTGGAAGGTGATACCGGCGAAATCGGGCGTCCGCACGGTCCTGACGAGCCCTGCGAGCGGCAGCAGCGCCGGGGCCGCCGGCGCCTCGTCGTCGTCCGTGATCTTCTGCCCTTCCCATCGCATGGACCTATTAGAACACGTGTACTAATTGTCCGTCACTCCCGATCCGCCGGGCGTCTAGGGTGGGAGCATGATCCTGCTGACAGGCTTCGAACCCTTCGGGGGAGAGTCCACCAATCCGTCCTGGCAGGCCGCACAGCGTGCGGCGGAGCTGCTGCGCGCGCAGGGCCGGGAGGCGGTTGCCGTCGAGGTACCGTGCGTCTTCGGGCGGAGCATCGAGGTGCTGGGGGGTGCCCTCGCGCGGTTCGAGCCCGAGATCGTCCTCTGCGTGGGGCAGGCCGGCGGGCGCGAGCGGATCTCGCTGGAGCGCGTGGCCATCAACGTCGACGACGCCCGCATCCCCGACAACGCCGGGTGCCGGCCCGTCGACGAACCCGTGGTCGCGGGCGGCCCCGCAGCATATTTCAGCACCCTGCCGATCAAGGCGTGCCGCGAGACCGTGGCCGGGCTGGGCATCCCGGTCGAGGTCTCCCAGACCGCCGGCACCTATGTGTGCAACCACCTCTTCTACGGGCTGATGGACCTGCTGGAGGGCCGGCAGGGGACCCGGGGCGGATTCGTCCACGTGCCCTTCTCCGCCGAGCAGGGAGCCGCCCACGGGCAGCCGGGCATCGCCGTCGACGCGATGGCCGCGGGCCTCGCAGCGATCGCGACGACGGCGGCGGACACCGCCGTCGACGCGCGGATCACCGCAGGTGCGGAGCACTGACCGGCGTCACCGGCTGCCGGATCGAGGACCGACCGAAGCGAGCGCGGCCCTGGCCGACGCCGCGAGCGTTGCCCCGAGCGGACGCGACGGCCGCTCCCGGTAGCCGCCGTCGGACAGTCCTGCCGCGCGTTCGAAGAGATTGCGCGACGCCGGGTCCCCGGTCCGCAGGAGCGAGTAGCCCGCCGCCACGAGGTACGCCGGGAGGAAGGGCAGGCCGAGGCACGCCGCGTACTGGCGGGCATGGCGCGCCTCGTGTTCGAGGAGCCGGAGGAACGCCGGCGGGGCGCTGCGGGGCGCGCTGCCGCGCAGCAGCACCACGCTGCCCACCGTGAAGGCACGGGCCTTCGGCCGGCGACGGCGGTAACCCTCCGCGAGCAGGATGCCGTACGGTCCGGGTGAGATGCGGCAGCCGGACAGGGCGGCGACCGCGAGGCCGCACGGCGTCGACAGGTTGATCCAGTTGAGGAACGGCACGAGCCTCCGGTTCATGCCGCCATCGTACGGCGATGCCGCACCACCCCGTCAGCGGCGTCGGTCGCCGGTCGCGCCGCCGCACCACACGGTGCCCGTCCGGCAGTTGTCACGGCGGTCGCCTAGACTTGGGACGCCGGTGCGCCCCGCTGCGTCCCGGCGTTTTCCTGTCCACGGCATGGCCCGCCCCAGCGAACGGCCCGCCGCACGTTTCGAGAGTGCAAGGTACGCAACCCCATGGCCGAAACCACAGAGCACGCCGGGCCCGCCGGTCGCGATGCCCAGGTCCCCGATCCGCTGGACGCCGCGTCGGTCGCCGCCGCCGTCGACGCCGCGCTGGCCGACATCGCGGCAGCGGCCGACCTCGACGGGCTGAAAGCGGTCCGGATCGCGCACACCGGCGAGAAGTCGCCGCTGAGCCTCGCCAACCGGGGCATCGGCGCCCTGCCGAGGGAGCAGAAGTCGGCGGCGGGCAAGAACATCGGCCCCGCCCGCGGACGGATCAACCAGGCGCTGGCCGCCCGCACGGTGGAGCTCGAGGCCGAGCGCGACGCGCGGATCCTCGTCGAGGAGGCCGTGGACGTCACCGCCGCCCCGCGCCGCCGTCGGACCGGTGCCCGGCATCCGCTGTCCACGTTGCAGGAGCGGGTCAGCGACGTCTTCGTGGGCATGGGCTGGGAGATCGCGGAAGGACCCGAGCTGGAGTCCGAGTGGTTCAATTTCGACGCCCTGAACTTCAAGCCGGACCACCCGGCACGGGAGATGCAGGACACGTTCTTCGTCGACCCGCCCGAGGCCCACCTCGTGCTGCGCACCCACACCTCGCCGGTCCAGGCCCGCTCCATGCTGGAGCGCGACCTGCCCATCTACGTCCTGTGCCCGGGCAAGGTGTTCCGCACGGACGAGCTCGACGCCACCCACACACCGGTCTTCCACCAGTTCGAGGGCCTCGCCATCGACAAGGGGCTCACCATGGCGGATCTCGTGGGCACGCTCGAGCACTTCACGCAGCAGCTCTTCGGCGACGACGCCAAGGTGCGCCTGCGCCCCAACTTCTTCCCCTTCACGGAGCCGAGCGCCGAGCTCGACATCTGGCACCCGGGCGCCAAGGGGGGCCCCCGCTGGATCGAATGGGGTGGCTGCGGCATGGTCAACCCCAATGTGCTGCGCGCCACCGGCATCGACCCGGAGGTCTACTCCGGGTTCGCCTTCGGCATGGGGATCGAGCGGGCACTCATGTTCCGCAACGAGGTCATCGACATGCGGGACATGATCGAGGGCGACGTACGTTTCAGCGAACACTTCGGGATGGAGATCTAGGTGAGAATCCCACTGTCCTGGCTGCGCGAGTACGCAGCCGTGCCTGCGGACGCGACCGCGGAAGACGTGATGGCCGAATTGGTCAAGGTAGGCCTGGAGGAAGAGGACGTCCACCGTCCCACCGACGAGCTGACCGGACCGGTCGTGGTGGGCCAGGTGCTCAGCATCGTCAAGGAACCGCAGACCAACGGCAAGACCATCAACTGGTGCGAGGTCCGCGTGGTGCCCGAGGGCGCCGAGCAGACCCTCACCGGGGAGGGCATCGACCCCTCCGGCGTGCAGGGGATCGTGTGCGGCGCCCACAACTTCGTGGAGGGCGACAAGGTGGTGGTCACCCTGCCCGGCGCGGTACTGCCGGGTGACTTCCGCATCAGCCCCCGCAAGACCTACGGCCACGTGTCCGCCGGCATGATCGCCTCGGTCCGCGAACTCGGCATCGGTGACGACCACGACGGCATCCTCGTGCTGTCGACGCTGGGGCTCGACCCCGAGGTCGGCGCCGACGCCCTCGAACTCCTCGGCCTGTACGACGAGGCCGCGGAGATCAACGTGACGCCCGACCGTGGGTACTGCTTCTCCATCCGCGGCGCAGCCCGCGAGTACGCGCACGCCACCGGGACGGCCTTCGCCGACCCCGCCGCCGCCGTCGTCGTCCCGCCGGCAGCGCCCGGGGGATACCCGGTGCGGCTGGAGGACTCCTCTCCCGTCTACGGCACGCCCGGCTGCGACCGGTTCGTGGCGCGGACGGTCCGCGGCGTCGACCCCACGCGCCCCACGCCGCCGTGGATGTCCGCGCGGCTGCGCCTCGCCGGGATCCGCTCCATCTCGGTCGTCGTCGACATCTCCAACTACGTGATGCTCGAGCTCGGCCAGCCGCTGCACTTCTACGACCTCGACAAGCTCTCGGGTGACATCGTGGTGCGCCGCGCCGCCGCGGGAGAGACGCTGCGGACCCTCGACGACAGGGAGCGCACACTCGACGCCGAGGACCTCCTCATCACCGACGCCTCGGGCCCCATCGGCATCGCCGGCGTCATGGGCGGTGCCTCCACCGAGGTCTCGGCGGGCACGGACAAGGTGCTCATCGAGTCCGCCCACTTCGACGCCGTCAGCATCGGCCGCTCGCGGCGCCGCCACCGGCTGCCGTCCGAGGCCTCCAAGCGCTTCGAGCGCGGCGTGGACTGGAACGTGGCGGACATCGCCGCGCAGCGCGCCGTCGACCTCCTCCTCGAGCTCGCCGGCGGCACCGTCGACGACGCCGCCACCGACGTCGGCCAGGCACCGGAACCGCGGGTCATCGACCTGCCCGCCGACTTCCCGGCCCGCCTGATCGGACGCGACTTCAGCGACGAGCAGATCCGGGGCACCCTCACGGACCTCGGGGCGGCGGTCGAGGAGGCCGACGGCGGCTATCGCGTCACCGCCCCCAGCTGGCGCAGCGACCTCGAGACCCGCGAGGACCTGACCGAGGAGATCATCCGGCTCGTCGGCTACGACACGATCCCTTCGTCGTTGCCGGTCGCACCGCCCGGCCGCGGCCTGACGCGCGTGCAGCAGCAGCGCCGCCGGCTCCTGAACGCGCTCGCGGCGGCAGGGCTCACCGAGGTGCTCTCCTACCCGTTCGTCAGCGAGGCATCGAATGCCGTGTTCGGCACCCCCGACGAGGGCTCGGCACAGGCCTCGGTGAAGCTCGCGAATCCCCTGAGCGCCGAATTGGGCTTCCTCCGCCGGTCGATCCTGCCCGGCCTCGTGGAGCTGGCGAAGCGGAACCACTCACGCGGGTTCCGCGACCTGGCCCTGTTCGAGGCGGGGTCGGTCTTCCTGCCCGACGGCACCCTCGGCTCCGAGTCCATCCCGCCGCTGGGCATCAGGCCCGACGACGCAATCCTCGACGGACTGCACTTCGGGATCCCGGACCAGCCGCTGGTCGTGGCCGCGCTGTTCACGGGCCATGAGACGGCGCCGTCGGCGGGCGTCACCCCGCGCGCCTGGGACTGGGCGGACGCCGTCGACGTCGTGCACCTCATGGCGCAGGTCACCGGTGTCGACGTGGTGGTCCGACAGGGCGCCCACCAGGCGTTCCACCCCGGCCGCACGGCGGAGTTCTCGCTGCGCAGCGGCGAGGTGCTGGGCTACGCGGGAGAGCTGCACCCGAAGCTGATCGCCGCACAGGACCTCCCCGCCCGTACGGTCGCCCTCGAGATCACTGCGGACCTCCTCTTCGATGCCGCCGCCGACGTGATCGTCGCGCGGTCGCTGTCCACCTACCCACCGGCCACGCAGGACGTCGCGCTCGTCGTCGACTCCTCGGTGGTCGCCGGGGATGTGCTCGAGACCCTACGGGAAGGGGCGGGTGAGCTCCTCGAGGACGTCAGCCTCTTCGACGTCTACACGGGACAGGGCATCCCCGAGGGGCGGAAGTCCCTCGCGTTCGCCCTGCGGTTCCGCGCGCCGGATCGCACACTGACGGCGGACGAGGCCAGCGGTGCACGCGACACCGCCGTGGCCCTCGCGGCCGAGCGGTACGGCGCCGTGCAGCGCTGATTCCTGCAGCACGTCGAAAGGCCCGCCCCCTCGCGGGGGCGGGCCTTTCGTGTGGGTGGGCGTGGTTGTGCTGCCGATTCGGGAATCTCGGCGTGTTGTGGCGTGCTGCGGTGACCCTTCCCGACACCTGGCGGGTCGTCGTCCCACCGAGGATTCGAGACCGCGAACCCCCTGGTCATTGATAATTTCTGCTTCCCGTGTCGGCCCGTAGCGACCCCATAATGTCGGTGCGGGTTGGGAGAATTGGGTATGGACAGCAACCCGATCGCTCCGCTCGAAGCCACCGATCTCGGTGGTGCTTCGCTACGGGACGTTGTTCCTTCCGCGGCGATTCCGTCGGTTGTTGTCCCCTCCGTCGAGGTTCCTGCGGACTCTGTGCAGGATCTGATCGATCTGATGGCGTCCCTTCCGGTAGGCTCCGGGAACGCCGAACTCGTTCACCAGCTGCGCGAGTTGATCCGTCAGTTCAAGGCCACCGTGTCCGGTGGTGTTGCGCACGAGGGTGCCGCAGGGTCTGCTGTCGTCCTCCCGGCTCCTGCACTCCCGGCCCCTGTCTCGCCTGGTGTTTTTCGGCCGGCTTCTGTCTCACCGGATGCTGTCCCGCTGGCGACGTTCCCGGCGGGCTCCGTCCCGTCCACGCGAGTACCGGGTGCTGTGCCGCCGGCTCCTGTCCTGCAGGCCTCGGTTTCGCCGGGTGCTATCTTGCCCGGCGCCGAACCGGGTGCTGTGCCGCCGGACGGCGTCGGGCCTGCCGCTGTCCCTGCTGGTTTCGTGCGGGTGGGGTGTGTGCGGGATCTGATGGATGTGATGACCTCGCTTCCCATGCCGGCGGATGGTCCGGGGCTCATCGATGAGGTCCGTGATCTGGAGGACTTCAAATCCGCGATCGCCGCCCGGCAGGCCCGGACCGCGGTCGCGTTCGACCTGGATGAGCGCCAAGCCCAGGCGGCGGCTCGTGTGCCGGTGGCGGAGCAGGGTCGGGGTGTGGCCGCGCAGATCGCCCTGGCCCGGCGTGAGTCCCCCGCCCGGGGCGGGCGGCTGCTCGGAATGGCCAGAGCTTTGGTGACGGAGATGCCGCATACGATGGCGGCTCTGGAGGCCGGGTTGGTGAACGAGTGGCGGGCGACCCTCCTGGTCCGGGAGACCGCGTGCCTGTCGGCTGCGGACCGGTGCGCGGTCGATGAGGAGCTCAGCCCCGACACGGGTGCCTTCGAGGGGGCCGGGGACCGGCAGATCGTCGCCGCGGCCCGGGCGGCGGCGTACCGCAGGGATCCGCGGTCGGTCACCCAGCGGGCCAGCCGTGCCGCGGCGGAGCGGCATGTGGGTCTGCGGCCGGCACCGGACACCATGACGTACCTGACCGCCCTGCTGCCGGTCGCCCAGGGGGTCGCGGTGCATGCGGAGCTGACCCGGCACGCCGACGCCTGCCGGGCAGAGGGCGATGAACGCAGCCGGGGCCAGTTGATGGCGGATGCGCTGGTGGAGCGGACCACGGGCACCCCGGGCGGGTTCTCCCGGGTCGAGGTGCAGCTGATCATGACGGACCGGACCCTGCTCCAGGGCGACAGCGAACCGGCCCGCCTGCCGGGCTACGGGATCGTCCCCGCCGGGTGGGCCCGGAACCTCCTCACCACCGGACGAACCCCCGAGCAGGCTTTCGGGCAGCCCGCCAAGCAGCACTGCGGGCCGTCATCAGGTAGCGCGCAGGGCTTCGAAGTCTGGCTCCGGCGGCTCTATACCGCCCCAGGAAGTGGTGAGCTGGTGGCCGCCGACTCCCGGGCGCGACTCTTCACCACCAACCAGCGGCGGTTCATCCAGGCCCGCGACCATCTCTGCCGGACCCCTTACTGCGATGCGCCGATCCGCCACTACGACCACATCATCCCCTGGCGTGACGACAAACCCACGAGCCTCGCCAATGGTGCCGGACTCTGTGAGGCTTGCAACCACACCAAGGAACTCCCCGGCTGGAAAGCCAGACCGCACCCGGATTCCAGGACCAGCCACGGCCGCCATGTCCTCGAGGTCAGCACGCCCACCGGCCACACCTACCGCTCCACCGCGCCACCCCTGCCCGGCAGCGATCAGGAGAGCCGGGAACGGCGAGGCACGAGGGCCGTTCGCCTTCCGGGGTCGACGGGCCACGGATCGGATCATCGGGGCCCGCCGACACAACAGCACGCCCGCTCCTTCCGACGGGTCGACCTGGTTTTCGCCTGACCCCTCGTGGAGGTTGTCCTACCCACGGGTGCATGACGAAGGCCCGGGAGGCATCGACCGGATGAGGCGCTCAGGGAATGAGCAGCACCTTGCCCGTGGTGCGCCGCGCCTGCAGATCCTCATGCGCGCGGGCCGCGTCGGCGAGCGCGTACCGCGCACCGATGCGCACGTCGAGCTGGCCCGCGGCAACCGCGCCGAAGAGTTCCTCCGAACGCCACCGGCGCTCCTCGGAGGAAAGCAGGTGATGCGCGAGGGTGGGCCGGGTGACGAAGAGCGAGCCGCCGCTGTTGAGGCGCTGCAGCTCCAGCGGGGGCACTGCCCCGGAGGCCGCCCCGAAGAGCACGAGGGTGCCGCGGATCCGCAGCGAGCGCAGCGAGTCGTCGAACGTCGCCCGGCCCACGCCGTCGAACACGACGTCCACCCCGACCCCCTCCGTCAGGGTCCTCACGGCGTCGGCGAATCCCTCGTAGCGCAGCACCTCGTCGGCGCCGGCGGCGCGCGCGAGGTCCTCCTTCTCCGGCGTCGAGACCGTGGTGATCACGCGGGCGCCCTTGGCCTTGAGCAGCTGGATCAATAGCAGGCCCACTCCGCCCGCGCCGGCGTGGACGAGCACCGTCTGGTCGGGCTGGACGGGGAAAGTGGAGTTGATCAGGTAGTGGGCAGTCATGCCCTGCAAGGGGAGGGCGGCCGCGGTCTCCAGGTCCACACCCTCCGGCACCGGAAGCGCCCGGTCCGCGTCCACGAGGGCGTATTCCGCGTAGGTGCCTGTCCCCTCGGCGAACGCGACGCGATCTCCGGTGGAGAAGTCCGTGACACCCTCGCCGAGCGTCTCCACGGTCCCGGCGGCCTCGGCTCCGGGCGTGAAGGGGAGGTCAACGGCGTAGGCGCCGCTGCGCTGGTACGTCTCGATGAAGTTCACCCCGGCGGCGGCGACCCTCACCAGCAGCTGGCCCGGGCCGGGGGCGGGGCGGTCGACGGTCGCGAGCGTGAGGACGTCCGGACCGCCCGGTGCGGTGACGACGATGGCTGACGGCATGGTGGTTCCTTTCGGTGGCGTTCCCTCATGCTATTCCCGCAGCGGTCCCTGTCAGTCCGGGCCGGGGTGTGGCAGGCTGACGTGATGCCCGCCACACCTGCGCCCCTCGTCTACCTCAGCTTCCCCGGAACCGCGCGGGAGGCGCTGGGTTTCTACGCCGAGGTCTTCGGCGGTGAACTGACCCTGCATTCGTATGAGGACTTCGGGAGGACGGACGGCCCGCCGGAGGCCGTGGCCCATGGTGTGCTCGACGGCGTCGTCGCCCTCGCAGGATCGGATGCGGCAGCAGGAGAGCAGACCGTGCGGTGCGAGGGCCTCATGCTGTCCTTGTTGGGGACCGCGGAGCCGGCGATCCTCCACTCGTGGTTCGACAGGCTGTCCGTCGGAGGGTCGGGAATCGACCCGCTGGCCCCCAAACCGTGGGGCGCGTCGGACGGTCAGGTCACCGACCGGCACGGCCTGCGCTGGCTGATCGGGTACGAGCCCCAGGCATGACCGCCCGTCCGCGCCCGACCGAAGGACCATCCATGTCGCAGTTCGCCGTCCTCATCTATGCCGACGAGTCCCTCCACGCAGCCGACGCAGCAGCGGCCGACCTCGAAGAGAACGATCTGCACGCCCGGGACCTCTCGTCTTCCGGCACGATGTCTCTGGCCTACGCCCTGACGCCCCGGGCCCAGGCGGTGTCCATCCGACGGGATGGCACCCGGGCAGGGCCTTTCGTGCAGTCCGACCAGTTCGTCGCGGGCTTCTACGTCGTCGAAGCTCCCGATCTCGAGGCTGCGATCGCGATTGCCCGCCGGAACCCGGCGGTCCGCACCGGCACGGGCGGTGTCGAGGTCCGCCCCGTCCACAGCGGGGGCATCACCGCCTGATTCCTCGAGACCCTGATGACGGAGCTGAATGCATAACTATGTACAGCTATGCATGATGTTGTTGTAGGCTGAGGCCATGACGTTCACCGCAGCCGTGTCCGGCGCCAGTGGCTATGCCGGGGGAGAGATCCTGCGCCTCCTCGCCAACCACCCCGACGTCGAGGTCGGGGCGATCACGGCGCACAGCAATGCTGGCACGCGCCTGGGCGACATCCAGCCCCACCTGCATTCCCTCGCCGATCGGGTGCTGCAGGAGACGACCCCCGAGGTCCTGACCGGGCACGATGTCGTCTTCCTCGCACTGCCGCACGGCGCCAGCGCCGAGGTCGCGGCCCGGCTGCCGGCGGACACGCTCGTGATCGACGCCGGTGCCGACCACCGCCTGCAGGACCCCGCCGCGTGGACGAAGTTCTACGGCTCGGCCCACGCAGGCACCTGGCCCTACGGATTGCCTGAACTGCCCGGCCACCGTGCCGGACTCGCCGGAGCCCGCCGGATCGCCGTGCCGGGCTGCTACCCCACGAGCGTCCTCCTCGCACTCACCCCGGGCTTCGCCGCGGGACTCCTCGAGCCCGACGACGTCGTCGTCGTCTCCGCATCCGGCACCTCCGGGGCGGGCAAGACCGTCAAGCCGAACCTCCTCGGCTCCGAGGTCATGGGCGGCATGAGCCCCTACGGCGTCGGCGGCGGGCACCGCCACACCCCCGAGATGGAGCAGGGTCTGAGCCGCGCGGCCGGCGAGCGCGTGTCCCTCTCCTTCACGCCCACGCTCGCGCCCATGGCCCGCGGGATCCTGACCACGGCGACCGCCCGCGTGAAGCCCGGCGTCGAGTACGCGCAGCTGCGGCAGGCATGGGAGGACGCCTATGCGGCCGAGCCTTTCGTGCGGGTGCTGCCCGAGGGCCAGTGGCCCACCACCAAGGCGGTCCTCGGCTCCAACTACGCCAACCTCCAGCTCGCCGTCGACGACCACGCGGGCCGCGTGATCGTCAGCTGCGTCATCGACAATCTGACCAAGGGGACCGCCGGCGGCGCCGTGCAGTCCATGAATATCGCCCTCGGACTCGACGAGACCGCGGGCCTGACCATCCAGGGGATCGCACCGTGAGCATCACGTATCCGGGCGGGTTCCGCGCTGCGGGCGTCCCCGCCGGCCTCAAGAGCACCGGCAAGCCCGACGTCGCCCTCGTCGCCAATGACGGACCGCTGCACAACGCGGCCGCCGTGTTCACCTCCAACCGGGTGGCGGCAGCACCCGTACTCTGGTCCCGGCAGGTCGTCTCGGACGGGCGCGTCGACGCCGTCGTCCTGAACTCCGGCGGCGCCAACGCCTGCACCGGTCCGGAGGGTTTCCAGAACACCCACCGGACCGCGGAGGTCACCGCGGAACTCCTCGGAGTCTCCGCGACCGACGTCTTCGTCTGCTCCACCGGCCTGATCGGTGAGCAGCTTCCGATGGACCGGCTGCTCGCCGGGGTCACGGACGCTGCCGGATCACTGGGCAGGGGCGGCGGGCCCACTGCCGCCGAGGCGATCATGACCACGGACACGGTGTCGAAGGAGGCCCGCTACCCGGCGACGGCCGACGCCGCGAGCGAGGGCTACGCGATCGGCGGGATGGCCAAGGGAGCCGGCATGCTCGCGCCGGGCCTGGCCACGATGCTCGTGGTCCTCACCACCGACGCCGCCCTCGACGCCGCGACCCTCGACGCCGCCCTGCGGGAGGCGACCCGCGTGAGCTTCGACCGCACCGACGCCGACGGCTGCATGTCCACCAACGACACCGTGGTCCTCCTCGCCTCCGGGGCGGCCGGCGTCACGCCGGACGCGGCGCAGTTCACCGCGGCCCTCACGCAGGTCTGCCTCGACCTCGCCGCGCAGCTCATCCACGACGCCGAGGGCGCGAGCCACACCATCGCCGTCACCACCGCGAACGCCGCCTCCGAACGCGACGCCGAGGTGGTCAGCCGCGCCGTCGCCCGGTCCAACCTGTTCAAGACCGCCATCTTCGGCAACGACCCCAACTGGGGCCGCGTCCTCGCGGCCGTCGGCACCACGGACGCCGCCTTCGAACCGGACGAGCTGAACGTCTCGATGAACGGCGTGCAGATCTGCCGGAACGGCGGGATCGGGGAGTCCCGCGACCTCGTGGACCTCACCGGTCGGGACGTGACCGTCGAGATCGACCTCGCCGCCGGGACGGCGAGCGCCACGATCTGGACCAACGACCTCACGCACGAGTACGTGCACGAGAACTCCGCCTACTCGAGCTGACGGGAGACCCCATGACGAGCAGCGACACGAACACCGGGACGGGCGCCGCCACCACCCCGACGGCGACGCCGTCCGCCTCGACCCTGAAGGCCCAGGACAAGGCCGCCACACTGGTGGAGGCGCTGCCGTGGATCCAGCGCTTCGCCGGAACCACGATGGTCATCAAGTACGGCGGCAACGCCATGGTGAACGAGGAGATGCGCCGGGCCTTCGCCGAGGACGTCGTCTTCCTGCACCACGTCGGCATCCGGCCCGTCGTGGTGCACGGCGGCGGCCCCCAGATCAACGCGATGCTCCAGAAACTGGGCATCGAGTCGGAGTTCAGGGGCGGCCTGCGCGTGACGACCCCCGAAGCCATGGACGTGGTCCGCATGGTCCTCACCGGCCAGGTGGGCCGTGAGCTCGTGGGCCTCATCAACTCCCACGGCCCCTACGCCGTCGGACTGTCGGGCGAGGACGGCGGGCTGCTCCGTGCGGTGCGCACCGGGACCGTCGTCGACGGCGAGACCGTGGACCTCGGGCTCGTCGGGGACGTGACCGCGGTGCATCCGGGTGCCATCCTCGACATCCTCCAGGCCGGGCGCATCCCCGTGATCTCCACCGTCGCCCCGGAGTACGACACCGACGGCGAGGCCGTGCAGCAGGTGCTCAATGTGAACGCCGACTCCGCCGCCGCGGCGCTGGCCGCCGCACTCGGGGCCTCGAAGCTCGTGATCCTCACCGACGTCGAAGGGCTCTACGCGGCCTGGCCGGACCGGAGCTCCCTCATCTCCTCCCTGACCGTCAGCGAGCTCCGCGAGCTCCTGCCCGGCCTCGAATCCGGGATGATCCCGAAGATGACGGCGTGCCTGCAGGCCGTCGAGGCCGGCGTGGAACGCGCCCATATCGTCGACGGGCGGCTGGCCCACTCGATGCTGCTCGAGACGTTCACCACCGCGGGCATCGGCACGCAGGTGGTCCCCGACGAAGCGATCACGACGCAGCCCACGACTCCGGGAGGGGCAGCATGAGCCACACGACCATGAACGAGACCGCGGACCTGCTCACGGGCGGGGCGTCCGGCGCGGACTGGCTCGCCCGCTACAGCTCCTCGCTGATGGGTGTCTTCGGGACGCCGCAGCGCGTGCTGGTGCGCGGGTCCGGCTGCTTCGTATGGGATGCCGACGGCGCACAGTACCTCGACCTCCTCGGCGGTATCGCGGTCAACGCCCTCGGCCACGCGCACCCCTTCGTCACCTCCGTCGTCTCCAGCCAGCTCGCGACCCTCGGCCACATCTCCAACTTCTTCACGAGCCCCACCCAGGTGGCACTCGCCGAGAAGCTCCTGGACCTCGCGGGGGCGCCCACCGGGTCCCGCGTGTTCTTCACCAACTCCGGCGCCGAAGCCCTCGAGGCCGCGGTCAAGCTCGCGCGCCGCAACAGCACCCCGCAACGGCAGCGCATCCTCGCCCTCGACGGCGCCTTCCACGGACGCACCATGGGGGCACTCGCCCTGACGTCCAAGAAGGCCTACCGCGAACCCTTCGAGCCCCTGCCCGGCGGCGTGGAGCACATCCCCTTCGACGACATCGAGGCCCTCCGGTCCGCGATGGACTCCTCCGTGGCAGCACTGGTCATCGAACCCATCCAGGGCGAGGCCGGCGTCCGGCCGCTCTCTCCCGAGTACCTGCGCGCCGCACGGGAGCTGACCCGCGAACACGGGGCGCTGCTCATCCTCGACGAGGTCCAGTCCGGCGTCGGGCGGACGGGCCGCTGGTTCGCCCACCAGTGGGTCGACGGCGTGGCCCCCGACGCCATGACGCTCGCCAAGGGCCTCGGCGGCGGGTTCCCGATCGGCGCGCTCGTCACGTTCGGCGAGGACGTCTCCTCGCTGATCGGTGCGGGCCAGCACGGCACCACCTTCGGGGGCAATCCCGTGGCCACCGCGGCGGGTCTCGCCACGCTGCACGTCCTCGAGACGACGGGCGCCCTGCAGCACGCGTCCGACGTCGGCGCCCTCCTCGCCTCGCGGCTCGCAGCCACCGACGGGGTCACCGCGGTGCGAGGGCAGGGCCTGCTCATCGGGTTCGACGTCGACGGCGAGTACGCGCCGGCGGCGGTCCAGTCGGCGCTCACGGCAGGGTTCATCATCAACGCGACAGGGCCCTCGACCCTCCGGCTCGCGCCGCCGCTCATCCTCACCCCCGAGCAGGCGGCCACGTTCCTGGATGCCCTGCCCGCCATCCTCACCACTGCCCGCACCGCCCACGCCGCTGCCCGGGAGGCAACCCCATGACGCGCCACTTCCTCGTCGACACGGATCTCTCACCCGCCGAGCAGGCCGAGGTCCTCGACCTCGCCGTCGAACTCAAGGCGAAGCCCTACGCCCATGCGCCGTTCGCGGGGGAGGGCGCGGGCCGCAGGACGGTCGCCGTGATCTTCGACAAGACCTCCACCCGCACCCGCGTGTCCTTCGCCGCCGGTGTCGCGGACCTCGGCGGGGTGCCGCTGATCATCGGCGCGGGGGACTCCCAGCTCGGGCACAAGGAGTCCATCACCGACACCGCCAGGGTCCTCGACCGGATGGTCGCGACGATCGTTTGGCGCACCTACGCCCAGGCCGGGCTCGAGGAGATGGCCGCGGCGTCCAGCGTCCCCGTCATCAACGCCCTCTCCGACGATTACCACCCGTGCCAGCTGCTCGCGGACCTGCTCACCATCCGCGAGCACAAGGGCACGCTCGCGGGGCTCACCATGACGTACCTGGGGGACAGCGCCAACAACATGGCCAACTCCTACCTCCTCGCCGGGGCCACCGCAGGCATGCACGTCCGGGTCGCCGGGCCCGAGGGCTACCTCCCCGACCCGGCGGTCGTGGCCGCCGCCGAGGAGCGGGCCGCCGAGACCGGCGGGTCCGTCCTCGTCACCACGGACGCGGCCGTCGCGCTCGCCGGAGCCGACGTCGTCGCCACCGACACCTGGGTGTCCATGGGCCAGGAGGACGAGAAGGCGGCACGGCAGGAGCTGTTCCGCTCCTACGCCGTCGACGCCGAAGCCATGGCGCAGGCCGCGCCGGACGCCGTCGTACTCCACTGCCTGCCCGCCTACCGCGGCTACGAGATCGCCGCCGACGTCATCGACGGCCCGCAGTCGCTCGTCTGGGACGAGGCAGAGAACCGGCTGCACGCCCAGAAGGCCCTCATGACGTGGCTCGTGCAGCAGTCCGCCCGGCCGGACGGGCAGGGGAGCGGGTCATGACCGTGCAGCGCGATTCCGCCCGCCTCACCACGAAGACGGCCCGGCACGCCCTCATCACGGACCTCCTGACCGCGCGGTCCGTGCGCTCGCAGGTGGAGCTGGCCACCCTGCTCGCCGCCGACGGCGTGCAGGTCAACCAGGGGACGCTGTCGCGGGACCTCGTGGAGCTCGGCGTCGTCCGCGTCCGCGGAGCCGAGGGCGCGCTGATCTATGCGGTGCCCGTGGAGGGCGGCGGCCGGCACGCGCGCAGCGGTGTGTCCCAGGAGATCCTCGACGCCCGGCTCGCGAAGCTGTGCAACGAACTGCTGGTGACGGCGGAGGCCTCGGGGAACATCGTCATCCTGCGGACGCCGCCGGGGGCTGCGAACTTCCTCGCCCTGGCCATCGACCACTCGGTGATGCCCTCGATCCTCGGCACCATCGCCGGCGACGACACCGTGATGCTCGTCAGCCGCGACCCCGACGGCGGCGCGGCCGTCGCCGACCGATTCCTCGGACTCGCGCAGGAACCGCAAGGGCCCGCGGAGCCGTCCTGACCCCGTCGCTGCGGCCGGCCCTGTGCCTGCCGCGGCATGACACCCTGAACATCTACACACCCACGGGCGCACCGCCCGGACAATCAAAGGAGCACCTCCCGTGACTGAACGCATCGTCCTCGCCTACTCCGGCGGACTCGACACCTCCGTGGCCATCGGCTGGATCGCCGAAGCCACCGGGGCCGAGGTGATCGCCGTGGCCGTCGACGTCGGACAGGGCGGCGAGTCCCTCGAGACCATCCGCCAGCGCGCGCTCGGCTGCGGCGCCGTCGAAGCCTACGTGGCCGACGCCCGCGAGGAGTTCGCGACCGACTACTGCATGCCCGCCCTGAAGACGAACGCGCTCTACATGGACGCCTACCCCCTCGTCTCCGCGCTGTCCCGTCCCGTGATCGTCAAGCACCTCGTCGCCGCCGCGCGTCAGTTCGGCGCCACGACCGTGTCCCACGGCTGCACCGGCAAGGGCAACGACCAGGTGCGCTTCGAGGTGGGCATCCAGACCCTCGGCCCGGACCTGAAGTGCATCGCCCCGGTCCGCGACCTCGCCCTCACGCGTGACAAGGCCATCGCCTTCGCCGAGGAGAAGGGCCTGCCGATCGAGACCACCAAGAAGAACCCGTTCTCCATCGACCAGAACGTCTGGGGTCGCGCCGTCGAGACCGGGTTCCTCGAGGACATCTGGAACGGCCCCACCAAGGACGTCTACGACTACACCGAGTCGCCCGAGTTCCCGCCCGCCGTCGACGAGGTGATCATCTCCTTCAAGGAGGGCATCCCCGTGGCGATCGACGGCAACACGGTCACGCCGCTGCAGGCCATCGAGGAGCTCAACCGCCGGGCCGGCGCCCAGGGGATCGGCCGCATCGACATCGTCGAGGACCGCCTCGTCGGCATCAAGAGCCGCGAGATCTACGAGGCCCCCGGCGCGATGGCCCTCATCGCCGCGCACCGCGAACTCGAGAACGTCACCATCGAGCGCGAGCAGGCCCGCTTCAAGAAGACCGTCGACCAGCGCTGGACCGAGCTGGTGTACGACGGCCAGTGGTTCTCGCCGCTGAAGCGCTCGCTGGACACGTTCGTGGACGACACGCAGAAGTACGTCACCGGCGACATCCGCATGAACCTCCATGGTGGCCGCGCGACCGTCACCGGCCGTCGTTCCGACGTCGCGCTCTACGACTTCAACCTCGCGACCTACGATTCCGGGGACACCTTCGACCAGTCGATGGCCCGCGGCTTCATCGAGATCTTCGGCCTGTCCTCCAAGGTGGCCTCGAGCCGGGACCAGCGGGCAGGCGCCTGATGGCTCCAGAGCACCAGGGGCGTTCGGTGGGCCCACGAGCGCAGGGGTCCCCGGCCGAGCGACGCGAGGTCGGGGCGCGCTCGGGGACGAACGAGGGCTCGCTGTGGGGCGGCCGGTTCGCCGGCGGCCCCGCGGACGCCCTCGCCGCACTCAGCAAGTCGACGCACTTCGACTGGCGGCTGGCGGTCTACGACATCGAGGGCTCCCGCGCTCACGCCCGCGTGCTCCACAGGGCGCGCCTGCTCGACGACGGCGAGCTCGCCGGGATGATCGATGCCCTCGACCGCCTCGACGCGGACGTGCGGTCCGGAGCCTACGCGCCGGCGCAGAGCGACGAGGACGTCCACGGGTCGCTCGAGCGCGGCCTCATCGAGCGTGCCGGACCGGCGCTCGGCGGCAAGCTGCGCGCGGGCCGGTCCCGCAACGATCAGGTGGCGACGCTCGGGCGCATGTACCTCCGGGATCACGCCCGGATCATCGCCCGAGGCGTCCTCGCGACGATCGGCGCCCTGGTGGACCAGGCCGAGGCACACCTCGAGGTGCCCATGCCGGGGCGCACGCATCTGCAGCACGCGCAGCCGGTGCTGCTCAGCCACCACCTGCTGGCCCACGCTTGGGCCCTGCTGCGGGACGTGCAGCGCCTGCAGGACTGGGATCGCCGCGCCGGGATCTCACCGTACGGATCGGGTGCCCTCGCCGGGTCCTCGCTGGGCCTGGACCCGGAGTCCGTCGCCGCGGACCTCGGGTTCTTCTCCGCGACGCACAACTCGATCGACGGGACGGCGTCGCGGGACGTCTACGCGGAGTTCGCCTGGGTCGCCGCGATGATCGGGGTGGATCTCTCCCGCGTGAGCGAGGAGATCATCATCTGGGCCACCAAGGAGTTCTCCTTCGTCACCCTCGACGACGCCTTCTCGACCGGCTCGTCGATCATGCCGCAGAAGAAGAACCCCGACGTCGCCGAGCTCGCCCGCGGCAAGGCCGGGCGCTTGATCGGTGACCTGACGGGGCTGCTCGCCACCCTCAAGGGATTGCCCCTGGCATACAACCGCGATCTGCAGGAGGACAAGGAGCCGGTGTTCGACGCCGTCGACACCCTCGAGGTCCTGCTGCCCGCGGTCTCGGGCATGATCGCGACCCTCGTCTTCGACACGGAGCGCCTGGCCTCCCTCGCACCGCAGGGATTCGCCCTCGCGACCGACATCGCCGAGTGGCTCGTCCGGCAGGGGGTGCCCTTCCGCGAGGCGCACGAGCTCTCGGGTGCCGCCGTCCGCATCGCCGAGCAGCGCGGCGTGGAACTGTGGGACCTGACGGACGAGGAGTTCGCGGGGATCTCCGCGCACCTGACGCCCGCGGTCCGCGAGGTGCTCACGGTCGAAGGATCACTGGCCAGCCGCGACGCGCAGGGCGGTACGGCCCCGGCCGCCGTCCGACGCCAGCTCACCGCGCTGCGCGCCGAGCTCGACGGCGTCGAGGCCTACGCCGCAGCCTGACGGTCGACTCCTGGTTATCGATCGCGGCGCGGCCCCATCGGGGCCGCGCCGCTGTCGGTCATGCCGGTGACGGCTCCTCCAGCCGCACCACGATCTTCCCCCGCACATGACGCCCGGCCAGGCGTTCGAGGGCGTCGGGCGCGTCCGCCAGCCGCACGGTCTCGATCGGCAGGGGAGTCAGCGCGCCCTCGTCGACGAGCCGCAGCAACTCCGTGAGCATGACCGCCAGATCGGCCCGGCTGCCGACGTCCCCGTGCGTGTACGCCGCCCCCAGAGCGATCTCGTGCAGGCTCGGGGCGATGCCGAACGGCTCCACGATGTCCAGGGACGGCCGCCCCGCAACCGCTGCCAGACCGCCCGCGTGGCGCAGCAGGCGCAGCCCCTGTGCCGCGGACGCCGGCGAGACCGTGTCCACCACCGCGTCGAACCCACGCCCCTCCGTAGCGGCCCGCAGAACCGCTCCCAGGTCGTCCCGACGGTAATCGAGCACCGCGTCGGCGCTGAGGCCGCGCACGTAGGCGTGGTTGGACGGGGAAGCGGTAGCTATCACTGTGGCTCCGGCTGCTGCCAGTAGCTGTACCGCGAATCCACCGACGCCACCCGAGGCGCCCTGGACCAGCGCGTACTGGCCCCGTGTCGCCCGGAGCCGGCGCACGACGGCCTGGTAGGCCGTCATGCCGGCGCACGGCAGGCTGGCGGCGGCAGCCATGCCGACCCCTGGCGGCACGACGGCCAGGACATCGGTCGGAGCCGTGGCGTAGGCGGCCAGGCCGCCAGGGCGCCGTAGGTCCTGGTGCCACACCACCCGGGTGCCCGTGGGCACGCGAGGTTCCGGGCCGGGCCCGGCGTCCTCGACCACACCGGCGATGTCCAGGCCGGGAATGTGCGGGTATGTCCAGAGCGGGTGCCCGCCGGACGCCAGCTGGTAATCGACCGGGTTGAGGCCGACCGCGTCAACCCGTACGAGGACCTCGCCGACGCCGGGAGCGGGCCGGGGCGCCTCGCCGACGCAGGACGACGGCGGTCCGGGCCGGTCCAGCAGGAGTGCTCGCATCATTCAACCAACCCTCGGTGTGCGGCGTTCGACAGGATGTCCGGTGCTGCCCAGCGTACGACGGCGGTAGGGCGGCCGAAAGGAGCTCCGGATGTCCCACTTGCTGCCTAGCCGCCACCGGCTCGACAGACGGGTCGATCCGTCACAAACTGTCGAGAAGGACCCGTCACATCGGGTCTGGTTCCCACCGCAGAAGAACCCTTGTGAGGAGATCAAGCCATGAAGATCGCCATCCTCGGAACCGGCTCAGTAGGGCGTACTCTTGCCGCGCGTCTCGCCGAACTGGGACACGACGTCACCATCGGTACCCGCGACGCCGAGGCCACACTGACCCGCACGGGGGCAGATCCGACGGGCAACACGCCCTTCGCCGGCTGGGCCGCCGACAACCCCACCATTGCCGTGACCGACTTCGCCGACGCCGCCGCGGGGGCGGAGCTCGTCGTCAACGCCACGAACGGCGCCGCGTCCCTGGACGTCCTGGCGCAGGTCGGGGAGCGTGGCCTCGACGGCAAGATCATTTTGGACGTCGCCAACCCCCTCGACTTCAGCCGCGGCATGCCGCCGACCCTGCTCGTCAAGGACACCGACTCACTCGGGGAGCAGATCCAGCGCGCCTTCCCCGCTGCCCGGGTCGTGAAGTCCCTCAACACCCTGACCGCAGGCCTGATGGCCTATCCGGGGAGCCTGCCCGAAGCCGGAACCGTCTTCGTCTCCGGGAACGACGCCGACGCCAAGCACACGATCACGGCGCTCCTGACGGAGTTCGGCCACCGGGACGTCATCGATCTCGGCGACATCACCACCGCGCGCGGCGCCGAGATGCTCCTGCCGGTCTGGCTCCGCCTCTGGAGTGCCCTCGGCACACCCACCTTCAACTTCAAGGTGGTCCGCTGAGTTCTGGACCTCGCGGTGGTCGAAGGCTGCTTCATCTCCTCCACTCCACGATGCGAGACAGGGTCGTCCGCCCAAGGGCACTCACCCCGGGATTGGTATCCCGGTAGTACCAGACCAACCCCATGGCTTGCTGGAATGCCCAGGCGGCTCCACGCCTCCATTCATGCTCGTCACTCGCCAGTTCGATGCGCAGGACTTCGCGCGGCTGGTGATCGAGCATGTGCCAGGCGGCGACGAGATCGAGTGCAGGATCAGCGGGGGCGAATGCTCCGCCGTCGAGAACGCCGACCAGCCGCTCCCCGTCGATGAGCACATTGCCGGGAATCAGGTCCCCGTGAGTCATCGCCGTCGAATCAGCAGCCGGCAGCATGCGGAAGGATGCCCACCGCTCGCGAAGACGATCCACCGGCAGCAAGCCGTGACTCTGTCGGAAGCAGACCTCCATCCACTCGTCAGAGTCCTTCAGGTTACCGCCACAGCCGGGGCCCGTGACCGGTCGGCCTCTGGAGTCAGCGGCGCGAAGCGACCGGATCAGGGTGACGAGATCGTGGGCGAATCGGCCCGAGTGTGCTGAACTGCCCGGCGTCGCAACGCGACGCACGCGCTCGTCACGCCACTCGGGAACTGATCAAGGATCAACCGGCGAGCAAGGTCTTCGTCGATATGCAATTCATCGTCGTGCATTGCCATACGGGCGACGTTATCCGACGCAACATTGCATCTCGGGAAAGGACTGCTTCCGAGTGTTCCCGAATTGCTGGAACATGGTCGCGCGGCTGATCTAATGAGTCGATGACGTCGAAGGCCTTTACCGACCTGCCGAAAGCTGTAGCCGGCGATCGGGTCGCGATCCTCTCCCCGGCGTTCGCGGCGCCGGCCATTTCGGAAGCCGTTCACGAGCAGGCAATGAGGCGTCTGACAGAGATCACGGGACTGGTCGCGGTCGAGTACCCCACCACCCGGCAGTTGGGAGCGAGCGCCCGGGCTCGGGCCGCCGACATCACATCCGCCTTCGCCGACCCGACCATCCGAGCAGTGCTTGCGACGATCGGCGGCACTGACCAGATCACAGTCATCCGGCACCTCGACGCCGACGTCATCGCCGGGGATCCCAAGCCGTTCCTGGGGTACAGCGACAACACGAATCTGCACAACTTCCTGTGGGGTCTCGGTGTGCCCAGCTACTACGGGGGCTCCACGCAGGTGCACCTCGGGGCAGGACCGCGCGTCGACGACGTGCACCTGATCTCGCTGCGCGCCGCCCTTCTCGAGGGCGGGACCCTCGACGTGACCGATCCGGGAGAGTCGGAGGACTACGGCATCTCCTGGACAGATCCGCGCGCCCTGACCGAGTTCGGCAGGCGCGAACCGACGGACCCTTGGACGTGGACGGGCCCGCAGAAAATGGTGGAAGGCCGCTCGTGGGGCGGTTCCCTGGAAGTGATCGACCAGATCGCGATGGCCGACAGGATGCCCGCCGTCGCCGACCTCGAGGGAGGGATCCTGCTGTTCGAGACGAGCGAAGACCAGCCGCGCGCGGACGAGGTGGGTGGCTGGGTGCGGGCCCTGGGCGAACGCGGACTCCTCGAAGCCGCCGCCGGGGTGCTCGTTGCTCGACCACCCGTCAGCCGGCTGGGAGAGCCCGCCCCCGAAGCGGATGCGCGCGCCCGGCTCCGCGCGGAGCAAGCCGAGGCGATCATCGGGCAGATCAGCGACTACAACCCGCACGCCGTCGTCTGCGTCGGAGTGCCCTTCGGCCATACCCGGCCACAATGGATCCTCCCGCACGGTGGAATCATCCGCCTCGACGGAACCACCAGAACCGTGAGCGCCGACTACAGCTAGCCGCCCGCGAAGGAGGACATCGTCGGACACCTGTTCTCAGGCGGTCAGGTCCTCCCAGACGAAGGTCGTCGTCTGCCCCGTCTCCCAATCGCGCCGAAGAATGGCGTAGGCGACCGAGGCGACCGGCTCGCCGCCGTGCACGGGCCACCCTTCGCGATAGTGGGCTTCTTTCAGCCAGCCGCAGCGCATGAAGGTCTTACGCATCGCGATGTTGTCCTCCCTCGTCTGCCCTTCGAATCGATGGATGTCCGGTCGTGCCGTGAAGAGGTGATGCGTGGCCGCCTGCAGGACTTCCACGCCCAGGCCTCGTCCCCGGAACCGTCCATCGAGGCGCAGGTCGAACATCGGCGTGGGATCGCGGAAATCCTCGAAGCGAAGGAACCCGATGCGACCGTGCTCGGTGTGGTGAATCCAGAAGGAGTCGTTGTCCTCGTCCCTGTACGCGCCCTTCGCGATAGCAGCTTCGACGGCTTTGCGCGCAGGGTGGGGGTTCGCGTGAAAGGGGAACTCGTTGCGCGTCATGAAATCGACCAGAGCGTCCTGATCGTCCTCGACCGGATCCAGGCGTACAAGAGTGATGGGCATGGTGGTTCACCTTACTGGGTCCCCTGACAGGGCTCGAGGATTTGGAAGGCAACAAGTTCTGCATTCTAGGAGACTGAGAAGCCGCTGCTGAGAGTCGAGCTGCCGGCGTCCGGAGTCCCCGCCGTCAGACCGGACGCGAGGCCTCACGGATCGGCGATGATGGCACTGATGGCGGAGGCCAACGCCGATTCCTCGACCGGAATGCCCATGAACACAGTGGCGCTGATCATCCCGTCCACGATCCCGACGATCAGGGCAGACTTTTCTTCCGGCCGGGTGACGCCGATGGATCGCAGAGCGTCCGTACCCCAGATGACCAGTCGTTTCCGCCCCTCCGCGAGGGCTGCTCCGGGTGACGGAGCGTCGGAGGCGTGGACCAGGAGTGCCTGCCTGGCTCGCGCATGCTCCCGGCCCGTGGTTCTCGCTGCCGACGCGAAGCGGGCCAGCGCCGTCGCCAGGTCTTCCGCGGTCGCGGGGCTCTCACCCTGGAGCCGCCCCAATCGCCGATGATCCGCTCGTACCAGGAAGTCGACGACAGCGCTCACGAGAGCCTCCTGTGTCCTGAACAGGTTCGACGTCGAGCCGAGCGGCACGCCCGCAGCGCGGTCCACGCCACGATGTGTGAGGGCGCGCGGCCCCCCTGCGGCGAGCAGGGACACGGCGGCCGTGCACAGCAGTTCCCGGCGTTCCACCCGATGAAGCTACACCCATGGCGGGGTAACTACAAATGTAGTACGTTCGCGGCATGACAACGGCGATAGTTGTAGGCGCAGGCATTGCAGGACTCACCGCCGCGGTCGGTCTGCGCCGTGCGGGGTGGTCGGTCCGGGTCCTGGAGCAGGAACCGGAGGTGCGCACCTCCGGAACGGCGGTCCTGTTGCAACGGGCTACCGTCAGCGGACTCGCATCTCTGGGGCTCGGCCCTGGTATCGATGCTCGGGCGATCCCCCTCACCGGTCTTCAGCTCCGCACGCGACGAGCCCTGCCGATCACGCCTCGTCGGGCCCCCTCCGGCGCCGTACTGATCGAACGGTCGGACCTCGTCGGTCTCCTTCGGGAGTCCCTGCCGGAGCCGGCGCTCGTCCTCGACCACCCTCTGGCGGGAGCGGACCTCGCCGGCGCGCGCGGGGAGGCTGCTCTGGTCGTCGGAGCCGACGGCGTACACAGCACCCTGCGCGACGCAATGTTCGGTCATGCGTACCGCGCGACAGCGACCGGCACCACCGTGTGGCGGGGAACGGCCGAGGTGGAGACCTCGGGCCTGACCGAATACTGGGGCCAGCGACGCCGCTTCGGCATCAGTAGCAGGCCGAGCGGGGGAACGAACTGGTATGCGACGGCATTACTGCCACCAGCCCGGCGCCCGTCAGCTCAGCTGGAGCGCGAGGAGCTTCGGAGGCTGTTCGGGCATTGGAACGCGGCGGTGGCCGCGACAGTCGCAAGCATCGGCGAGGAAGGTATCCTGCGCCACGACATCCATCACCTGACGCGTCGGTTGCCGCGGTACTACCTGGGGAACGTGGCCCTGATCGGTGATGCAGCGCATGCCATGACACCGGACCTCGGGCGCGGCGCGAATGAGGCGATCGTCGACGCATTGTCCCTGGTGAACACCCTCGAGGCGCACGACCGCGTGGACCGCGCCCTGGTCGCCTACGACAGGTCCCGGCGCCGGGTCACCCAGCTGACGGCGACCGCATCCGGCGCCCTGCACACCCTCATTCATCGCTCGCCGTGGCAGCCGATCTCGAATGCACACGGTGATGACGCCCGGTCAGGATCCGATGCACGGTGAGATCGTCCCCTTTCGACCAGCAACCGTATAGAGCGCCATTGCGACGTGTCGAGCAGCATGGAATAGACGCACCTGCGGCAGAAGTCGGCATTCTGCTCGGCAGCCTCGGTCAGGATCGACGGCCCGTAGGATGTGGGCCATGACATCCGATGACGATAAGGACCCTCCCGTTCCCGCGCACCTCGAGGGCATCTCGCTGAAGCGGGTCCACGACGGTCAGGTCCTGGGAGAGCCCGACCCCGACGACACCACGTCCCCGCAGACGCAGGGTCGGAACAGCTAGCCGTCCTCAGCCGGCAGGACGCCCGCGCCGGGACCGCTGCCGGCCCCGCTACGCCCGCCGCGAAGTGCTTTGACACCGTGCATCGCCCGGCGGATCGTGTGAGCATGCAGCCCACCGCCCCGCGCGCCACGCTTCGGGAATTCTTCCCCTACCTGCGGGGGCACGTGCGTGTCCTCGTCCTGGTCGCCGTCGTATCCCTGATCTCGACGGGCCTCTCGATCGCCCAGCCGCTCATGGTCCAGCAGCTCGTGAACGCCGTGTCCGCGAACCGCCCGGCCACCGTCTTCGTCTGGCTCCTCGTGGTCATCACCCTGGGTGGGGCCGTCTTCGGAGCGGCCCAGTCCTACCTCCTCCAGCGGACCGCGGAATCCGTGGTCCTCGGGGTACGCCGGTCCCTGGTGGGGCAACTGCTCGCGTTGCCCGTGCGCGAGTTCGACCGCCGACGCGTCGGCGACCTCATGTCGAGGGTCGGGTCCGACACCACCCTCATGCGCAGCGTGATCACCTCCGGCCTGTTCGAGATCGTCTCGTCCGTCCTCATGTTCTGCGCGGCCGTCGTCCTCATGGTCCTCATCGACCCCCTGCTGTTCGGCATCACGCTGACCGCCGTCCTGGCGGGCGCGGGCGGCGTCGTGTTCCTCGGGCGCCTCATCCGCAAGCGCAGCCGCGACGTCCAGGACGCCGTGGGCTCCATGACCGCCGCGGTCGAGCGGGGTCTGTCCGGCATCCGCACCATCAAGGCGTCCGTCGCCGAGGAGCGCGAGGCCGCGGTGATCGACGTCGAGGCGACCACGGCCTACAACGCCGGCGTCGCCATGGCGCGCCTGCAGGCAGCCGTCCAGCCCATCATGTCGATCTGCATCCAGGGCGCGTTCATCGTGGTCCTGACCGTCGGCGGGATCCGCGTGGCCGCGGGCGAACTGCTGCTCGGTGACCTGATCGCCTTCATCCTGTACCTGTTCCTGCTCGTGATGCCCATCGGGTCCGCCATGAGCGCGTTCGTGCAGATCCAGTCCGGCCTCGCGGCGCTGGACCGCATCCAGGAGATCGCCCGGCTGGAGCCGGAGCGGGCGGACGAGGAGCGCCCCGCACCGACCGCATCCGGAGCGACGACGCCGTCCCAGGGCGCGCCGCCCGTCCACGGCAGCAGCATCGAATTCCGCGATGTCAGCTTCCGCTACGGCGACGACGGCGGCGCGGACGGCGCGGACGCTACGGGCGTCGCGGACGAGCCACCGACGTCGGCCGGTGAACCGGCGGCCCCGGCGTCACCGGTGTCACCGGTAGCGGCGGGCTCCGCCGGACAGCCGGTCCTCGACGGGGTCAGCTTCACCGTCCCCGCGGGCAGCAGGACGGCCCTCGTGGGCCCCTCGGGTGCCGGCAAGTCCACGGTGCTGGCCCTGCTGGAACGGTTCTACGAACCGACTGCGGGCAGCATCCTGGTCGACGGCGTCGCCCTGCCCGGGATCCCGCGCTCCGATTTGCGCTCGCGCATCGGCCTTGTGGAGCAGGAGGCCCCCGTCCTCAGCGGGACCCTGGCGGACAATCTCCGGCTGGCCGCCCCGGACGCCACGGACGACCAGCTCCGCGGCGTCCTCGCGGCTGTCGGCCTCGACGCGTTGGGGGACCGCTCGGACGACGGCCTGGACCTCAACCTGGGGGAGGACGGGATCCGGCTCTCGGGTGGCCAGCGGCAGCGTCTGGCGTGGGCCCGCGTGATCCTCGCCGACCGTCCCGTCCTGCTGATGGACGAACCGACGTCGGCCGTCGATTCGCGGACCGAGCAACTGCTCCAGCAGACGCTGGGGGAGGCCTCGCGGGACCGCACCGTCGTCGTCGTCGCCCACCGCCTGTCCACCGTGGCGGACTTCGACCAGATCGTGGTACTCGACCACGGGCGGGTCGCCGCTGTCGGCACCCATGACGAGCTCCTCGAGAGCAGCGACCTCTATCGCGACATGGCGGCCCGGCAGCGGCTGGTCGCCCACGCCTGAGCGGTTCAGGCCACCGACGTGCGGCCGGCTTCCCGGTCGAGGAGCCGCTGCTTGACCTGCAGGCCCCAGCGGAAGCCGCCCAGTGAGCCGTCGGTCCTGATCACCCTGTGGCAGGGCACGAAGAGCGCCGCAGCGTTCTTCGCACATGCTCCCGCCGCCGCGCGTACCGCGGCCGGGTTGCCCGCCCGGGCGGCGTACTCGAGGTAGGTGACCGGAGCGCCCGGGGCGATCGTGCGCAGGACGTCCCAGGCGTGGGCGCGGAACGGTCCGGAGGCCTGGCGCACCCGCACCGCCGTGATGGCGTCGACGTCGCCGTCGTAGTAGCGGGCCACGGCGTCGAGAACGGGCCGCATGGCGGACGCCGCAGGGTCGAAGCGGGCGGTCATGAGGCTCGGGTGGATCTGTCCGGTCAGCTCCTCACGGAGGGAGGTCCAGCCGGACGAGAGCACCGCCCCCTCCGCCTCGATGACGGTGAAGGGGCCGTCGGGCGTGTCGATGGTCTCGGTGGTGGTGCCCCGGAGGACGGCGGGTGGGGCGAGGGTCGCGCTCATGGAAGGGGTATCCGTTCGGTCGGTCGGGCGAGGAGACGGCGAGAGGTGGTCAGGCGGCGTCATCGACGGATCCTCCGGCTACTCCCGGGGTGGGCGGCGCGGCGGTTCGCCACAGGTGCAGGGTGGCGTACGAGCGCCAAGGCCGGACGCCGGCCATCGCGGCATCGAGGGACACGGCGGGATCGATGGTCGGATCCCGCGACAGCCGGGCCCAGCCCGCCCGGACCGAGGCGTCGCCCGGGAGGTGGATGTCGGGGTGGCCGAGCACGCGCATGACGACGTAGTCCGCTGTCCAGAGTCCCACGCCGTCCAGCCGCAGCAGGTCCCCGCGCAGCTCGGCGGGGTCGGAGCCGATCCCGATCCCGAAGGACCCGGAGGCGAGCCTCCCGGCCGCCGCACGCAGCGCAGCGTCACGGCGGCGCGGTCCGCGCAGGAGGGTCCCGGGTGCCGCGGCGAGGTCCTCGGCGGAGGGGAAGAACCGGTCCAGCCGAGTGCCCGGCACATCGACCGCGGGCCCCGCTGCAGCGAGCCGGCCGAGGGCCGTCGTCGACGCGCCCACCGTGACCTGTTGGCCCGCGATCGCGCGGATCAGGGTCTCGTGGGGATCCAGCGATCCCGGAAGGCGCAGCCCCGGTGCATCCACGACCAGTGCCGCGAAGCGGGCGTCACGCGACAGTGCGGCGTCGACGGCCACGGGGTCGGCGTCGAGGTCGAAGAGCCGACGGATGCGGCTGAGCAGCGGCGGGAGGTCCGCCAGCCCCGCCACCGAAACCGTGACGGGCAGGGCGGCCCGCCCGTCCCCCTGCGGCTCGACGGCCTCCGCCCTGAACCAGGCGGGCCCGGCCGGCAGACGGAGCAGGCGCTCGTAGCTCGTCGTCGTGCCGATCTCCACACCGGCGACGGCGCGGGCGGCGAGGAAGCGGAAGATGGCGTTGTCGTACGGCGGCCGCGTGGGCAGGGACAGGGAGAGCCGGAGCGGCCCACCGGGCTCCGCGGTGGGCGAGCCGTCCGTTCCGGTCCGCTGCCGCGACGCCTCCCGCAGCCGGCCAGGGGTGAGGTCGAAGACCTGCTGGACGGTGTCGTTGAACTGGCGGATGCTCCCGAAGCCGGCGGCGAACGCGATGTCCGCGAAGCGCAGCGTCGTCGCGGTGAGGAGTGTCCGCGCGGTCTGGGCGCGGTGCGCGCGAGCCAGTGCGAGCGCCCCGGCGCCGAGTTCCTCCCTGAGGATGCGGTTGAGCTGTCGGGGGGAGTAGCCGAGCCGCGCCGCCAGGCCGGGAACGCCGGCGCGGTCCACTTCGCCGTCGGCGATGAGCCGCATGGCTCGGGCCGCCGCGTCGCTCCGCAGATGCCATTCGGGGTCCCCCGGGACGGCTTCCGGCAGGCACCGCTTGCACGCGCGGTACCCTGCCTCGTGCGCGGCCGCCGAGGTGCGGAAGAAGGTGACGTTGGCGGGCTTCGGAGTCCGGGCGGGGCAGGAGGGCCGACAGTAGATGCCCGTGCTGGAGACAGCGGTGATGAACTGCCCGTCGAAGCGGGCGTCCCGGGCGTCGATCGCCCTGTACTGCTGCCAGAAGTCCATGCCGTCATCCTGCCACCCGGCCGGGCACCCTACTAGCGGGATTCGGACATGACGGTCCGAGCAGCGGGGAGGGCTTTGCTACGGTCGATGCGTGATCGATGAAAGCAGGACGGCCCCCGACCTCCGCGTACGGCTGGGCGGCAGCGCCCTGGAGGTCGCGCCCTCGCTCCTCGGCGCGCATCTCACCCACAGCAGCGACGACGGTGACGTCACCGTCCGCATCACGGAGGTCGAGGCCTACCTCGGCCCGGACGATCCGGGCTCCCATGCGTTCCGTGGCAGGACCGCGCGGAACGCGACCATGTTCGGGCCCGCCGGGCACCTCTACGTCTACTTCACCTACGGCATGCACTACTGCGCCAACATCGTCTGCGGAGACGAGGGGTGGGCCACAGGCCTGCTGCTGCGGGCGGGGGAGATCGTCGACGGCACGGGCCTCGCCCGTGATCGGCGCTCGCAGCCGGCGACCGACCTCGACCTCGCCCGGGGGCCGGCACGCCTCGCACAGGCGCTCGGCCTCGACCGCCGGAACGACGGCGCCGACGTGCTCGCGCACCCGTTCCGGCTGGTCCTGCCGGAGGCGCCCGCGACGGCGGTCCTCACCGGACCGCGCGTGGGCGTCAGCGGTGTCGCCGGGACGGCGGAGTATCCGTGGCGCTTCTGGCTGCCGGAGGAGCCCACCGTCTCCCGCTACCGTCCGGGGAAGCCCCCGGCACCCCGTAAGGTTGATCCGTGATTATCAGCGACATGGATCTCGGCCCGGCGACGGTACCCAGCACGTCCGGACTGGCCGCGCAGGCGCGGGAGGCCGTCGACCGCCTGTGTGCCGTGGTTCCCGACTTCCCGTCGCCCGGCATCATGTTCAGGGACCTGACGCCGGTGTTCTCCGACGCGGAGGGCTTCCGTGCGGTCGTCGACGCGCTCGCCGAAGCCTTCGCGGGCCAGTTCGACGCCGTCGCCGGGGTGGAGGCCCGCGGCTTCCTCCTCGCCGCCGCCGTCGGCTACGCGACCGGCACCGGCGTCGTCACCATCCGCAAGGCGGGCAAACTGCCCCGCGCCGTGTACCGGGAGTCCTACGACCTCGAATACGGTCAGGCGTCCCTCGAGATCCACCGGTCGGACCTGCCCGCCGGGACGCGCGTGCTCCTGCTCGACGACGTCCTCGCCACGGGGGGAACGCTCGTCGCCGCGGGAGCGTTGCTCGAACAGGCCGGCGCCGTCGTCGTCGGGTGCGGCGTGGTCCTGGAACTCGCGGACCTCCCCGGACGCGATGCCCTGGCGGGCCGACGGGTGCACGCGATCGAAACCGTGTAGCGTCCACCACGCTAGAATTGACGGTCAGCCTTTGATGGAAGGAAATGTCCGATGCACGAGACGTCCCAGGCCAAGGCCGAGCTGGAGCACGAGCGCGGCTACGTCGATGGTCTGTACCACCGTCTCGATGAACTCCGTGCGGAGAAGGCCCTGCAGCTCGCCGAGGTCCGGCGCACGCAGGCGGCCGGATCCCACCAGAACAGGTCGGAGCGGGACGCCTTCGCGACGATGTACGAGGACCGCCTCGCGCAGCTCAACGCCGTCGACGACCGCCTCGTGTTCGGTCGCCTCGACCTGGACGACGGCGAAAAGCGCTATATCGGGCGCATCGGCCTGTCCGACGAGGACCTCCGGCAGCTCATGGTCGACTGGCGGGCCCCCGAAGCCGGCACGTTCTACCAGGCGACAGCCTTCGAGCGCATGGGCGTCCGCCGCCGCCGCCACCTGATCCTCGCGCGACGCGACGTCGTCGCCATCGAGGACGACGTCCTGGACGCGGACCTCCTCGGCGACGACGACTCGCTGCAGGGCGAGGGTGCCCTGCTCGCGGCACTCAACACGCGGCGCACCGGCCAGATGTCCGACATCGTGGGCACCATCCAGGCGGAGCAGGACCGCATCATCCGGGCGCCGCTGCCCGGGGTGACCGTGGTCCAGGGCGGCCCGGGCACCGGCAAGACGGCGGTCGCGCTCCACCGTGCCGCCTATCTCCTCTACACGCACCGCGACCGGCTGAAGTCCGCCGGCGTACTGCTCGTGGGTCCCACCGACGCCTTCATGAAGTACATCGAGCGCGTCCTGCCGTCCCTCGGCGAGACCGGCGTCGTCATGGCGGGTATCGGCACACTGATGCCCGGTGTCACCACCGTGCTGGAGACGGACGAGACCGCGGCGGCCCTCAAGGGCCGGCTGGAGATGGCCGAGGTCATCCGCACTGCCGTCGCGAACCGGGAGCGCGTGCCGTCGGAGAACAAGCGCCTCAATGTCGAGGGCACCATGCTGACCCTCACCCCCCGTCAGGTCTCCCGTGCGCGTGAGCGGGCCCGGGCCACCGGGAAGCCCCACAACGAAGCACGGGTCACCTTCGTCAAGATCCTCCTCCGCGAGCTCACCGAGCAGCTGCTGGACAAGCTGGAGGAGTCCTCGGGCGGCGGCAACAACGCCGACCGCTCGTACCTCGCCGAGGACGTCCGCAGCTCCCGCGACGTGCGGATCGCCCTCAACCTCGCGTGGATGCCGCTCACACCGCAGAAGCTGGTGTCCGAGCTGTTCGCACGCCCGGAGCTGCTGCGCGCAGCGGCCCCCCACCTGGACGAGGACGAACTCGCGGTCCTCGCCCGGCCCGCCGACGCCCCCTGGACCGAGGCGGATGTGCCCCTGCTGGACGAGGCCGCCGAGCTGCTCGGCGACCTCGACCCGTCGGCCGGACGCGACACCGCCGCCCGCGAGCAGGAGCAGAAGCGCGACCTCGCCAACGCGGAGCGGGCCCTGGAGAACGTCAACGCCTCGCTGGAGGACTCCGGGGTGGACGGGGTGCTGACCGCCGAGGATCTCGCGCAGCACAACGCGGTGACCGCCACCCGGCTCTCGGCCGCGGAGCGCGCCTCCGGCGACCGCACCTGGGCGTACGGGCACATCGTGGTCGACGAGGCCCAGGAACTCTCCCCGATGCAGTGGCGCCTGCTGATGCGGCGCTGCCCGCTGAAGTCCTTCACCATCGTCGGGGACATCGCGCAGACCAGCTCGGCCGCCGGCTCGAGGTCCTGGCAGCAGGCCCTCGAGCCCTTCGTGCGGGATCGCTGGCAGCTCGAGGAGCTGACGGTCAACTACCGCACCCCCGCACAGATCGCCGAGGCCGCGGTGCGCATGGCGAACGCCGCGGGTCTCGTCGTGTCCGCTCCGAAGGCGGTACGGGAGGGACGGTTCCCCCCGATCCTGGATACGGTGGACGACGCCGTGACCGCCCTGGTGCAGGCCATGCCCGAGGAACTGACGGCCATCGACGGCGGCCTGCTCGCCGTCATCGCGCCCGACCACCTGCTGCCCGCCGTCCGGCAGGCCCTGGCACCCGCCTACGGGGACCGCGTGGGCTCCGGCGCGGGCGGGCCGGGCCAGGACATCGTGGTGATCAGCCCGCGCGAGTCGAAGGGCCTGGAATTCGACGGCGTCGTGATCCTCGAGCCGCAGGAGATGCTCGACTCCGCGACGGCCAGGGTCGGTGACCTCTACGTGGCGATGACCCGCCCCACGCAGCGACTCCGCGTCATCTCGAGCGGCCGGATTCCTGCTGGTATCGCCGACTGATAATTTGGACTCGTGTCCCAGCAAACAGATATCCCGGTCAGTGGCCTCGCAGGCCAGCGCAACGATCCATCCTTCGACGGCGTCTACGACGAGCTCGTGTGGCGTGGTCTGATCCATGTCTCCACCGATGAGGGGGAGCTGAAGGAACTGCTGGGCGGCCCGTCGATCACCTTCTACTGCGGGTTCGACCCCACGGCTCCGAGCCTCCACCTCGGCAACCTGGTGCAGCTGCTGACGATGCGCCGCCTGCAGCTCGCCGGCCACCGTCCGCTCGGCCTGGTGGGCGGGTCCACAGGCCTCGTCGGCGACCCGCGGCCCACGGCGGAGCGCACCATGAACACGAAGGAGACCGTCGCCGAGTGGGTCGGCTCCCTCGAAGCCCAGGTGCGCCGCTTCCTCGACTTCGAGGGACCCAGCCCGGCGCGGATCGTGAACAACCTCGACTGGACCGGCCCGATGAGCGTCATCGACTTCCTGCGCGACGTCGGGAAGTACTTCCGGGTGGGCACCATGATCAAGAAGGAGACGGTCGCCAAGCGGCTCAACTCCGACGAGGGCATCAGCTACGCCGAGTTCAGCTACCAGATCCTGCAGGGGATGGACTTCCTGCAGCTGTTCCGCGACTACGACTGCGTGCTGCAGACCGGCGGGTCCGACCAGTGGGGCAACCTCACCAGCGGGACCGACCTGGTCCGCAAGGTCGAGGGCAGGAGTGTCCACGCCATCGGTACGCCCCTGATCACCAATGCGGACGGCACGAAGTTCGGCAAGAGCGAGGGCAACGCCATCTGGCTCGACGCCGCCATGACCAGCCCCTACGCGATGTTCCAGTTCTGGCTGAACACCTCCGACGCCGACGTGGCCCAGCGCCTGCGCATCTTCACCTTCCGCAACCGCGCGGACATCGAGGCACTCGAGCAGGCGACTGCCGAGCGACCTCATGAGCGGGCGGCGCAGCGTGCACTCGCCTACGACGTGACCGCCCTGGTGCACGGCGTCGACGCGACCGAGAAGGTCATCGCAGCGTCCGCAGCCCTCTTCGGCCAGGGTGACCTCGCCTCCCTCGACCGCGCCACCCTCGAGGCGGCGACGGCAGAACTCGATTCCGTCGCGGTCCCGCGGGACGGACTGGGGATCATCGAGCTGCTGGTGGCCTCCGGGCTGTCCGCCAGCAATTCCTCGGCCCGCCGAACCATCGGGGAGGGTGGTGCCTACGTGAACAACACGAAGATCACCGACGCCGACCACACCGTCGGCGCGGACGACCTGCTGCACGGCCGCTACCTCCTCGTGCGCCGCGGCAAGCGCAACCTGGCCATGGTCGATGTGACCTGACCCCACGCGCCTCCCGACCGACGAGCCGGCACACCCCGCGGGGGTGTGCCGGCTCTTCCCATGGCCGGGTGCTGCGACGTGCAGGTGGACACCAGGTGGATTTGGCACGGGGGCGGAGCGGCCGTATAGTTATGGAGTTGCCCCGGTGAGGGCGACCATCCCCTACAAATTCCTGTGGTTGGTTCGTGCGCTGTGAGGCGTGGTCGAATTCGACTTCTATCTGTGGTGGGTTTGTTCTTTGTCGTATTTCTTTTGCTGGTGGTTCAGGTCACGGTGAATGGATTTGACAGGGGAAAAGAAAGTGAAATAAGCTGTGAACATAACGGCGAGGGAAAGCGGGGCCGAGCGGCGTGTGAGCGTCGGGTTTCCGTGAGTAATCGGTTGTTCCTGTTGTTTGAGAACTCAATAGTGTGCCAAGTTTGTTGATACCGATTGTTTTTTGATTGGTTGAATTGGCTGGTTGTCGCGCATTTTTGTGTGTGGTGGCTGGTTTTTTTGGCTGGTTTCGAATTTTGTGCAGTGGTGTCGCCCGTTTTCCCGGGTGTCATTGTTGTGTCTGTAATGCATTTACGGAGAGTTTGATCCTGGCTCAGGATGAACGCTGGCGGCGTGCTTAACACATGCAAGTCGAACGATGAACCTCACTTGTGGGGGGATTAGTGGCGAACGGGTGAGTAACACGTGAGTAACCTGCCCTTGACTCTGGGATAAGCCTGGGAAACCGGGTCTAATACTGGATACGACCTTCTGGCGCATGCCATGTTGGTGGAAAGCTTTTGTGGTTTTGGATGGACTCGCGGCCTATCAGCTTGTTGGTGGGGTAATGGCCTACCAAGGCGACGACGGGTAGCCGGCCTGAGAGGGTGACCGGCCACACTGGGACTGAGACACGGCCCAGACTCCTACGGGAGGCAGCAGTGGGGAATATTGCACAATGGGCGCAAGCCTGATGCAGCGACGCCGCGTGAGGGATGAAGGCCTTCGGGTTGTAAACCTCTTTCAGTAGGGAAGAAGCCGGCCTTTTGGGTTGGTGACGGTACCTGCAGAAGAAGCGCCGGCTAACTACGTGCCAGCAGCCGCGGTAATACGTAGGGCGCAAGCGTTATCCGGAATTATTGGGCGTAAAGAGCTCGTAGGCGGTTTGTCGCGTCTGCCGTGAAAGTCCGGGGCTTAACTCCGGATCTGCGGTGGGTACGGGCAGACTAGAGTGCAGTAGGGGAGACTGGAATTCCTGGTGTAGCGGTGAAATGCGCAGATATCAGGAGGAACACCGATGGCGAAGGCAGGTCTCTGGGCTGTAACTGACGCTGAGGAGCGAAAGCATGGGGAGCGAACAGGATTAGATACCCTGGTAGTCCATGCCGTAAACGTTGGGCACTAGGTGTGGGGGACATTCCACGTTTTCCGCGCCGTAGCTAACGCATTAAGTGCCCCGCCTGGGGAGTACGGCCGCAAGGCTAAAACTCAAAGGAATTGACGGGGGCCCGCACAAGCGGCGGAGCATGCGGATTAATTCGATGCAACGCGAAGAACCTTACCAAGGCTTGACATGAACCGGAATGATGCAGAGATGTGTCAGCCACTTGTGGCCGGTTTACAGGTGGTGCATGGTTGTCGTCAGCTCGTGTCGTGAGATGTTGGGTTAAGTCCCGCAACGAGCGCAACCCTCGTTCCATGTTGCCAGCGGGTTATGCCGGGGACTCATGGGAGACTGCCGGGGTCAACTCGGAGGAAGGTGGGGACGACGTCAAATCATCATGCCCCTTATGTCTTGGGCTTCACGCATGCTACAATGGCCGGTACAAAGGGTTGCGATACTGTGAGGTGGAGCTAATCCCAAAAAGCCGGTCTCAGTTCGGATTGAGGTCTGCAACTCGACCTCATGAAGTTGGAGTCGCTAGTAATCGCAGATCAGCAACGCTGCGGTGAATACGTTCCCGGGCCTTGTACACACCGCCCGTCAAGTCACGAAAGTTGGTAACACCCGAAGCCGGTGGCCTAACCCCTTGTGGGAGGGAGCCGTCGAAGGTGGGACCGGCGATTGGGACTAAGTCGTAACAAGGTAGCCGTACCGGAAGGTGCGGCTGGATCACCTCCTTTCTAAGGAGCGCCTCGGATTCATGGGCCCATCCTGTGTGGTGGGTGTGTGGTTCGCAGGAGTTAGCCCATAGCGCGGGCGTTTGTTCCGCGGTGGGTGCTCATGGGTGGAATATCAATGGATAGGTGCCTGGTGGTGCCTGCTGGCTGGTGAGTACGTTCCCTTCGGGGTTCTGGAAAGCGTGGGTTGGTGGGGGTTACCGGGTTTTACTGTTTGGCACACTGTTGGGTCCTGAGATAACAGGGCCTCATGTTCTGTGTTGGTTGTGCTGTTGTCCTCGTGTCCGGGGGTGCCTGTTGTGGGTGCTGTTCGGGTGTGGGGGGGTGGTGTGGCCGGTGTGGGGGTGGGGTTCGTTGTTTCTGGTTTTCCTGCGCATGCTCTGCCTGGTCCCGGTTTCGGGGTGGGTGGGGGTGTGTTGGGGTTGTTGGTTGAGAACTGCATAGTGGACGCGAGCATCTTAAAAAGAAGCAATTTCTAAGAATAATCTGGTTCCGATCTTCGGGTCGGGCCTGGTTTTCTCGATATGTTTTTGATCTTAGTGGTCAAGTTTTTAAGGGCACACGGTGGATGCCTTGGCATCAGGAGCCGAAGAAGGACGTGGGAATCTGCGATAAGCCTGGGGGAGTTGATAACCGAACTTTGATCCCAGGATGTCCGAATGGGGAAACCCCGCCCGGCGCGCGAGTGACCGGGTGACCCGTATCTGAACACATAGGGTACGTGGAGGGAACGTGGGGAAGTGAAACATCTCAGTACCCACAGGAAGAGAAAACAATAGTGATTCCGTCAGTAGTGGCGAGCGAACGCGGATCAGGCTAAACCAGTGGTGTGTGATAGCCGGCGGGCGTTGCATCACTGGGGTTGTGGGACTTTCCGTTCCAGTTCTGCCGGACTGGTGAAATGAGTGCGTGCGTATAGGTGAACGGGTTTGAAAGCCCGGCCGGAGAGGGTGTAAGTCCCGTAACCGTAATGCGTGACGCCGTTTGGAGAGGATCCCAAGTAGCACGGGGCCCGAGAAATCCCGTGCGAATCTGCCAGGACCACCTGGTAAGCCTAAATACTCCCTGATGACCGATAGCGGACCAGTACCGTGAGGGAAAGGTGAAAAGTACCCCGGGAGGGGAGTGAAATAGTACCTGAAACCGTGTGCCTACAAACCGTCGGAGCAGACCTAGTTTCTGTGACGGCGTGCCTTTTGAAGAATGAGCCTGCGAGTTAGTGTTACGTCGCGAGGTTAACCCGTGTGGGGAAGCCGTAGCGAAAGCGAGTCTGAATAGGGCGTTGCAGTGGCGTGATCTAGACCCGAAGCGAAGTGATCTACCCATGGCCAGGTTGAAGCGACGGTAAGACGTCGTGGAGGACCGAACCCACTTCAGTTGAAAATGGAGGGGATGAGCTGTGGGTAGGGGTGAAAGGCCAATCAAACTTCGTGATAGCTGGTTCTCCCCGAAATGCATTTAGGTGCAGCGTTGCGTGTTTCTTACCGGAGGTAGAGCTACTGGATGGCTAATGGGCCCTACAAGGTTACTGACGTCAGCCAAACTCCGAATGCCGGTAAGTGAGAGCGCAGCAGTGAGACTGTGGGGGATAAGCTTCATAGTCGAGAGGGAAACAGCCCAGACCACCAACTAAGGCCCCTAAGCGTGTGCTAAGTGGGAAAGGATGTGGAGTTGCCCAGACAACCAGGAGGTTGGCTTAGAAGCAGCCACCCTTGAAAGAGTGCGTAATAGCTCACTGGTCAAGTGATTCCGCGCCGACAATGTAGCGGGGCTCAAGTACACCGCCGAAGTTGTGGCATTCACATAGATCCCAAGCCGGAGACTTGTTCTCCTGAGTTCAGGGGTGTGGATGGGTAGGGGAGCGTCGTGTGGGCAGTGAAGTCGCGGTGTAAACCAGCGGTGGAGCCCACACGAGTGAGAATGCAGGCATGAGTAGCGAAAGACGGGTGAGAAACCCGTCCGCCGAATGATCAAGGGTTCCAGGGTCAAGCTAATCTGCCCTGGGTAAGTCGGGACCTAAGGCGAGGCCGACAGGCGTAGTCGATGGACAACGGGTTGATATTCCCGTACCGGCGAAAAACCGCCAATACTGATCGAGGGATACTAACCGCCAGAAGCATGACCGCCCACCCTTGTGGTGACGTGGTTTTTTGTGGATCGCGGGACCTGATCTCGGGAGGTAAGCGTATTAACAGGTGTGACGCAGGAAGGTAGCCAAGCCGGGCGATGGTTGTCCCGGTCTAAGGATGTAGGGCAGGACGTAGGCAAATCCGCGTCCTTGTGTTCGATCACGAGTCTGAGATCTGATGGGACCCCCGTATGGGGGAATTTGGTGATCCTATGCTGCCGAGAAAAGCATCGGCGCGAGGTTTTAGCCGCCCGTACCCCAAACCGACACAGGTGATCAGGTAGAGAATACTAAGGCGATCGAGAGAATTATGGTTAAGGAACTCGGCAAAATGCCCCCGTAACTTCGGGAGAAGGGGGGCCCCAACCGTGATGGCGACTAGCTTGCCGGAGCGGATCAGGGCCGCAGAGACCAGGGGGAAGCGACTGTTTACTAAAAACACAGGTCCGTGCGAAGTCGCAAGACGATGTATACGGACTGACTCCTGCCCGGTGCTGGAAGGTTAAGAGGACCGGTTAGTTTCACGCTTGCGTGGGACGAAGCTGGGAATTTAAGCCCCAGTAAACGGCGGTGGTAACTATAACCATCCTAAGGTAGCGAAATTCCTTGTCGGGTAAGTTCCGACCTGCACGAATGGAGTAACGACTTCCCCGCTGTCTCAACCATAAACTCGGCGAAATTGCAGTACGAGTAAAGATGCTCGTTACGCGCAGCAGGACGGAAAGACCCCGAGACCTTCACTATAGTTTGGTATTGGTGTTCGGTGTGGCTTGTGTAGGATAGGTGGGAGACTGTGAAGCGTGGACGCCAGTTCACGTGGAGTCATCGTTGAAATACCACTCTGGTCACTCTGGATATCTAACTTCGGCCCGTAATCCGGGTCAGGGACAGTGCCTGATGGGTAGTTTAACTGGGGCGGTTGCCTCCTAAAAAGTAACGGAGGCGCCCAAAGGTTCCCTCAGCCTGGTTGGCAATCAGGTGGCGAGTGTAAGTGCACAAGGGAGCTTGACTGTGAGAGAGACATCTCAAGCAGGGACGAAAGTCGGGACTAGTGATCCGGCGGCACATTGTGGAATGGCCGTCGCTCAACGGATAAAAGGTACCTCGGGGATAACAGGCTGATCTTGCCCAAGAGTCCATATCGACGGCATGGTTTGGCACCTCGATGTCGGCTCGTCGCATCCTGGGGCTGGAGTAGGTCCCAAGGGTTGGGCTGTTCGCCCATTAAAGCGGTACGCGAGCTGGGTTTAGAACGTCGTGAGACAGTTCGGTCCCTATCCGCTGCGCGCGCAGGAAATTTGAGAAGGGCTGTCCTTAGTACGAGAGGACCGGGACGGACGAACCTCTGGTGTGTCAGTTGTACTGCCAAGTGCACCGCTGATTAGCTACGTTCGGATGGGATAACCGCTGAAAGCATCTAAGCGGGAAGCCTGCTTCAAGATGAGATTTCCATACACCTAGAGTGTGAGAGGCCCCCAGCCAGACCACTGGGTTGATAGGCCGGATGTGGAAGCAGGGACGAAAGACCTGCGAAGCTGACCGGTACTAATAAGCCGATAACTTACACCACACACCCACCCCCACCAGAAAACACGGGTGTTCCCGGGCAACCAGGAACCCCCCGACCCCCACGGTGACCCATGGGGAGGGTGAAGATCATATGCTACGCGTCCACTATGCGGTTCCCAACCAACAACAGGAACCACCCATAAACACCAGGAAACCCCCACCACGGGTCTCTTTCCCGGTCACACCGTTACATCCAGCACGACACGATGTAACCCACAAATTTACCGGCACCCACCACCCCCGCCCACAAGGCACCAGGGGAACACGGCACGGGTGCGCCAGGTAGCAAGGGTTACGGCGGTCATAGCGTGGGGGAAACGCCCGGTCCCATTCCGAACCCGGAAGCTAAGACCCACAGCGCCGATGGTACTGCACCCGAGAGAGTGTGGGAGAGTAGGACACCGCCGGACAACCATTACAGGAAGGCCCCACCACGGTGGGGCCTTCCCACGTTAACCACCCCCACCCCACCAAGCACCAGACACCAGGTAGCCCCGAGCACCCAACGGGGTGGAGCGTCCACTCGTTACGACTGCATCCTCCACCCAACCGCCCCGCCCCTCAGGCCCCCGCCGCCGGCACCCTCACCGACCGCGTCCCTGGCCCGCCCACCAGGCCTCCTGCACGGTGTTTCCGATCCTGTCATCGAGTCCCATGATGCTCCCCTAGGGTGTGCGTCAGTGGTAGTGCAGTCGAGGCGGTGGCCGATGGCCGAGGGCAGGCAGTCCCGCAGGGCCACGACACGTCGACGCGGCCGGTGCGACGGAGCTGCAGCTGCAGCCGGAACTGACCTGCGCTGTCGGTGTATGGCGAATCAGGTCGTGATCCCGTGAGAACGGGTCCGTCCAGATTGATCCCCACCGTCGGCACGGGCAGGTTCGTTGCCTCCGACTCCGCCCCGGTGGACCTGGACCGCCGTGGAGCTCTCGCCACCGTGTTCTCCTCGACAGCAGGCAGGCTGGTGCCGGCGAATGCGGCCCTGGTCCTTGCCCGCCAGGCCGAGAATGTCGGCACCGCGCCCGATGGAGAGGAGACCACCCGGGGTGCACGAGGACGGACACGACCGCGTCGTAGTCCTGCGCACCAAGAAGTCCCTCACCTTCGATGCGTTGCTGGCCCCGATGAACTCAGGGAACGCACCGGCATCGAGGTGCCGAAGGCAAGGGCTGTGACACCCTCGCCGGATAGATCACCGATGAACTCGACCGATCCCTGAACCCGGCGACAAGGTTGCCCTCAGCGACGGCGTCCTCCGCGTGCACGCGGAGAATTCTGGTGGCCGAAGGTTCACTCGGCCCTCCGCCCGCACGATCGCCTTCACATCCACTCGCGGCGCCGCAATGGGGAATGCTCTCCTCCCGGACGCTGCACCAGTACCTGATTCACGCCGTTCAGCCCCCGCTCGAACCCGAGCGCGCTCGACGCCATATACAGCCGCCATACCCGGGCCCGTCCCTCGCTCGTGAGACGCACCGCCTCGTCCCAGTTCTCCTCGAGGTTGCGTACCCAGGCCCGAAGCGTCAGCGCGTAGTGCCGGCGCAGCGCTTCGACGTCGAGCACTTCCAGTCCCGACGCTTCGAGCGCCCCGATCATGACGGTCAGGCTGAGCATCTCTCCGTCGGGAAAGACGTAGCGGGGGATGAAGGAGTCCGGATCCGGGGGCATCTCACCCGCGTTCCAGGAAATCGCGTGATTGAGGAGGCGCCCGCCGGGAGGCAGCAGGCTGTACAGCTTGGACGCGTAGTCGTTGATCTGGCTTTCGCCGACGTGTTCGGCCATGCCGATCGAGCTGATCGCGTCGAACGGGCCGTCGTGGACATCGCGGTAGTCCTGAACCCGGATCTCGATACGGTCGGCAAGACCGGCGTCGCACACTCGCTTACGGGCGAAGTCCGCCTGCTCTTTCGAGAGGGTGACACCGACGACGTCGACTCCGTAGTTCTGCGCTGCGTGCAGCGCAAAGCTGCCCCAGCCGCAGCCCACATCCAGCACCCGCAGACCGGGCCGAAGGCCGAGCTTGCGGCAGACCAGGTCGAGTTTCGTTTCCTGGGCCGCGTCCAAGCCGATGGTCTCGTCCTCCCAGACAGCGCAGGAGTACACCATCGACCGTCCGAGCACGAGCGCATAGAACTCGTTGCCCACGTCGTAATGGTGCGAGATCGCCGCAGCGTCCCGCTCCTTGGAATGCTTCCGCCCCCATCGGGTCACGTTCATCTCCTCGGGCGGCGGCGCGGGCGGAAGCCCCAGCGCTCCCACGAGAACGGCCGTCCGGACCAGCCTCATGCGTTCACCGAGGGTCGGTGGGCGGAAAGCCTTCAGCTCGGCGAACTTGCCCACCGAGCTGAGCGCCGAGAAGCCTTCGAAGAGGTTGCCGCCCCCGTCGATATCCCCTGCAACGTACGCACGGCTCAACCCGAGCTGATTCGGGGACCACAGCATTCGCCGTAATCCCCGCCGGGAGCGGAACTCGATCACAGGGGCATCGACCGGGCCTGCTTCCGACCCGTCCCACGCCCGGAGCCTCAGCGGGATCTCCTCGGTGCCCAGAACGATCCCCAAGGCTTCGGCCAACCGCGGCGCCACTCCTATGTTCCTGACCATGCACCCTGTCTACTACGACTCGGTCATGCGGACCAGAGCCCGTACGGCGTCGGATGATTCGCGGGCGGCCGCCGTCGTCCTGAGGTCGGCCCCTCCCCGGGTGGTCGCAGGCGGCCACTGTCCGTGGCGCGAGGGCCGGGCATCGGCGCCGGCGCTGCGGGTGCTTCAGGCGAGGGCAGGGGTGGGTTTGTGATGGGGGCGGGAGGGTTGTATAGTTATGGAGTTGCCCCGGTGAGGGCGACAAACCCCCCAACTGAATGAAGCGGTTCGGACACGTGTTCCATGTGCCAGATCCCGCTTCACTTGGTGTCCTCGGAAAACATTTCCATTCGAGGTCGCGGTGCTGGTCTAACAGCCAGCCGGGACCGAGCGGATTTGCGGTTACGGGGTGGGTGCGGGTAAGCTTTGAAAGTTGCTCCGGAGCGAGGACATGATGGTTTGGTCGTGTTTGGTGCCGGTTGTTCCTGTTGTTTGAGAACTCAATAGTGTGCCAAGTTTGTTGATACCGATTGTTTTTTGATTGGTTGAATTGGCTGGTCGTCGTGCACGGTTGTGTGTGGTGGCTGGTTTTTTTGGCTGGTTTCGAATTTTGTGCAGTGGTGTCGCCCGTTTTCCCGGGTGTCATTGTTGTGTCTGTAATGCATTTACGGAGAGTTTGATCCTGGCTCAGGATGAACGCTGGCGGCGTGCTTAACACATGCAAGTCGAACGATGAACCTCACTTGTGGGGGGATTAGTGGCGAACGGGTGAGTAACACGTGAGTAACCTGCCCTTGACTCTGGGATAAGCCTGGGAAACCGGGTCTAATACTGGATACGACCTTCTGGCGCATGCCATGTTGGTGGAAAGCTTTTGTGGTTTTGGATGGACTCGCGGCCTATCAGCTTGTTGGTGGGGTAATGGCCTACCAAGGCGACGACGGGTAGCCGGCCTGAGAGGGTGACCGGCCACACTGGGACTGAGACACGGCCCAGACTCCTACGGGAGGCAGCAGTGGGGAATATTGCACAATGGGCGCAAGCCTGATGCAGCGACGCCGCGTGAGGGATGAAGGCCTTCGGGTTGTAAACCTCTTTCAGTAGGGAAGAAGCCGGCCTTTTGGGTTGGTGACGGTACCTGCAGAAGAAGCGCCGGCTAACTACGTGCCAGCAGCCGCGGTAATACGTAGGGCGCAAGCGTTATCCGGAATTATTGGGCGTAAAGAGCTCGTAGGCGGTTTGTCGCGTCTGCCGTGAAAGTCCGGGGCTTAACTCCGGATCTGCGGTGGGTACGGGCAGACTAGAGTGCAGTAGGGGAGACTGGAATTCCTGGTGTAGCGGTGAAATGCGCAGATATCAGGAGGAACACCGATGGCGAAGGCAGGTCTCTGGGCTGTAACTGACGCTGAGGAGCGAAAGCATGGGGAGCGAACAGGATTAGATACCCTGGTAGTCCATGCCGTAAACGTTGGGCACTAGGTGTGGGGGACATTCCACGTTTTCCGCGCCGTAGCTAACGCATTAAGTGCCCCGCCTGGGGAGTACGGCCGCAAGGCTAAAACTCAAAGGAATTGACGGGGGCCCGCACAAGCGGCGGAGCATGCGGATTAATTCGATGCAACGCGAAGAACCTTACCAAGGCTTGACATGAACCGGAATGATGCAGAGATGTGTCAGCCACTTGTGGCCGGTTTACAGGTGGTGCATGGTTGTCGTCAGCTCGTGTCGTGAGATGTTGGGTTAAGTCCCGCAACGAGCGCAACCCTCGTTCCATGTTGCCAGCGGGTTATGCCGGGGACTCATGGGAGACTGCCGGGGTCAACTCGGAGGAAGGTGGGGACGACGTCAAATCATCATGCCCCTTATGTCTTGGGCTTCACGCATGCTACAATGGCCGGTACAAAGGGTTGCGATACTGTGAGGTGGAGCTAATCCCAAAAAGCCGGTCTCAGTTCGGATTGAGGTCTGCAACTCGACCTCATGAAGTTGGAGTCGCTAGTAATCGCAGATCAGCAACGCTGCGGTGAATACGTTCCCGGGCCTTGTACACACCGCCCGTCAAGTCACGAAAGTTGGTAACACCCGAAGCCGGTGGCCTAACCCCTTGTGGGAGGGAGCCGTCGAAGGTGGGACCGGCGATTGGGACTAAGTCGTAACAAGGTAGCCGTACCGGAAGGTGCGGCTGGATCACCTCCTTTCTAAGGAGCGCCTCGGATTCATGGGCCCATCCTGTGTGGTGGGTGTGTGGTTCGCAGGAGTTAGCCCATAGCGCGGGCGTTTGTTCCGCGGTGGGTGCTCATGGGTGGAATATCAATGGATAGGTGCCTGGTGGTGCCTGCTGGCTGGTGAGTACGTTCCCTTCGGGGTTCTGGAAAGCGTGGGTTGGTGGGGGTTACCGGGTTTTACTGTTTGGCACACTGTTGGGTCCTGAGATAACAGGGCCTCATGTTCTGTGTTGGTTGTGCTGTTGTCCTCGTGTCCGGGGGTGCCTGTTGTGGGTGCTGTTCGGGTGTGGGGGGGTGGTGTGGCCGGTGTGGGGGTGGGGTTCGTTGTTTCTGGTTTTCCTGCGCATGCTCTGCCTGGTCCCGGTTTCGGGGTGGGTGGGGGTGTGTTGGGGTTGTTGGTTGAGAACTGCATAGTGGACGCGAGCATCTTAAAAAGAAGCAATTTCTAAGAATAATCTGGTTCCGATCTTCGGGTCGGGCCTGGTTTTCTCGATATGTTTTTGATCTTAGTGGTCAAGTTTTTAAGGGCACACGGTGGATGCCTTGGCATCAGGAGCCGAAGAAGGACGTGGGAATCTGCGATAAGCCTGGGGGAGTTGATAACCGAACTTTGATCCCAGGATGTCCGAATGGGGAAACCCCGCCCGGCGCGCGAGTGACCGGGTGACCCGTATCTGAACACATAGGGTACGTGGAGGGAACGTGGGGAAGTGAAACATCTCAGTACCCACAGGAAGAGAAAACAATAGTGATTCCGTCAGTAGTGGCGAGCGAACGCGGATCAGGCTAAACCAGTGGTGTGTGATAGCCGGCGGGCGTTGCATCACTGGGGTTGTGGGACTTTCCGTTCCAGTTCTGCCGGACTGGTGAAATGAGTGCGTGCGTATAGGTGAACGGGTTTGAAAGCCCGGCCGGAGAGGGTGTAAGTCCCGTAACCGTAATGCGTGACGCCGTTTGGAGAGGATCCCAAGTAGCACGGGGCCCGAGAAATCCCGTGCGAATCTGCCAGGACCACCTGGTAAGCCTAAATACTCCCTGATGACCGATAGCGGACCAGTACCGTGAGGGAAAGGTGAAAAGTACCCCGGGAGGGGAGTGAAATAGTACCTGAAACCGTGTGCCTACAAACCGTCGGAGCAGACCTAGTTTCTGTGACGGCGTGCCTTTTGAAGAATGAGCCTGCGAGTTAGTGTTACGTCGCGAGGTTAACCCGTGTGGGGAAGCCGTAGCGAAAGCGAGTCTGAATAGGGCGTTGCAGTGGCGTGATCTAGACCCGAAGCGAAGTGATCTACCCATGGCCAGGTTGAAGCGACGGTAAGACGTCGTGGAGGACCGAACCCACTTCAGTTGAAAATGGAGGGGATGAGCTGTGGGTAGGGGTGAAAGGCCAATCAAACTTCGTGATAGCTGGTTCTCCCCGAAATGCATTTAGGTGCAGCGTTGCGTGTTTCTTACCGGAGGTAGAGCTACTGGATGGCTAATGGGCCCTACAAGGTTACTGACGTCAGCCAAACTCCGAATGCCGGTAAGTGAGAGCGCAGCAGTGAGACTGTGGGGGATAAGCTTCATAGTCGAGAGGGAAACAGCCCAGACCACCAACTAAGGCCCCTAAGCGTGTGCTAAGTGGGAAAGGATGTGGAGTTGCCCAGACAACCAGGAGGTTGGCTTAGAAGCAGCCACCCTTGAAAGAGTGCGTAATAGCTCACTGGTCAAGTGATTCCGCGCCGACAATGTAGCGGGGCTCAAGTACACCGCCGAAGTTGTGGCATTCACATAGATCCCAAGCCGGAGACTTGTTCTCCTGAGTTCAGGGGTGTGGATGGGTAGGGGAGCGTCGTGTGGGCAGTGAAGTCGCGGTGTAAACCAGCGGTGGAGCCCACACGAGTGAGAATGCAGGCATGAGTAGCGAAAGACGGGTGAGAAACCCGTCCGCCGAATGATCAAGGGTTCCAGGGTCAAGCTAATCTGCCCTGGGTAAGTCGGGACCTAAGGCGAGGCCGACAGGCGTAGTCGATGGACAACGGGTTGATATTCCCGTACCGGCGAAAAACCGCCAATACTGATCGAGGGATACTAACCGCCAGAAGCATGACCGCCCACCCTTGTGGTGACGTGGTTTTTTGTGGATCGCGGGACCTGATCTCGGGAGGTAAGCGTATTAACAGGTGTGACGCAGGAAGGTAGCCAAGCCGGGCGATGGTTGTCCCGGTCTAAGGATGTAGGGCAGGACGTAGGCAAATCCGCGTCCTTGTGTTCGATCACGAGTCTGAGATCTGATGGGACCCCCGTATGGGGGAATTTGGTGATCCTATGCTGCCGAGAAAAGCATCGGCGCGAGGTTTTAGCCGCCCGTACCCCAAACCGACACAGGTGATCAGGTAGAGAATACTAAGGCGATCGAGAGAATTATGGTTAAGGAACTCGGCAAAATGCCCCCGTAACTTCGGGAGAAGGGGGGCCCCAACCGTGATGGCGACTAGCTTGCCGGAGCGGATCAGGGCCGCAGAGACCAGGGGGAAGCGACTGTTTACTAAAAACACAGGTCCGTGCGAAGTCGCAAGACGATGTATACGGACTGACTCCTGCCCGGTGCTGGAAGGTTAAGAGGACCGGTTAGTTTCACGCTTGCGTGGGACGAAGCTGGGAATTTAAGCCCCAGTAAACGGCGGTGGTAACTATAACCATCCTAAGGTAGCGAAATTCCTTGTCGGGTAAGTTCCGACCTGCACGAATGGAGTAACGACTTCCCCGCTGTCTCAACCATAAACTCGGCGAAATTGCAGTACGAGTAAAGATGCTCGTTACGCGCAGCAGGACGGAAAGACCCCGAGACCTTCACTATAGTTTGGTATTGGTGTTCGGTGTGGCTTGTGTAGGATAGGTGGGAGACTGTGAAGCGTGGACGCCAGTTCACGTGGAGTCATCGTTGAAATACCACTCTGGTCACTCTGGATATCTAACTTCGGCCCGTAATCCGGGTCAGGGACAGTGCCTGATGGGTAGTTTAACTGGGGCGGTTGCCTCCTAAAAAGTAACGGAGGCGCCCAAAGGTTCCCTCAGCCTGGTTGGCAATCAGGTGGCGAGTGTAAGTGCACAAGGGAGCTTGACTGTGAGAGAGACATCTCAAGCAGGGACGAAAGTCGGGACTAGTGATCCGGCGGCACATTGTGGAATGGCCGTCGCTCAACGGATAAAAGGTACCTCGGGGATAACAGGCTGATCTTGCCCAAGAGTCCATATCGACGGCATGGTTTGGCACCTCGATGTCGGCTCGTCGCATCCTGGGGCTGGAGTAGGTCCCAAGGGTTGGGCTGTTCGCCCATTAAAGCGGTACGCGAGCTGGGTTTAGAACGTCGTGAGACAGTTCGGTCCCTATCCGCTGCGCGCGCAGGAAATTTGAGAAGGGCTGTCCTTAGTACGAGAGGACCGGGACGGACGAACCTCTGGTGTGTCAGTTGTACTGCCAAGTGCACCGCTGATTAGCTACGTTCGGATGGGATAACCGCTGAAAGCATCTAAGCGGGAAGCCTGCTTCAAGATGAGATTTCCATACACCTAGAGTGTGAGAGGCCCCCAGCCAGACCACTGGGTTGATAGGCCGGATGTGGAAGCAGGGACGAAAGACCTGCGAAGCTGACCGGTACTAATAAGCCGATAACTTACACCACACACCCACCCCCACCAGAAAACACGGGTGTTCCCGGGCAACCAGGAACCCCCCGACCCCCACGGTGACCCATGGGGAGGGTGAAGATCATATGCTACGCGTCCACTATGCGGTTCCCAACCAACAACAGGAACCACCCATAAACACCAGGAAACCCCCACCACGGGTCTCTTTCCCGGTCACACCGTTACATCCAGCACGACACGATGTAACCCACAAATTTACCGGCACCCACCACCCCCGCCCACAAGGCACCAGGGGAACACGGCACGGGTGCGCCAGGTAGCAAGGGTTACGGCGGTCATAGCGTGGGGGAAACGCCCGGTCCCATTCCGAACCCGGAAGCTAAGACCCACAGCGCCGATGGTACTGCACCCGAGAGAGTGTGGGAGAGTAGGACACCGCCGGACAACCATTACAGGAAGGCCCCACCACGGTGGGGCCTTCCCACGTTAACCACCCCCACCCCACCCCGACCAGCGTGCAATTGCCCGAGCGCCCGCACGAGCTGGGGCTCGAGGCTTCCCGGAGGACGGAAGTTCACACACTGACCATCCCGGCCCAAGGAAGCTCGACATGCTCGAGCTTCCTTGGGCGGCTTCTGATCCGACGACGTCCTGCCGGCTGTACGAGCTCGGTCTGGGAGCTGTTGGCACCACCCTGACTGGAAGGGCGCGGTGCTGGAATGCTGTGTCCCCAGCTGAGGGGTGGCCTTCAGGGTTCATCGGGTCCAGGACCGCCGTGTCCCAGGCGCTTCCGGGCGCGGCTCCGGTCGTGGACCGGTTCCCTGGTGTCGGGCTCGCCCGCGACGGGCTGGATAGGTGCCGGCAGCGCATCCGTCAGGGGCAGAATCGGCCGGGGCTCGAACAAGGCGCCGGCGTCGTCCTCGCATTCCTCGACCGCCCCGGCGTCGGCAACAGTCCCACGACAGCGATCGACGGGAGCCTCGAGCACCTCGGCGTTCTGCCCTCGGCTCGCAGGACCTCATCCACGACGTCGCCCCGATCGCTGCTGGAATCAGGCGGCTCCTGACCCCACCTGAGGTAGTGCTACCGCTGCTGACGCAAACTCGGGTTTTGATGAACATTGAGGGATGCGGGCTACATGGCCTTCCCTCTGACTGCATTCCCGGTGCACGAGGGGCGCGGTTCAAAGGTTGCCGGGGAACGGGTTTTCAACTGGACTTCGACGAGAAGGTGTCCGATCAGTTCATCGCCGCGTGCGATGAGGCGGCCGCAGTGCTGAGCGAGCAGCACGGATCGCGAGCGTCGGTTGCGGGGGAGGCGCGGGACGCGTTGCGTCTTCTGCCTGACAGCACCCCGATTGAGGACCACCCTCTGCTTGCGACCGACAGCCAGGACGATAGGAAGCTGCTTGAAGATGCACTTCGAGAGGCCATGAACTGATTCGAGCACGATGTGCTGTTGCAGTTCTGGTACTGCTGAGCCTCGCCGGGTGCGCACGCGATTCGTCGGCGGTGCCGACGCTCACGAGTTCAACGGAAGGGGACACGTCCGCGGCGAAAGAGTTGACCTGGCAGCAAGCCAAGGCACGAACACAGGCTATTGAACTGGAAATCACCACCTCGATCCCCACGGGCAAAGTGGCCGAGGTCGATCAGATGACGACCGGTATTCTGCTCGATTGTGTCGATCCCTTGGTCAATTGGAACGGGGCGACCACTGTCCCTTCGAGTGTGGGGACGGAGCCGGAGCCTCTCGTCAGGGCGCTTGAAGCGACGTACCAGGACAACCCGGTTCGACATCAGGACGCGTACCGCTGCGGCGGGACACTACGAAGTCCAGTCGCGTTCTCCGGACAGTGCAGAGATCCACCTCATCGGAGCGGGATGGGATCCCGATACGATTCGTATTGCTTCCGGTTCTGAATGCTTCACGTTGCCTGAGGGCGAGTTCATCGGTGGGGATCTCTAGGAATCCCGAAGGGGCCGGCCGGCCTGGCGGAGCTGGTGCAGCAGGACATTGACGGCCGGTCCGGGAAAGCCTGGGCCGCGGCTCCTGGCCGTTGGCATGCACGGCCGGCCTACACGTCGACCCCCACGCCGGTCCTGCCCACATCTTCAAGGAGGAAGGGCCCGTCAACCACCCACGAGCACCCACCCACTGCGGCCACGAACGGCATCCACAACGCCCGGCACCGCGCGGCGGCACAGGCGTTCCCCCGGCGCAGAGGTGTGCATCACAAGGGGCTGATCCAGGCATCACGATGACGTGGGGGCGGCCGCTTCGTGGTTCCATAGATGGGTAGTACCCACAGCAAAATAGAGACCCGCCGGTAGAGATGCCGGACCCTGATGAGAGGACCGCACTGCCATGACTGAGCAGGAGCACACCGCCGGACAAGACGGAAACCCCCGCCGGTCGGATGGGCCGGCGGACGGTAATCAGGGAGGGTCCGAGCGGCCTGAACGCCGTCACTCCTGGGGCTCGAAGTCGGCCGCCCAGGGAACTCGTCCATCGACGCCCCGCGCCGGAGATGACGCTCGCGCCGACGACAATTCCCGCCCCGGATCCGCCGATCGCAGCCCGAGCGGTGACAGCAACCGGACCGGCGAGGGCTCGCAGGCATCGGGCAGCGCAGGGCGTCCCCCGGGTGATCGGCCTGCCTGGAAAGGGCAGTCCGACGCACGCACCGGAGGAAGCCGGGGCGGGCGACCGGAGCGAGCCGGCCAGGACGACCGTCGGGACCGTCCGGACCGACCACGCGAGGGTCGGGCGGGTCAGGCCAGGGACGGTGGCGGTAGTCAGCAATGGAGCGACCGCAGAGGCCAGAACCCCGACCGCTCAGCATCCCGTTCGACGGAGCGACCGGCAAGAGGGCCCGAGGAGGGGCGGGGTGCCCAGTTGCGCGGGGCAGCCTCCCGCGGTGGGTCGTCGTCGGGCTCCGCTGCCGATCGGCAGCCGCGGTCCGCCAGTCGAGGCCAGGCGCCGACGCGCCGGTCCGACGAGGGACGCGATCGTCCCTGGCAGTCGCGTTCCGCGTCCGGAGAGGGACAGTCCGCCGGGCAGCGACGTTCGCCCGAACGGGGCAACTCCTACCGGCGACCATCGGATCGCCAGGAGAGGGGTTCCGGCTCCGAGCGCCGTGACAGTGATCGGCACCAGGGCTACGGGTCGGAAGAGTCCGCCGCCCCTCGTCCCCACAACGCACGGGATCTCCGGAGCGCCAACCGGCCGGACCGGGAGCGTTCCCCGGAGATCGACGAGGACGTCAAGGGCGACGAGCTCGACCGGGTGACGCGGGCCCAGATCCGCAACCTCGAGGAACGAAGCGCCCTGTGGGTCGCGAAGCACCTCGTGATGGCGGGTCGACTCCTGGACCTCGACCCGGAGCTGGCTTTCCAGCATGCCCTCGCCGCGAGCCGCCGCGGCGGACGCCTTGCTGCGGTCCGGGAAGCCGTCGGGTTGACCGCATACGGTGCAGGACACTACGGCGAGGCCCTGCGCGAGTTCCGGACGTTCCGCAGGATCAGCGGATCCAACGTCCATCTCCCGGTCATGGCTGACTGTGAGCGCGGCCTGGGGCGTCCCGACAGGGCGCTCGACCTCGCCCGCAGCGAGGAAGCCGAGTCCCTCGATGCCGCCGGCAAGGCCGAACTCGCCATGGTCGTGTCCGGTGCACGTTCGGATCTGGGCCAGCTCGATGCCGCCGTCGCTGCCCTGGAGATCCCTCAGCTGGACCTGCACCGCGCGTTCTCCTTCACTCCCCGCCTGTTCCGTGCGTATGCGGCAGCGCTCGATGCTGCCGGCCGGTCCGGCGAGTCGGAGAAGTGGCGGCGCCAGGCCCGGGTCGCGGAGAGGGCCCTCGGTCTGGACGAGGACCTCGAGCCCGACATCATCGACCTCGGCGAGGACGACGAACCCGCTCCCACCCCGGTGCCGAAGGTGGCGGACGTCCTCGGCGCACCAGCACAAGCACCCGCAGGTGCCAGTGCCGATGAGCCTGAGCGCGAGGCGTCAGCAGACACCGCCGGGCACGCAGACGAAGCCGCTTCGCTCTTCGACGTGACCGACGTGACCGACGTGACCGACGTGGCGATCGATGGGGACACGGAGGACGCTGCGGGCGCCGCGGGCGCTGCGGACGGCGCGGAGGCCGACGCCGGCGCGACGGCGGCAGCAGTCGGAGTGCCCACGGGGAGTGAGCAGCCCTCCGCCGGTGCGTCCGAGGACGCGGGGGCGGTCAAGGCCGAGCACGAGGCCGAGCACGAGGCCGAGGACGAGCACCAGGCTGAGCACGAGGTCGAGGCCGACCACGAGACCGCGGGGGAGGCTGATGCGGCTCCGACAGGGACGGACGAGCCGTCGGGTGCTGCGGTGCAGGACGCTCAAGCGACTCTCGTCGATCCGGTGGAGGACCAGTCAGCAGCGGAGGACGCTGTGGATGACTCGGGCAACGCAACGGAGGACGTGTCCGCCGTGGTTCCGGGGTCGGAGGATGCCTCGGTGGAGGAGGAACCGGCAGTGAATACCGACCCGGTGCCTGTCGAGGCCATCCCTGTCGGCGAGTCGGCTTCTTCGGTGCAGCCGCTGCAGACCGAGGTGCTGTTCAGCATGGATGACGGAGGGGGCGCGGACTCAGCGCCGTCGGACACGAAGGACAGCAAGGCGACGAAGGCAACGAAAGACGGCAAGGACGGCAAGGTCAGCAAGGACGGTAAGGCGACCAAGGCCGTCAAGGACAGCAAGGACGGCAAGGCGACGAAGGTCAGCAAGGACGGCAAGGTCAGCAAGGACGGTAAGGCGACCAAGGCCGTCAAGGACAGCAAGGCGAGCAAGGACACCAAGCCGGCCAAGGGTGCGAAGAATGCCGATCGCGCCGGTGCGGCAGGGACCCCGACGATGCCGGTCGAATTCTCTGCAGCGCCGGACGCGACGCGGCCGGAGGACGGCGTCGATGACTGATCGGTTGATCGACGGCTACGACGGGATCCTCGCGGACCTCGACGGCGTCGTGTACGCCGGACCGCACGCCATCCCGGGGGCCACCGCCGCCCTGGAGCGGCTCGCCGACGAGGGCAAGAGCCTCGCCTACGTGACGAACAATGCGTCGCGATCCTCCGAGCAGGTGGCCGCCCACCTGCGGGAGCTCGGAGCGCCGGCCCGTGCCGAGCAGGTCTTCGGATCCGCATTGGCGGGCGCCGAACTGCTGGCCGGCCTGGTGCCCGCCGGTGCCTCGGTGCTCGTGGTCGGCAGCGAGTCCCTCGCGGATTGCATCCGGCAGCAGGGGTTCGCCGTCGTCGGATCAGCGGCCGACGGGCCGGACGCCGTCATCCAGGGATTCTCGCCGGCCCTCGGGTGGAAGGACCTCGCGGAGGCGGCCTACGCCGTGGCTGCGGGCGCCGTATGGGTCGCGACCAACACGGACCTGTCCATCCCGCAGGAGCGCGGTATCGCTCCCGGCAACGGGACCTTGGTTGCCGCGGTCGCCGCCGCGACCGGGCAGTCACCCTCCGTGGCCGGCAAGCCGGAGGCGGCCCTCTTCCGGACGGCCGCACGCCATTCGGGCGCAGAGCGAGCCCTCGTGGTGGGCGACCGCCTCGACACGGACATCCTGGGCGGCAATCGGGCGGGCATGTCCACGGCCCTCGTCCTCACCGGCGTGGACTCGGTCAGGACCGCCCTGGCGGCACGCGTCGACGAGCGCCCGGACTACCTCCTCGGCTCCCTCGCGGAACTGTACGAGGAGTACCCCGCGGTCACCGGCGACGCCGGCGCCTCCACGTGCGGCGACGCGACGGCCCGCGTCGCGGGCTCGACGGTGACCGTCACCGGCCGCGAGGACGACGTCGACAGCTGGCGTGCGGCCTGCGCCGCCTGGTGGGCAGCCCACCCGACAGCGACGACGGCGACCGCTCCCGAGGTGAGCTTCGAAGCTGCTGGCTAGGCTGGACACGGTACGGACCGGGCACGCAGGCCCGTCCGCTCCGGGCAGGGCAGGGCAGAGAGGCAAGGCTCCAGTCAGTGTTCGAGGCAGTGTTCGAGGCAGTGCCCCAGGCAGCGCAACAGGAAGGGACAAGATGGACGAGGCACAGACCTCCGCCCCGGAAGGCGGCATGCCGTCGTCGAGGGGTGGGACGCCGGTCGATCGGATCCTCGACCTCCTCGACGGGCTGCAGGACGTCCCGGTCGCGGAGCACGCCGACGTGTACATGGACGTCCACGACCGGCTGGCCCGGGAGCTGGACCCGGAGCGGACACTCCGTCAGGCGGGAGCCCATGGCTCGCCTTGACCAGGAACTCGTGGCCCGGGGGCTTGCGCGTTCCCGCTCCCACGCGGCCCAGCTGATCGCCGCGGGCAGGGTACTCCGCGGGGGTGTCGTGGCCCGGAAGCCCTCGATCGCGGTCCCGCCCGAGGACGTCCTGTCCGTCGAGGGGCAGGGCGAGGACTACGTGAGCCGGGCGGGAACCAAGCTCGACGGCGCCCTGCGCGCCTTCCCGGGCATCGACCCGGCCGGCCGGCGATGCCTCGACGCCGGGGCCTCCACCGGCGGGTTCACGGACGTCCTGCTCCGGCGCGGTGCCCGCGAGGTCGCGGCGGTCGACGTGGGACACGGTCAACTCGTGCAGCAGCTGCGCGACGACCCGCGGGTGCAGGTGTTCGAAGGCATGAACGTCCGCCACCTCGAGGCCGGGGACATCGGCGGACCGGTGGAGCTGACCGTCGCCGATCTCTCGTTCATCTCCCTCCGGCTCGTGATGGCGGCACTAGCGGGCGCCACGCACCCCGGCGGGGACCTGCTCCTCATGGTGAAACCCCAGTTCGAGGTGGGGCGCAGCGGCCTCAACCGCCTCGGCGTCGTCACGTCGCCGCAGGCACGCCGCCGCGCGGTGGCCGGTGTGTTGCACAGCGCCCTCGGGTGCGGGCTCGACATCGGCGGCGTCGCGCAGAGCGATTTGCCCGGACAGGATGGCAACCTGGAGTACTTCGTGTGGATAAAGATGCCGAGCCGGGCGATGGTGCCTAGGATCGAGGGGGAGCTCGACCGGTTGACGGACCAGGCGCTCGCCCAGGCAGCACTCTTCCCCGCCGCCCCGACCGACCAATCAGACGGAGCTTGATGAGTAGACGAATTCTGGTGCTCGCGCACACCGGCCGCAGGAACGCGATGATCGCGGCGCAGGAAGCGTGCACGCGCCTCCACGACCTCGGGCTCAAGCCCGTCATGCGCAAGGAGGAACTCGCCGATCTGCAGGGCGAGTACGGCGCCCTCGCCGCACCCGCCGAGGAGCTGGGCGACGGCGTCGACTTCGGCGACGTCGAACTCGTCATGGTCCTCGGCGGCGACGGCACCATCCTGCGCGCCGCGGAGCTCGTGCGGGAGGCCGACATCCCCCTGCTCGGCGTCAACCTGGGGCATGTGGGCTTCCTTGCGGAGAGCGAGCGGGCCGATCTCGCCGAGACGGTGCGGTGGATCGCCGACCGCAGCTACACCGTCGAGGAGAGGACCACCATCGAGGTCCTCGTCTGGCAGGGCGACACCCTGCTCGGGCAGAGCTGGGCCTTGAACGAGGCCGCCATCGAGAAGGCGAGCCGCGAACGCATGATCGAGGTGGTCATGGAGGTCGACGGGCGCCCGGTGAGCTCCTTCGGCTGCGACGGCGTGGTCCTCGCCACCCCGACCGGATCGACCGCGTACGCGTTCTCCGCCGGTGGACCCATCGTGTGGCCGGAGGTCGAGGCACTGCTCATGGTGCCCATCAGCGCCCACGCCCTGTTCGCGAAGCCGCTCGTCGTCGCGCCCACCTCCGTGCTCGCCGTCGAACTGCTGACCCGCACCGACGCATCAGGCGTGCTGTGGTGCGACGGACGGCGGAGCATCGACCTGCCGCCCGGCGCGCGCGTCGAGGTGCGGCGCTCCGACAACCCGGTGCGCCTCGCCCGCACCCGGCAGACGCCGTTCTCCGAGCGCCTCGTCCGCAAGTTCGAACTGCCCACCCAGGGGTGGCGGGGCCCCGTGCAGCACCAGGACGGACCCACACGATGATCGAGGAAATGCGTATCCGCGACCTCGGCGTCATCACCGACGCCACCCTCCGCCTCGGGCCCGGCCTGACGGTCGTCACCGGCGAGACCGGCGCAGGCAAGACGATGGTCATCACGGCCCTCGGACTGCTGCGCGGTGCCCGGTCCGACGCCGGCGCCGTCCGGCTCGGCGCCGGATCCGCGTCCGCCGAGGCCGTGCTGAGGCTCGCACCGACGAGCCCCGCCGCGCTGCGGGCCGCGGAGGCGGGAGCAGCCCTGGAGGAGTACGACGGCGTCGCCGAACTGATCCTCGCCCGCACCGTGACCAGCGAGGGCCGCAGCCGCGCGTACGTGGGCGGCCGCGCCGCGCCCGTCGGGGTCCTCGCCGAGCTGGGCGACGAACTCGTCGTCGTGCACGGGCAGTCGGACCAGCTGCGGCTGAAGGGGGCCGCTGCGCAGCGGCAGGCGCTCGACAAGTTCGGCGGCAAGCCCGTCGACGAGGCGCTCCGCGCGTACGGCGAGGCGTTCCGCCAGTGGCGCGACGCCCTCACCGAACGCGACCGGCTGAGGAGCGAGGCCCGGGAACGCCTGCGGGAAGCCGAGGGCCTCGAAGCGGCGCTGACGGAGATCGGCGACCTCGACCCGCAGCCGGGCGAGGACGCCGCGCTGAAAGCCGAGTCGATGCGCCTCGGCAACCTCGAGGAGCTCCGCACCGCCGCGCTCGTGGCCCATCAGGCCCTCGTGTCCGAGGAGATCGGGGCCAGCGCGGACGCCGTTTCCCTGGTCGACGAGGCGAAACGCCAGCTCGAGGCCGTCGCCGAGCACGACGCCGACCTGGGCCGGCTCGCCGAACGGCTCGCGGAGGTCGGCTACCTCCTCGCGGACATCTCCGCGGAGCTGGCTGGCTACGGGACGGCGCTCGACAGCGAGGGCGCCGGCCGGCTCGAGGAGGTCGAGTCGCGGCGGGCCGCACTGTCCGTCCTCGTCCGGAAGTACGCCCCCACCATCGACGAGGTGCTCGCGTGGCAGGAGGACGCCGTCAAACGGCTGCTCGAACTCAGCGGCGACTCCTCCCGCGTGGAGGAGCTCGACGACGTCATCGCGGACCTGGACCGGCAGGTCCACGGGCTCGCCGACACGCTGTCCACCCTGCGCCGCACGGCCGCCGAGAGCCTCGCGCGGAAGGTGAGCGACGAGCTGACGGCGCTGGCCATGCCGGACGCCGAACTGCTCATCGAGGTCACGCCGGGCGAGTCGCTCTCCGTCCACGGCGCGGACGACATCGCCTTCAACCTGCAGCCGCATCCCGGCTCCGCGCCGCGCGCCCTGGGCAAGGGGGCATCGGGCGGAGAGCTCTCCCGCGTCATGCTCGCCATCGAGGTGGTCCTCGCCGCCGTCGACCCGGTGCCCACCTTCGTGTTCGACGAGGTGGACGCAGGCGTGGGAGGCAAGGCCGCCGTCGAGATCGGGCGACGGCTGGCCATGCTGGCCGAGCACGTGCAGGTCATCGTGGTGACCCACCTGCCACAGGTCGCCGCATTCGCCGCCCGGCACATCCGGGTCACGAAGAACGTCTCCCGGGACGGAGAGGGCGGGGGAGTGACGGCCAGCGACGTGGAGGTGCTGTCCGACGACGAACGCGTCCGCGAGCTCGCGAGGATGCTCGCCGGCCAGGAGGACTCGGCATCGGCTCGGGCCCACGCCGAGGAACTGCTCGCCGATGCTGCCCGGACCGCCGCTCGGTGATAGTCTCGAATTCCGTGGCGCAGCAACTAAACTCCCGGTTCCTTAAATCCGCAACGACCAAGCACATCTTCGTGACTGGCGGCGTGGCCTCCTCACTCGGCAAGGGACTGACGGCCTCCAGCCTGGGTCACCTCCTGAGGGCGCGCGGCCTCTCCGTGACGATGCAGAAGCTTGATCCCTACCTCAACGTCGACCCCGGCACGATGAACCCGTTCCAGCACGGTGAAGTCTTCGTGACGGACGACGGCGCAGAGACCGACCTCGACATCGGGCACTACGAGCGGTTCCTCGACGAGAACCTCGACGGGTCGGCGAACGTCACGACCGGCCAGGTGTACTCGACGGTCATCGCGAAGGAACGCCGCGGCGAGTACCTCGGCGACACCGTGCAGGTCATCCCGCACATCACGGACGAGATCAAGCGCCGCATGCGCCTGCCGGCGGAGCACACCCCGGGCAGGAAGGCGCCGGACGTCATCATCACCGAGATCGGCGGGACGGTCGGCGACATCGAGTCGCAGCCCTTCCTCGAATCGGCCCGCCAGGTCCGCCAGGACATCGGCCGCAACAACGTCTTCTTCCTGCACGTCTCCCTGGTCCCGTACATCGGACCCTCGCAGGAGCTCAAGACCAAGCCCACCCAGCACTCCGTGGCGATGCTGCGCTCCATCGGCATCCAGCCCGACGCCATCGTGATCCGCTCGGACCGCGAGGTGCCCATGGCGATGCGCGAGAAGATCGGCCGCATGTGCGACGTCGACATCGACGCCGTCGTCAACGCGGCCGACGCGCCGAGCATCTACGACATCCCGAAGACGCTCCACGCCCAGGGCCTCGACGCGTACATCGTCCAGGCGCTCGACCTGAAGTTCAAGGACGTCAACTGGACCCGGTGGAACAAGCTCCTCGACGTCGTCCACAACCCGAAGCACCACGTGGAGGTGGCGCTCGTCGGCAAGTACATCGACCTGCCCGACGCCTACCTCTCCGTCACCGAGGCCCTGCGGGCCGGCGGGTTCGCGAACAAGACGAAGGTCACCGTCAAATGGGTGCCCTCGGACGAGTGCCAGACCCCGGAAGGCGCCAAGCAGGCCCTCGACGGCGTCGACGCCATCTGCATCCCGGGCGGCTTCGGCATCCGCGGCCTGGAAGGCAAGCTCGGTGCGCTGACCTACGCCCGCGAGAACAGGATCCCCACCCTCGGCCTCTGCCTCGGACTGCAGTGCATGGTCATCGAGTACGCCCGGAACGTCGTGGGCCTCGAAGGCGCGTCGTCGAGCGAGTTCGAGCCGGACACGAAGTACCCCGTCATCGCGACCATGGCCGAGCAGCTGCACATCGTCAGCGGTGAGGGCGACATGGGCGGCACCATGCGCCTCGGACGCTGGGAGGCCAAGCTCCAGGAAGGCTCCGTGGTCGCCGGGACCTACGGCAAGACGACGGTCTTCGAACGCCACCGCCACCGCTACGAGGTGAACAACGAGTACCGCGAGCAGATCGCCGCCGCCGGCCTCGTGTTCTCCGGCACCACGACGGACGGCAAGCTGGTGGAATTCGCCGAACTGCCGAAGGACGTGCACCCGTACTACGTCTCGACGCAGGCCCACCCCGAACTGAGCTCGCGCCCCACGCGGCCGCACCCGCTGTTCGCCGGCCTGGTCAAGGCGGCCCTCGAACGCCGCGGCGCGAAGGTCTGACGATGCAGCGCTCGGGGGACAGCGACGCCGGCTTCGGCGACGAGCAGAGCCCGCGCCGGCTCCTCGGGACCACCACGGTCTACGAGGGGCGGGTGTGGGACGTCGTCAGCGAGCAGTTCACGCTGACCGGCGACGGTGAGACCATCACCCGGGACTTCATCCAGCACCCGGGTGCCGTCGCGGTGCTCGTGCTGAACGACGCCGGCCAGGTCCTCCTGCTGCGCCAGTACCGTCACCCGGTGCGCATGGCGCTGTGGGAGATCCCTGCCGGCCTGCTCGACGAGGACGGTGAGGACTTCGTCGACGCCGCCGCCCGTGAGCTCGCGGAGGAGGCCGACCTCACGGCCGGGCGTTGGCACGTCCTCGTGGACCTCTTCCTCTCGCCGGGGTCCTCCTCGGAGGCGCTGCGCGTCTACCTGGCGCGCGACATCGGGGACGTCCCCGAGGCCGACCGGCACACGCGCACCCACGAGGAAGCCGAGATCGAACTGAAGTGGGTGGACCTCGACGCCGCCGTGGACGCGGTCCTCGAGGGGCGCATCCACAGCCCGTCCGCGGCCGCCGCGATCCTCGCCGCCCGGGTGGCACGCGAGGACGGGTTCGCCGGCCTGCGCCCCGCGTCGACCCCCTGGCCCGAGCACCCCAGCCAGCACTCCGCCTGGCCGCGCGGTGCGGTGCTCGGGGACTGACGATCATGCCGGGAACGGCACCCGCGGGCGACGACGGACCGCTGACCGTGCTCGTCCGCGACTACCTGCAGCACATGTCCGTGGAACGGGGCCTGTCCGCCAACACGCTCGCGGCCTACCGGCGCGACCTGCGGCGGTACGAGGCGTTCCTCGGCTCCCGGGGGGTGGAGGACGCCGCCCGCATCACGCGCCACGACGTCTCCGCCTTCGCGCAGGCCGTCGTCTCGGGGGAGGACGGACAGTCGCCGCTGAGTCCGCGGTCCGCGGCACGGACGGTCGTCGCGGTGCGGGGCCTGCACCGGTTCTGGGCCCTGGAAGGCATCACCGAGGGGGACCCCGCCCGCGACGTGCACCCGCCCATGGCGGGGCGCCGCCTGCCGAAGGCCATCCCCGTCCCGGAGGTGGTGCGGATCCTCGAGGCCGTGGACACGGGCTCGCCGTCGGGCCAGCGGGACCGCGCCCTGCTCGAGTTCCTGTACTCGACCGGGGCCAGGATCAGCGAGGCGGTCGGCCTCGACGTCGACGACGTCTCCGTCCATGACACCGCCGACGGTCCCGCCGTCGTCCGGCTCACCGGCAAGGGATCGAAGGAGCGTCTCGTCCCCGTCGGGTCCTACGCCGCCCGGGCCGTCGACGCGTACCTCGTGCAGGGCCGCCCGGGCCTGGCCGCGAAGGGCACCGGCAGCCCCGCCCTGTTCCTCAACATGAGGGGAGGGCGCCTGAGCCGGCAGAGCGCGTGGACCATCCTGAAGAGCGCGGCCGAGCGCGCCGGGGTCACCCGTGAGGTCTCACCCCACACCCTGCGGCACTCCTTCGCCACCCACCTGCTCGAGGGCGGGGCGGACGTGCGCGTGGTGCAGGAGCTCCTCGGCCATGCGTCCGTCACCACCACGCAGGTCTACACCCTGGTCACCGCCGACACGCTGCGGGAGGTGTATGCGGCGGCCCACCCGCGGGCCCTTGCCTGAGGCCGGCGTGCCGGGACCGGACGCCGGTCTCACGCCCCCCGAGTGGGTGGGCATCGACGGCGTCGACTACCGGCGGGTCGTCCTGTGCTTCCTCTTCCGGGGCAGTGACAGTGACAGTGACAGTGACAGGGACGGGCACGGAGGCAGGCAGGTGCTGCTCGGCCTCAAGCGCACCGGGTTCGGCGCCGGCCGGGTCGTGGCCCTCGGCGGGAAGATCGACGGTCGGGAGACAGCCCGGGAGGCGGCCGTACGCGAGGTCGAGGAGGAGAGCGGCATCGCGCTCGTGCCGACGGAGGTGCATGCGGCCGGGACGATCACCTGGCGGTTCCCCGCGCAGCCCGCCTGGAACATGGCGGCGTCCCTGTTCACGGCCGAGGCCGGGCGCGCCGTAGCCGTATCGTGCGAGGAGATCGAACCGCGCTGGTACGGGGTCGGTGCCATCCCCTGGCAGGACATGTGGCAGGACGCTCCCCACTGGGTCCCGACGGTCCTCGCGGGGCGGCCGGTCCACGCCCGGTTCGTCATAGCCGCTGACAACGAGAGCGTTGCCGGCGCCGTCGTCGACTGAGCACGACGGCGCCGGCAACGCGTGGGTCAGCCTTCGACGTGCCGCTCGTCCGGCCCGTTGTAGAGGCTCAGGGGGCGGATGAGCGAGTTGGCGGCCGTCTGCTCCATGATGTGCGCGGTCCAGCCGGTGATGCGCGCGGCGATGAAGAGAGGCGTGAACATCTCGGTGTCGAACCCCATCAGGTGATAGGTGGGTCCGGCGGGGTAGTCCAGGTTCGGCTTGATGCCCTTGGCCTCGTCCATGGCCGTCTCGAGCCCCGAGTACAGCCCCAGGATCTCGCTGCGGCCGTAGTACCCGATCATGGCGTCGAGTGCGGACTTCATGGTGGGGACGCGGGAATCGCCGTTCTTGTAGACCCTGTGGCCGAAGCCCATGACCTTCTTCTTCGACGCCAGCGCTTCCTCCATCCACGCCTTCGCGCGGGCGGCGGCCTCCTCGGAGGATTCGTCCTCGCGGATGCCGATCTCCTCGAAGGTGTGCATGACGGCCTCGTTCGCCCCGCCGTGCAGGGCTCCCTTGAGGGCGCCGATGGCGCCGGTCACGGCGGAGTGCAGGTCCGAGAGGGTGGAGGTGATGACCCGCGCGGTGAAGGTCGACGCATTGAAGGAGTGCTCCGCGTACAGGACCATCGAGACGTCGAACGCGTGCACCACCTCGGCGGGCGCCTCCTCGCCGAAGGTCATCCATAGGAAGTTCGCGGAGTAGCCGAGGTCGTCGCGGGGCTCCACGCGGGCCTGCCCGCGCCGGCGGCGCTGGTCGTAGGCAACGACGGCGGGGAACACCGCGAACAGCGTGGCAGCCTTCTCCATGTTCGCCTCGACCGAGTTGTCGTTCGCCAGCGGGTGGCAGGCCCCCAGCACGGAGACGGCCGTCCGCGCCACGTCCATGGGGTGTGCCGTCAGCGGCAGCAGGTCGATCGCCGCGACCACCTGCTCCGGGAGGGCCCGGTGCGCGCGCTCGAAGGCATCGAACCGCGCCCGCTCCTCGGGGTCCGGCAGTTCGCCGTTCCACAGCAGATAGGCGACGTCCTCGACGTCGCGGTGACCTGCGAGCTCCTGCACGGGGTATCCCCGGTACAGGAGCGAGTTGGTCTCCGGATTGACCTTCGAGACCGCGGTGTAGTCCACCACGACTCCCGCGAGCCCCTTGTGGATCTGTGGTTCTGTCACGCCTGGTCCTCCTGTGCAGTCGGTCGTGCGGATCCGGCGCCGCCCGGCGGGCGGCCGTCGGGAATCTCGAAGTCGAACACGGAGGAGTCGAAGCGGTTGTAGCCCTCGTAGTCCACCAGCTCGTAGAGCCGGCTCCGTGGCTGCATGTCCGCCACGGCCGCCTCCTGCGTCCCCTGGGTCCTGATCGAGTCCAGCGTACGCTCGGCGGCGCCCATCGCACTGCGCAGCAGCGTGACGGGGTAGATCACCATGGTGACGCCCACCTCCTGCAGCTGCTCCACGGTGAAGAGCTCGCTCTTGCCGAACTCGGTCATGTTGGCCAGGATCGGCACGTCCACGGCGTCACGGATGGCGCGGAACTCCTCGAGGCTCCGCAGGGCCTCGGGGAAGATGGCGTCGGCGCCCGCCTCGACGAGTGCCCGCGACCGCTCGCAGGCGGCCTCCAGCGTGTCCGTGCCCCGGATGTCGGTGCGTGCCATGATCAGGAAGTTCGGGTCGCGGCGGGCGTCGGCGGCGGCCCGGATGCGCTTCACGGCCGTGTCGAGGTCCACGACGTTCTTGCCGTCGAGGTGGCCGCAGCGCTTCGGGTTGAACTGGTCCTCGATGTGGCAGCCCGCGAGCCCCGCGTTCTCGAGCTCCTGCACGCTGCGGGCCACGTTCATGGGCTCGCCGAAGCCCGTGTCGGCGTCGACGATGCACGGCAGGTCGGTCATGCGGGCGATCTGCCCGGCACGGTGCGCGACCTCCGTCAGCGTCGTCAGGCCGATGTCCGGCAGGCCGAGGTCGGCGGCGATGACCGCCCCGGAGATGTAGACGCCGTCGAAGCCCTTGTCGGCGATGAGGCGGGCCGAGAGCGGGTTGAAGGCGCCCGGGAACTGCTGGACGCGCCCGGAGGCGAGCCCGTCCCTGAGGGCCCGGCGCTTCTGGTCGGGGGTGACGCTCGAGTACAGCACGGCCGCCTCCTAGAGGAGTCCCTGCGGCGCGGCGGCCGCATCGATGACGCCGGGGCGCGCGACGAGGTTGAGCTGCCCCAGCGAGCCGGCCGGGAGGTCGGGCAACTGCTCGACGGCGGCGAGGAAGCGGTCCAGCTCGGCGTCGTCGACGACGCCCGCGGCGAGCATGCGCAGCTTGGCGATGTAGTCGGCGCGGGCGAAGGGCCGGGCACCGAGGGGGTGCGCGTCCGCCACGGCGATCTCGTCGGTGATGACGGTGCCGTCCGTGAGGGTGATCTCGACCCGCCCGCCGAAGGCCTTCTCCGCGATGTCGAGGGAGTGGTAGCGGCGCGTCCACTCGGGGTCCTCGACCGTGGTGACCTTGTGCCAGAGCGCGACCGTGTCCGGTCGTGCGGCCCGCTCGGGGGCGTAGGAGTCCTCGTGGTGCCAGCGGCCGTCCTGCAGCGCGACGGTGAAGATGTAGGGGATCGAGTGGTCGAGCGTCTCCCGGGAGGCGGTGGGATCGTACTTCTGCGGATCGTTGGCGCCGGAGCCGATCACGTAGTGGGTGTGGTGGGAGGTGTGGATGACCACGGAGGCGACGTTCGACGGGTCCGTGGCCTCGGGGTGCGAGCCGTGGAGGCGCCGGGCGAGGTCGATCCAGGCCTGGGCCTGGTACTCGGCGGAGTGCTCCTTGGTGTAGGTGTCGAGGATGGCGCGCTTCGGCTCGCCCTGCGCGGGCAGGGGCACCTCGTAGGCGGCCCCGGGCCCGTCGAGGAGCCAGGCGATCACGCCGTCCTCGCCCTCGTAGATGGGGGTGGGCGAGGTCTGCCCGCGCATGGCGCGGTCGACGGCCTCGACAGCCATCTTCCCGGCGAAGGCCGGCGCGTGCGCCTTCCACGTGGAGATCTCGCCCTTACGGGACTGCCGGGTCGCCGTCGTCGTGTGCAGGGCCTGTCCGACGGCGTGGAAGATGACGTCCGCGTCGAGGCCGAGCAGCGTGCCGATGCCCGCTGCGGCGGACGGGCCGAGATGCGCGACGTGGTCGATCTTGTGCTCGTGCAGGCAGATGGCCTTCACGAGGTCCACCTGGATCTCGTACCCCGTGGCGATCGCGCGGACCAGGTCACGGCCCGAGGCACCGGTGTGCTGCGCCGCGGCGAGGATGGGCGGGATGTTGTCGCCCGGGTGCGAGTAGTCCGCGGCGAGGAAGGTGTCGTGGTAGTCGAGCTCGCGCACGGCGACGCCGTTGGCCCATGCGGCCCATTCCGCGGAGACGGGGGAGTCGACGCCGAAGACGGCGGCCCCCGAGCCGTGGACGGAGACCGGGTGGCTCAGCGCCTGGGCGCGGGCCGCGACGACGGGCGCGCGGTTCAGCGATGCGAGGGCCACGGAGGCGTTGTCGATGATCCGGTTGATCACCATGTCGGTGACGTCCGCCGTGACCTCGACGGGATCCGTGGCGACCTCGGCGATCTTCCAGGCGAGCTGGCCCTCCCGGGGGAGGTTCTCCTCACTGCGGTGGACGCGGACGGGGTGGAGTTCGACCATGGTGTTCCTCTCGGTGCTGCGGGGCTGGTTCGGGGTTGTTCAGGGTGGGTTGCAGGGTGGGGTCAGGGTCGGGTGGGGTTCGGGGCGAGCAGGTGCTGCAGGCTGGTGTGCAGGTGCACGCGCATCGAGGCCTCGGCGAGATCGGCATTGCCGGCGCCCAGGGCGAGCGCGATCTGCTCGTGCTCGCGGGCCGAGGCCAGGAGGCGGGGCGGGTGGTCCCGGGCCAGCCGCCGGACCCGGGCCAGATGGGTGCGGATCGGCTTCTGGGCCTGCAGCAGGTAGGGGTTCCCGGCCGCCTCGTCGATCTGTGCGTCGAGCCGCGCCACGAGGGCGTAGTACGCGTCCTGGCCGCCGTCGTCGTCCCCGATGAGCTGCCCGGCGCGGGCGAACTCCCCGGCGAGCGCCGCGAAGACGGGGCCGTCGCCGCGCACGGCGGCGAGCCGGACGGCGGCGCATTCGAGGGGCAGGCGGACGTCGAAGAGATCGGCGACGGCAGCGAGGGAGATCGCGGAGACGACGACGCCGCGCCCCGCGTGCGGGCTGGCGAGGCCTTCGGCGACGAGCCGGGAGAGCGCTTCGCGCAGGGGGGTCCTCGAGACGCCGAGCCGCGCCGATTGCTCCACCTCGGCCAGCACGTCCCCCGGGGCCAGCCGCCATTCGACGATGTCCGCACGCAGGAGGGCGTAGGCGCGATCACTGGCCCGCATCCTCGCCTCCTCCGGCTTGTCCTGGTGGTGCCGATCAGCCCGCTGTCACGAGGCTGCACCGGCTCCAATGTATGCAAAGGAGTGCGCAAGTACAAGAATTCACGGATCCCAGCCGGAAGTTATGACCCCTATGTATACAGAAGGTGATGGTGGATACTGGTCCTCACCATCCACGCGCGACGAGGGGCGACCATGGCTGCCGAACACGATGCAGGACCCGGGGTTCTCCCCGGACAGGACTACCGACGACTGCACGCGGAGAGCCTCGCGGACCCGGAGCGGTTCTGGCTGCAGGCCGCGGATGCGATCGACTGGGTGCGCCCACCCTCGGCCGCCGTGGACACCGCGGACGCGCCGCTGTACCGCTGGTTCCCCGGGGCGTCCCTCAACACGAGCTACAACGCGCTCGACCGCCACGTCGAGGCGGGACGCGGCGACCAGGCGGCCCTGATCCACGACTCCGCGATGCTCGGCACGGTCCGCACCATCACGTACGCCGAGCTCCGCGACGAGGTGGCCGTCTTCGCGGGCGTGCTCGCGCGCCTCGGCGTCGGCAAGGGCGACAGGGTGCTGGTCTACCTGCCGATGATCCCCGAGGCCGCCGTCGCCATGCTCGCCTGCGCCCGGATCGGCGCCGTCCACTCCGTGGTCTTCGGAGGCTTCGCCGCCGCCGAGCTGGCGGCCCGTATCAGGGACGCCAGGCCGTCGGCGGTCGTGACGGCGGACGGCGGCATCGAACCCGCCCGGCGCGTCGAGTACCTCCCCGCGGTCCAGGAGGCGCTCGCGCTCGCCGACAGCGCCGGGACGCCCGTCGTCGTCAAGGCGCGCGCCGGGTTCGGCCACGGCGTCGCCGAGTACCGGGAGCCCGGGACGCGGTGGCTGGACTGGGACGAGGCCGCCGCCGCCGCGGAGGCGGTCCCGCCCGTGGAGGTCGCCGCGACGGACCCGCTCTACATCCTCTACACCTCCGGCACCACGGGTTCCCCGAAAGGTGTGGTGCGGGACAACGGCGGGCACGCCGTGGCGCTGACGTGGTCCATGCAGGCGATCTTCGGCGTGGGCCCGGGCGACACGATGCTGACGGCGTCCGACGTCGGCTGGGTGGTGGGCCACTCCTACATCGTCTACGGGCCGCTCCTGGCCGGTGCCACGACGGTCCTGTACGAGGGGAAGCCCGTGGGCACCCCCGACGCCGGGGCCTTCGGGCGGCTCATCGAACAGCACCGCGTGAAGGTGCTGTTCACCGCGCCCACCGCGCTCCGGTCCGTCCGGCGCGCCGACCCCGACGCCGCGGCCGTCCGCTCCCACGACCTCTCCTCGCTGGAGACGCTCTTCTCGGCCGGTGAGCGGCTCGACACGGGGACCTCCGAGTGGATCGGGGAGGTCCTCGGCGTGCCCGTCGTCGACAACTGGTGGCAGACGGAGACCGGGTGGCCCATCTGCGGGAACCCGCGCGGGCTGGGCGGAGTGCCGCTGAAGGCCGGATCGCCGTCCCTGCCCTCGCCCGGGTTCGACGTCGTGATCCTCGACCCCGGCGGGTCCCCGGTGGCGACCGGGACCGAGGGGAGCATCGCCCTGCGCCTCCCGCTCCCGCCCGGCACGCTGACCACCCTGTGGGGCAGCGACGACCGCTACCGGGACGCCTACCTCAGCGACTTCGCGGGCTTCTACACGAGCGGCGACTCCGGCTACCTGGACGAGGACGGCTACCTGTTCGTGATGGGCCGCACGGACGACGTCATCAACGTCGCCGGGCACCGGCTCTCGACCGGCGCGATCGAGCAGGTGATCGCCCAGCACCCCGCCGTCGCCGAGTGCGCCGTGCTCGGGCTGCAGGACCCGGTCAAGGGACAGCGAGCGAGCGGCTACGTGGTCCTCAAGGCGGGCGTCACCCTCGACCCGGCCGCGCTCGAGGCCGAGCTCGTGGCGATGGTCCGCCGCACGATCGGCCCCGTGGCGGACTTCCGGTCCGCCGTCGTCGTCGAGGCGCTGCCGAAGACACGGTCCGGCAAGATCCTGCGGAAGACGATGCGGCAGATGGCGGCGGGGGCCGCGTACGCCGTCCCGTCCACGATCGAGGACCCCTCGGTGCTCGACGCGCTGGAGCCCCTGCTCCGCCCGTCGCCGGCCGGGTGACCGGACGGGCGCGGTCTGGCGCTACCGCTCCGGCGGGGTCCGGGCCCAGGTGTACTCGAACTCGGGACGCCCCCGCGTGCCGTAGCGCGGCGTCCGGAGGACCGACCTCCGGTCGGCGAGGTACTCGAGGTACCGCCGTGCCGTGACGCGGGACATGGACAGGGCCTCCGACACCTCGACCGCCGAGGTGGGCTCGTGCAGCTCCTTCAGGACCCCCGAGACGGCACGCAGCGTCTCCGCCGAGAGGCCCTTGGGGAGTGCCGCCACGGTGGCGGGCCGGAGGGAGGCGAAGGCCTGGTCCACCTCCTCCTGCGTGGTGGCCGAGGCCTGCTCCACGAGGTTCCGGTGGAAGTCCCGGTAGGCGTCGAGCTTCTCCCGGAACGCCGAGAAGGTGAACGGTTTGATGAGGTACTGGACGATGCCGGAGGAGATCGCCGAGCGCACCACCTGCAGGTCCCGCACGGCGGTGATCGCGATGATGTCCACCGGGAGGCCGAGACCGCGGAGGCGGCGGATGATGTCCAGCCCGTGAGCGTCCGGCAGGTTCATGTCGAGCAGGATGAGGTCGACGGCGGCCCCGCCGCGCCCCGGCTTCTCGCCCGCCAGCCGGAGGAACGCCGCGAGCTCCGCGCCGCTCCGGGCGACTCCCGCGAGCTCGAACCCCTCGAGCCGCCGGACGTACTCGGCGTGCGCGTCCGCGGCGACCGGATCGTCCTCGACGACGAGGACGCGGATGGCACTCATGCGCCGACCCGGCCGGCGACGGGCGCGACGGGCAGCCGGACGGTGAACCGCGCCCCGCCGTCGTCCGTGTCCGTCACCGCGATCGAGCCCGCGAAGCGTCGTACCGCCTGGCGGACGAGGGCGAGGCCGATGCCGCGTCCGGCCGGCGTCCCGCCCTCCGCCTCGCACGCCGGCTTCGTGCTGTAGCCGAAGTCGAAGATCCTCGCCTTCTCGGAGTCGGGCAGGCCGTTGCCGCTGTCCTCGACGACGATCTCCAGGACCTGTGCGCCATCGCCGTCCATCGCGCGTCGTACCGTGAGCCGGACACGGGGTTCCTCGGATCGGGCGGCCTCGTCGAACGCGTTGTCGAGGAGGTTCCCGATGACCGTCACGAGGTCCACGGGATGGAGCGAACCGGCCTGGGCATCGGGGGCGATGTCCGAGGTGAGCTCGATGCCGCGTTCGTTCGCCTGGGCGGCCTTGCCGACCAGGAGCGCAGCGATGAACGGCTCGTCGACCGCCTGGACCACCTCGTCCGTGAGCCGCTGCGACTGCTGCAGGTCCCGGGTGGCGAAATCCACGGCCTCGGCGTCCCTGCCGAGTTCCACCAGCGAGACGATGGTGTGCAGGCGGTTGGCGTGCTCGTGCGTCTGCGAGCGCAGCGCGTCCGTCAGGGTCCGCATGGTCTCCACCTGCCCGGTCAGGGCCTCGATCTCGGTGTGGTCGCGCAGGGTCGTGACGGTCCCCAGGGCGCCCGGGGCCGGGGCGGTGCGGCCCGGCGGCGTGGGCGGGACGGCGGGCTCCTGGTTGACCACCAGGACCCGGGACTCGGTGACGTGCACCTCGTCCAGGGCCCGCCGGCCCGAGGAGAGCAGCTCGCGCAGCGACGGCGGCACCGCCAGGTGCGACGCCGGAACGGGCTCCTGCGACCCGTCGAGCCCGAGGAGCCGGGCCGCCTGGTCGTTGTAGAGCACCAGGCGCCCCGCCGCGTCGGTCAGGAGCAGCCCCTCCCTCACGGAGTGGAGCACCGAGTCGTAGAACACGAACGTGCGGGAGAGCTCGGCCGGTCCCATGCCCAGCGTCGCGTCCCGGAGGCGCCGGCTGAGCAGGAACGAGGCGAGGGCCCCGAGCGCCAGCGCGCCCAGGGCGATGACCGCGACGAGCGGGAGCTGCGCGTTCCGCGCGATGGCGGCACGGTCCACGGTGATGCCCGAGGCGACCATGGCCTGCACCGTCCCGGTGTCGTCCACGACGGGGACGATCGCGCGGATGGACGGACCGAGGGTCCCGGCGTAGGTCTCCGAGTGCGTGGTCCCGGTCAGCGCCTCGGCCACGGACCCGATGTAGGGCCTGCCGATCTCCTCCGGGTTGCGGTGCGTGAAGCGCGTACGGTCGGTCGCCATGATGGTGATGAAGTCCACGCCCAGGCGGTCCATCACCTCCACCGCGTAGGGCTGCAGGGACGCCGAGGGGTCGGGGCCTCGGACGGCGTCCAGGACGGCGGGTTCGAGGGCGATCGACGTGGAGACGGCGACCATCCGCTCGGCCGCGGCGTCGTTCACGCCCCGGGCGGCGTCGAGGTACAGGATCACCGACAGGGAGGCCGAGAGGACCACGATGAAGACGAGCTGGGCCAGGAAGAACTGGCGGGCGAGGCTCCATCGACTCACGCGGTTCCCCGCTCCTTCCGAATTGGCCCCCACGCCCGTACGACCACGAACAGTATGAACGCAATCGTGATCCGGGTCACTCGCGCAGGCACGATGGGGAGGAACGACTCAACACTACGCTTCCTGGCCAGACCCCCGCGGACGGAGAACGACCTCCCCGCCGGCGCCGCCGGGCGGCCGACACCAAGGGAGAACAGCATGGCCATGGCGCCAGCGCGGTCCGACAGCGGACCAGCACAACCCCGCAAGCGGGTCGACAAGACCCACTTCCTCTACATCGCCGTCATCGCGGCCGTGATCCTCGGAGCGGTCCTCGGCCTCGTCGCCCCCGAGTTCGCGAAGGCCCTCAAGCCCCTCGGCACCGGGTTCATCAACCTCATCAAGATGATGATCGCCCCGATCATCTTCTGCACCATCGTGCTCGGGGTCGGTTCGATCGCCAAGGCCGCGACCGTCGGCAAGGTGGGCGGACTGGCGCTCGGCTACTTCATGCTCATGTCCACCTTCGCGCTCGCGATCGGGCTCGTCGTCGGCAACCTCATCCAGCCCGGTGAGGGCCTGGACATCTCGTCCTCCACCTACACGGTGCCCGAGTCCGCCGAGGGCGGCGACGGCGGGACGATCGGGTTCCTGCTCGGGATCATCCCCACCACGCTGCTGTCCGCACTGACCGGTCCCAGCATCCTGCAGACGCTGTTCGTCGCACTGCTCGTCGGCTTCGCGCTGCAGAAGATGGGCTCGGCCGGGAAGCCGATCCTCCGGGGCATCGGCCACATCCAGGCCCTGGTCTTCCGCATCCTCGTCATGATCATGTGGCTCGCACCGATCGGTGCCTTCGGCGCCATCGCCGCCGTCGTCGGCGAGACCGGCGTGCAGGCGATCATCAGCATGGCCACGCTCATGGTCGCGTTCTACATCACCTGCATCCTGTTCATCGTGGTCATCCTGGGCGGACTGCTGCGGCTCGTCACCGGCGTCAGCATCTTCAAGCTGATGAAGTACCTCGGCCGCGAATACCTGCTGATCTTCAGCACCTCCTCGTCCGAGGCGGCCCTGCCGCGCCTGATCGCGAAGATGGAGCACCTCGGTGTCTCCAAGCCCGTGGTCGGCGTCACCGTGCCCACCGGGTACTCCTTCAACCTCGACGGCACCGCCATCTACCTCACGATGGCCTCCCTGTTCGTCGCCGAGGCCATGGGGACGCCGCTGGCCCTCGGCGAGCAGATCTCGCTGCTCGTCTTCATGATCATCGCCTCCAAGGGCGCGGCGGGCGTCACCGGCGCCGGCCTGGCCACCCTCGCCGGCGGCCTGCAGTCGCACCGCCCCGACCTGGTGGACGGCGTCGGCCTCATCGTCGGTATCGACCGCTTCATGTCGGAAGCCCGCGCACTGACCAACTTCACCGGCAACGCCGTCGCGACAGTCCTCATCGGCACGTGGACCAAGGAGATCGACCGCGCCCGCGTGGACGAGGTCCTCGAGGGCCGCGAGCCCTTCGACGAGGCGACCATGAGCACCGACCACCGCTTCGACACCGACGACACCGACGACGGCATCGAGGAGAGCGCGGCCGTCAGGACCGACGCCGCGGTCGTCACACCCGCCGCGCGCTGACAGGGCGCCGGCGGGAGCCGCCCGCCGCGCAGGAACCGCACGAGCAGAACCGACGGCGACGGACCGGGCACCCCCGGCCGTCGCCGTCGTCGTTCCCGGCCGGGGAAAGCCGTCCCGCGGGAAGCTTCGACCTCAGGTCGAGGATCAAGGCTCGCCACCTCCCGACGTCGATCTTCACGGCGGCCGCCCTCGGCGTTGTACCGTTGACCTAGAGAAAAGCGGCCGTGGGCGATCACGGGCCGGCCTGCACCGACACTGATGGAAGCGTGGAGACATACGTGAGTAGCGAACAGGGTTCAGCGACCCTGCCCAGCGCGGCGGACACGGAACTGGGCCCGACCGGCCGCCCCGTGACGGAATTCCCGGAGCCGAGGGTCCTGGAGTCGCACGGCCCGGCGAGGATCATCGCGATGGTGAACCAGAAGGGCGGTGTCGGCAAGACGACGTCCACCATCAACCTCGGCGCCGCGCTCGCCGAGGCAGGCCGCAGGGTCCTGCTGGTCGACTTCGACCCGCAGGGCGCGCTCTCCGCCGGCCTCGGTACCAACCCGCACGAACTCGACGTCACCGTCTACAACGTCCTCATGGACCGCAAGGTCTCCATCCAGGACGCCATCCAGCACACCGCGATCGAGAACATCGACCTGCTGCCGGCCAACATCGACCTCTCCGCCGCCGAGGTGCAGCTGGTCAACGAGGTGGCGCGCGAGCAGGTCCTCGACCGCGCGCTGCGCAAGGTCTCGGACGACTACGACGTCATCCTGATCGACTGCCAGCCGTCGCTGGGGCTGCTCACCGTGAACGCGCTCACCGCGGCGCACGGCGTCATCATCCCGCTGATCTGCGAGTTCTTCGCGCTGCGCGCCGTGGCCCTGCTGGTCGAGACCATCGAGAAGGTGCAGGACCGCCTGAACCCGCGGCTGCAGATCGACGGCGTGCTCGCCACCATGTACGACGCCCGGACGCTCCACAGCCGCGAGGTCATCGCGCGCCTCGTCGAAGCCTTCGGCGACAAGGTCTTCGAGACCGTCATCAAGCGCACCATCAAGTTCGCCGACGCGACCGTGGCGGCGGAGCCCATCACGTCCTATGCGGCCAACCACTCCGGCGCGGACGCCTACCGCCGCCTGGCCAAGGAACTGATCAGCAGGGGCGGAGCGCCCTAGTGCAGGTCTCCTCCGGGTCCTCCCGGTCCCGCTAGGTGCGCGTGGCGGACGCCCCGGCAGTCGGGAAGCCGGCGGGAGCCGGCGCGCGCCAGGTCTTCGAGGTGCAGCTGACCAACTTCAGCGGGCCCTTCGACCTGCTGCTGAACCTCATCTCCCGGCGCGAGCTCGATATCACCGAGATCGCCCTGGCACAGGTCACGGACGAGTTCATCGCCCACATCCGCCGCATCCAGGCCGCCGAGGGGGAGTGGAAGCTCGACGAGGCGAGTGAGTTCCTGGTGGTCGCGGCGACCCTCCTGGACCTGAAGGCGGCACGCCTGCTGCCGGCCGGCGCCGTCGAGGACGCGGAGGACGTCGCACTCCTGGAGGCCCGCGACCTGCTGTTCGCCAGGCTCCTGCAGTACCGGGCCTTCAAGGAGATGGCCCGGCACCTCGCCGCCCGCCTCGAGGAGGAGGACGCACGCCACCCGCGCGACGCGCCGCTCGAGCCGCACTTCACCCGGCTCCTCCCGGAACTCCTCTGGCGGCACTCTCCCGAGGAGTTCGCGGCCATCGCCGCCCGGGTGCTCGCGCCGCGGGAGGAACGGCCCGCCGAGGTGGGCATCGGACACCTGCACGCACCCGCGGTCAGCGTGCGCGAGCAGGCCCTGGCCCTGCGGGACCTCCTGCAGGGCAGGGGCGCGCTGTCCTTCCGCCACCTGACGGAGGACGCCGCGTCCCGGCTGGTGCTCGTGGTGCGATTCCTCGCCCTGCTGGAGCTGTTCCGGGACGGCGCCGTCTCCTTCGAGCAGGCGGCCCCCCTGTCCGAGCTCCTGGTGCGGTGGAGCACGGAGGACGGGCCATGGGCGGCCGACGCGATGACGAGCGATGACGAGGGCGCGGCGGACATGCGCGATGACGAGAGGGGTGCGGCATGAGCGAGGGGGCAGCCCCCGACGGGCAGGACGTCCCCGTCGAGGAACTGCCCGGCGGGCTGCGGGCGGCGGTGGAGGCGATCCTCATGGTCGCGGACCGGCCCGTCACCGACGAGCAGGTCGCCGCGGCGCTCGACCGGTCGGCCGCACAGGTGGGTGCCGTGCTCGTGGACCTGCAGCGGGAGTATGACGGCTATACTGGATCAGGCTCCCAGGGCGCCGAACATCCCATGCCGCGTGGTTTCGAACTCAGGAACATCGCCGGCGGGTGGCGCATCTTCTCGCGGCAGCACTTCGCATCCGTCGTCGCAGACTTCGTGCTCGACGGCCAATCAGCCCGGTTGTCACAGGCAGCGCTCGAGACCCTGGCGGTCATCGCGTACCGCCAGCCGGTGTCCCGTGCCCGGGTTTCCGCGATTCGGGGCGTCAATGTCGATTCCGTGGTCCGCACGCTGCTGCAGCGCGGGCTGGTTGTCGAGCTCGAGACCGATCCGGAGACCGGTGCCGTCCTTTATGGGACCACCACCCTCTTTCTGGAAAGATTGGGGCTGGGCAGCGTCGACGAACTGCCCCGGATCGCTCCCCACCTGCCGGGCCTCGAGAGCCTTGGGGAGTATGACGAAACGACGTACTGAGCATGACCGACGAGAAGGACATTTCTACATGACACAGCAGCCAGGATCCGGTTCCGGACGCAATACGCCGCGCCGCGGCGGGTCGGCCGGGCGCCCATCCGACGCTGCCCGCACCAGGAAGTCCGCTCCCCGTACCGGTTCGGGGCAGGGTGGCGGGCGTTCCGGTGAGGGTCGTCCCTTCCAGGAGCGCTCGGCGCAGGGTGGCCGTCAGGGTGAGTCCCGCCCCGCACGGGACGACACCCGTTCCTCGGGGGGCCGCCCCTCCCGGGACGACACCCGCTCCTCCGGGGGCCGCCCTTCGAGGGACGACACCCGCTCCTCGGGCGGCCGACCCTCCGGCGCAGGCGATCGTCGCGACGCAGGCGATCGTCGCGAATCCGCCGAGGGACGCGCGCGGTCCGCCGCGGGGAGACCCTCCGCAGGCACCCCCTCGAGCCGCTTCGGGACGAAGGCGGGAGGGCGTGCGACCGGCAAGCCCGGCCGTCCCGGCGGCGCGACCGGTGGACGCACGGGTGAGCAGAAGAGTGCGGCGCGCCAGAAGCCTGCCGGCGCCAAGCCCTTCGGGCGTGAACGCTTCGGGCAGAACCTCGGGCCGGTGCGCGTCGCCAGGCCCAAGCGTTCCAGCCGCCCCGCCGACGAGATCGACGTCCACAACCCGGAGGGCGTCCGCCTGCAGAAGGTCATGGCCCTCGCCGGCGTCGCCTCGCGCCGTGTGTGCGAGGAGATGATCCTCGACGGCCGCGTGGAGGTGGACGGCACCGTCGTCACCGAACTCGGCGTGCGCGTCGCCCCCGAGCAGGTCGCCATCCACGTGGACGGCATCCGTCTCCAGCTCGACGAGAACCTCAAGTACTACGTCTTCAACAAGCCACGCGGGGTCGTCTCCACCATGGAGGACCCCGAGGGCCGCCCGTGCATCAGCGACTTCCTGAAGAACAAGAACAAGAACGAGCGCCTGTTCCATGTGGGTCGCCTGGACGCCGAGACCGAGGGCCTGCTCCTGCTCACCAACGACGGCGAACTCACCAACCGCCTGACCCACCCCTCCTACGAGGTCCCGAAGACCTACCTCGTGCAGGTCCGCGGGCCGATGGGCCAGGGCATCGGGGCCCAGATGAAGGCCGGTATCGAACTGGAGGACGGCACCGCGAAGGTCGACTCCTTCAAGCTCGTCGACTCGACGCCCGGCCACATCCTCGTCGAGGTCGTGCTGCACTCGGGCCGCAACCGCGTGGTCCGCCGGCTCTTCGACGCCGTCGGGCATCCCGTGGAACGCCTCGTCCGCACCCAGCTCGGCCCCATCCGCGTGGGCGACCAGCGTCAGGGCAGTATCCGCGTGCTCGGACGCCAGGAGGTCGGGCACCTGCTGGCATCGGTGGGCCTCTAGACCATGACCACGCGCACGGAGCAGGGCACGCACCTCGCAGGACCGGTCCTCGTCATCGGGGCCGGGCTGCTGGGTGCCAGCATCGGGCTGGGGCTGCGCGCCCGCGGGCTCGACGTCGTCCTGTCCGACAGCTCGCCCTCCACCGAGGCCGTCGCCCGCGACATCGGAGCCGGCCGGCTCCTCGCGGAGGTGCTGGCCGCGGGGGAGCGGGCGGCGCCGGAACTCGTCGTCGTCGCGACCCCTCCCGACGTCACCGCGCAGGTCGTGGCGGCCGCGCTCCGGGACTACCCGGACGCCGTCGTCATGGACATCTGCAGCGTGAAGGAAGCGATCCTGCGCGACCTCGAAGCGACGCCGGGAGTTGCGGCGCACCTGTCGCGGTACGTCGGGACGCATCCGATGGCCGGCCGCGAGACGTCCGGGCCCGTCGCGGCCCGCGCGGAGCTGTTCACCGGTGCGCCCTGGGTGCTCTGCGGCGCCCACAGTTCCGCCGAGGCCGTCCTGTGCGCCGAACGGCTCGCCGTCGACCTCGGGGCCGTGCCCGCGCGCATGTCCGCCGAGGAGCACGACCAGGCCGTGGCGCTCATCTCCCACCTGCCGCAGGTGGTGTCCTCGCTCGTGGCGAGCAGGCTGCAGGACTCGCCCGTGCAGGCGCTCTCGCTCGCGGGCAACGGACTGCGGGACGTGACGCGCATCGCGGCGAGCGACCCCCGCCTCTGGGTGCAGATCCTCTCCGCCAACGCCGGCCGACTCGTCGAGATCCTGTACGGCGTCCGCGAGGACCTGAACCGGCTGATCAGCACCCTCGAGGACCCGACGGGCGGCGGATCCCGCCTCGACATGGCCCAGCTGATGTCCGAGGGGAACGCAGGCCAGGCGCGCGTGCCCGGCAAGCACGGGACGCCGCCGAACTCCTTTGCCCGCCTGACCGTGCTCGTCGACGACGTGCCCGGGCAGATCGCGAAACTCCTGACGGAGATCGGGCACACCGGGATCAACGTCGAGGATTTCCGCCTCGAACACTCTCCCGGGCGCCAGGTGGGCCTCGCCGAACTGTCGGTCATCCCGGGCAAACGACAAGAACTCACGGAGTCCCTGACGCAGCGGGGCTGGAAGGTAGTGCAGTGACGCAGGTTTCAGCAATGCAGACGCCCATCATCCCGGACGCCGCCGGCAAGTCCGCGCCATCCAGCCCGCACTCGGGCTTCCGTCTGGGCAAGTCCCTCGTCGTGGCGATCGACGGGCCCTCCGGTTCCGGGAAGTCGAGTGTCAGCCGGGAAGTGGCCCGGCGGCTCCGCGCCGCGTATCTCGACACCGGGGCGATGTACCGCGCCGTCACGCTCCACTGCGTCTCGCAGGGGATCGACCTCGAGGACAGCGCCGCCGTCGAGGCGGCGGCGCGGGAGGTCGAGCTGTTCATCAGCACCAGCCCGGACCACGAATCCGTGACCATCGGGGGCGACGACGTCACCGCCGCCATCCGCGAGCCCGCGGTGTCGTCCGCGGTGAGCGCCGTCGCGACCACCATGGGTGCCAGGGCCGAGCTGATCCGGCGCCAGCGCGCGCTGATCGCCGGCGCCGGACACCGCATCGTCGCCGAGGGACGCGACATCACCACCGTCGTCGCCCCCGACGCCGAGGTGCGCATCCTCCTCACCGCGAGCGAGGAGGCGCGCCTGCGCCGCCGCGGGGACCAGCTCGGCGGCACGCAGACCGACGCCCAGCTGAAGCGGCAGGTCACCGAACGGGACGCCCGGGACTCGACCGTCGTCGAGTTCCACCAGGCCGCGGACGGAGTGGTCGCACTCGACTCCTCGGACCTCGACTTCGAGCAGACCGTGGCTGCCGTCCTCGGCATCGTGCGCACGGTGGCGCACTAACCGTCCCGCGACGGTCCACCGCAAGACCCCGGGCGCGAGCCCACCCAGGATTGCCGTCGGGAGACGGTGAACATCAACCGAAGGAATACCAGATGAGCGAGAACCTTTCGCCGGACGCGACGGAGCAGAGCCCCGGAGCCGACGAGGACTACGAGCCGAGCGGCGAGGACCAGGTCGGTGCGCTGCTCGACAGCCTCGACGACGCCGAGGCGGAGCAGCGCGCCGCCTCCCTCCGCGCGGGCCTCGAGGACTACGAGCTCGACGACGAGGACGCCGCGCTCCTGGACCGCCGGCACGAGGACTTCGACGACGAGGCGGAAGGCCGGCTCAACCCCGTGCTCGCCATCGTCGGCCGCCCGAACGTCGGCAAGTCCACGCTCGTCAACCGCATCCTCGGCCGCCGCGAGGCCGTCGTCGAGGACACCCCCGGCGTGACCCGCGACCGCGTCTCCTACCCGGCCCAGTGGTCCGGGCGGAACTTCACCCTCGTCGACACGGGCGGATGGGAGCAGGACGCCAGGGGCATCGCCGCGCGCGTCGCCGACCAGGCGGAGATCGCCGTCGACATGGCGGACGCCGTCCTGTTCGTCGTCGACGCCACCGTCGGTGCCACCGCGACGGACGAGGCCGTGGTGCGCATGCTGCGCCGCAAGAACAGGCCCGTCATCCTCGTGGCCAACAAGGTGGACGACATCCAGAACGAGGCCGACGCCTCCGTGCTCTGGGGCCTCGGCTTCGGGCAGCCCTGGCCGGTGTCCGCGCTGCACGGCCGCGGTACCGCCGACATGCTCGACCACATCAACACGATCCTCCCCGAGTTCTCCGAGCACGGCGGTATCGAGCGCTCCGGCGGCCCCCGCCGCATCGCGCTGATCGGCCGACCCAACGTGGGCAAGTCCTCGCTGCTGAACAAGCTCGCGGGCTCCGACCGCGTCGTCGTCGACCCGCTGGCCGGGACCACGCGCGACCCCGTGGACGAGATGATCGAGCTCGGCGGGCGCACCTGGCGCTTCGTGGACACCGCAGGCATCCGCCGCCGCGTCCACATGCAGCAGGGCGCCGACTTCTACGCCTCCCTGCGTACCCAGTCCGCCCTGGAGAAGGCCGAGGTCGCCGTGGTGCTCCTCGCCGTCGACGAGGTGCTCAGCGAGCAGGACATCCGCATCCTGAACCTGGCCATCGAGTCCGGCCGCGCGATCGTGCTGGCCTTCAACAAGTGGGACCTGCTCGACGACGAACGCCGCCGCTACCTCGAGCGCGAGATCGACCAGGACCTGGCCCACGTGGACTGGGCCCCGCGCGTGAACATCTCGGCGCTCACCGGCTGGCACAAGGACCGTCTCGTCCCCGCGCTCGACGTCGCCCTCGAGTCCTGGGACCGCCGCATCCCGACGGGCCGGCTCAACGCGTTCCTCGGCGAACTCGTGGCCGCCCACCCGCACCCCGTGCGCGGCGGGAAGCAGCCCCGCATCCTGTTCGGGACCCAGGCCTCCAGCCGGCCGCCGAGGTTCGTGCTGTTCACCACGGGGTTCCTGGACCCCGGCTACCGCCGCTTCATCACGCGCCGCCTGCGGGAGACGTTCGGCTTCGAGGGCACGCCCATCGAGGTCAGCATGCGCGTCCGCGAGAAGCGCAGCCGCAAGCGCTGACCCCCTTCTCCGGTGTGCGGTTCCGCCGCTGGATGCTGTAGTGTTATCCGAGTGGTTTGGCCTGCTGGACAGGCCGTTCGGGATGTGGCGCAGCTTGGTAGCGCACTTGACTGGGGGTCAAGGGGTCGCAGGTTCAAATCCTGTCATCCCGACCATGCGATGTCCTCGGACATCGACCACGGAACGCCTTCCTTCGGGAGGGCGTTCCGTGTTTCCGGGCCTCTTCGAGAAGGACTCTCGGCCCTAGGCGGGTCCCGCGGCGCGGACGAGGATCGACGGATGAAGAGCGACCAGCCACCCGCCGTCGCCGGAGGAGCGCGCCCGGACGAGGTCCCGGTCCGCGCCGTCGCCACGCCGTCCGGTCGGCGGCCGGGCCAGGGACTCCTGCAGGCAAGCGCGACGACCACGGCCCTGATGCGTCCGGGCGCGGCATACGGCCTGTCCGCCGCCCTGGGGATGGTGACGCTGCTCGCCGCCTCCGCCTCCTTCTTCCTCCCCGACGTGCTGGGCGGGCCCGCCGTGACGCGGGGGAGCCTCCGCGGGACGGCGCTCGTGCTGATGGTCCTCGCCGTCCCGCTCCTGTTCGCCTCGATGTCCTTCGCGGGGAGGAACTCCGCCCGGGCCCTCGTGGTGTGGCTCGGAGCGGTGGCGTACATCATCTACCAGGCGGTGCTGTTCCTGTTCGGCACGCCGTTCAACAGTCTCTTCCTCGCCTATGTGGCGATGCTCTCGCTCGCGCTGTGGTCCGCGGCGGCGCTGCTGCGGCAGATCGATCTGGCGGAGTTCAGCGCCCGCTTCGACGACCGCCTCCCCGCACGGGGCATCGCGGCGTACGCGGTCGTCATCGCCGCCCTCAATGCGCTGGTCTGGTTGCGGACGATCCTGCCCGCGATGCTCAGCGACGACCCGCCCGCCTTCCTGGCGGGATCGGGCATGACGACCAATCCCGTCTTCGTCCAGGATCTCGCCGTCTGGCTTCCGCTGCTGGCGGTCGCCTCGTGGTGGCTGTGGACGTCCCGCCCGCTCGGCCGGCTCGTGGTCGGTGCACTGCTCGTCCTGCTGGTGGTCGAGGGTATCGGCGTGGCCACCGACCAGTGGTTCGGTGCTGTCGCGGACCAGGGGACGCCGTTCGCGTCTCTGGCGGCCGTTCCTCTCTTCGCGGCCCTCGCCGCGATCGGGATGGTGCCGCTCCTCGTGTTCCTCCGCCATCTGGGTGCGGGTCGGGTGGAGGCGTCCGGGCCCGTGCGATGACCCCGATCCCGGCCGGAGAGCGGCTGGCCCCGGTCGACGAGGCCAACCTCGTGCTGGACCACGCCGGGCAGGTGAACGTGTTCCTCGTCGCGGGCGTGCTCGCGGCGGGCGGGTTCGTGGGGCCCGACGGCGTCCCCGACCTGACCGTGGTGCGCGCCGTCGTGGGCGAGCGGATCGCCGCGCTGCCGCGGCTGCGCCTGCTGGCGGTCCGGGACGGCCGCCGGCACCGGTGGGCGGAGGTGTCGCCGGATCTCCGCCATCACATCCGCCTCGTGGCCGCCGTGCCGGGACCGGCCGGGCTCGAACGCCTGTGCGGCGAGCTGATGAGTGTGCCCCTGCCACGGTACCGCCCGCTGTGGGAACTGTTGCTGGTGCCGGGGGCGAACGCCGTCGGGGTGGGGATGGTGCTGCGCGTCCACCACGCGCTGGCCGACGGTCTGGGGGCGGTGTCGATCGTGCAGCAGCTCTTCGACCCGGGCGGAGCGTCCCCGCCGGACACGGCACCACCGCCGCCGGCCACCGCTGCCGGCGGTCGGCGGGATCTGCGCCGTGTCCTCCGCCGGGCCGTCGTCCGCGGGCGCCGCATCGGCCTGACCCTCACGGGGCGGGAGGTGGGGCCCACCCCGTTCCTGGGCGAGCGCAGCGCACACCGTGGTGTCGCCTTCCTCGACGCCGACCTCGCCGCCGTCGGAGCCCACGCGCGAGCCGTCGGTGCCACGGTGAACGACGCCCTGCTCTCCGCGGTGGCGTCGGGCTACCGGGCAGCCCTCCCGACGGCCGGCGAGGGCGTCCCGGCAGACCTGCCCGTGTCGGTCCCGGTGGCGCTGCAGCGTCGGGGGTCATCGGGCAACCACGTCGGGGTCATGCTCGTGCATCTGCCGCTCGGCGAGCCCGATCCGGCGCGGCGCCTGCGCCTCATCGCCGCCCGCACCCGCTCCGAGAAGGTGGAGGCGCGGCAGCAGGGCACGCTGGAGTTCATGCGCGGCCCCCTCGGTGCCCGGATCCTGGACCGGGTTGCGCACCGCCAGCACCTGGTGGCCGGGTTCGTGACCGATGTCCCCGGTCCGGGCCGGGCCCTCCAGCTCGCCGGCGCCCCCGTGACGGACATCTGGCCCGTCGCGGTACTCGCCGCGAACGTCCGGCTGGGCGTCGCCGCGGTCTCCTACGACGGCCGCCTGCGCTGCAGCGTCCACTTCGACGCGGCGAGCGTGCCCGGGGCGGTGTTCGCGCGGGGCATGGCGGAGGAGTTCGTCCGCCTGAGCGGACGCCCCGCGGCCGACCGGCCCGTCTGATCTTCCCGGCGGACCACCGCCGCCGGACCGCCACCGCGGAATTGCTGCAGGACCACCGCCGCGGGTTCACTCCCGGCGGGACGTCACCGGGACGAGCGTCAGGGCCCAGTCGCGGGCGCGTTGCTGCTCTCCCCGGAGGAGGTGGCTGTCGTGGTCCACGAGGAAGTCCTCGTGCGCGTCGAGGGCGAGGTCCCTCCGGTGGAGCCTGCGCCGGATCACGGCCGTGGCATCGCCGGCGAAGATGCGCGGGATGTCCGCCCGGGTGGAGAACGCCGCGAAGCGGGGCTCCGCTGCGGACAGGGTCATGAGGTCCAGCCACTCCCGGATGCCGGGCTCCATGGCATCCGCCTCGAGCGTGAGGTCCCGGTCCGGGTCGTCGGCCCAGGCGGCGGCCTCCTGCCGTGAGGACGGTTGCGGGAGGGTGTGCGCGTGCGTGGGCGCACCGACGACGACGAGGCCGTACCCGGACAGCTGCACCGGGGCCTCGGCCGCGGTCGCCACCGTGACGTCGCCGGTGGACCGGAGGGCGTCGGCGACGGCCTCGGCGATCATCCGGGTGTTGCCGAACATCGATTCGTATACGACCAGTGTGTCCATCTCCCGCACCTTTCGTCGGTCTGCGCAGAGAAGTCTCCACCGGTGGCCGGGACTCCAGAAGGGCCGAACGTCCCGTCGCAGCGCCGATCGGGCGACCGGCTGCACTGCCCGTGGGTTGCCGTCCACAGACGATGAGAGGCGCGTCACGGTGTTGCGCGTTATGCCTATACTCGACCAGTACTTGTACCGGGTGGCACCTCCCGCCGCCGCTGCCGCACCCCGCGTCCGAAAGGCAACCATGAGCAACATCCCAGACGGCCTCTACTACACCGCGGAGCACGAGTGGGTCAGTGAGCCGGCCGTCGACGGCACGGTCCGCGTCGGCATCACCGACTTCGCGCAGGACGCCCTCGGGGATGTGGTCTACGTCCAGATGCCCGAGGCCGGGACCGGTGTCACCGGCGCGGACGTCGTGGGCGAGGTCGAGTCGACCAAGAGCGTGAGCGACATCTACGCCCCGGTGACCGGTGAGATCGTGGCGCGCAACGAGGCGCTCGACGACGACCCCTCCCTGATCAACTCCGACCCGTACGGCGAGGGCTGGCTGCTGGAGATCAGGGTCGCGGACCCCGCGGTGGTCCAGGGTCTGCTGAGTTCAGCCGACTACTCGCAGCAGGTAGGCTAGATCCACCTCGCAAAGGCAGGGACGGTATGGCCGGCGTCACGCCGGTCCATCGTGCAGTAGGTGGAGGAAAGACCATGGTGCCCCACGTGAATCCAGCCGGAAACGGAGAAGAGCCGAACATGACGTCTCCCGAGACAACGACCATCGGTCTGCCCCCGCAGGTCGCGGTGACCGAGCTGGAACGGCATCTGACGGGGGAGGAGCAGTCGTCCGTCGCGGCCCTGCCCGCAGGCTCGGCGCTGCTGATCGCCCACTCCGGCCCCAACGCCGGTGCGCGGTTCCTTCTCGACGAGGACGTCACGAAGGCCGGTCGCCACCCGAACGCCGACATCTTCCTCGACGACGTGACGGTCTCACGCCAGCACGCCGAGTTCCGCCGTACCGAGAACGGGTTCATGGTCGTCGACACGCGCAGCCTCAACGGCACCTACGTCAACAACGACCGCGTGGACAGCGTGGCCCTCCGCAACGGCAACGAGGTGCAGATCGGCAAGTTCCGCCTCACCTTCTACGCGGCGCGCACCGTCCCGGGCCAGGGCGGCCGGCACACGACAGCGCAGGCGTAGTCCGCTTCATGCCTGTCTCCCAACCCGCCCGGCATCCGGCCGGCGTCGTCCCCGGTTCGTCCGGCACCGGTGTCCTCAACATCGGTGAGGTCCTGCGTGAGCTCGCCGAGGAGTTCCCCCGGGTCACGGCGTCGAAGATCCGGTTCCTCGAGGAGAAGGGCCTGATCTCGCCGCAGCGCACGCGGGCCGGGTACCGGAAGTACGCATCGCACGACGTCGAGCGCCTCCGGTTCGTGCTCGCCCTCCAGCGCGACCAGTACCTGCCCCTCAAGGTGATCAAGGATTACGTCGACGCGATCGATCGCGGTGAGCGTCCGGAGTCGCTGCCCGGCGGGCTGACCCTGTCGCCGCGCGTCGTCTCCGACCAGCTGTCCCGCGAACTGCAGGGGCATGCGCGGCGGCTCACCGCGGAGACGCTCGCCGCGGAGGCCGGGGCGCCGCGCAGGCTGGTCGACGACCTCGTGAGCTTCGGACTGATCACGGCCGTCGACAACCGTTTCGACGAGCACGCCCTGAAGATCACCAAGGCCTGCGTGCAGCTCGAGGGTCACGGCATCGAGCCCCGCCACCTGCGGCCGTTCCGCGCCGCCGCGGATCGCGAACTGGGGCTCGTGGAGAGCGTCGTCGCTCCCGTGGCCTCGCGCAGGGACGTGGCCTCGAAGGCCCGCGCCGCGGAGACCGCGCGCGAGATCAGCGAACTCTGCCTCGGCCTCCACAGCGCCCTGGTGCACAGCCACATAGCCCGGATGGACAGTTAGGCGGCGTTCCGTGATCGAAGTAGAAGTGGTGGGCGTGCGGATCGAACTGCCGTCCAACCAGCCCCTGGTCCTCCTGCGCGAGACCGCGGGGGAGCGGCACCTGCCCATCTGGATCGGCGCCCCCGAGGCCAGTGCCATCGCCTTCGTGCAGCAGGGGATCGTCCCGCCCCGGCCCATGACGCACGACCTCCTGGTCGACGTCGTCGCCGCCGCGGGGAAGCAGATCACCGAAGTGCGCATCACCTCGGTGGAGGACACGGTCTACCATGCGGAACTCGTCTTCGATGACGGCGTGACGGTCGGTTCGCGCGCCTCGGACGCGCTGGCCATCGCGCTCCGTGTGCCCTGCCCCATCTTCTGCGCGGACGAGGTGCTGGCCGTGGCCGGCGTCGAGATCGCGGAGGCGGACGCCGAGGAACCGGGGGACGGCGGGACGGAGGAGACCGCCGAGAAGGAGGTCCTCCAGTTCCGGGAGTTCCTCGCCGACGTGGAGCCCGAGGACTTCGAACGGTGAGGTTGCCCACCACGGGACCCCTGCTCCGGTGGCTTCCCGCGGTCCGCCGACGACACGGCACCGCTTGAGGGGCATCGTCTTTGACCTTGTCCCTCCCGCGATCTAACGTCGAAGAATACAGTTCCCATTGTGCGCGTGGTGGGCCCGGGGCACACTTGAGTGCACACCCTGGGGCCCCGCCTGATCAGCAGACGTCCCGGGGACCCGACGAGGAGGCAGCACGTGAGTCCGAAGGGTGACGCCGGCAAGGCAGCCAGCCCATCAGGCACCGGTGTCCCGGCGAGCGCCCAGGGCCTGCTCTTCACGGAAGACCTCCCCGTCCTCGACGAGGACGCCGGGTACCGCGGCCCCACCGCCTGCAAGGCGGCCGGCATCACCTACCGTCAGCTCGACTACTGGGCGCGCACCGGTCTCGTGGAACCCGCTGTCCGCGGTGCCTCCGGCTCAGGCACGCAGCGCCTCTACGGCTTCCGCGACATCCTCGTCCTCAAGGTGGTCAAGCGCCTGCTGGACACCGGGGTGTCCCTCCAGCAGATCCGTACCGCCGTCGAGCACCTCCGCGAACGCGGGGTCGAGGACCTCGCCCAGATCACCCTCATGAGCGACGGCGCGAGCGTCTACGAATGCACCTCCGCCGACGAGGTCATCGACCTCGTGCAGGGCGGACAGGGAGTCTTCGGCATCGCCGTCGGTCGTGTATGGCGCGAGGTCGAGGGAAGCCTCGCGGCCCTGCCGAGCGAACATGCCGCGGACCAGGATTTCCCCGGCGACGAACTCAGCAAGCGCCGCGCCACCCGCAGGATCAGCTGACGCCTCGCCGGTGTGCCGACGGCTCCGTGCCGGGCGCCTACCGCCGAGCGGTCCGGCTGCGCATCCTGGCCGGGTCCACCACGTTCAGGAGCAGCTCGTCGAAGCGGCTCGCCGCCAGCTGCGCGGAATCGCCGGGCCAGTGGTGCACGGAGTGGGCTGCGCCCTGGATCTGCTGCCAGTTGGCCTGCTCCGGCATGGTGGGGCTCAGTACCAGGTCGCCGAACATCCGCCGCATCTCGCCGAGGCGGAACGCATGCTCGTGGGAGGTCTCGCGCACCCGGTTCGCGAGGATGCCCGCGGTCTGCAGCTTCGGCGCGAATTCGCGGCGGAACAGCTCGAGGGCGCGCATCGTGCGTTCCGTGCCCGCCACGGAGAAGAGGGCGGGTTCCGCGACGAGGAGCACCCTGTCGCTCGCGGTCCACGCCATGCGGGTCAGGCCGTTCAGCGACGGTGGGCAGTCGATCAGGACGAGGCTGTATCCCTCGACCCGGGACAGGAGGGTGGACAGGCGCCGCTGGTCGCGGCGTCCGAGGTCCGGCCGGTCGTAGATGCCCGAATGGGCCGACCCCATCGCGACGTCGAGCGTGGACGCCCGGGCCCCCGGCTGCCGCGCGGCGGTCGCCACCCAGCCACTGGGGACGGTGTGGGCGCCGAGGTCGCCGCGCCGGGCGTTCTTCAGCAGGCGCCCGATGTCGGTCTGGCCGGAGGGCCTGACGCCGAGGCCGGTGGTCGCATCAGCGTGCGGGTCGAGATCGACGACGAGCGTCGGGATGCCGGCCGCCAGCGCGGCCGAGGCCAGCCCCAGGGTCATCGACGTCTTGCCCACGCCGCCTTTGAGGCTGCTGATACTCACTACCTGCACGTCACCCATACCTATCCCCGGCCGCGACGAGCGGCCCGATGTCCTTGTGATCCCGTCCATCATAGGGTGGCGCGGCCCGCCGCCCGGACGGCGCCCGAGGGCCGCCCGTCCACATGGCGGCACCGTCATGGACCGGCGCGGCGCCACGGGTAGGATCGAGCCTGCGTGAAGAACCCGACCCGCAAGGATGCAGGAGTGCCATGTTCTCGAAGATTCTGGTAGCCAACCGTGGCGAGATCGCCATCCGCGCTTTTCGGGCCGGGCACGAGGTGGGAGCGAAGACCGTCGCGGTCTTCCCCCAGGAGGACAGGAACTCGATCCACCGCCAGAAGGCCGACGAGGCGTACCTCATCGGCGAGGAGGGCCACCCGGTCCGGGCCTACCTGGACATCGACGAGATCATCCGCGTGGCCCGCGAGTCCGGCTGCGACGCCATCTACCCCGGGTACGGTTTCCTGTCCGAGAATCCCGGCCTCGCCCGGGCCGCGGCGGCGGCGGGCATCACGTTCGTGGGGCCGCCGGCCGACGTGCTGGAGCTCGCCGGGAACAAGGTCAAGGCCCTCGACGCCGCCCGCGCGGCCGGCATCCCGGTCCTCGCATCGTCCCGCCCGAGTGCCGACGTCGCCGAACTGATCGCCGCGGCGGAGGAGATCGGGTTCCCCGTCTTCGCGAAGGCCGTGGCCGGCGGCGGTGGCCGCGGGATGCGCCGGGTGGACACGCGCGAGGCACTGCCGGAGGCACTCGAGGCCGCGATGCGGGAAGCCGAATCCGCGTTCGGGGACCCCACCATGTTCCTGGAGCAGGCGGTCCTCCGCCCGCGCCACATCGAGGTGCAGATCCTCGCGGACGCAACAGGCAACGTGATGCACCTCTTCGAGCGTGACTGCTCCCTGCAGCGGCGCCACCAGAAGGTCATCGAGATCGCGCCCGCACCGAACCTCGACGAGTCCATCCGCCAGGCGCTGCACCGCGACGCCGTGAAGTTCGCGACCGCCCTGGGCTACGTGAACGCCGGGACGGTCGAGTTCCTCGTGGACACGGTCGGGGAGCGGGCGGGCCAGCACGTGTTCATCGAGATGAACCCGCGCATCCAGGTCGAACACACGGTCACGGAAGAGGTGACCGACGTCGACCTCGTCCAGTCCCAGCTGCGGATCGCCGCGGGGGAGACGCTCGCCGACCTCGGCCTGAGCCAGGACACGGTGACCCTGCGCGGCGCGGCCCTGCAGAGCCGCATCACCACGGAGGATCCCGCGAACGGGTTCCGCCCCGACGTCGGCAGGATCTCCGCCTACCGGTCCGCAGGCGGCGCCGGGGTGAGGCTCGACGGCGGCACCGTCTACGCGGGTGCCGAGATCAGCCCGCACTTCGACTCGATGCTCGTCAAGCTCACCTGCCGGGGCCGGGACTACCCCTCGGCCGTCACGCGGGCGCGGCGGGCGCTGGCGGAGTTCCGCGTGCGTGGCGTGTCGACGAACATCTCCTTCCTGCAGGCGGTCCTCGACGACCCGGACTTCATCGCGGGCAACGTGGCGACGTCCTTCATCGACGAACGCCCCGAACTGCTGACGGCGCGCGTGCCCGCCGACCGCGGCACCAAGCTCCTCACCTGGCTCGCCGACGTGACGGTCAACCAGCCCAACGGCGCCCGGCCGGCGCACCTCGACCCCCGGGAGAAGCTGCCGCGGCTCCCCGAGGACCGGCGGGCGACCGAGGCCGACGACCCGCCGGCCGGGAGCCGGCAGCGGCTGCTCGAGCTCGGTCCCGAGGGCTTCGCGAGGGCGCTGCGTGAGCAGACCGCCGTCGCGGTCACGGACACCACGTTCCGCGACGCCCACCAGTCCCTGCTCGCCACGCGTGTCCGGACCCGCGATCTCGTCGCCGCCGGCGCGAGCGTGTCCCGGCTGACCCCCGGGCTGCTGTCCGTGGAGGCCTGGGGCGGGGCCACCTACGACGTCGCGCTCCGCTTCCTGGGCGAGGACCCGTGGGAGCGCCTGGACGCGCTGCGCCGCGAGGTCCCGAACATCTGCCTGCAGATGCTGCTGCGCGGGCGCAACACCGTCGGCTACACGCCGTACCCCGAGGCGGTGACGACGGCCTTCGTGCAGGAGGCTGCCGCGTCCGGCATCGACATCTTCCGCATCTTCGACGCCCTGAACGACGTCACGCAGATGGAGCCCGCCATCCGGGCGGTCCGGGAGACCGGGACGGCGATCGCAGAAGTGGCCCTCTGCTACACCGCCGACATGCTCGACCCGGCGGAGACGCTATACACGCTCGAGTACTACCTCGACCTCGCGCAGAAGATGGTCGACGCCGGCGCGCACATCCTGGCCATCAAGGACATGGCGGGGCTGCTCCGCCCGGCCGCCGCGACCCGTCTCGTGACAGCCCTGCGGGACCGCTTCGACCTGCCCGTCCACCTGCACACCCACGACACCGCCGGTGGCCAGCTCGCCACGCTCCTCGCGGCCGTGGACGCGGGGGTCGACGCCGTCGACGTCGCCAGCGCCGCCCTGGCCGGCACCACCAGCCAGCCGTCCGCGTCCGCCCTCGTGGCGGCCCTGGCGCACACGCCCCGGGACACGGGCCTGGACCTCGACGCGGTCTGCTCCCTGGAACCGTACTGGGAGGCCGTGCGACGCATGTACGCGCCGTTCGAGTCCGGGCTGCCCGGGCCCACGGGGCGCGTCTACCGCCACGAGATCCCCGGCGGGCAGCTGTCCAACCTGAAGCAGCAGGCCATCGCGCTCGGCCTGGGCGAGAGGTTCGAGGCGATCGAGGACATGTACACCGCGGCGGACCGCATCCTCGGCCGGCTCGTGAAGGTGACGCCGTCCTCCAAGGTGGTGGGGGACCTCGCCCTGGCCCTGGTGGGCCGGGACGCCGACCCCGCCGAGTTCGAGGAGAACCCGCAGGCCTTCGACATCCCGGACTCCGTCATCGGGTTCCTCAACGGGGAGCTCGGCAACCCGCCCGGCGGCTGGCCGGAACCCTTCCGCACCAAGGCCCTGCAGGGCCGCGAGTTCAAGCCACGGGACGTCGAGCTCACCGCCGACGACGAGGCGAAGCTCGCCGGCTCGTCGTCGGAGCGCCGGTCCGCGCTCAACACGCTCCTGTTCGCCGGGCCTGCGAAGGACTTCCGGGCCACGCGCGACACCTACGGCGACGTGTCGCTGCTCGGCACGGCCGACTACCTCTACGGACTCCAGCCCGGCACCGAGCACATCATCGAGCTCGAGAAGGGCGTCCGGCTCATCGCCACCCTCGAGGCGGTCTCGGAGCCCGACGAGAAGGGCATGCGGACGGTTATGTGCACGCTCAACGGCCAGATGAGGCCGGTCAGCGTGCGCGACAGGAGCGTCCACAGCGACGTCGTGACGGCCGAGAAGGCGGACCCGGGAACCCCGGGCCAGATCGCCGCTCCGTTCGCCGGGTCCGTGACTGTCACCCGTGCCGAGGGCGACACCGTCGAGGCCGGGGACACCGTCGCCACCATCGAGGCCATGAAGATGGAGGCCAGCATCACGACCCCCGTGGCCGGTACGGTCCAGCGCGTCGCGTTCACCGGGGCCGCGCCCGCGCAGGGCGGCGACCTCCTGCTCGTGGTCTCGACCTCCTGAGCGGGGGTCGCGGGCCGTGGGGAGGACCCGCGGCCCGCGACCGGCCGGCGCGCCGACCGCCGCTAGACTGCGGGTGTGACCCACTACGACCTCGCGATCATCGGCTCCGGCTCGGGCAACACGCTCATCTCCCCGGAATGGGACGACCGCAAGGTGGTGCTCGTCGAGGGCGGGACCTTCGGCGGCACCTGCCTCAACGTGGGCTGCATCCCCACGAAGATGTTCGTGTACCCTGCCGGGCTGGCCACCGCCCCGGCCGAGTCCGCGCGACTCGGCGTGGACCTCTCCCTGGACGGGGTGCGCTGGCGGGACATCCGGGACCGCATCTTCACCCGCATCGACGCGATCTCGCGGGGCGGGAGGACATACCGCGCGGAGGAACTCGCGAACGTCACCCTCATCGAGGAGTACGTCCGGCTGACGGGGGAGAAGTCCTTCGAGACGCCGGCCGGGGACGTCGTCACGGCCGACCAGCTGGTCCTGGCCACCGGCTCGCGCGCCACGCTCCCGGACATCCCGGGCATCACCCTGCCCCAGGTGCACACCTCGGACTCCATCATGCGGATGGAGGAGCAGCCGCAGCGCCTCCTCATCATCGGCGGAGGCTATATCGCGGCGGAGTTCGCGCACGTGTTCGGCTCGTTCGGCACGCGCGTGACGCTCGCCGTCCGCTCCGCCGGCATGCTGCGCCACCTGGACGAGACCGTGTCCGAGTCCTTCACCGAGCAGGCCGCCCAGCAGTGGGACCTCCGGGTGGACACGGACGTCACGGGCCTCCGCGCCAATGACGACGGCAGCGTCACCGCCCGGCTCAGCGGCCCGGCCGGGGTCGCCGAACTCGAGGTCGACGCCGTGCTCGTGGCCATCGGCCGCACGCCGAACACTGACCGCCTGGGGGCCTCCGAGGTGGGGCTCGACCTACACGACGACGGCCGACTCGCCGTGGACGAGTTCCAGCGGGTCCTGCGCAACGGGACGCCCGTGGACGGACTGTGGTCCCTCGGGGACGTGAGCAGCCCCTACCAGCTCAAGCACGTCGCGAACCACGAGGCGAAGGTGGTGGCCCATAACCTGCTCCATCCCGACGCGCTGCGGACGAGCGACCACCGCTTCGTGCCCGCCGCGGTGTTCTCCCACCCGCAGGCGGCCTCCGTCGGCATGACGGAGGAACAGGCCCTCGCGTACGCCGAGGCCGAAGGCACGGCCGTCGTGACGGCCGTGCAGCACTACGGCTCCACCGCGTACGGGTGGGCGATGGAGGATTCACTCGGCTTCGCGAAGATCATCGCCGAGCAGCACACCGGCCGGATCCTGGGCGCCCACATCCTCGGCCACGAGGCGTCGATGATCATCCAGCCCCTCGTCCAGGCCATGTCCTTTGGACTGGACGCGCACACGATGGCGCGGGGTCAGTACTGGATCCATCCGGCCCTCACCGAAGTGGTCGAGAACGCCCTGCTGAATCTCGCGATCGACTGACCCGGGGTCCCGGCCACGAAGGGCCGGGACCCCGTCAGCTCAGACGGCGGCCTTGCTGTAGATGGACTCCACGACGTCCGAGTAGTCCTTGAGGACCTGGGCCCGCTTGATCTTCAGGGACGGCGTCAGGTGGCCCGTGCTCTCGGTGAAGTCGGTCGTGACGATCCGGAACTCCTTGATCGCCTCCGCCCGCGAGACCGTCGAGTTCGCGTGGTCCACCAGGACCTGGATCTCCGCCAGGACCGCCGGGTGCTCGGCGGCCTCGGCGATCGTGGTGCCGGCCGGCAGCTGGTGCCGGTCGAGCCAGCCCGGGAGGGCCTCCTCGTCGATCGTGACGAGGGCGGAGATGAAGGGCCTGCCGTCGCCGACGACGACGCACTGGGAGACCAGGGCGTTGGCGCGGATCGCGTCCTCGAGCATCGCCGGGATCACGTTCTTCCCGCTGGCCGTCACGATGATCTCCTTCTTCCGGCCGGTGATGCGCAGGAAGCCGTCGTCGTCGAGCTCGCCGATGTCACCGGTGCGGAACCACCCGTCGAGGAAGGCCTCGGCGGTCAGGTCCGGGCGGTTGTAGTAGCCCTTCATGACGCAGACGCCCCTGGCGAGGATCTCGCCGTCGTCGGCGATCTTCACCGCGTTGCCGGGGAGGGGCGCGCCCACGGTCCCGATCTTGATGCGCTTCGGCGTGTTCACCGTGATGGGCGCGGTGGTCTCCGTCAGGCCGTAGCCCTCGAGCACCATGAGTCCGATGCCGTGGAAGAAGTGCCCGAGCCGGTCCCCGAGGGGGGCCCCGCCGGACACCGCGTGCTCCACGCGGCCGCCCATGGCCGTGCGAATCTTGCCGTACAGCAGCCGGTCGAAGACCGCGTGCTTGACCTTCAGGGTCAGGGGGATCTTCCCGGCCTGCTCGGCCTTCGACCACGCGATCGCCACATCGGCGCCCGCGTGGAAGATCTTGCCCTTGCCGCCGTCCTCGGCCTTGAGCATCGAGTTGTTGTACACCTTCTCGAAGACGCGCGGTACGGCCAGGATGAACGTGGGCCGGTAGCTCTGCAGGTCGGGGAGCAGGTTCTTGACGTCGGGTGTGTGCGCCACGGTGGCCCCGGCTGCGACGCACAGCACCGAGATGAAGCGGGCGAAGACGTGGGCGAGGGGGAGGAACATGATGGTCTGGCCGCCCTCGCGGGCCACCTCCGGGAGGGCGGCGGCGGCGTTCTCCGACAGTTCGACGAAATTGCCGTGCGTCAGTTCGCACCCCTTGGGCCGGCCCGTGGTGCCCGAGGTGTAGATGATCGTGGCGACGTCGTCGAGCCCGGCATGCGCCCGGCGGTCCGCCAGCATCTGCTCGTCCGTCCCCACCCCGGCCGTCCGCAGCGTGTCCAGCCCGTCACCGTCGAACTGCCAGACGTGCTGCAGGGATGCGATGTCCTCCAGTGCGACGGCGTCACGGACCACGCCCTCGTGGCGTGCCGACTCGACGAAGGCTCCGACCGCACCCGAGTCGCTGAGGATCCAGGCGACCTGGGCGGGGGAGGAGGTCTCGTAGACGGGGACGGAGACCGCGCCGGCGAACCAGATCGCGAAGTCGGCCAGCGACCACTCGTACCGCGTGCGGGCCATGATGGCCACGCGGTCCCCGGGCTGGACGCCCGAGGCGATCAGGCCCTTCGCGACGTCCTCGACCTGGCGGCGGAACTCGGTGGCCGAGATGTTCTCCCATTCGCCCGAGGTCCCCTTGACGGCGAAGAGGGCCGGGTTCGAGGGCTTGGAGGCCTGCCTGATCACGAGGTCCGTGGTGTTCGTCCGGCGGGGGACGTCGACGAGGACGGGGACGCTGATGTCGCGCACGATAGCTCCTTTGATATCTCCTCACAGCGAGGTGGTTCAACCCTATAGTGTGCCTGCCCGAAACGCTCTCCAGTAAGGTACGAATCGGTGACGGGTCCGCGCGCGTCCCGCCAGGAGGAGGACCGCATGTCGATCATGTCCGAGCCGGGCATCCCCCGGACCCGGCGGCAGCGCCGCGACACGGGCCTGGCGTGGCGGGGCCACGGGCCGATGGCCGCGCGTCCGGCCCGCACCGCACTCCCCAATCCGGCGCGCCGTGGCCTGTCGGTCGGCGTGGACATCGGCGGCACCAAGATCGCCGCCGGCGTGGTGGACGTCCACGGGCGGATCCTCGCCGAGGCCCGCCGGCCGACGCCGGGCCAGGACGCGCGCGCCGTCGAGGCCGCCGTCACCGATCTCGTCCGGGAACTGTCGCGGGAATACCGTGTCCGGTCGGTCGGCATCGGGGCAGCGGGCTGGATGGACCTGTCGAACAGCACCGTGCTGTTCAGCCCGCATCTGGCCTGGCGCAACGAGCCGGTGCGGCGCAACCTCGAGAAGCTGCTCCGCCGCCGCGTGACGGTGGTGAACGACGCCGACGCAGCCGCCTGGGCCGAGTGGCGGTTCGGCGCGGGCCGCGGGGAGTCCCGCCTGGTCTGCGTGACCCTGGGGACCGGGATCGGTGGGGCCATGATCATGGGAGGACGCGTGGAGCGTGGCCGGTACGGCGTCGCGGGCGAGTTCGGCCACCAGATCATCGTCCCGCAGGGTCAGCGCTGCGAATGCGGGAACCGGGGGTGCTGGGAACAGTACGCCTCGGGCAACGCCCTGGGACGCGAGGCACGCGAGCTGGCGGCTGCGCAGTCGCCCGTGGCGCAGGCCGTCATCGACGCCGCGGCGGCCGACGGCGGCGCGATCACCGGGGCCCTCGTCACCCGGCTCGCCATGGAGGGGGACCCGACGTCGCGGGAACTCGTCGACGACGTCGGCCAGTGGCTGGGACTGGGGCTGGCCAACCTGGCGGCGGCCCTCGACCCTGGCACGTTCGTCATCGGCGGCGGGCTGAGCGCGGCGGGCGATCTCCTGCTCGAGCCGGCCCGGCGCGCCTTCGGAAGGAACCTGACCGGTCGGGGCTTCCGCCCCGTGGCGCGGATCGAGCGGGCGGCCCTGGGGCCCGCCGCGGGGCTCATCGGAGCTGCGGACCTGTCCCGACTGCTCTCACGCAGCGGCACCTGAGCGCTGCTGCCCGCGTCAGACCTCGGCGCCGTCGTCGCCCATGTCCCGATGCTTGGGCAACTTGGTGACCAGGTAGCCGGCGCCGGCCAGGAAGACCGCGAGCAGGCCCAGCGTCGCGGCCATGGGCGCCGTCCGCCAGAACATGGCGATGAGGAACAGCAGGATCGGTCCGCCGGCCGCGCCGATCCAGGCGAGGACTGTGAGCGGGTCACCCGATCCGAGCGGCGGCGGGTCCTCCGGGGTGAACCCCTCGTCCTCGTCCGGGTCATCCGGCGCAGCGTAGTCGCGCGGCCCGGAAGGAAGGAGGGGCTGGTTGCGGAAGACGGCCTCCGCCCGCTCGCGGCTGGTGGCCCCCGAGGCGTCGCCCGGGGCGTCGTCCGCGCCGCGGACGGCATCGTGGGCGCCGTCGCCGGGACCGCGGGTGGAGGGTGGCCCCTGGCCGTCGGGACCGCCCGGTCGGGGGGCAGGCACTCCGTCGATCCGCGCGCGGAACGGCGCGGCGGGGGACTCGGGATCGGCGGACGTCCCTTCCAGCCGCGCCACGAGGTCCTGCCATACGGCGTCGTCCGTGGATTCGTTCGGTTCCTGACCTCGGGGGCCCATACTTTGCTACCTGCCGTCGCGTGCTGCGGCCAGGGTTCGGAGGATCTCCACCCGGCAATTTCGGACATCAGTGGGCGTGCTCGTTCAATCGTGGACACAGCACGGCGCTACGTCAACCGATATCCAGCGTGTCGGTCTTTCCCCGCCCAGGTGGCAGTGGTGCCCCCGTCCGTCACGCCGACACCCTTAGAGTAGGCTTCCAGAGGAAAAAGCGGGCGGCATTGCCGAGTGCCGCACCGTCCATCAGGGAGGCTGGCAGCGTGTTCTATTGGGTGATGAAGCGGATCATCGTCGGTCCGATCCTCAACCTCCTCTTCCGGCCGTGGGTGAAGGGACTCGACAACGTCCCGGCGTCGGGTCCCGCCGTGATCGTCAGCAACCACCTGTCCTTCTCCGACTCGATCTTCCTGCCGATCGTGGTTCCCCGGAAGGTCGTGTTCCTCGCGAAGTCCGAGTACTTCACGGGCAAGAGCCTCAAGGGCCGACTGACGGCGCTCTTCTTCCGGCTGTCCAACCAGTTGCCCATGGACCGCTCGGGCGGGGCGGCGTCGTCCTCCTCGCTGAGCGCCGGGATGGACATCCTGAACGACGGCGGCGTCCTCGGCATCTACCCCGAGGGGACCCGCAGCCCGGACGGGCGCCTCTACCGCGGCAAGACCGGCGTCGCGAAGCTGGTCCTCGCCACCGGCGTACCGGTGATCCCCGTGGCGATGATCGGCACGGACAAGGTGCAGCCCATCGGCCGCCGCATCCCCAACATCCGCCGCGTCGGCATCATCATCGGCGAGCCCCTCGACTTCACCCGGTACGAGGGGCTCGAGGACGACCGCTTCGTCCAGCGCTCCGTCACCGACGAGATCATGTACGAACTGATGCGCCTCTCCGGGCAGGAGTACGTCGACGCGTACGCCAGTACGGTCAAGGAGCGCCTCGCCGCGGAGAAGGCCGCGGGCCGGAAGGCGCCGAGGCCCGGGGCCGACACGCGGAGGGCCGCCGTCAGGATCTCCACCGACGCCGCCACCCCGGCACCGGGGGCCGTCACCGAGATCGGCCGCACACCCTCGGACGAGCCGCCGACGTCCGACGAGGGGCGCGACGCCCCGCGCGACGGGACGACCGGCCCCGCCTGATCCTCCTGCCCCGGGAGGGCAGGCCGCACAGCGGGCCCCGGCGCACCGGTGGCTCCGCGTGACCGGCGCGAGGTGTCGCTGTATGACACCGCCCCGGGCGGCCATGACGGGCCGAATCGGGACGTCTCCGCCCAGCCAGTAGAATTCGGGTGTGACTGACTCACTAGCTCCCGTCCTCCCGCGCGCCGCGGATTCCGCTTCGTCCACCCTCGCCGGCCTCGATGCCTGGCGTTCGATGACCGCAGCGCAGCAGCCCTCGTGGCAGGATCCCGGAGTCTATTCGGCGTCGGTCAAGGAACTCTCGACCCTTCCGCCCCTCGTCTTCGCCGGGGAGGTGGATGTGCTGCGCGAGCGGCTCGCCGCGGCAGCCCAGGGCAAGGCGTTCCTGCTCCAGGGCGGCGACTGCGCGGAGACGTTCGACGGTGCGACGGCCGACAAGATCAGTGCCCGTGTCCGCACGATCCTCCAGATGGCCGTCGTCCTGACCTACGGCGCCTCCCTGCCGGTCATCAAGATGGGGCGCATGGCCGGCCAGTTCGCCAAGCCGCGGTCCTCCAACGACGAGACGCGCGACGGCATCACGCTGCCGGCCTACCGCGGGGACATGGTCAACGGGTACGACTTCACCCCGGAGAGCCGTGGGCACGACGCCTCCCGGATGGTGAAGGCCTACCACACGTCGGCCTCGACCCTGAACCTGATCCGGGCCTTCACGCAGGGCGGATTCGCGGACCTCCGGCTGGTCCACCACTGGAACAAGGGCTTCATGGCCAACCCGGCGCACTCCCGCTACGAGTCGCTCGCCCGGGAGATCGACCGCGCCGTGCGTTTCATGGACGCCTGCGGCACGGACTTCGAAGCCCTCAAGCGCGTGGAGTTCTTCGCCAGCCACGAAGCCCTGCTCCTGGACTACGAGCGTGCGCTGACGCGGATCGACTCCCGCACCTCCCTCCCGTACGACACCTCCGCGCACTTCCTGTGGATCGGGGAGCGCACCCGCGAGATCGACGGCGCCCACGTGGACTTCCTGTCCCGGGTGCGGAACCCGATCGGCGTCAAGCTCGGTCCGTCGACGTCGGGGGACGACGCCCTCGCGCTCATCGACAAGCTCGACCCGAACCGCGAGCCGGGCAGGCTCACGTTCATCACGCGCATGGGCGCGAAGAACATCCGCGAGAAGCTGCCGCAGCTCGTGGAACGCGTCACGGCTTCGGGGGCGCAGGTCCTCTGGGTGACGGATCCCATGCACGGCAACACGGTGACCTCACCCAACGGCTACAAGACGCGCAACTTCGACGACGTCATCGACGAGGTGCGCGGGTTCTTCGAGGTGCACAACTCCCTCGGCACGTTCCCGGGCGGGCTGCACGTCGAGATGACCGGCGACGATGTGGCAGAGTGCCTGGGCGGCGCCGACCCGATCGACCAGGACGCCTTCCTGGAGCGGTACGAGTCCGTGTGCGACCCGCGCCTCAACCACATGCAGTCCCTCGAGATGGCGTTCCTCGTCGCCGGAGCGCTCTCGAAGAGCTGAACCTCCGAGGACACCCCTCGATCAGGAGCATCCCGAAGGCGGCCACCGCGGTGGCCGCCTTCGGCGTTCCGGGGGACCGCGCCTCAGGTGACCGTGATGCGGATGACGCTTCCTTCGGGCTGTTCGCCCGACGGGCTCTGCCCGGCGACGAGTCCCAGGACCGCGCTGCCGAAGGTGTAGTCGACCTGCACCTCGAAACCGGCGGCTTCCAGGACGTCCACGGCACGCTCCTCCGACAGCGAGAAGACGCTCGGCACCTGCACCAGGCGCGGGCCGCGGGAGAGCGTCAGCGTGACGCCGGTCCCGCGCTGGACCTCGGTGCCGGAAGGGCTCTGGCCCGCGACGGCGCCGGCCGGCACCGTCCGGCTGTACTCGCGGGCCTCGCCCACGACCGGCACGAGCCCCGCCTCCTCGAGCGCGTCCACGGCGTCCTGCTCGGCGAGCCCGACGACGTCGGGGACGGCGATCGGCGCGGGGCCGAGGGACACCACGAGATCCACCACGGAACCGCGCCGGAGCTCGGCGCCCTGCGCCGGGTCCTGCCGCAGGATCCCGCCGGCCGGCACGCTCTCGCTGTACTCCTCGTCCAGCGCGCCGACGGCCAGGCCCGCGGCCTCGAGCTCCGCGGTGGCCTCGGCCTGCGACCGGCCGCCGAGCTCCGGGACGGCGAACAGCTCGGGCCCTCTCGAGACGAGCAGGTCCACGCGCTGGAAGCGCCGGACCTCGGTGTTCGCGGCCGGGTCAGTGCCGATCACGAGGCCGGCGAGGACCTCCTCGTCGAAGGCCTCCTCCGTGGACACGGAGACGAGCCCCTGGTCCTCGAGGACGGCGCGCGCCTCCCCGAGCGGGACGTTCGCGACGTCGGGAAGGGTGACCACCCCGGCCGGTCCTGCCCCGAAGATCCAGCCGAGCCCGGCGACCAGGCCGGCGAGGAGGATCAGCAGGGCCACGAGCAGCCGGACGGACCGACGCCCGGTCCGCCCGCGCAGCGTCTTCTGCGGGCGCTGCGCCTGGCGTGCCTGCTGCCGTTTCGACAGCTGACGGGCCGTGCTTCCTCCTGGACCGCCGGCCGCGGTCGCCGTGCTGCCCGGCCGTCCCTGGTCCCCGGACGGTGCCGACGGGCCCGACGCCGGCGGGACGGCTGGCATCGCCCCGATGACGCGGGTCGCGTTGCGGTCCCTGCTGATGACGCTGGTGCGGTGGTCCTCGTATGCCGTGCGCGGCAGGACCTCCGTCCTGCCGGGGATCCCGTCGGTGTCTTCGGGACCCGCCGCCACGGTCCGGGTGTCGTCGTCCGTGAGTTGCGGCACGACGGCGACGGTGAGCTGATCCTGTTCCGGGACGACGTCGGGCGCGTCCTCGGGTGCGAAGTCGAGCTCCTCGTCGGTGAGCGTCCGGCGGATGTGCCGGAGTTCGCCGAGCAGCGCGGCGCCGTCCACCGGGCGGGCCTCGGGATCCCTGGAGGTGCACCACTGCACCAGTTCGTCGATGTCCGGCGCGAGGCCGGGAAGGAGCACGGAGGGCGCGGGCACATCCGCATGCGCATGCTGGATGGCCACCTGGATGGGCGTCTCGCCCGTGAAGGGCTGCTGCCCGGTGAGGAGTTCGAAGAGCATGACGCCCGTCGAGTAGATGTCGCTCTGCGCTTCGGCGGGCCGGCCGAGGACGAGCTCGGGGGAAAGATAGGCGACGGTCCCCACGAGGGTCGCGGTGCCCGTGGTCGCCGACACGGCGCGGGCCAGCCCGAAGTCGGCGATCTTCACCCGGCCCGTGTCGGAGAGGAGGACGTTCTCCGGCTTCACGTCGCGGTGGATCAGGCCTGCATCATGGGCGGCCGCCAGCCCCTCCACCACCGCGTCGAGCAGGTCGAGGGCACGGCGGGGCGTGAGCCTGCCGTGCTCGCGCAGGACATCGCGCAGGGTCCGGCCCTCGACGAACTCCATGACGAGGTAGGCGATGTTCTGCCCCCCGACGTCGTCCACGCCCTGGTCGAGGACGCCGACGACGTGCGGGTGGGACAGCCGGGCGGCGGACTTCGCCTCCTGCTCGAAGCGGTCGATGAAGCCGGGCTCCTCGGCCAGGTGGGGATACAGGACCTTGAGCGCCACGCGCCGGTCCAGCCGGCGGTCGGTGGCGAGGTAGACGGTGGACATGCCCCCGCGGGCCAACCGCGAGTGGACGACATAGCGCCCGTCGACAGTTGCCCCCTCGAGGGGGTCCTTCCGTTGCTGGTGCACCCTTCGATACTAAACGGGAGCAGCGAAAAGGGGGTGGGGCCACACGCGGCCCCACCCCCCCTCACCGGTACAGGACCGGAGCGGACCTACCGGAAATTCTTCTGGTGGGCCTTGATCGACGCGACGTACTGCTTGGTGTCCGAGAACATGCCGCGGGTCTGCACCGAGTACTGGCCCTGGTAGTAGGACGCGATCGCGATGTCCAGCGACGGGCTGGTGCGAGTGAGTGCGCGGATGATCGCGACGCCGGCCGTGGCGTTGTCGTACGGGTCCAGGAGGTTGAGCTTGCGACCCACGAGGTCGCTGGCCCACCGACCGGACGAGGGGATGACCTGCATGGTGCCGATGGCGTTCGCCGGCGAGACCGCACGCTGGTTGAAGCCTGATTCCTGGTGGGCGAACGCCATCGCGAGGCTCGGATCGACACCCATGGAGCGTGCGGTGTCGGCGACGATCTTCTTCATGTCGGCCTGCGACGGCGCGGGAAGCGAGTTGAGCAGCGCCTTGTTGGCGTTCGCGTCCGCCACCACCTTGTCCGGGTACGTGAAGCCGAGGAAGGTCGAGGGCACGAGGCCGGTCGGCGCGGGGGCGGGTGCGGGCGTGGTGCCCGGGCCCGGGATGGTGAGCTTCTGGCCCGGGTAGATGACGGTCGTCATGCTCATGCGGTTGGCGGTGAGCAGGCTGGAGAGGCCCACTCCGTTGCGGGAGGCGATGGCGCCCAGCGTGTCGCCGGCCTTCACGACGTACGAGCCGGCTGCGGGCGCGGGCGCGGGGGCAGGGGCCGGTGCCTTCGGGGGAGTCGCCTGCGGCGTGACGGAACCGGTGAGCTTGAGCTTCTGGCCGGGGTAGATGATCGACGACCTCGAGAGGCCGTTGGCGGTCAGCAGCGCATCGAGGCCGATGCCGTTGCGGGAGGCGATGGCGCCCAGCGTGTCGCCGGATTTCACGACATACGTGCCGCCGGCCGGTGCCGGTGCGGGCGTCGACTTGGTGGGCGCCGGCGCCGGGGCGGGAGCAGGTGCCTTGCCGCCGAGGCTGAGCTTCTGGCCCGGGTAGATGATCGAGGTCATCGACAGCTTGTTGGCCGTGAGGACGCTCTGGAGGCTCACGCCGTGGCGGGAAGCGATGGCGCCCAGGGTGTCGCCGGGCTTGACCACGTAGGTGGATCCGGCCGTCGGTACCGCCGGTGCCGCGGGGGCGGGCTTCGCCACGGGGGAGGACTTCCCGGTCAGCAGGATCTTCTGTCCGGGGTAGATGATGGTGCGCGCGGTCATGCCGTTGCGCGTCAGGACGGCGTCGGTGGACAGCCCGTACCGCTTGGCGATCGCGCCGATGGTGTCACCGGACTTGACGACGTAGGTGCTGGGCACCGTCTGCGTGACGACGGCGATCTTCTGCGCGGGGACCTGGGCGGCGACGAGGGCGGCCGGGACGACGGCCCGCGGGGGAAGGGCGGTTGCTGTTGCTCCGAGGTGCCGGGTGACCGGAGCCTGAACGGCAGGTGCTGCCGTGGCCGGCTGGGCGAGAGCCACGGAGGAGAGAAGCACCGCGGGCAGGGCGGCGGTGGTCACGGCGACATTCAGGCGGCGTCGGCTCGCGCCGTCGACCTTCCTGCGGGTGCCGTTCAGCGGTGCGTTCGATCGCTGGGCAGTCATGTTTGGTTCCTCGTCTGTTGGCGGCTGAGTCCGCGCGGACGCATGCCCCGGGGTGACTCTTCCTGTCCGGGATCATGCTGTGCTGATGATGCTGGTGTTACACGTGTTGATAGTGTGACTTGTGCGACTCAAGTGAATCTACACGATGGGTTCGTTAGCACAAGGGCATGAAAATGCAGCGAATCGTCAAGATCGGCGTGTCCTACCCCCCGGTTCTTGAGGAGTCCTTGCCGGAGGGCGGCCGAGTGGAGTTGGGTGCGGGAGCATGGCACCCTTGGACGGTGACTGAACTCGAACAACTCGTCCCGGCCTGGCTCAATCTCCCCGAGGTGGCCGAGGCGCTCGATCTGCCCATCACCCGCGTGCACTCGCTCGTCAGCGAGCGATCCCTCGTGAGCGTGCGGATCGGAGAGCGCAACATCCGCAGCGTCCCGGCGGATTTCCTCGTCGACGGAGGCGTCCTCGACAGCCTCAAGGGCACCGTGGTGGTGCTGGCGGACAGCGGCTACGGCGACGAGGACATCATCCGGTGGCTGTACACCGAGGACGAGTCGCTGCCGGGCCGGCCCATCGACGCGCTGCGGGAGGGCCGCAAGACCGAGATCCGCCGCCGCGCCCAGGCCGCCGCCTGGTAGAGGCCCCCGTCCCGCCCGGGACGAGCCGGGCGGGACCCCGGGACGAGCCGGGCGGGTGACTTCCGGTGACCGCCTCGTCAGGCGGTCCTGGTCACCGCCGCCTCCGCGAGCAGTCGCAGCGCGCGCAGCGAGACGGGGTCCACGGTGAGGTCCTCGAGTGCCGCGAACGCCTCTTCCGATTTCTGCCCGATGAGCTGCTCCGTGTGCGCCAGCGCTCCGCTGTCCACGATGAGCGCCCGCAGGTCATCCACGGCGTCCGAGTCGAGGGAGGTGTCGCCGAGCATCGCGTTGATCCGGGCACGCCCGGTCTCACTGCTGGATCCGAGGGCACGCGCGATCAGGAAGGTCCGCTTGCCCTCGCGCAGATCGTCTCCGGCGGGCTTGCCCGTGACCGACGGGTCACCGAAGACGCCCAGGACGTCGTCGCGCAACTGGAACGCCTCACCCAGCGGTAGGGAGAACGCCGAGTAGGCGGCGAGCAGCGCGTCGTCGGCGCCGGCGAGCGCCCCGCCGAGCATGAGGGGCCGTTCCATCGAGTACTTGGCCGACTTGAAGCGGAGGATGTTGAGGGCCCGGTCCTCGGCCACCGCGGGGGTCTGGTCCGGGCCGACGGCTTCTTCCAGCAGGTCCAGGTACTGGCCGGCCATCACCTCCGTGCGCATGCGGTTGAAGATCGCGCGCGCCGCGGACCCGGCGTCGCCCGTGACGCCGGAGCAGCAACCCGTGAAGAGCTCCTCGCTGAAGGCGAGGCACAGATCGCCTGCCAGGATGGCGGAGGAGACCCCGAACCGCTCCGCGTCGAGATGCCACCCCGCGTCCGCATGCCGGGCCGTGAACTGCCGGTGGACGCTCGGGCGCCCGCGCCGGGTGTCGGACCGGTCGATGATGTCGTCGTGGATCAGGGCCGCGGCCTGGAAGAACTCGAGGGCCGTGCCTGCCGTCACCGGAGCGGACGCCAGGGCTGATCCGCCCGCCGCCCGCCAGCCCCAGTAGCACAGCAGCGCCCGCATCCTCTTCCCCCCGCTCGTCAGGGTGGCGATGCTCGAGATGAGGGGGAGTGCCTCGTCGGAGATGGAGGCCAGCACGGAGCGCTGCTCGCCGAGGAAGTCCTCGATGGTCCGGGTGAGGGAGGACCTGAACCGTTCCTGCTCCACGGTGATGGCATCGGGAGCGGGGCCGCCCTGGTCGGGGATGGCGGGTGCGGACAGCATGAATCTCCCGTGCAGTTCGTCTTTCGGTGGTGTCCCCACTCTAACCGGCGCCCCGGCCGGTTCTCCCGGGGTGCGCCTGCGGCAGGCGCTCGAGGGCTGCGCCGGGAGCCCGAGGGGCTGCCGATGCCGTGTAGGTCCGGTGTGGGTCCGGTGTAGGTCGGGTGTGGGTCCGGTGTGGGTGCGGGTGCGTACGATGAAGGCGTGCCAAAGGATGCGGGGCAGGAACCTGTCGAGTACGCGGAGTGCCACATCCTGCACATCGACATGGATGCCTTCTACGTCTCCGTGGAACTGCTCGACCACCCGCACCTACGTGGCGTGCCGGTGGTCGTGGGGTCCCCGTCCGGACGGTCGGTGGTGCTGTCGGCCTCCTACGAAGCCCGCCGCTTCGGCGTGCGGTCCGCGATGCCGATGGCGGTCGCGATGCGGCAATGCCCCACCGCCGTCATCCTCCCCCCGCACCACGACCGGTACGCGGAGGTCTCCGGGCAGGTGATGGGGATCTTCCGATCGGTCACGCCGGAGGTCGAGCAGTTGAGCGTGGACGAGGCCTTCCTCGACGTCGCCGGTTCCCTCCGGCGGCTGGGCAGCCCGCGGGAGATCGGCGAGCAGGTCCGTGCGGAGATCCACTCGACGCTGGGTATCACGGCGAGCGTCGGGGCCGCGACGACGAAGTTCGTGGCGAAGATCGCCTCGACGAGGGCCAAACCGGACGGCCTCCTGCTCATCCCGGGCGACCGGACGGTCGCCTACCTCCACACGCTCCCCGTCTCCGCCCTCTGGGGCGTGGGCGCGAAGACGCAGGAGGTCCTGGCGCGTATCGGCATCCGCACCGTGGAGGACGTCGCGCTCACCCCGGTACCCACCCTCCGCAGGCTGCTGGGTGCTGCCGGCGAGCACGTGCATCATCTGGCCTGGGGCCGTGACCCGAGGCGGGTCGTGGTCTCGCGCCCGGAGAAGAGCATCGGCGCGGAGGAGACGTTCTCCCGCGACGTCGAGGACTCCGACGTCCTCCGCCGGGAGCTGCTGAGGCTCGCCCACCGGACGGCGGCGAGGCTGCGGGCGTCCGGTCACCGTGCCGGGACGGTGGCGCTCAAGCTCCGCTACGAGGACTTCTCGACCCTCACCCGATCGAAGAAGCTCGACGAACCCGTGGACAACGCGAATGCCCTCTACCGGGCGGCAACGGCGCTGCTCGCCGGCCTGGGCGACAGGCCCATGGCGGTGCGGCTGATCGGCCTCCGCGCCGAGTCGCTCGAGACCGGCGGCGACGGCTCCACGCAGCTGACGATCGACCGGCAGGACGACAACTGGAGGCTGGCCGAACGGGTCCTCGACGACGTCAACCGGAAGTTCGGGGACGCCGGCGTCATGCCGGCGGGCCTGCTCGCCCGAGCGCGTCCGCAGGCGTCTCCGAGCGGGCCCGGCGGCGGGCAGCCGGCGGCCGACGACGACGAGCGGACGCGCACTCCGCACGGGGCCCGCGCCGGTGATCGGCCACAACGGTCCGGACCTCCCGGAGCATCGCCGCGAGGCCCGGTGCAGGGCGATCACGATCCTCGCCGTTGAGCGCCGGGACGGGTCTATATCATCCAGAAGAGGTGGCTCCCAACACCGCATTGTGACTTTGCTCCCACGCGGTAGCACACTAGTCTTTAACCCGGTAGTCCAACTGCCGGTCGTGACGCAAATCCACCACCCGGAACCCGGGGTCCCGGAGCCTCCCATCGGGAACCGGGGCAGCGTCAGGAGCGTTGGTTGGGTGAAGGAACGTTGGTACCCATATCAAGGAGGCGGTCATGGCACTCTCGGAACACGAGCAGAGGTTGCTTGATCAGCTTGAACAGCAGTTACACGCCGACGATCCCAAGTTCGCGCACTCCATGGCCTCGGACAGTCGCAAGTCGATGTCGACCAGGCGTCTTGTCATCGGTTCACTCATCACGATCGCCGGCATCCTCGTCCTCCTGGCGGGTATCGTCTGGCAGAACATCTTCATCGGCGTCGCCGGCTTCCTGATCATGGGAGCCGGCGTGTACTTCGCCACGACGAAGTCGAAGCAGGTCGACACCGGCCAGCCGATCGGCAAACCGTCCAAGGCGGCCACCGGAGGCAAGAGCGGTTTCATGTCCAGCCTCGAGGACAAATGGGACGAACGGAAGCGCGACCAGTCATAGGAGCCTGAGCACTCCACCGCACTGCAGAAGGATCCGCCTCGGCGGGTCCTTCTTCGTTTAAGTCCTCCACTTCGCTCCCCACGGGATCGGGGGGCGCCAGTACGCCGTCACCAGCCGCCCGACCGCGACACGCGCCGACGAAAAGCGGCGCGGCGCGCCCCCATGAACGTTGACCGGGGAGAGTTGTGGAGTAAAGTGGGGAATATAAGAGCGAAGCGGCACCACGCCGGGCTTGGTGGACTCAGAACAGGCGGTCATGGATGTTCCTCGGAACTCATAACCCCCGCCTGGATGAAAAAGGCAGGCTCATTCTCCCTGCGAAGTTCCGTGAGGAACTGAGCGAGGGGCTGGTCCTCACGAGGGGCCAGGAGCGGTGCATCTACGTCTTCAGCATGAGTGAGTTCGAGAGGGTTCACGAACAGATGCGCACGGCTCCCATCTCGTCACGCCAGGCGAGGGACTACAACCGCATCTTCCTCTCGGGAGCCTCGGACGAGGTACCCGACAAGCAGGGCAGGATCACCATCCCGCCCGCACTGAGGACCTACGCGGGACTCGACCGGGACCTGGCGGTGATCGGGGCGGGAAGCCGCGCGGAGATCTGGGCGGCGGACGCCTGGGACTCCTACCTGACGGAGAAGGAGACGGCGTTCTCCGAGACGGACGAGGACGCCTTCCCGGGCATCATCTGAACGACAGCACGACAGCACGACGGCGCAGGTGGGAACGTCCCTTGGATGAGATCTCCAGCCGCCGGATCCGGTACGCCTCCTGGCTTCACTTCCCCGAAGCCAGGCGACGACCTTCCGGCCGGATGGGGGTCTGATCCAAGAAGGCCGACCTCCCTTCCTGCCTGCAGTGAAACCCGAGACGAGTACCGACTGCAGGAAGAAGAGGACGCATGAGCGGTGACCGGCCGACGGGGGAGCGTCACGTCCCCGTCCTCCGCGACCGCTGCGTCTCCCTCCTCGCGCCTGCCGTCGCTGCAGCGGAAGCCGCCGGTCGGCGCGCGGTCGTCGTCGATGCCACGCTCGGCATGGGGGGCCACTCCGAGAGCATGCTCCAGCGTTTCCCCGATGCACACCTCGTCGGCATCGACCGCGACACCGAGGCGCTCGTGCTCGCCGGCGAACGGCTCGCCCCGTACGCGGCACGCACCGACCTGGTCCACGCCGTGTACGACGAACTGCCAGAGGTGCTCGAGGACCTCGGGATCGACGGCGTGGACGGCGTCCTCTTCGATCTCGGCGTCTCCTCCCTGCAGCTCGACGAACGCGAGCGGGGGTTCGCCTACTCCTACGACGCGCCGCTCGACATGCGCATGGACACGAGCCGGGGCATCACGGCGGCCGAGGTGGTCAACACCTACCGCGAGGACGAACTCCTCCGCATCATCCGCACCTGGGGCGAGGAGAAGTTCGCCGGGAGGATCGCATCGGCGATCGTGCGGGCGAGGGAGACCGAGCCGTTCCGGACCACGTCCCAGCTCGTGGACGTCATCCGCGGCGTCGTGCCTGCTGCCGCGGCCCGCACCGGTGGCCACCCCGCCAAGCGCACGTTCCAGGCGTTGCGGATCGAGGTCAACGAGGAACTCACCGTCCTCGAACGGGCCATCCCCGCAGCCATCGGCTCCATCCTGACCGGCGGCCGCGTCGTCGCGATGTCCTACCACTCCCTGGAGGACCGCATCGTGAAGAGCGCGTTCACCGCCGGAACGAAGTCCTCTGCGCCCGTCGGATTCCCGGTGGAACTCGAGGAGCACAAGCCCTACCTCCGATCCCTGACCCGCGGCACAGAAGCGCCCACCGCGGCGGAGATCGAGGAGAACCCGCGTGCGGCATCGGCCAAGCTGCGGGCAGTTGAACGAATCAAAGCCGGACCCGTCGACAGGAAGACCACATGAGCCAGGCACTGACCGTGGAGAAGCGACACAGCGCCGCGGCCTTCTCCGGGAACGGCGCTCTCGCGCTGGCTCCGGGACGGCTGACCGGGCCGGCCACCGAGGCCCCCGCCACCACGAGGACCCGCACGCCACTGTCCGTGGTCCCGGCACGCCCTGCGCGGCGCAAGGTGCCCTTCGCCGTCTTCAGTCTGCTCGTGCTCGCCGCGGCACTCGCCACGGTGCTCATGCTCAACATCTCCGTCTCCGGCACGCAGTACGAACTCGTGCAGCTCCGGAACCAGCAGACGGCCCTGAGCCAGGAGAACGAGGCGCTCGTGCTCGCCATCGAGGCGAAGGAGGCACCCCAGAACCTGGCCGCGGCTGCGACGAAACTCGGCATGGTGTCCTCCCCGACCTTCGGGACCATTGAGCTAGATTCGAAGAAGGTGACCGGTACGCCGGAACCCGCGACGGAGGGCCCCAAGCCCGAGGTCCTCATCGCTGCGCCGGACCTCGGCGCGAACCCGACCTCTCCCGTAGCCGGAGAACCCGCGGCGGACGCGGCGTCGAGCGCCGAGTCGGGGACGATCCCGGGTCCCGAGCAGCTCGGCTCCGGCCAGTAGCAGGAACGGCTCCAGAGCACCGCACCGGATGTACTGATCGACAAGGATTCTTCGTGACCCCTGCACGCCTCGGCAGCCCCGACAGCCTCCGTCTGACCCTGGGCTCCACCCGGCTCCGCGTGGGGCTCGCGTTCGTCCTCGTCCTCCTGATGGTCCTCGGCGTGCGCCTCTTCCAGCTGCAGGCCCTCGATCTCAACGGCATGGCGCAGGCAGGTCTGTCCAAGCGGCTCACGACCACCGCCGTGCAGCCCGTCCGGGGTTCGATCGTCGACATGAACGGCAAGTACTTCGCACGGAGCGTCGAACGCTACGACCTCGTGGTCGACCAGCGCCTGAGCGACGTCGAGGAGTTCCGCCGGTACAACGAGGACCTCGAGGAGTGGGAGGTCATCCCGATGGACCAGGCACTCGGGGAGCTCTCCGCCGTCATCGGCATCGACGGGGAGACGCTGAGGGGTGCCGTCCTCGGTGACAGGAGCTTCAACTACATCCTCAAATCGGTGACGCCCGAGGTCAAGAACCGGGCTCTCGCCGTCAAGATCCCCGGCGTCTACGCCGACGAGACCAGTGTGCGGACCTACCCCGCGGGCGCGGTCGGGGGGTCGATCATCGGCTTCGTATCCGAGAACGGCAAGCCGCAGGAGGGCCTCGAGTACTCGCTCAACGACGCGCTCGAGGGCACCGCCGGCAGCAGGACCTTCGAAATCGGCGGGGACGGCATCCGCATCCCGTACGCCACGAACGAGGACGTACCGGCGGTCGACGGCCAGAACGTACGGCTCACGATCGACCAGGACCTGCAGTGGTTCGCGCAGCAGACGATCGCGTCGCAGGTCGAGGAGTACGACGCCGAATGGGGGAACATCGTCGTCGTCGAGGCGGACACCGGCGCCATCCGCGCGATGGCCGAGTCCACGACGCCGGATCCCAACGACCCGACGGCGACGCCGGCCGAGCAGCGCCGCCCCAACTCCGTCAGCGCGTCCTTCGAGCCGGGCTCCACGACCAAGGTCATCACGATGGCCGCCGCACTGGAGCAGGGACTCATCGAGCCGACCTCCAGGTTCACCCTCGACAACCGCTACACCATCGACGGACAGACGTTCAAGGACGCCTTCGAGCACAAGACGGAGAAGCGCACGGCCGCGGGCATCCTGGCGAAGTCGATGAACACCGGGACCGTGCAGGTGGGCCAGCAGCTGACCAAGCAGGAGCGGTACGACTGGCTGAAGAAGTTCGGCATCGGCGAGCCGCTCGGAACCGGGCTCAACGAGGAGAACCAGGGTCTGCTGACGACGCCGGACAACTGGGACGAGCGCCAGCAGTACACCGTCCTGTTCGGTCAGGGCCTCGCGCAGACCGCGCTGCACACCGCCATGGTGTACCAGACGATCGCCAACGACGGGGTGCGGCTGCAGCCGCGGCTGATCGACGCCTACATCGACCCGGACGGCACCGAACACCCGGTCCCCCAGGCGGAGGGCACGAAGGTGGTGTCGCCGGAGACCGCCGCCAAGACGCTGAAGATGCTCGAGACGGTGACCCAGGAAGGCTCGGGCAAGACGGGGCAGCTCGAGCAGTACCGCGTGGGATCGAAGACCGGCACCGCCGAGGCTCCCAGCCCCGCCGGCGGCTACGATGGCTACACCCTCTCCTATGCCGGGATCGCGCCGATCGAGGACCCCGAATACGTGGTCGTGGTCACCCTCCAGCGCCCGCAGGGCGACCTGTACTACCTCATCCCGGGCCTGTCGTTCCAGAAGGTCATGAAGCAGGTCCTCAATTCCAACAACGTCCCGGCCTCGACGACGAAGCCGGACATCTATCCGGTCGAGTTCTGATCCCGGAGGCCGGAGCATCGTGCAATCCAACAACTCGCAGGGGGGCGGCGCCTCCCTGATGCGACCGCGCACTCCGCATCCGGTCGCCCTCTCCGAGGCCCTCGCGGCGATCGGGCCCCTGGCCGGACCGGCCGGGCCGGCGGAACTCCCCGTGGTCACGGGCCTCACCCTCGATTCGCGGTCGGTGCTCCCCGGCGACGTGTACGCGGCCGTACCCGGAGCCGCCCGCCACGGCGCGGACTTCGCCGAACAGGCCGTACGGGCGGGGGCCGTGGCCGTCCTGACGGACGAGGCAGGCGCGGCGATCCTGGCCCGCGCCGCGGCGGCGGGCGGCTTCGAGGCGCCACCCGTCGTCGTCGTCCCCGACCCCCGCCGGGCGGCCGGCCCGCTCGCGGGCGTGATCTTCGACAGCCAGTCGGACGCCGCCCCGACCCTCTACGGGATCACGGGGACCAACGGGAAGACGACGTCGACCTACTTCCTCACTGCGCTCCTCGGCGCACTGGGCCGGACCACGGGGCTCATCGGCACGATCGAGATCCGCGCCGGCGCGGACGCCATCCCCAGTGCGCTCACCACGCCCGAGTCCCCGCAGGTCCACTCCCTGCTCGCCCTCATGCGGGAACGGGGACTCGACGCGGCGTCCATGGAGGTCTCCTCGCACGCCCTCGAGTTCGGGCGGGTCGACGGCGTCCGGTTCGACGTCGCGGGTTTCACCAACCTGACCCAGGACCACCTCGACCTGCACGGGACCATGGAGGACTACTTCGCCGTGAAGGCCGCGCTCTTCACGCCGGCCCGCTGCCATCGCGCCGTCGTCCTCGTCGACGACGCCTGGGGGCGCCGCCTCGCAGCGACGGCCGACGTGCCCGTCCTCTCACTGCGCACCGGGCGGGCCGCCGGCACCGACCCGGTGGCCGACTGGACCGTGGTCGACGTCGAGCCCAGCGGCCTGGGGCATGCCTTCACCCTCGAGGGACGCGCGGGGGAGCGGCTGCGGGTCCGCACCGGCCTCCCCGGGACCTTCAACGTCTCCAACGCCGCCCTGGCCACGGTCATGGTCCTCGCGTCCGGCGTGCCCGTCGAGGACGTCCAGCGCGCCCTGGACGCTCACGACCCGTTCACCACCGAGGTCCCGGGACGCATGCAGCTCATCGGCGAGGAGCCCGCGGCGATCGTCGACTTCGCGCACAACCCCGACGCGCTCGAACGGACCCTGGCCTCGGTCCGGCGTCCCGGCGGCCGGGTCATCTCCGTGTTCGGTGCCACCGGGCAGCGCGACGAGTCCAAGCGGCCCGTCATGGGCGCCGTCGGAGCCCGGCTGTCCGACATCCTCATCGTCACCGACGACGATCCGCACGACGAGGACGAAGCGGCCATCCGGCAGGCGGTCCGATCGGGTGCCGACGCGGCGGTCCGCAGGGAGGGGCTCGCGTGCGAGGTGCTGGAGGTCTTCCCCCGGGCGGAGGCGATCGAGCGCGCCGTGGCCCTGGCCCGCGCGTCCGACACCATCATCGTCGCGGGCCGCGGCCACGAGGTCTGGCAGGAGGTCAAGGGCGTCAACCTGTCACTCGACGATCGGGAGGAACTGCGTTCCGCGTTGACAAGGCACGGATTCTCTGGGCTTTCCCGCCCCGGGATAGAGTCCTGAACCGTCATGATTGAATTCAGCGCAGCCGAGATCGCGGCACTCACGGGCGGACGACTGGTCGGGGTCGATCCTGCCGGCCCCGCCATCACCGTCACCTCCGCCGCCACCGATTCGCGCGAGTGCGTCCCGGGGTCGCTCTTCGTCGCCAAGCCCGGCGAGGCCTCCGACGGGCACCTCCACATCGGATCGGCCTTCGGGTGCGGCGCCGTCCTCGCACTGGCCGAGCGGGAGGTCGCGGGACCGGACGGCGTCCCCCACCCCTCCGTCGTCGTCCCCGACGCGGTCCTCGCCATGGGCGAACTCGCCGCGGAGACGGTCCGCCGGCTGCGGGCCGCGGGCGACCTCACCGTCATCGGCATCACGGGCTCGGCAGGGAAGACCACCACCAAGGACCTCCTCGCAGGCATCCTCGCCGCGGCGGGTCCCACGGTCGCGCCGCGCGGCTCCTACAACGGCGAGGTCGGCGTGCCGCTGACCGTCTTCCAGGCCACCTGGGACACGCGCTACCTCGTGATCGAGATGGGCGCCACCAAGCCCGGGCACATCGCCTACCTCGCCTCGCTGGTCCAGCCCGACGTCGGCGTGGTCCTCGGGGTCGGCTCGGCCCACGCCGGTGAGTTCGGCGGCGTCGAGAACATCGCCCGGGCGAAGGGGGAGCTCTTCGAGGCCCTCGCCCCGACGGGCACGGCCGTCATCAACGCCGACGACGAGCGTGTCCTCGCGATGCGGTCCCGGACCGGTGCCCGCACCGCGTTCTTCACCTCCTCGGACGACTTCGCGGCGGAGGGCGGCGTGGTGCGGGCGAGGAACAGCACGACGACACCCGAGGGGCATCCCTCGTTCACCCTCACCTTCCCGGACGGCGGCGAGCACGAGGTCGTGTCCCCGCTCCTCGGGCTGCACCACACCACGAACCTGCTGGCCGCGGCGACCGCCGCCTACGAGGTCGGGTGCCCGCCCGCGCGGATCGCGGAGGGCCTGCGCAGCCTGACGGCCGCGAGCCGCTGGCGCATGGAGCGCTCCGAGCGTGCCGACGGCGTGACCGTCATCAACGACGCCTACAACGCCAACCCCGAGTCGATGCGTGCGGCCCTGCGGACCCTCGCCGAACTCGGCCGCGGGCGCCGGCGGACCTGGGCGGTGCTGGGGGAGATGCTCGAGCTGGGCGGGAGCACCATCGAGGAGCACGACCTCCTGGGACGCGTGGTCGTGCGGCTCAACATCTCGAAGCTCGTCTGCGTGGGGCCCAACACCCGAGCGCTCTTCAACGGCGCCGTGCTCGAGGGGTCGTGGGGCAGCGAAGCCGTGCACGTCGACGACGTCGGGGCGGCGGAGCAGCTGCTCGCGGCGGAGCTCGAACCCGGGGACATCGTCCTGTTCAAGTCCTCGAACGGGGCCGGCCTCCGGTTCCTCGGGGACCGGATCGCGCAGCAGGCCGGCCCGGACGGCAGCCCGGAGCACCGCACCGACCACAGTTCGAACCACCCAGCAGCAGACTCTGAAGCGGTCAGTGGACCTGACGCTTCCGGAAAGGCCACCCAGCCGTGATCGCAATCCTCATCGGCTCGGCCGCCGCCCTGATCTTCGCCTTCGTCGGGACGCCCCTGTTCATCAGGCTCCTCGTGAAGAAGAGCTACGGCCAGTTCATCCGCGACGACGGGCCGACCGCGCACCACACCAAGCGCGGGACGCCGACCATGGGTGGCGCCGTGATCGTCGGGTCCGTGCTGCTGGCCTACTTCCTCACGCACCTGCTGATGATGGCGATCGGGGCCCCGGCCTCCGGACCCAGCGCCTCGGGGCTGCTGCTGCTCTTCCTCGCCGGCGGCATGGGCCTCGTGGGCTTCGCCGACGACTACATCAAGATCTCCAAGCAACGCAGCCTCGGGCTGTCCGCCCCGGCGAAGATCGCCGGCCAGACCGCCGTCGGCGTCGCCTTCGCCGTCATGGCCCTGATGTTCCCCAACGAGGAAGGGCGCACCCCGGCCTCGACCGCGATCTCGTTCATCCGCGACACCCCGATCGACCTCGCGTTCGCCGGGACGGTCCTCGGCGCCATCCTCTTCGTCATCTGGTCCAACCTCATCATCACCGGCGCCAGCAACGGCGTGAACCTCGCGGACGGCCTGGACGGACTCGCGGCGGGTGCCTCGATCCTCGTCTTCGGCGCCTACATGCTGATCGGTATCTGGCAGAGCAACCAGAGCTGCGGCTCGCCGGGCGCGGGCAGCGTCTGCTACGAGGTGCGCGACCCCCTGGACCTGGCCCTGATCGCCGGGTCGATGTGCGGCGCGCTCGTCGGCTTCCTGTGGTGGAACACCTCGCCCGCCAGGATCTTCATGGGCGACACCGGGTCCCTCGCGATCGGCGGCGCGATCGCCGGCTTCGCGATCCTCTCCCGCACCGAGCTGCTCCTAGTGATCCTGGCCGGCCTGTTCGTCATGATCACGCTGTCCGTCATCATCCAGGTGGGCTACTTCAAACTCTCGGGCGGCAAGCGCGTCTTCAAGATGGCACCGCTCCAGCACCACTTCGAGCTCAAGGGCTGGCAGGAGGTCACCGTGGTGGTCCGGTTCTGGATCCTGGCGGGCCTCTTCGTGGCCGCGGCGCTCGGCATCTTCTACGCGGAATGGGTCGTCGGATGAGCGGATCGCACGGGGAGACCGTCCCCAACACCTGGGAGACCCCGCGCCTCGCGAACCTCACGTCGTGGGACGCCGACTGGGCCGGACTGCGGGTCGTCGTCGCCGGCCTCGGGGCCTCCGGCTTCTCCGCCGCGGACACGCTCATCGAGCTCGGCGCCGTGGTCGTGGTCGTCGACGCCGGCGTGACGCCCGCGAACGAGGCGAAGGCCGACACCCTGCGGATCGTCGGTGCCCGCGACGTCCTGCTCGGCGCCGGCCACGCGGCCGCCCTGCCCCTGGTCGACGGCGGGCAGCCCGACCTCGTGGTCACCTCGCCCGGGTGGCCGCCCACCCAGCCGCTGCTCGCCGAGGCAGCTGCGGCCGGGATCCCCATCTGGGGCGACGTCGAGCTGGCGTGGCGCGTCCGGATCCGCGAGGGCCGCCGCACCGCGGAGTGGCTCACGATCACCGGGACCAACGGGAAGACGACGACGGTGGGACTGGCCGAGTCCATGCTGATCGCGGCCGGCAAGCGCGCGGTCGCCGCAGGCAACGTCGGCACCCCGATCCTCGACGTCATCCGCGACCCGCAGGGCTACGACGTGCTCGCCGTCGAACTGTCCAGCTTCCAGCTGCACTGGGCCCATTCGATCGAGCCCCTGGCAAGCGTGTGCCTCAACATCGCCGAGGACCACGTCGACTGGCACGGCAGCTACGAGGCCTACCTCGCGGCCAAGGCCTCGGTCTACGAGCGGACGAAGATCGCCTGCATCTACAACGTGGAGCAGCGCGAGACGGAGACCATGGTCGAGGACGCCGAGGTCATGGACGGCTGCCGCGCCGTGGGGTTCACCACCGGCATGCCGTCGATCAGCATGATGGGCGTCGTGGAGGACCTGCTGGTGGACCGCGCCTTCATCGAGCAGCGCAAGGACTCCGCCGCGGAACTGGCGTCGATCCGTGAGCTCGGCGACGTGGTGCCCCGCCACCTCGTCGCCAACGCACTGGCCGCCGCCGCGCTCGTCCGGGCCGCCGGCGTCCCCGCCGCAGCGGTGCGCGACGGGATCCGCGCCTTCCAGCCGGGCGACCACCGCATCCAGGTGGTCGCCAACGAGGACGGCGTGCTCTGGATCAACGATTCGAAGGCCACCAACCCGCACGCCGCCTCCGCGTCCCTCGCCTCCTTCCAGTCCGTCGTCTGGATCGCCGGCGGCCTGTCCAAGGGGGTCTCCTACGAGGACCTCGTGCGGGACCACGCCGGGCGGCTCCGCGCCGTCGTCCTGCTCGGCGAGGATCCTGCCCCCCTCCAGGGGGCGCTCTCCCGACACGCACCCGATGTTCCTGTCTCGCTCCCGCCGAGCCATCACACTGGACGGGGGCACGACGCCGGCGGGTCACCCGACCCGGCCGCCGCGGACGCCCTGATGCAATGGGCCGTGGCGGAAGCCGCGCGGCTCGCCCAGGACGGCGACACGGTGCTCATGGCGCCTGCCGCCGCGTCGATGGACCAGTTCTCCTCCTACGCGCACCGGGGGGCGGCCTTCACGGCCGCCGTCCACGCCCGCGGCGGACAGGGGACAACCGCTAAGGAGTCGTAATGGCCACGCCAACCCGTCCGGGAGGACGCAAGCCCTCCGTCCGGTCCGCCCGGACCACGGGGGCGGGGCGGTCGGCCCTGTCCGGGGGCACACCCGTCTCGCCGTCGACGCCCCGCCCGCCGGTCGCGGGGAGGACCGTCCGCGGCGGCGCCACCACGGCGGCGCCGGGCGGGAGCGCAGGTGCACCCGCGCGCAGGCCGGCGAAGGGCCTGCGCGCCCGGGTCCGGCGCGGCTGGGAGATCCTCGAGGGCTCGGACCACTCGCCCACCGGATCCAGCTACTACCTGATCCTGGGCGCCGCCCTGGCACTCACGGCCATCGGCCTCATGATGGTGCTCTCGGCATCCTCCGTCGAGGCGATCTCCGAAGGCAAGGACACGTTCGACCTCTTCCTCAAGCAGGCCGTCTGGGCCGGTGCCGGCTTGATCCTGATGCTGGTGCTGTCGCGGCTCGGCCCCCGTGCCTACAAGGCCCTGGCCTGGCCGAGCCTCGGGATCGCCATCGTGCTGCTCGTCCTCGTGCTGGTCATCGGCGTCGAGATCAACGGCAACAAGAACTGGATCCGGATCGGCTCGCAGACGCTCCAGCCCTCCGAACCGGCGAAGCTCGCGCTGGCCCTCTGGTTCGCGTCGGTGCTCGAGCGCAAGAAGGCCCTGATCCGCGACTGGAAGCACGCACTGATCCCCGCCGTGCCGTTGGGCGGCCTGCCCATCGGCCTCGTCCTGATCGGCGGGGACCTCGGGACCGGGCTCGTCCTCATGATGATCGCCGCCGCGGCCCTGTTCTTCGCGGGCGCGCCGCTGAAGATGTTCTCCCTGGTGGGGATCGTCGCCGCCGTCGGCGCCCTCCTGATGGTCGCGACCAGCTCGAACCGTGGCGGGCGCATCGCCGCCTGGCTCCGGCTCAACTGCGACGACGGGACGGACCTGTGCATGCAGTCCGACAACGGGCTGTTCGCCATGGCCTCCGGCAGCTGGTTCGGGGTGGGGATCGGCCAGAGCCGGCAGAAGTGGAACTGGATCCCCGAGGCCCACAACGACTTCATCTTCGCCATCATCGGCGAGGAGTTCGGGCTGCTCGGCACCTTCGTGGTGGTGCTGCTCTTCGGCATCCTCGCCGTGGCGACCATCCGGGTGGCGATGCGCTACACCGACCCCTTCGTACGGATCCTCATGGGATCCATCCTCGTCTGGCTCATCGGCCAGGCGTTCGTCAACATCGGCATGGTGACGGGCCTGCTGCCCGTCATCGGCGTGCCGCTGCCCTTCATCTCCTACGGCGGGTCAGCGCTGACCTTCACCCTCGCCGCCGTCGGCGTCCTGCTCTCCTTCGCGCGGAAGACCCCGCACTCCGCCGTCACGGCGCCGGACCGGTCCGCGTCCTAACCTCCGGAAGAGGCCCCGCACTCCCATGACACACCCCACCACCGACGACCGCGCGGTGTCCGTCGTCCTCGCCGGCGGCGGGACGGCCGGCCACATCAGCCCGCTGCTCGCCATCGCGGGGGCCATCCTCGACGAGGTGCCCGGCACGCGCATCACGGCGGTCGGCACGGAAGCGGGCATGGAGACCCGCCTCGTCCCGGCGGCCGGGTTCGAGCTGCGGACCATCGACCGGGTGCCGATGCCACGACGACCGTCGACGGACCTCCTCAAGCTCCCGGTGCGCCTCCTCCGGGCCGTCCGCCAGGCGCGGGCCATCGTGGTGGACGCCGGTGCCGACGTCGTCGTCGGGGTGGGCGGCTACGTGTCGACGCCCGTGTACCTCGCCGCGTGGACGCGCCGCATCCCCGTGGTGATCCACGAAGCGAACGCCCGCCCCGGGATCGCCAACCGGGTGGGCGCGCGGATCGCGGCGCGCGTCGCCGTCGCGTTCGACGGTACGGGCCTCGCCGACGCCGTGCTGGTGGGCATGCCGATGCGCCGCAGCATCGCCGACCTCGACCGCTCCGGCGGGCGCGCCGACGCCCGTGCCTCCCTCGGGCTCCACCCGGACCGGCCCACGCTCATCGTCACGGGAGGCTCCTCCGGCGCGGCGAGCCTGAACCGCGCCGTGGCCGCCGCGGTGCCCGCACTCATCGCCGCCGGCATCCAGATCCTGCACATCACCGGCCGGGGCAAGCAGATCCCCGACGACGACGGCACGCCGCTGTCGGTGCCCGGGTACCATCAGGTCGAGTTCGTGGACGGGATGGAGCGCGTGTACGCGGCGGCCGATCTGCTGGTCGCCCGCGCCGGTGCCGCCACCGTGAGCGAGGTCGGCGCCGTGGGGCTGCCCGCCGTCCTGGTCCCGCTGCCCCACGGCAACGGCGAGCAGCGGCTCAACGCGGCAGGACTCGTGGACCGCGGCGGGGCGATCCTCGTCGACGACGCCGCGTTCACCGCCGACTGGATCCGCCAGAACGTCCTGCCGCTGGTCACCGACGCACCACGGCTCGCCGCGATGTCGACGGCATCCTACGCGCAGGGCGTCCGGGACGCGGACCGGCGCATGGCGGAACTCGTCCTGGCCGTCGCGGAGGCCCGCCGATGAGCGCCGGACACCACAGGGGCGCCGGCGACGCGACCATGACGCCCGCAGGCGGCACGACGGAAGGCACGAGCATCACCACCACGAGCAGCACCGCAGCACCCGACGCGGTCCTGACCGAACCCGTCCACTTCATCGGGCTGGGGGGCGCCGGCATGTCCGCCGTCGCCCGCGTGCTCCTCGGCCGGGGCCTGCGCGTCTCGGGGTCCGACGCCGCGGAATCCAGGGGGCTGCGGGCCCTCGCCGCCCTCGGCGCCGAGGTGCACGTGGGCCACTCCGTGGCCGCGGTCCCCGAAAGCGGAACCGTCGTCGTCTCCTCCGCGATCCGCGAGAGCAACCCGGAACTCGCCGAGGCGCGGCGCCGGGGCCTGCCCGTGCTCCACCGGTCGGAAGCACTCGCCGCGGCGATGAGCGGCCGGCTCGCCGTCGCCGTCGCGGGCACCCACGGCAAGACGACGACGACGGCCATGATCACGGTCCTGCTGCGGCAGGCGGGGCTCGACCCGTCGTTCGCGATCGGGGGAGACGTGGCCGCCCTCGGCGTCAACGCGGAGTGGACCGGCGGGGAGGTCTTCGTCGCCGAGGCCGACGAGTCCGACGGCTCCTTCCTGAACTACTCGCCGCGCATCAGCGTCGTGACCAACGCCGAAGCGGACCACCTGGACCACTACGGCACCGCCGAGGCCGTGCATGCCGCGTTCCGGCGGTTCGCGGACCGGCTGCCCGAGGACGGCCTCCTGGTCGCGTGCGCCGACGATCCGGGGGCTGCCGCGCTGGCCGCGGCCATCCCCGGGACGCGCCGTGTGCGGACCTACGGCTACGCCGAGACGGCCGACATCCGGATCGGCGCCACGCGGGCGGTCGGCAGCACCACGAGCAGCGTCCTGTCCTTCGCCGTCGACGGCCTGGACGCCGAACAGGACCTGCAGCTGAGCGTCCCGGGGCGGCACAACATCCTGAACGCCGCGGCGGCCTTCGCGGTCGCACTGGAACTCGGCGTCGACCCGGCTGTCGCAGCGACAGGGCTGTCCCTGTTCTCGGGCGCCGCACGCCGGTTCGAGGCGCGCGGCGAGGGCGACGGCGTACGGGTCTTCGACGACTACGCGCACCACCCGACCGAGGTGCAGGCGGCGCTCACCGCGGCGCGCACCGTGGCGGGGGAGCACCGCGTCCACGTCCTGTTCCAGCCGCACCTCTTCTCCCGGACGCGCGAGTTCGCCGCCGGGTTCGCCGAGGCGCTCTCCCTCGCCGACACGGCCGTCGTCCTGCCGGTCTACGCGGCGCGGGAGGACCCGGTGGACGACGTGGGGGGCTGGACGATCACCGACCTCATGCGCGGCGCCGCGTACGTCGCGGACCCGGACGAGGCCCTGCAGGCCGTGATCGACAGCGCCCGGTCCGGCGACATCGTCCTCACGATCGGCGCGGGGGACGTCACGCAGTACGGGACACGGCTCGTCGGCCTGCTGGCGGAGCGGGCTGCGGGCGCGGGCCCGGGGGCCGCCGGATGACGCCGAGGAAGCCTCCCGCGACGCGGGCGACCGGGGCACCGGGTACGAGAGGCACGCGGGCTCCGGGCACCGGCGGCGCGACCGGCACCCGCGGCAGCACCGCCACGCTCACAGGATCTCCGGGGCGGGGCGCCTCCGGGACGGTCCTCGACTTCCCGGCCCCTCGGCGCTCCCGCCGCCTCAGGAACACCGTCATCGCCGTCGCGGCCGTGGTGCTCGTCCTCGGAGGCCTCGTGGCGTACGTGGTCTTCTCGCCGGCCCTCGCCCTGCGCACGGTCTCCGTGCAGGGCAACGCACTGGTCCCCACGTCGGAAGTCGAAGCGGCCCTCGCGCCCCTGACCGGGACCCCGCTCACCAGGATCTCGCGCGAGCAGGTCGCGGACCTGCTCGCCGACAAGGCACCCATCGAGGACGTCAGGATCGCTGCGGAACCGCCCTCGACGCTCGTCGTCACCGTGGAGGAGCGCGTGCCCGTCGCCGTCCTGCAGACCGGCCGGGAGTTCATGCTCATCGACGCGGAGGGTCGGCAGCTCATGCAGGTCGCCCAGCGGGGCGATGCCAAGCTGCCCCTGATCGACGGCGGCGCCAACGCGGTCAACTCCGAGGTGTTCTCCTCGATCACCGCGGTCCTGGCAGAACTGCCGGTCAGCATCCTGTCGCGCCTCAACAGCGCATCGGCGTCGAGCGTCGATTCCATCCAGCTGTCCCTGTCGGGAGAGCAGAGGATCTTCTGGGGCAGCGCCGAGCGCAGCGCGGAGAAGGCGGGGGTCCTCGAGGCCATGCTGTCACTGCCGACGGCGGACCCGCCCGTCGAGGTGTTCGACGTCAGCACACCGGATCGGCCGGTGACACGATGACGCCGCAGAGCCCCGCGACACGGAGGATCGGGGGCCGACACGCCGACACACGGCGCGCGGTCTTTGCAACGGGATGCGTATGCACCTAGCGTCGAACATAGAAGTTACTTGACATAACGTTAACCCTCAACCTGAACGTTAACGTTATCTCGGGTGAAGGTCGACGCCGGAGCACCGGCGGGCCCCCGTACAGCACACAGATTCGAACAAGGGACACAGGACGTGGCAGCACCTCAGAATTACTTGGCCGTCATCAAGGTCGTCGGCATCGGCGGCGGCGGCGTCAATGCCGTCAACCGGATGATCGAGGTCGGACTCCGTGGCGTGGAGTTCATTGCCATCAACACCGACGCCCAGGCCCTGCTCATGAGCGACGCCGACGTCAAGCTCGACGTCGGCCGCGAGCTCACGCGCGGCCTCGGTGCCGGGGCGGATCCCGAGGTCGGCCGCCGGGCCGCCGAGGACCACTCCGAGGAGATCGAGGAGGTCCTGCGCGGGGCCGACATGGTCTTCGTCACCGCGGGTGAGGGTGGCGGAACCGGCACCGGTGGCGCCCCCGTCGTCGCCCGGATCGCCCGGTCCCTCGGCGCCCTCACGATCGGCGTGGTCACGCGTCCGTTCACCTTCGAGGGACGCCGCCGGTCCAACCAGGCGGAGAGCGGGATCGACACGCTCCGCGAAGAGGTCGACACGCTCATCGTGATCCCGAACGACCGCCTGCTGTCCATCAGCGACCGCAACGTCTCGATGCTCGACGCGTTCCGGTCCGCGGACCAGGTCCTGCTCTCCGGTGTCCAGGGCATCACCGACCTCATCACCACGCCGGGCCTGATCAACCTCGACTTCGCCGACGTGAAGTCCGTGATGCAGGGCGCGGGCTCCGCGCTCATGGGCATCGGCTCCGCCCGCGGCGAGGACCGTGCCGTCAAGGCGGCGGAACTCGCCATCGCGTCGCCGCTGCTCGAGGCCTCCATCGACGGCGCCCACGGTGTCCTGCTGTCCATCCAGGGCGGTTCGGACCTCGGCCTCTTCGAGATCAACGAGGCCGCGCGCCTCGTCCAGGAGGTCGCGCACCCCGAGGCGAACATCATCTTCGGCGCCGTCATCGACGACGCCCTCGGCGACGAGGCCCGGGTCACGGTGATCGCGGCCGGCTTCGACCAGGTGGACGCAACGTCCCAGCCCGCCGCTGCAGCGGCACCGGCGGCCCGGCCGGCCGTCGCACCCCGCGTGGGCGGCGACCAGCAGCGCATGGCCGGTGCGGCGACCGCGGGCCTCGGTGCCTGGTCGCAGCAGCGTGCACAGAACGTGCAGGCCGTCCCCGCCGACTCGGGCTTCGACGTCGACCTGCCGGCGATCGTCGAGCCCGACCTGTCGGCCGGTCGCTCGGACGACCTCGACGTGCCCGACTTCCTCAAGTAGTCGGTGGACACAGGCGGCGTGCCCGGGCGGACCTCCGCGTTCCACTGGAACGCGGAGGTCCGCCCGGGGCTCAGGGTCGCGTTCACGGCGGTGGGTGCGGGCAACCTCGCCCTCCACGTGGGTGCCGAGCCCGACGCCGTCCGCGGCAACCGCCGTCGGCTGGAGTCGGCGATGGGCGTGCCCGGCGGAACCCTGCGGTTCATGAGCCAGACCCATTCGGACCGCGTGGCCGTCGTCGACCGGACCGCGCAGGACGCGCCCGACGCCGACGGCATGGTGTCGCCGGACGGCAGCGAGCCGCTCGCCGTCCTCGTCGCCGACTGCGTCCCGATCGTCCTGGCGGACGCCCCGGTCGCTGACGGCGGGACCGGGGCCACGGCCGTCGTGCACGCCGGGCGTGCGGGCGTGGGCAACGGGATCGTCGAGCACGCGGTCAGGACGCTCCGCGGCCACGGCGCGCGTGACGTCGCGGCGTGGATCGGCCCGTCCGTCTGCGGGTCCTGCTACGAGGTGCCCGGGGACATGATGGAGACGATGGCCCGCGTCCTCCCCGAAGCCGCCTCCCGGACGCGTCGGGGGACGCCGGCGCTCGACCTGCCGGCGGCCGTGCAGGTGCAGCTCGTGCGGGCCGGCGCCAGGGTGGAGCCCCTGGTGGGCAGCGGCATCTGCTGCACCGTCGAGAGCCCGGACCTGTACTCCCACCGGCGGGAGCCCGGCGCGGGGCGGATCGCGGGCCTCGTGTGGCGGACGTGAGCCCGGATCCGGCCCGTGCGCGCGAGCTCGAGGAACGCCTGCGGGCCGTCCGGACGCGTATCTCGTCCGCCGCGCTGTCGGCCGGACGCGACGAACCGGCGCTGGTCGTCGTCACCAAGTACTTCCCGGCCTCCGATGTGCGGATCCTCGCCGCGCTGGGCGTCACCGACGTCGGCGAGAACCGCGACCAGGAGGCGGCGGCGAAGGCGGCCGAGCTCCAGGACCTGGACCTGGCCTGGCACTTCATCGGGCAGCTGCAGACCAACAAGGCCAGATCGGTGGTCCGCTACGCCCACAGCGTGCATTCCGTGGACCGCCTGCCGCTCATCACGGCCCTCGGCAAAGCGGTCACGGCGGAGCAGGAGCGGCGGGCTGCGGCGGGGATGGGGGCCCGCGGGGACCTCCACTGCTTCCTCCAGTTCACGCTCGACGCCGGAGCCGACCCTGCGTCGGCGGGCAGGGGAGGGGCCCTTCCCGGAGATGCGGCACACCTGGCCGAGGCCTGCGCCGCGACGGAGGGTCTGCGGCTCGCGGGTGTGATGGCCGTGGCGCCCCTGGGTGCCGACCCGGCCGGGGCCTTCGAACGGCTCCTGAGCATCTCCGCCGAGGTCCGCGCCGTCGACCCGGCCGCCTCGGCCGTCTCGGCGGGGATGAGCGCGGACCTCGAGGAAGCCGTCGCCGCCGGGGCGACACACCTCAGGATCGGATCTGATGTCCTCGGTCCGCGTCCGGCCGTGAGGTAGCGTCGTGCTAGAACGGCGGTACGACGGGCACCGTGTTGGTGGCCTGTGGCACGACCCCGAACCCACCGATCCACTTTCAGGACAGGAGTCACCATGGCTGGCGCACTGCGCAAGACGATGATCTACCTTGGGCTCGCCGATGGTGATGAGCACTACGAGCCCGAAACGAAAAGCGCGCAGAGCAGGAACGAGGACTACACGGTGGATTACGATCGCGACGAGCGTCACCTCGAGCCGGCCCCGGCCGCGGTCCGCGTGGCCCCCGCCGAGGAATACCGGGCCCCGGTCACGCCGATCAAGCGTGCGCCGTCGTCCCGCGAGGATTCCGGTGCCCTGCGCCAGATCACCACGATCCACCCGCGTTCGTACAACGACGCGAAGCTCATCGGCGAGAGCTTCCGCGACGGCATCCCCGTGATCATGAACGTCACCGACATGGGCGAGGCCGACGCCAAGCGCCTCGTCGACTTCTCGGCGGGCCTCGTCTTCGGCCTCCACGGCAGCATCGAGAGGGTCACCAATAAGGTGTTCCTGCTCTCGCCGTCGTATATTGAAGTACTCGGCGAGGACCTGAAGGCAAGCGAAGGACAAACCAGCTTCTTCAACCAGAGCTGAGCTGCGGCCCTCCGGTCGCGCAAGACCCTCCAAGGCCCGAAGGACTGAAACTGCTCTGTGAGTCTGGTATTCGCCCTGATCTACCTGGTACTGATGCTGTTCCAGCTCGCCCTGATCCTGCGCATCATCTATGACGCCGTCCAGGGATTCGCCCGGGACTGGCGTCCGCAGAAATCGGCGCTGGTGCTGGCGTCGGGCATCTACTCCGTGACGGATCCGCCCATCAAGGCCCTGCGCCGCCTCATCCCGCCCCTCCGCCTCGGTGGGGTCCAGCTGGATCTCGCGTTCCTCGCCCTGTTCGTCCTGGTGCTGATCCTGATGTCCGTGTCCGCAGGCCTCGCGCGCTAGCGTCCGGGTCCGTTTCGGCAATGACGCCGGGGACGATATACGCTGAAGCACAGATCGACGTGAGTCCAGCGGTTCATGTCCACAATCCGGTACCGCAGCCACGACCGCCAGCCGGCGGGCCGGCTTCTATCAGTATGAGGTGACCACATGGCCTTGACGCCAGAAGACGTTCTTAACAAGAGGTTCCAGCCGACGAAGTTCCGTGAGGGCTACGACCAGGACGAGGTGGACGACTTCCTCGACGAGGTCGTCGTCGAACTCCGCCGCCTGGCCTCCGAGAACGACGAACTGCGCCGCAGGCTCGGGGAGGATTCCCCGGAGGCCTCGAAGACCACCGCGATCCCGGCGCCGGTCGCGGCGAGCCCGCAGGCCGCGACGGCGACCGACGGGAAGGCCGAGTCCCAGCTCACGCAGGCCGACGACGAGACCGGTCCCGCCGGGATCCCGGCCGAAGCGGCTCCCGCGGCTTCCGTCACCTCGACCGACGCCGCCGCCGGTGTCCTCGCCATGGCCCAGCGCCTGCACGACGAGTACGTCACCGCGGGCGTCGAGCAGCGCGACAGGATCATCGCCGAAGCGCAGCTCGAGGCCACCGGGCTCGTCGACGACGCCGAGGAGAAGAGCCGCAAGACCCTTGGCGACCTCGAGGAGCAGAAGACGGTGCTCGAGAGCACGGTCGAGCAGCTCCGCGGCTTCGAGCGCGACTACCGCGCACGCCTGAAGGCCTACATCGAGGGACAGCTCCGCGACCTCGATGCCCGCGACTCCCTCGCGACCGAGTCCACCTCCTAGCAGGACGTCCTGGCCCGACCCGCGTCGGGCAGCAGCGGAAGGGCCGGTTGCCGGGGCACGACCCCGGGGACCGGCCCTTCCCGCGTCAGGGCCGCCGGGACCCGACCCGCGGCCCCGCCGACGGCTCCGGGCGCACGACGACAGACCATGCAGCGCCGACCCCTTGGATGGACCGTGAACGAGCACCAGCCCGCCGACACCACCCCCGATCCCGACGGCGACCCGTCGGCAGCAGCGGACAGCACCTCGGCGGACGGGCCGGGACGCGCGCGTCGCAGCCCGGCGCGCTACGGGCTCCTGATGCTCGCGTGCTCCCTGGTCGTCTATGTGGCGGACCAGCTCACCAAGTGGTGGGTCGTGTCCACGATGACCGAGGGGCAGATCACGCCGGTCCTCCCGCCCCTGCTCAGCTGGCGCTTCTTCCGCAACCCGGGCGCCGCGTTCTCGATCGGCACGGACTACACGTGGGTCTTCACGATCATCATGGTCGTCGTCTCCACCGCCCTCATCCTGCAGGTGACGAAGGTCGCCTCCCGCGGGTGGTCCGTGGCGCTCGGGCTCGTCCTCGGGGGTGCCCTCGGCAACCTGACGGACCGCCTCCTGCGGGAACCCTCGTTCGGCCAGGGCCATGTGGTGGACTTCATCGCCCTGCCGAACTTCGCCATCTTCAACATCGCCGATTCGGCGGTCGTCAGCGGCGTGGTGCTCATCTGCATCCTGACCCTGCGGGGCATCGGCCTGGACGGTCGCCGCGACAACGAGCCGACCGGCCCGACGCCGGACCGTGACGATCATGGCCGGTGACCGCCGGGAGCTCACCGTTCCCGAGGCCGAGGCCGGGAACCGGGCCGATGCCGCCCTCGCCCGCCTGCTGGACGCCTCCCGTTCCGCCGTCGCGCAGTGGTGCGCGGACGGGCGCGTCCTCCGCGGGGGTGCTCCGGTGGCGAAGTCGGACCGCGTCCACGCCGGCGAGCGCATCGACGTCGACCTGCCGGATCCCGAGGACCGGTACCGCGTCGTCCCCGAGGCGGTGGACGGCATGGGCATCCTGCTCGACGACGAGGACTTCGTGGTCGTGGACAAGCCCGTCGGCGTCGCCGCCCACCCGTCGCCGGGCTGGGTGGGCCCCACCGTCGTCGGGGCACTCGCCGCGGCCGGCTACCGCATCTCCACGTCTGGCGCCCCGGAGCGCGTCGGGATCGTCCACCGGCTCGACGTCGGGACCTCGGGTGCGATGGTCGTCGCCAAGACCGAACCCGCCTACACGGCACTGAAGCGCGCCTTCAAGGAGCGCACGGTGGACAAGGTGTACCACGCCGTCGTGCAGGGGCTGCCGGAGCCGCTCAAGGGCACCATCGACGCGCCGATCGGGCGCCACCCGCACCACGAGTGGCGTTTCGCGGTCATGGAGGGCGGCCGCGACTCCGTGACGCACTACGAGGTGCTCGAGGCCTTCGGCCGGGCGAGCCTCGTCGAGGTGCACCTCGAGACCGGCCGGACCCACCAGATCCGCGTCCACTTCTCCGCCCTCCGCCATCCCTGCGCGGGAGACCTCACGTACGGCGCTGACCCCCGGCTCGCGGCCGAACTCGGCCTCACCCGGCAGTGGCTCCACGCCCACCGCCTGGGCTTCGCGCATCCGCGCACGGGCGAGCCGGTCACGGCGACCAGCCCGTACCCGGTGGATCTGGCGTACGCCCTGATGGCACTGTCCGACGGCCTGGTCTGACACGCCCGGGCGGTCCCGGGCGACACGCCCCGGGGCCCGTCACGGGGCCGGGGAGCACTAGACTCGGGGGGTGGCTACTCCTGCATCAACAGATTCGTTCGTCCACCTCCACAACCACACCGAGTACTCGATGCTCGACGGCGCGGCCCGGCTGACGGACCTCTTCGCCCATACCGAGGAACTCGGGATGAAGGCCCTCGCGACCACCGACCACGGGTTCGTGTTCGGTGCCTTCGACTTCTGGAGCAAGGCCACCAGCGCGGGCATCAAGCCCATCATCGGCGTGGAGGCCTACCTCACCCCGGGGACCGCCCGGAACGACCGCACCCGCGTGCAGTGGGGCGGCGGCGGGCGCGACGACGTCTCCGGTGCCGGCGCGTACACCCACATGACCCTGTGGTCCGAGACCACCCAGGGCATGCACAACCTCTTCCGGATGTCCTCGCTCGCCTCCCTCGAGGGCTATCTCTACAAGCCCCGCATGGACCGCGACCTGCTGCAGACGTACGGGGAGGGCCTGATCGCGACGACGGGCTGCCCGTCCGGCGAGGTCCAGACCAAGCTCCGGCTCGGCCTGTACGACGAGGCGCGGCAGGCGGCGTCGGACTTCCGGGACATCTTCGGGGCGGAGAACTACTTCTGCGAGCTGATGGACCACGGGCTCGACATCGAGCGGAACGTCAAGGCGGACCTGATCCGGCTCGCGAAGGACCTGGGGCTGCCGCTCGTGGCCACCAACGACCTGCACTACACGCACGCGGAGGACTCCAAGGCCCACGCGGCCCTGCTGTGCGTCCAGTCGGGGTCCACCCTCGCGGACCCCAAGCGCTTCAAGTTCGACGCCGACGAGTTCTACCTGAAGTCGCCCGCAGAGATGCGCGCGATCTTCCGCGACTACCCGGAGGCCTGCGACAACACCCTGCTCATCGCCGAGCGGTGCGACGTCGAGTTCAACACCAAGGCCAACTACATGCCCCGGTTCCCCGTACCGGAGGGCGAGAACGAGCAGTCCTGGTTCGTCAAGGAGGTCGAGACCGGCCTGCAGTACCGCTACCCGGCGGGCGTGCCCGACGACGTCCGCAAGCAGGCGGAGTTCGAGGTCGGCGTCATCACGCAGATGGGCTTCCCCGGCTACTTCCTCGTGGTCGCGGACTTCATCAACTGGGCGAAGAACAACGGGATCCGGGTGGGGCCCGGCCGCGGCTCGGGTGCAGGGTCCATGGTGGCGTACGCGATGCGCATCACCGACCTCGACCCCCTGAAGCACGGCCTGATCTTCGAGCGCTTCCTCAACCCCGAGCGCGTCTCCATGCCCGACTTCGACGTCGACTTCGATGACCGGCGCCGTGCCGAGGTCATCCGGTACGTGACCGAGAAGTACGGCGACGAGCGCGTGGCCATGATCGTCACCTACGGCACCATCAAGGCCAAGCAGGCGCTCAAGGACTCCTCCCGCGTGATGGGATACCCGTTCTCCACGGGGGAGCGGCTCACCAAGGCCATGCCGCCGGACGTCATGGGCAAGGGCCTCGCCCTGGCCGACGTGCACAACAAGCAGGCCAAGCGCTACTCCGAGGCGGAGGAGCTGCGCGAGCTCCTGAAGACCGACGCCGACTCCGAGAAGGTGTTCGAGACGGCCCTCGGCCTCGAGGGGCTGAAGCGCCAGTGGGGCGTGCACGCCGCCGGCGTCATCATGTCCTCCGACCCGCTGATCGACATCATCCCGATCATGCGCCGTGAGCAGGACGGCCAGATCATCACGCAGTTCGACTACCCCACGTGCGAGGGCCTCGGGCTGATCAAGATGGACTTCCTCGGCCTGAGGAACCTGACGATCATCACGGACGCCGTCGAGAACATCAAGGCCAACAAGGGCGCGGACCTCGTCCTCGAGGACCTCGAGCTCGACGACAAGGAGTCCTACGAACTCCTGGCCCGCGGCGACACGCTGGGCGTCTTCCAGCTCGACGGCGGTCCCATGCGGTCGCTGCTGAAGCTCATGCGTCCCGACAACTTCGAGGACATCTCCGCCGTCCTGGCGCTGTACCGGCCGGGTCCGATGGGCGTGAACTCGCACACGAACTACGCCCTGCGCAAGAACGGCCTGCAGGACATCGAGCCGATCCACCCCGAGCTCGAGGGTCCGCTCGAGGAGATCCTCGGCGGCACGTACGGCCTCATCGTGTACCAGGAGCAGGTGATGAGCGCCGCCCAGAAGCTGGCGAACTTCACGCTCGGCCAGGCGGACATGCTCCGCCGCGCGATGGGCAAGAAGAAGAAGTCGGAGCTGGACAAGCAGCAGGCCGACTTCTTCGCCGGCATGAAGGCCAACGGCTACTCGCAGGCCGCGATGGACAAGCTGTGGATCGTCCTCGAATCCTTCTCCGACTACGCGTTCAACAAGGCGCACACCGCGGCGTACGGCCTCGTGTCCTACTGGACGGCGTACCTGAAGGCGCACTTCCCCGCCGAGTACATGGCGGCCCTGCTCACGAGCGTCGGCGACGACAAGGACAAGCTGGCGATCTACCTCAACGAGTGCCGCCGCATGGGCATCACCGTCCTGCCGCCGGACGTCAACGAGTCCAGCGTGAATTTCACCCCGGTCGGGAAGGACATCCGCTTCGGCATGGGCGCCATCCGCAACGTCGGCGCGAACGTCGTCGGCGCGATGGTGGGGGCGCGGGAGGAGAAGGGGGCGTTCACCTCGTTCAGCGACTTCCTGCAGAAGGTGCCCGCCGTCGTGTGCAACAAGCGCACCATCGAATCGCTCATCAAGGCCGGCGCCTTCGACTCGCTCCGGCATCCGCGGCGGGCCCTGGCGATGATCCACGAGGAGGCCGTGGACTCGGTGATCGTCCTCAAGCGCAACGAGGCGGCCAACCAGTTCGATCTCTTCAGCGCGTTCGACGACGCCGGGGGCGCCGTGGGGGGCCTGTCCGTCGAGGTGCCGGACCTGCCCGAGTGGGACAAGAAGGACAAGCTGTCCTTCGAACGCGACATGCTCGGCCTGTACGTCTCGGACCACCCCCTCCAGGGACTGGAGGGAATCCTCAGCCAGCACGCCGACTCCTCCATCCCGTCCATCATCAGCGAGGAGGGCCCGGCGGACGGTGCGATCGTCACCATCGCCGGCATGATCACCTCGCTCCAGCGCCGGATCGCCAAGAACAGCGGCAACGCCTACGCGCGGGCCGAGGTGGAGGACCTGGCCGGGTCCATGGAGGTCATGTTCTTCGGACAGGTCTACGGGCCCATCTCGGCGGTCCTCGCGGAGGACCTGATCGTCGTCGTGCGGGGGCGCCTGCAGCGTCGCGACGACGGCGCGGTGATGCTCAACGCGCAGGAGCTCACGGTGCCGGACCTCAGCGAGGGGCATTCCGGGCCCGTGGTGATCTCCATGCTGCAGCACAAGGCGACGGAGACCGCGGTCACGGCGCTCGGCGACGTGCTCAGGACGCACCCGGGGACCAGCGAGGTGCTGATCCGGCTCAACGGCTCACGCAAGGTCGAGGTCATGAAGCTGGGCGTGGACCTGCGCGTCAACCCGACGCCGGGCCTCTTCGGGGACCTCAAGATCCTGTTCGGGCCGGCCTGCCTCGACGCCTGACCGGCAGGTCCGGGGCGGGCCCGACCGGCAGGCCCGGCCCGCGGACGTGCGTCAGATGACGTAGTCGGTGGCCGTCGGCGTGCCGTAGCTGCCGCCGTGGTACAGCAGGGGAGCGCCGTCGGAGCCGATGGTCCCGGCGACCACCTCCGCGACGACCACGGCGTTGTTCTCGAAGGACAGGCGCATGCTGATGCGTCCCACGAGCCAGCCGGCGACGTCCCGGAGGATCGGGACGCCCTCCGGTCCCGGCTCCCAGTGGTCGCCCGTGAACCGGTCCTTCGTGCGCGCGAAGCGGTTCGCCAGGCCCTCGTTCTCGGTGCTGAGCATGTGGACGCCCACGAAGTTCGTGTTCGCGACCGCCGGCCACGAGGAGGAGGACCGTGCCATGTTGAACGTGAAGCGTGGCGGTTCGGCGGACAGCGACGCCACGGACGTCGCCGTGAAGCCGTAGGGGACACCGTCGTAGGTGGCGGTGATGATGGCCACGCCGGCGGCGTGGCGCCGGAAGACCTCGCGGAAGGACTCCGCGTGCGCGCCGGGCATCGAGGTCACGACCGGCGCTGTGGTACCTGGGTTGCTCATTGGTTCCTCCGAAGGCTCTGGACGTGGGACACCCCAACCCTAGGCGCGCACCCCGGACGCGGAGCGGTTTGTTAATGTAGAAGTCATGCGCGCCAGCCAGGAGTCGGACACCGGACCCAGCAACTACCCGCCTCCCGTGTACTCCGTGGCCGAGGACCGGCGAACAGTGCCGCCGGCGGGTGTGTACTGGTGGCTCGGGTCCACGATCCTCCTGGGTGCCGTCCTGGGGGTCGCCTGGTGGCTGCTCGCTCCCACCGGACGCCTGTTCGGCGACCCGTCCTCCGCCGACCAGTGGCTGCTCCGGGACCTCACCCTCGCGGGCCTCGGACTCGCCGCCGGGATCGCCGTCGGTACCGTGGTGGCCGTGCGGCTCACGCTGCCCGCCCCGGTGTCGCGCATCCTGGCCGCCGTCGGCGGGTCGGTCCTCGGCTCCCTCCTCGCCCTCGGCGTCGGGGAGGGCCTCGCCTACCTGTTCGGCCCCCACGGGCAGGACGGGCGGCCCGGCTCCGACTTCCTGCTGCATTCCTACGGCGCCCTGGCCATCTGGCCTGCCGTCGCCGCCGTCATCATCTTCGTCACGGCCCTCGTCGGCCTCGCACGCCGCCGGACCTGACGGCGGGCCCGCCGTCGGCGCACCGGCAGCCGTCCTCGGGTGAACCCGCGGGCGGCGCTCCCGATAGACTCTCAGGGTGAATCCACCGTCCAGCACCTCCCCGACCGTCGGCTTCCGCACCATCGACCTGCGGGGCCGTACCCTGTCGCCCGGCGACCTGAAGCGCGCCATGCCCCGTGCCGCCGCGGACGCCCGGTCCTCGGAAGCCGCCGTGCAGGCCATCATCGACGACGTCCGCGCCCGCGGCGTCGAGACCCTCCGCGACCTCGCCCTGCGCTTCGACGGCGTCGAGCAGGACCACCCCCGGGTGCCGGCCGACATCATCGACGCCGCCCTCGCGGGCCTGGACGACGGCGTCCGGGCCGCGCTCGAGGAGGCCATCCGGCGGGCGCGCCTCTTCGCCCGGGCCCAGGTGCCGGACGACGTGGAGGTGCAGGTCGCTCCCGGGGCCCACCTGACGCACCGGTGGATCCCGGTGGACCGCGTGGGCCTCTACGTGCCCGGCGGGCTCGCCGTCTACCCGTCCTCCGTGGTCATGAACGTGGTGCCCGCCCAGGCGGCCGGCGTCGGGTCCATCGCCCTCGCCTCGCCCCCGCAGAAGGAGTTCGGCGGCTGGCCGCACCCCGTGATCCTCGCCGCCGCCGCCATGCTCGGCGTCACCGAGGTGTACGCGATGGGCGGCGCCCAGGCCGTCGCCGCCCTCGCCTACGGGATCCGCGACGACGCCGGGACCGGCCGGGACATCGATCCCGTGGATGTCATCACGGGGCCCGGCAACGTGTTCGTGGCCACGGCCAAACGGCTGGTCCGCGGGCAGGTGGGCATCGACTCGGAAGCCGGCACCACCGAGATCGCCGTCCTCGCCGACGCGACGGCCGACCCCGGCCTCGTCGCCGCGGACCTGGTGAGCCAGGCGGAACACGACCCGCAGGCCGCGTCCGTCCTGGTGACGGACTCGGAGGAGCTCGCGGCCGCCGTCGTCGGTGCGCTCGAGGTGCGTGCCGCCCGGACGCGGCACGCCGACCGGGTCCGCACCGCCCTGTCCGGGCCGCAGTCCGGGGTGATCCTGGTCGACGACGTCGAGCACGGCATCGCCGTGTGTGACGCCTACGCGGCCGAGCACCTCGAGATCCAGACCGCGGACGCGGCAGCCGTGGCCGGACGCATCCGCAACGCCGGGGCCGTCTTCATCGGCGCCTACAGCCCGGTCAGCCTCGGGGACTACTGTGCGGGGTCCAACCACGTGCTGCCCACCGGCGGGACGGCCGCGTTCGCCTCCGGACTCAACGTGACGACGTTCCTGCGGGCCGTCCAGCTCGTCCACTACGACCGCGAGGCGCTGCGCGGGGTCGCCTCCTCGATCCTCGCCCTGTCCGAGGCGGAGAACCTCCCCGCGCACGGGGAGGCCGTCGCGGCCCGTTTCGAGGCCGACGCGACCTGACCCGCCGACACACCGGTTCCGGCGGATGGCCACTACATCTGGTAATTACAGTGTTGTTGTTTCACTACATGTAGTCCTAAACTGGTCACGGCACGTTGTTCGGACGGGCCACGGAGCGGGAGGGGAGCCATGTACTGTCCGTACTGCCGCAATGCCGACTCCCGCGTCGTCGACAGCCGTCTCGCGGATGACGGATCGGCGATCCGACGCCGGCGCCAGTGCCCCCAGTGCGGCCGCCGCTTCAGCACCGTGGAGACCACGACCCTCAGCGTCATCAAGCGCTCCGGGGCGGGCGAGGCGTTCAGCCGGTCCAAGATCATCAACGGTGTCCGCAAGGCCTGCCAGGGCCGCCCGGTGACGGAGGACGACCTCGCCCTCCTGGCGCAGGAGGTCGAGGAGAACGTCCGGGCCAGCGGCGTCGCGGAGATCGACGCGCACGAGGTGGGGCTCGCCATCCTCGAGCCGCTGCGCAAGCTCGACCAGATCGCCTACCTGCGGTTCGCCAGCGTGTACCAGGGCTTCGAGTCCCTCGAGGATTTCGAGGAGGCCATCGGGACCCTGCGACGACAGAACGAGGACAACGGGCAGCGCGTCCCCACCGGGATGCAGCGGCCGTTGACGGCGCACTAGCGCCCTACAAGACCCCGGTGGTGGCTGCGGAGGGGAAGCCGACGCCACCACCGGTTCCACCTCCCGTCGCCGAGGCGTACGAGCAGCGGTCTCCGAAGGACAGAAGCCCGGTGCGGATGCGATCCGTACCGGGCTTCTGCGTACCGTGGTTCCCGCGGTGGTCAGGCCTTCGTGCCGGAGAGCAGGGCGGCCTGCAGCGCTCCGCCGACGATCCCGGCCTGGTTCTTCAGCTGCGCCGGGATGATCGGGGTGCGCAGGTCCAGCGACGGCAGGTACTCGCTGCTCCGCTTCGAGATCCCACCCCCCACGATGAACAGCTCGGGGGAGAAGAGGAACTCCACGTGCGAGAAGTAGCGCTGGAGGCGGACGGCGTACTCGTCCCAGCCGATGCCCTCCCGCTCGCGGGCGACGGCGGACGCCTTCGTCTCCGCGTCGTGCCCGTCGATCTCGAGGTGGCCGAGCTCGGCGTTCGGCACCAGCTTGCCGTCGAAGATGAACGCCGAGCCGATGCCCGTGCCCAGGGTGATCACGAGGACCGTGCCCATCCTGCCCTTGCCGGCTCCGTAGCGGACCTCGGCGAGTCCGGCGGCATCGGCGTCGTTGATCACGTGGACGTCCCGCCCGAGGACCTTGCTGAACAGGCCGTCGACGTCGGTGTCGACCCAGCTCTTGTCCACGTTCGCCGCGGACCGGGCGATGCCGTGCTGGATGATGGCCGGGAAGGTGACCCCGACCGGGACGTCGGCCGCCGGGCCTTCGGGCCGTGAGGAGAGCTCCGCGACGATCTGGGCGACCACCTCGGCGACGGCCTCCGGCGTCGAGGGCTTCGGCGTCGGGATCCGGTAGCGTTCGCCGACGATCACTCCCTTCTCGAGGTCGACGATGCCGCCCTTGATGCCCGTGCCGCCGATGTCCACGCCGATGACCGTGGCGGGGAGCTTCTTCGATTTCTTCTTGTCGGTGTCCTTGGCCATGGCTCTCTCTCGGCGGGTGGGGTGGGGCGTCGTCCGGCGGGCCGGACATGGTCGTGGTGCGGCGTCCGGGGTGGACTGCCGGGTGTGGTGCTACGGGAGGGTCAGGATCTCCGCGCCGCGGTCCGTGACCAGGAGAGTGTGCTCGAACTGCGCGGTCCTCTTCCGGTCCTTCGTGACGACGGTCCAGTCGTCCGCCCACATGGTCCACTCGACGGTCCCGAGCGTGAGCATCGGCTCGATCGTGAAGACCATCCCCGGCTCGATCACGCGGTTGTACGCCGGGGCGGCGTCGTAGTGCGGGATGATCAGGCCGGTGTGGAACGCCTCGCCGACGCCGTGCCCGGTGAAGTCACGGACAACACCATAACCGAAGCGCTTCGCGTAGGACTCGATGGTGCGGCCGATGACGTTGATCTCGCGGCCCGGGGCCACCGCGCGGATGGCGCGGTTGAGGGATTCCTGCGTGCGCTCGACGAGCAGGCGGGACTCGACGTCGACGTCGCCGATGCAGAAGGTGTAGTTCGTGTCGCCGTGCACGCCGTCCTTGTAGGCCGTGATGTCGATGTTCAGGATGTCCCCGTCCTCGATCACCGTGGAGTCCGGGATGCCGTGGCAGATGACCTCGTTGAGCGACGAGCACAGCGACTTCGGGAACCCCCGGTACCCGAGCGTCGAGGGGTAGGCGCCGTGGTCGAGCAGGAACTCGTGCCCGATCCGGTCGAGGTGGTCGGTGGTGACGCCGGGTTTCGCATGGTTGCCGACCTCGACGATGGCCTGGGCGGCGATCCTGGCGGCCACGCGGATCTTCTCGATCGTCTCCGGCGTCTTCACCTCGGACCCGGTGAAGGGTGCGGGCGCCGTGCGGCCCACGTACTCCGGGCGTGCGATGCCCCGGGGAACGGGGCGCTGGGGCGAGAGGGTGCCTGGTGTCAGGGTCCCAAGGGGCGCGGCGGCGGAAGTCTGGGGCATACCCTGATTCTATAGTGGGCGCTGGTCGGTGGCCGAAAGGCGCCACCGGACCGCCCGGCGGATGACACGGTCCGCGCCCGGATCGAGGAGGTCGGCATGACGGAGTACTGGTTCAACGTGCGCACGCACGAGATCGAGGAGGACCGGCTGTCGGACTGGTCGCAGCTCATTGGCCCGTACGCGACGAGGGCCGAGGCCGAGAAGGCCCTCGAAAAGGTCCAGCAGCGCAACGATGCCTGGGACCGGGACGACGACGCCTAGGCACCGTCCCGTCCATCGGCTAGAACGTGTGCTCGGGCCCGGGGAACGTGCCCGCCCGCACCTCGTCCGCGTAGGCGCGGGCGGCGTCCGTGAGGACCGTCCGGACGTCCGCGTACTGCTTGACGAACCTCGCCTGCCTGCCGCCGCGCAGCCCCGCCATGTCCTGCCACACCAGCACCTGCCCCGTGGTGCCCGGGCCGGCGCCGATGCCGATCGTCGGCACACGCACCGCGGCCTCGACGGCGTCCGCCGTCGCGGTGGGCACCATCTCCATGAGGACGCAGAACGCGCCGGCGTCGGCGAGGGCGACGGCGTCGTCGATGATGCGCTGCGACGCGTCCCCGCGCCCCTGGACCCGGTACCCGCCGAGGGCGTGTTCGCTCTGCGGCGTGAAGCCGATGTGCGCCATGACCGGGATGCCGGCGCGTACGAGCGCCCGCACCGTCCCGGCGTACTCGGCGCCGCCCTCCATCTTCACGGCGTGCACCAGGCCCTCCTTCAGGAGGCGGACCGAGGACTCGACGGCCTGCTGGGGTGAGACCTCGTAGCTGCCGAAGGGCAGGTCGGCGACGACGAGGGCCCGCCGTGCCGCCGTGCTCACCGCCCGGCTGAAGAGGATCATCTCGTCCAGCGTGATGGGCAGCGTCGTGGCATGGCCGAGGACGTTGTTGGCCGCCGAATCGCCGACCAGGAGCACCTCGATGCCGGCCTCGTCGAACACCTGCGCCGCGTACTGGTCGTACGCCGTCAGCATCGCGAAGCGCGTGCCGTTGTCCTTCGCCTGCTGCAGGTGGTGGATGCGGATGCGACCGGTCGGGGCGCCGGTCGGCGGGGTCGGCGTCGTGCCTGCGCCCGCTCCGTAGGGGGCGGGCAATTCGGCGGAAGTCATGACACGAGACTATCGGACGGTGCTGCGCCGTCCCGCGGCCCGCTGCCCCGCCGCAACCCACCGCAAGCCGTAACCACCCGTAGGCCGTAACCGCCCGTTAACACGGACGCGCGAGAATGGCGAGGCGCGGCCGCGCCTGTTCTGCGCCTGCGGATCAGTAGAGTGATGACGGCGCCGCACGCGTGCTCGAGGCGGCCCGTGGGCCCTGCGGGTCCCCGCGGCGCCGGAGCAGGACGTATAGGACGCCGGACAGGGATTGCCGGCCGCCCCGACCGAGCGGTCCGGGCGTCGATTCGAGGAATGAGGTTGTCATGGACCGCCAGCAGGAGTTCGTACTGCGCACCATCGAGGAGCGGGACGTGCGCTACGTACGGCTGTGGTTCACCGACGTCGTCGGCTCCCTGAAGTCGGTGGCGCTCGCACCGGCCGAGGTCGAGGGGGCGTTCGAGGAGGGCCTCGGGTTCGACGGGTCCTCCATCGAGGGGCTCGCCCGGGTGTACGAGTCGGACATGCTGGCCCAGCCGGACCCCTCGACGTTCCAGATCCTGCCCTGGCGCGGGGAGAAGGAGCAGACGTCCCGGATGTTCTGCGACATCCTCACCCCGGACGGCCAGCCGTCCACCGCCGACCCGCGCGGGGTCCTCAAGAAGACCCTCGCGAAGGCCGCCGACATGGGCTTCACCTGCTACACGCACCCGGAGATCGAGTTCTACCTGCTGAAGTCCGCGGAACCGGGCGCGGACGGCCAGCCCGTGCCGGTGGACCAGGCGGGCTACTTCGACCACGTGCCGGGCGGCGTGGCCCAGGACTTCCGGCGCACGGCGGTGGCGATGCTGGAGTCCGTGGGCATCTCCGTCGAGTTCAGCCACCACGAGGCGGGCCCGGGGCAGAACGAGATCGACCTGCGGTACGCCGACGCGCTGCAGACCGCCGACAACATCATGACGTTCCGCACCATCATCAAGGAGGTCGCGCTGACCTCCGGCAGCTACGCGACCTTCATGCCCAAGCCCTTCTCGGATCACCCCGGGTCGGGGATGCACACCCACTTCTCGCTGTTCGAGGGTGACACGAACGCGTTCTACGAGGCCGGGGCCGAGTTCCAGCTGTCGAAGACCGCGCGCCAGTTCATCGCGGGCATCCTCCGGCACGCCCCCGAGTTCACCGCCGTGACCAACCAGTTCGTGAACTCCTTCAAGCGGCTCTGGGGCGGCGGGGAGGCGCCGAGCTACCTGTCCTGGGGCCACAACAACCGCTCCGCCCTGGTCCGCGTGCCCCTGTACAAGCCCAACAAGGGCCAGTCCGCGCGCATCGAGTACCGTGGCATCGACTCCGCGAGCAACCCCTACCTCGCGTACTCGGTGCTCCTCGGGGCGGGGCTGAAGGGCATCGAGGAGGGCTACGACCTGCCGCCGGCCGCCGAGGACGACGTCTGGAGCCTGACCGCCGCCGAGCGCCGCGCCATGGGACACGACCCGCTGCCCGCCAGCCTGCACGACGCCATCCGCGTCATGGAGGAGTCCGAGCTCGTCGCGGACATCCTGGGGGAGCAGGTCTTCGAGAACTTCCTGCGGAACAAGCGGGCGGAGTGGCACGACTACCGCATCCAGGTGACCCCCTACGAGCTGCGCCGGAACCTCAACATCCTGTAAGGCCCTTCCGGGGACATGGCTAGGGTTGGACCATGAGCCTTAACCGCAAGCTGATCAGTTACGGCTTCACGGACCTCGAGAAGAGCCGGCGTTTCCTCGACGCCCCGGAGCTGCGGGGTCTCAACGACGACGACCTCTTCGCCGGCCTCGCCCTGGCCGCCAACCCGGACATGGCGCTGCAGTCCTTCGTGCGCCTCCTCGCGGTGGAGCGCACGGCGGTCGCGGCGGCCTTCGCCGACGTCGGCCGGCGCGGTCTCCTGTTCCGGCTGCTGGGCGCCACCGAGGCGCTCGGGGAGTTCCTCATGCGGCGCCCCGAGCACTTGGACGTCGTGAGGACCCGGCCGGCGACCCCTCCGGTCGTCGCTCCGGAGGACCTGCGCGCGGAGCTGCTCCGCTCCGTCGACGCAGACCCGGCCGCGGCCAACCCCGTCGCGGGCGTCGTCGGCGTCGACGCGTACTGCCGGCTCCGGGTGGCCTACCGGAGGCTCCTCACGGACCTCGCCGTCCGCGACCTCGGCCACTGCATCCCCGTCGACTACCTGCCCGTCGTCGGGCGTGAACTCGCGGACCTCGCCGCCGCCGCCCTGGAGGCCTCCCTCGCCGTCGCACGCGCGGAACTGGGCGAGGTGTACGGACCGGACGTCGTCGCCCGGGTGAGGCTCGCCGTGATCGCGATGGGCAAGTGCGGAGCCCGCGAACTGAACTACATCTCCGACGTCGACGTCGTCTACGTGGTGGAGGGCGAGGACCTCGACGACACGACGCTCACCCGGATCGGGACGGGGCTCGCGTCGGGGATGACCCGCGGCGTCTACTCGCCCGGACCGGAGCCCGCCCTGTGGGAGGTGGACGCGAACCTCCGGCCCGAGGGCAAGGACGGCCAGCTCGTCCGGACGCTGCAGTCCCACGTGTCCTACTACGAGCGGTGGGCGAAGACCTGGGAGTTCCAGGCCCTCCTCAAGGCCCGGGCCGCGGCAGGGGACCCCGACCTCGGCCTGCGGTACGAGGAAGCCGTCGCCCCGCTCATCTGGGCGTCGTCGCAGCGGGAGGGCTTCGTGGAGGGCGTCCGTGCCATGCGCCGCCGGGTCACGGACAACATCGCCCGCGACGAGGAGGCCCGCCAGCTGAAGCTCGGGCCGGGCGGCCTCCGCGACGTCGAGTTCACCGTGCAGCTGCTGCAGCTCGTGCACGGACGGCTGGACGACTCGCTGCGGGTGCGTGACACCGTCTCCGCCATCGCCGCCCTGAGCGCCGCCGGGTACGTGGGACGCTCCGACGCGCTGGACCTCGACGACGCCTACCGGTACCTGCGGGTCCTCGAGCACAGGATCCAGCTCATGCAGATGCGCCGCACCCACCTGATGCCCGAGGACGAGGCGTCGCTGCGCGCCCTTGCGCGGTCCTCGGAGGGGTGCATGGTGAGGGTGCGACCGAGCGCCCAGAGCCTCCACGACAAGTGGCAGTCCACGCGGCGGCTCGTCAAGCGCCTCCACGAGTCGATCTTCTACCGGCCGCTGCTCAACAACGCGGCGACGCTCCGGCCCGAGGACGTGCAGCTCACGGCGGAGGCGGCGCAGGCGCGCCTCGCGGCCCTGGGCTACCAGGATCCGCGCGGGGCGATGCGCCACATCGAGGCGCTCACGGGCGGGCTGCGGCGCCGGGCGCTGCTGCAGCGGCAGCTCCTGCCCATCCTGCTGGGCTGGTTCGCCGACGGCGTGGATCCCGACGCCGGACTCCTCGGGTTCCGCCGCCTCAGCGAGTCGCTCGGCGAGAGCCACTGGTACCTGGGCATGCTGCGCGATTCGAACGCCGCGGCGGAGCGGCTCTGCGCCGTCCTGTCCAGCAGCCGGTTCATCACCGACCTGCTGGAGGTGTCGCCGGAGTCGACGCAGTGGCTCGGCTCCGACGCCGAGCTCGTCCCCGAGACCTTCGAGGCCCAGTGGCACGAGATCCGGTCCAAGATGTCGCGGCACCCCGAACCGGAGGAGGCCATGCGCCTGATCCGGCTCATCCGGCGTCGGGAGCTGCTGCGGATCGCCATCGCGGACAGCTCGGGCCTGCTCTCCCAGGCGGAGGTGGGGGAGGCGCTGTCCGACACCGACCGGGCGGCGGTCCTCGGTGCCCTGCACGTGGCGGAGAACCAGGTGTTGGCCGGTGAGGAGCAGCTCACCGACGTCGTCGTGATGGCGATGGGACGCCAGGGCGGCCGCGAGATCACGTACGGGTCCGACGCCGACGTCATCTACGTGCACCGGCCGCGACCCGGGGTGGACGAGTCCGCGGCGCAGAAGCAGGCGGAGGCGATCGTCGCCCGGCTGGTCGCGCTGCTCACGCAGCCCTGCAAGCCGGCCGTGCTCGCCGAACGCGTGCTGGAGATCGACGCAGCCCTCCGCCCGGAGGGCAAGCAGGGGCCCATGGTGCGCTCCATCGCCTCCTTCCGCGAGTACTACCGCCGCTGGTCGCTCGTGTGGGAGGCGCAGGCGCTCCTGAGGGCCCGGCCCCTGGCGGGTGACGACAGCCTGGCCGCCGAGTTCCTCGAGCTCATCGACCCGGTGCGGTATCCCCGGGAGCTGGCCGAGACCGACGTCCGTGAGATCCGGCGCATCAAGGCGCGCGTGGAAGCGGAACGGCTGCCGCGCGGGGCGGACCCGTCACGGCACCTGAAGCTGGGCCGCGGCGCGCTCAGCGACGTCGAGTGGCTGGTGCAGCTCCTCCAACTGCAGCACGCGCACGCGATCCCGGCCCTGCGGGTGCAGTCCACGCTCGCGGCGCTGCAGGTGATCGAGGCCGAGGGGCTGGTCCCGGCGGAGGATGTGGCCATGCTGCGCGGCAGCTGGACCCTGGCCACCCGGATCCGCGGGGCGAACGTCATCTGGAGCGGCCGGGGGTCCGATCTGCTGCCCTCCTCGCGCCGCGACCTCGAGGCGGTGGCGCGGTGGTGCGGCTACGGTCCGGACAGCGGCTCCCACCTGGAGGAGGACTACCTCCGGATGACCAGGCGCAGCCGGAGCATCTTCGAGCGGCATTTCTACGGGTACTAGCGGTCCCGTTCCCCGTGCGGGAACGGCGACGGCGGCCGCCCCCGCCAGGGGAGCGGCCGCCGTCGTCGGTGCCTGTGGTGCCGGGTGCTGCTAGACGCCGTAGTAGAGCTCGAACTCGTAGGGGTTCGGGCGCAGGGAGAGCGGCTTGATCTCCATCTCGCGCTTGTACTCGATCCACGTGTCGATCAGGTCCTGCGTGAAGACGTCGCCCGCCTGCAGGAACTCGTTGTCCGCCTCGAGGGCCAGCAGGGCCTCCTCGAGCGAGCCGGGGGCCTTCTGGATGTCCTTGGCCTCCTCGGCGGGGAGCTCGTAGAGGTCCTTGTCGATGGGATCCGCGGGCTCGATGCGGTTCTTGATCCCGTCGAGGCCGGCCATGAGCTGCGCGGCGAAGGCCAGGTACGGGTTCGACGACGGGTCCGGCGCGCGGAACTCGATGCGCTTGGCCTTCGGGTTGGACCCGGTGATCGGGATGCGGATGCCGGCGGAGCGGTTGCCCTGCGAGTAGACCATGTTGACCGGGGCTTCGAAGCCCTTGACCAGGCGGCGGTAGGAGTTGACCGTCGGGTTGGTGAAGGCCAGGACGGCGGACGCGTGCTTGAGCAGGCCGCCGATGTACCAGCGGGCCATGTCGGAGAGACCGGCGTAGCCGCGCTCGTCGTAGAACAGCGGCACGCCGTTGCTCCACAGGGACTGGTGGCAGTGCATGCCGGAGCCGTTGTCGCCGAAGACGGGCTTCGGCATGAAGGTGGCGGACTTGCCCCAGGCGTTCGAGACGTTCTTGACGATGTACTTGAACTTCTGCAGGTCATCCGCAGCGTGCGTCATGGTCGTGAACTTGTAGTTGATCTCGGCCTGGCCGGCGCCGCCGACCTCGTGGTGGGACCGCTCGACCTCGAGGCCCGCCTTGTCCAGCTCGACGCAGATCGCGTCGCGCAGGTCCGCCTGCTTGTCGACGGGGGACACCGGGAAGTAGCCGCCCTTGAACGGCGTCTTGTTGCCGAGGTTGCCGCCGACTTCCTCGCGGCCGCTGTTCCAGGGCGCCTCGATGGAGTCCACCTTGTAGAAGCTGCCCTGCGGGGAGGATTCGTACTGCACGTTGTCGAAGATGAAGAACTCGGCCTCGGGGGCGAAGAACGCCGTGTCCGCGATGCCGGTCGAGGAGAGGTACGCCTCCGCACGCTCGGCGACGCTGCGGGGATCGCGGTGGTAGGGGTCGCCGGTGCGCGGGTTGACGATGGAGAAGTTCAGCGCGAGGGTCTTCTCGGCGCGGAACGTGTCGATGAACGCCGTCGTCACGTCCGGGATCAGCTGCATGTCCGACTCGGCGATGCCCTGGAAGCCGCGGATGGAGGAGCCGTCGAAGAGCTGCCCGTGGATGAAGAAGTCCGCGTCGACCGTCTTGGCGGGGACGTTGAAGTGCTGCTGCACGCCGGGCAGGTCGGTGAATCGGACATCGACAAACCTGATGTCTTCGTCGGCGATGAACTTGAGGACCTCGTCCGCATTCTTAAACATCGATTCGTGCTCCTATCGCATGGCTGGGGGGAAACTGGACGCCAGCGCGTGCCCCTGCATCGCGCGGGAAGTCACGAGCTCTGGCGGAGTGGGACACTGCCGCCGTCTCGCTCCCACTGTAGGAGCGGGCAGTTTCTCGCTGGTGTCGCCGTTGTTTCCGGGACGTTACATGAGGGGAAGTGCGCTTCCTACCCTAGCGCGTTCGCGAGGTCGGGGGCATAATGCGGCCGCTTGCCGCCGGGTAGGCTGGAGGCGTGGTAAGTAGACATGACATCGGCTCGTGGATGGAAGGCCCCTCGCCGTCGGGCAACCAGCAGTGGCCCGGCCAGCGGCTCGGACGGCCCGCATCGGGTCCCGGGTCGATCGCCCGGTTCCCGCCGAGGGCCGCGGCGCTCCTGATCGACTGGGTCCTCTGTTCGCTGCTGTCCGCAGCGTTCTTCGACTACGACTCCTTCGCCACGCTGTACATCTTCCTCATCGAACAGATCCTGTTCGTCGGCTTCTTCGGCTACAGCATCGGGCATCGCCTGCTGCGCATGCAGGTGCAGACTCTGGACGGCCGGCCTGCGGGCTACCTCACCGCGATCATCCGGAGCGTGCTCCTGTGCCTCGTGATCCCGGCACTGATCATCGACGCGGACCAGCGCGGGATCCACGACCGGGCGCGAGGCACCGGACTCTTCCGCATCTAGGCGGAAGCGGCGGGCCGGACGCAGAAGAGCCCCTCCCATCGGGAGGGGCTCTTCGTCCGTCGAGGGTCAGCGTCCGCGCATCGCCTTGCGGTCAGGACGGGCCTTGAACGGATCCACGCCCTTGGGGATCGGCAGCTTCGTCCCGAGGGCACTCAGTCGCTTGTCGACGGCCGACACCTCCTGCTTGGTGAGGGTCTTCTTGAGTTTCTGCACGGTCTTCGGGAGCTTGGACAGGGGGACCTGGCGCTCGTCGCGACCGGTCTCGATGACGTGGATGGGCACGTTCGGGATGATGCGGGCCATCTTGCGCTTCTCGCCGTCCACGAGCTGCTTGACCCGGGTGGACGGGCCCTCCGAGACGAGGATGACTCCCGGGCGGCCGATGACGCGGAACACGGCGTCCTGGGTGCGCGGGTTGACTGCGACGGGCTGCTCCTGGAGGATCCAGCCGCGCCGCAGGACGCTCAGGGCAGCACCGGCCGCGCCCGGCTTCCCCTCGATCTGGGAGAACGCCGCGCGTTCGGCCCGACGGGACAGGATGAAGATCGCCGCGAGGAACGCGAGCGGGATGGCGATGATCATCAGGGTGATGACGTTGTCGATCAGCAGCCCGATCAGCAGCCCCAGCGCGATGATGCCCACGAACGCCAGCAGCATGAACCAGACGACGCTCGGATCGTTGCGCCGCGTCATCTTGAAGACCTCGGAGACCTGCTTCATGCGGCCGGTCTTCTTGGGGCCCTTCGCGGCCTTCGGCTTGCGCGAGAAGAGACGGCGTTTGGGCGTGGGGGAACCGGAAGGATCGATCGTGTGCGACATAGTTCTTCGATTCTACGGGATGGCGGAGGAGCGGCGGCCGGACTGCCCGCCGTCGTGGACGGCGGGCGACGTCAGCCGGCGAGGAGCGAGGACGCTTCCTGCAGGGCGGATCCGGACTCGTCCAGGTGCGCGAGTTCCGGGGGGAGCTCGAGGCCCTTCTTGCGCATGGCGCGTGCCCAGAGGCGGCCCGCGCGGTACGACGAGCGCACGAGGGGGCCGCTCATCACGCCGAGGAAACCGATCGCCTCGGCCTCCTCGCTCAGTTCGACGAACTCGGCGGGCTTCACCCAGCGGTCCACGGGGAGGTGGCGCTCGCTCGGGCGCAGGTACTGCGTGATCGTGATGAGGTCGCAGCCGGCGTCGTGGAGGTCGCGGAGGGCCTCGGAGATCTCCTCCCTGGTCTCGCCCATCCCCAGGATGAGGTTCGACTTCGTGACCATGCCGCGGTCGCGCCCCTGGGTGATGACGTCGAGGGAACGCTCGTACCGGAACGCCGGGCGGATCCGCTTGAAGATGCGGGGGACGGTCTCGACGTTGTGCGCGAAGACCTCCGGGGCGGCATCGCAGATCGCCGCGATGTGCTCGGGGCGACCGGAGAAATCGGGGATCAGGATCTCGACGCCGGTGCCCGGGTTCATGCTGTGGATCTGCCGGATGGTCTCGGCGTAGAGCCAGACACCCTCGTCGGGCAGGTCGTCCCGCGCGACGCCCGTGACCGTCGCGTAGCGCAGGTTCATCGACTGCACCGACTGGGCGACCTTGAAGGGCTCACTGCGGTCCAGGGGCTGCGGCTTGCCGGTGTCGATCTGGCAGAAGTCGCACCGCCGGGTGCACTCGGAGCCGCCGATGAGGAACGTGGCCTCCCGGTCCTCCCAGCACTCGAAGATGTTGGGGCAGCCTGCCTCCTCGCAGACGGTGTGCAGGCCCTCCTTCTTCACCAGGTTCTTCATGGCCACGAATTCCGGGCCGATGTTGACCTTGGCCTTGATCCAGTCGGGCTTTCGCTCCACCGGTGTCTCGGCGTTGCGCGCCTCGACGCGCAGCAGCCGGCGGCCCTCGGGTGCAAGACTCACAGGGAAGCTCCTTCTGGCTGGTTCTGGACGGGGCCGGGCGTACCGCCGGCTCCGGCAGGGTCGTGGTCGGGTGCTTCGGCGTCATCCTTGCCCACCAGCACCGCCTCATTCTTGCGCAGTTCGGCCTCGATCGACGAAACGAGATCGGCCGGTGTGACCGTGCGGCCGCATTCGGCGGAGATGGTGGTGACTCCGGCGTCCGCGATGCCGCAGGGGACGATCTGCTGGAAGGGCGCCAGATCGTTGCTGCAGTTGATGGCGAAGCCGTGCATGGTGACGCGGTTCCTCACGCGGATCCCGATGGCCGCGATCTTGCGGGCGGGCTGCGTGTCGGTCTCCGCGAGCCAGACCCCGGACCGCCCGTCGATCCTGATGCCGTCGATCCCGAGGGGGCGCAGGGAGGCGATGATGACCTCCTCCAGGGTGTGGACGTAGTCGGCGACACGCGCCGGATCCCGCAGCGCGAGGATGGGGTAGCCGACCAGTTGTCCCGGGCCGTGCCAGGTGAGTTTCCCGCCGCGGTCGACGGCCACGACGGGAGTGCCGTCGAAGGGCCTCTCGTGATCCTCGGTGCGTTTGCCCGCCGTGTACACGGCGGCGTGCTCGAGGAGGAGGACGGTGCTCGGTGCGGCGCCCCCCACCACCCGGGCGTGGAGTGCCTGCTGCATCTCCCACCCCTGCGTGTACTCGATGTAGTCCGGAGCGAGGCCGACGCGCGACAGCACAAGAGTCATGGGACAAGCCTAGTCCTGCGCGGTGACACCTTCCTGCCGCAGGCCTCCTGGTCCCGGCCGCTCGGCCTGCAGGGTCAGCACAGGGTGCCGTGCGGGTGGCCTTACGGGTGGCCGTGCTGGTGTTCGGGCCGGCCGGGGAGGTCGAAGGTCGCGCCGAGGCGGACCAGCCGCCAGTCCGTCCCGGCACGGCGCACCTCGAAGTGGAGGATCGGGGACACGGGGCCGGTCTGGGCCTCGAATCTCCAGAAATCGGCCCGCCACGGGTGGATGGGCCGCACGTCCTCCGATCCTGCCGGCGTCGAGGGCAGTGCCCGCCACGTGGACCAGTGGCGGCGCGGGCCCACCACCTGCCACAGGGAGCCGCGCCAGCGCAGCCGGCAGGGCTGCGGGACGCCGTCGACGTCCTCGAAGGCGAGCCCGACGGTCTCGTCCACCGGACGCCAGGCCTCGGTCGTGTCATCGGGAGTGCGTTCCATGATCACCTGTCTCCTCCGGAACCGTTCGTTAAAAATAGAACAAATGTTCTAGTGATGCAATCGATTCCGGGGGTCAGTCGTCCCGGGCTGTGGATAACGCCGAGGGCAGCGTCACGGTGGCCTAGAACTGAACCATGGACGAAGACACCCGATCCACGCCGACGGGATCATCAGCGGACGTCACGGCGGGCACCCCGGCGGGCGCTGCGGTGAGGGCCGCCGCATCGTCGTCGGGCATGCCGGACGACGCCTGGAACACCGATCCCGACGGCGCGGAGCGGCCCGCTGTCCCGGGGCTGCGGGTCGGACGCCTCCTGGGCCGGGGCGGTTCCTCCGCGGTGTGGCTGGTGACGGACGACGGCGGACGGCGCTTCGCGCTCAAGGTGATCACGCCGGTTCCGCCGGGTCCCGCGGAGGGACGTGGCGGGCAGCGCGCTGCGGCGCCGACACGTCGCGGGAGACGCGCTGCCACCGGGGCCGCGCCGTTCGTCGCGGCAGCGCCCGCGCCCTCGTCGGGCACCGGCCGCCGCGCGGGCACGGGCGCGCGGACAGGCGGCGACGGGGCGGACGTGCTCGCGCGCGAACTGACGCTCCTCCAGCGCTTCACCCATGACCACCTCGTCAGGGTGCACCGCCTCGTCGGGACGGACCAGGGCCCCGGGCTGCTGATGGACCTCGCCCCGGGCGGTTCGTTGCTCGGCCTCGTGACGAGTCGCGGCCCCCTGCCGGTCCCCGAGGTCGTGACGGCCCTGGTCCCGGTGGCGCAGGTGCTCGGCTACCTGCACGGCGCCGGAGCCCTGCACGGCGACGTGACACCGGGGAACATCCTGTTCACGGCCGAGGGCAAGCCGCTCCTCGGCGATCTCGGGACGGGGCGCCTCCTGGGGGCCGAGCGTGATGGCCACGCGGGGACACCCGGCTTCCTCGATCCGCTCCACGACGGGTCGTTCGACGCCGGCGCCGACGTCTTCGCCCTGGCGGCCGTGGCCTGGTTCGCGCTGACCGGCCGGGTCCCCGGACCCGCCGAGCAGCGGCCGCCCCTCGCACTGATCGTCCCGGAGATACCGCGGGAGCTCATGCAGCTCATCGAGGATGCGCTGAGCTCCAGCCGGGACCGGCGCCCCACCGCGGACGACTTCGCCCGCGGCCTGCTGGCCGGCGCCACGCCGGTCCCCGTCGACCTCGTTCCGGCCGTGCATACGAGCGTCCTGCCGGAACTGCTGACCCGGCGCGCGGACCCTCCGCCCAGCGCTCCGCCGTCCCGATGGACGCGGCTGGCCGGCATCCGCCCGCGCTCCGACGGGGGAGTACCCGGAGCGCCCGGAGCCGGGCGGGGACGACGCCCCGCAGGGGGGCGCCCGCGGGAAGCACTCCTGTGGGCACCCGGGCCGGGAGCACGCCCGTTTGAAGGACGCTCGCGAGAACCGCTCCGGGGCGCAGGGCAGGCCTCCGCCCCCCGACGGGCGGCGCGCCAGCAGGAGTCGGGCCGTACAGGGCGGGAGCGACGCACCCGGGGCGTGCTGGCGATCCTGGCGGGAGTGGCGGCGGTCGTGCTGCTCATCGCGGGGATGGCCCTGACCGTCGACGTCGTCCGTTCCGCGGAGCCCGCGGCCGACAGTGCACCCGGTGCCGTGCCCGGTGCCGTTCCCGACGCTGCTCCCGGCGCCGCCACCGATGCGTCGCCGTCCGGTGCCGGGTCCGACCGTGCGGATCCCGTCCCGACGGACCGGACCGAGGCAGGCGGCGGGGACGACCCGCCGGGAGCGGACCCGGGCCGGGCCGCGCCGGCCGCCGATCCCGCCGCAGCGCTGGACGGCCTGGCCGCCGTGCGCGCGCGGGCCTTCGCCGAGGCCGATCCGGACCTGCTCGCGATGGTCGACGTCGAGGGGTCCCCTGCGATGGCGGTGGACCGTGAAGCGGTCGGGGCGCTCGCGGAGACGGGCAGGACCCTCCGTGACCTGTCGATCGACATCCGGGACGCGGCCGCCCTGACGGACGCGGAGCTGGCGGGCCTCCCGGCGCTCGCGAGCCTGGCGGCGGTCACCGACCCGCCCCCGACCATCGAGGTGTCCGTGGTCCGGGCGACGGCGGCGCTCTCCTCCTACACCGAGACGGCGGCGGGGACGGGGCCGCCGCGGTCCGGGCCGAGCCCGCTCACGGCGGCCGGTCGGCAGGAGCTGATCTTCGTCCTCTGGAGTTCCGCCGACGGCTGGCGGATCCACTCCGTCGTCGCGCCGCCCGCCTGAGGCGTGGTGCCCGCAGGGTTCAGGACGTCACGGTGCGGTGCACCCAGGCGGCGAGGGCCTCCGGTGTGGGCTCGCCGAAGGTGAAGCCGGCCCGGGTCAGCGCGCGAGGCTCCATCCGGGAGCTGACCAGCAGGAGTTCGTAGGCGAGCTGCCCGATGACGGTGGTCAGGATCGGGCCGGGGACGCGGAACCACACCGGCCGGTGAAGTGCCTCGCCGAGGTGCAGGGTGATCGCATCCAGGGTCGCGGGCGCAGGAGCGCTCAGGTTGACCGGCCCCGACAGCGGTGCCGTGAGGAGGAACTCGAGCGCCCTGACCTCGTCGTCGAGGCTGATCCATGGCCACCACTGGCGGCCGGAACCGAGCGAGGTCCCGGCGAAGAATCGGATTGGGGTCAGCAGTTTGGGCAGCGCGCCGCCCTTTTCCGACATGACGATCCCGGTGCGGGCGAGCACGACACGGACGGTGTCGGGAGCGCGGAGCGCTTCGGCCTCCCACCGGCGGCAGATGTCGGCGAGCAGCGTCCCGCCGGAGGACGAACCCTCGGTCAGCACCTCGTCACCGCGGTCCCCGTAGTAGCCCGACGCGGACTGGCTGATGAAGACAGCGGGCGGGTTCGCGGCCTTCCGCATCGCGTCGACGAGCGTGCGGGTGGGCAGGATACGCGAGGAGTAGAGCGTCTCCCTGTAGCTCCTCGTCCAGAGTCCGCCCGCGATGCCCGCCCCGGAGAGGTTGATGACGGCGTCCGCCCAGTCGACGGCGTCGACGTCGAGCTCCCCGGCGGAGGGGTGCCACCGGACCTCCTGCGGACCCTTTGGAGCCCTGCGCACCAGGCGTCGGACCTCATGGTTCGTCTCGAGCTGGCGGATGAGGGCAGTACCGATGGTCCCGGACGCGCCGGCGAGGAGGATGCGCATGGTCCCATCGAACCACTTGTCACGGGGGATCGGTACCGGAGCCGACTGCGGGGGTGGCCGCGAGGCGGGGCCGAGGGAAGGCCGGTCGCGACGAAGGACCCCGGACGGCGTCCGGGGTCCTTCGCATCACGGGGCGGGAGGGCTCAGCCCTGCAGCGTGGCGGTCAGGGAGATGTCCTTGACCGCGGCCAGCGCCTGCGACACCGGGCAGCCCACCTTGGCGGCCTGGGCCACGCGCTGGAAGTCCTCCTCGGACAGTCCGGGCACGGTGGCGTCCAGCGTGAGGCGGATGGCGGTGATCCCGGTCCCCGGCTGGAAGTCCACCTCCGCCTTCGTCTCGACGCGCTCCGGGGTCTTCCCCTCCTCGCCGAGGGCGTTGCTGAAGGCCATCGAGAAGCAGGCGGAGTGCGCGGCGGCAATGAGCTCCTCGGGGCTCGTCTTGCCTCCGGACTGCTCGGCGCGTGCCTTCCAGGTGACGTCGTAGGTGCCGAGGCCTGAGGAGTCGAGCGAGACCTGCCCCGAGCCCGAGGCGAGGTCCCCGCTCCAGACGGTATGGGCTGTGCGAACGGTAGCCATGGTTCTCCTTGCTGTCGAACGGGCGCGGGGGTCGCGTCCGGTGCTTCGGTCCCATCCTAGGGAGCGGGAGGGAACGGGAGAAGCCGCCCCCTCACGGGAAGCGGCTTCTCCTGCGTTCAGGGTGGGCGTTACAGTCCGAGCTCGGCCTCGAACGCGCCGCCTTCCAGGCGTGCCTTGAGCGTCTGCAGGAAGCGGCCCGCGTCCGCGCCGTCCACCAGACGGTGGTCGTACGTCAGGCTCAGGTACATCATGGAGCGGATCGCGATCGTGTCGTCGCCGTCCGGGCCGGTGATGACCACGGGACGCTTGACGATGATGCCCGTCCCGAGGATGCCTACCTGCGGCTGGTTGATGATCGGCGTGTCGAACAGGGCTCCGGCGGACCCGATGTTCGTGATCGTGAACGTGCCGCCCGAGAGCTCGTCCGGGCCGATCTGACCGTTGCGGGTGCGTGCGCCGACGTCGGCGATCTTCTTGGCCAGGCCGCCGAGGTTGAGGTTGCCGGCGTCCCTGATGACCGGGACGAGCAGGCCCTTCTCGGTGTCGACCGCGATCGCCAGGTGCTCGGCGTCGTGGTACGTCACTTCCTTCTTCTCCTCGTCGAAGGAGGCGTTCAGCTTGGGGTGCTGCTTGAGCGCCTCGGTGACGGCCTTGGAGAGGAACGGCAGGAAGGTGAGCTTCGCGCCGTTCTGCGCCTGGAAGGAGTCCTTCGACGCGGTGCGCAGCTTCGCGATGCGGGTCATGTCGACCTCGATCACCTGGGTGAGCTGGGCGGACACCTCGAGCGACTCGCGCATGCGCTTGGCGATGGTCTGGCGGATGCGCGGGGCCTTCTCGACGGTGCCGCGCAGCTTCGAGGGCTCGACGGCGGGTGCCGCGGGCTTCGACGGTGCGGCGGCGGCGGGTGCCGGCGCGGCGTCGGCGGCTGCGGGCTCGGCCTGCGGGGCCTTCTTCGCCTCCGCTGCCTCGAGGACGTCCTGCTTGCGGATGCGCCCTCCCACGCCGGTGCCCTTGACGGTCGAGAGGTCGACGTCGTTCTGGTTGGCCAGGCGGCGGACGAGGGGCGTCACGTAGGCTGCGGCGTCCGAGCCTCCGGACACCTCCGCCGGTGCGGCTTCGGCAGCCGGCTCCGGGGCAGTCTTCCCGGCGGGCTTGTCCTCGGCCGCGGCGGGCTTCGGGGCGGGGGCGTCGTCGGGCGTGGAGGCCTGCGGGGCCTCCTTCGCGGGGGCGTCGTCGCGTTCCTCGGCGGGTGCTGCGGCCAGCGGTTCGCCCGCTGCGGCCTCGGTCTTCCTGGGCGCGGCAGCCCCCGACCCGATCACGGCGAGGACGGCGCCGACCTCGGCGGTCTCGTCCTCGTTCACGCGGATCTCCTGGAGCTTGCCGGCGACGGGGGAGGGGATCTCGGTGTCGACCTTGTCGGTCGAGACCTCGAGGAGGGGCTCGTCGACCTCGACGTCGTCGCCGACGGCCTTGAGCCAGCGGGTGACGGTGCCCTCGGTGACGCTCTCGCCGAGCGCGGGGAGGGTGACCTCGGTGCCTTCGGACGAGTCCGCGGAGGGCTCGTCATCGGAGGACTCCGCTGCCGCAGGAGCGGCTTCGGGCTCTGCGTCGGGCTCTGCGTCGGGCTCGGCGGGAGCCTCCTCGGCGGCCGGAGCGGCGCTCGCATCGGCACTGCCCGTATCGGTGCTGCCCCCATCGGCGCTGCCGGAGCCGTCGCCGATCCGCACGAGCGGGGCGCCGACCTCGGCGGTCTCGTCCTCGGCGACGAGGATCTCCTCGATCACGCCCGCGATCGGTGACGGGATCTCGGTGTCGACCTTGTCGGTGGAGACCTCGAGGAGGGGCTCGTCGACCTCGACACGGTCACCGACCTGCTTCAGCCAGCGGGTCACGGTGCCTTCGGTGACGCTTTCACCGAGAGCGGGCAAGTTCACGGATTCAGACATAATGCGCCCGTTTCTCCTTCGTAGATCGTTCCTTGGCAGCTGGTCGACGCGCGTGGCGTGCTCAGCTGGACGTGCTCGGGTTTCCTGGTTCCGAGCTTAGTCCACGCCCTCGGGGCGTGGACCAAGCCGGGGTGGTGCCTGAGGTGTTGCGCGTCAGCCGTGCAGCGGCTTGCCGGCGAGGGCGAGGTGGGCCTCGCCGAGGGCCTCGTTCTGCGTGGGGTGCGCGTGGATGAGCGGGGCCACGTCCTCGGGGTACGCCTCCCAGTTGACGATGAGCTGCGCCTCGCCGATCTGCTCGCCCATGCGGCTGCCGAGCATGTGGACGCCCACGATCGGGCCGTCCTTCTCGCGGACGAGCTTCACGAGGCCGCCGGTGCCGATGATCGAGCTCTTGCCGTTGCCGGCGAGGTTGTACTCGTGCGTCTCGACGCGGTCGTCGCCGAACTTCTCGCGTGCGGCCTTCTCGGTGTAGCCCACGGATGCGATCTCGGGATCGCTGTAGGTGACCTTGGGGATGTTCAGGTCGGCAACGACGACGGGCTTCAGGCCGCCGATCTCCTCCGCCACGAAGATGCCCTGCTGGAAGCCGCGGTGGGCCAGCTGCAGGCCGGGGACGATGTCGCCGATCGCGTAGATGTTCCCGACGCCGGTGTGGAGGCGCTCGTCGGTGATGACGAAGCCGCGGTCCAGGGTGAGGCCGGCCTCCTCGTAGCCGAGGTCCCGGGTGACGGGTCCGCGCCCGACGGCGACGAGCATGAGGTCCGCCTCGAAGGTCTTGCCGTCCTCGAGGGACACCACGACGCCGTCGTCGTTCTGCTCGACGGACTTGAACCGGGTGCCGGTGTTGAACTTGATGCCGCGCTTCTTGAACGCCCGTTCGAAGTTCTTGACGATCGAGGCGTCCTCGTTCGGGACGAGGGAGGGGAGGGCCTCGATGATGGTGACGTCCACGCCGAAGGACTTCCAGACGGACGCGAACTCGCAGCCGATGACGCCGCCGCCGAGGATGATCGCCGTCTTCGGCACGAAGTCCATGGTGAGGGCCTGGTCCGAGGTGATGACCTTGCCGCCGATCTCGAGGCCGGGGAGGCTGCGCGAGAAGGAGCCGGTGGCCAGGACGATGTGCTTGCCGGTGTAGACCGTGCCGTCGACGTCGATGGTGTTCTCCGACGCGAGCTTGCCCGAGCCCTCGATGACCGTGATGCCCTTGGACTTGATGAGTCCCTGCAGGCCGCGGTACTTGCCGGCGATGATGCCGTCCTTGTATGCGTTGACGGCGTTCATGTCGATCGACTCGAACGTGGCCTTGACGCCGTACTTCTCGGCGTCGCGGGCGCCGTCGGCGATCTCTGCCGAGTGCAGGAGCGCCTTCGTGGGGATGCAGCCGTTGTGGAGGCAGGTGCCGCCCAGCTTGCCCTTCTCGATGAGCCCCACGGTGAAGCCCAGCTGCACCGCGCGGAGAGCCGCAGCGTAGCCGCCGCTGCCTCCACCCAGTACCAGGATGTCGAATTCTTGCGCAGTTGCCGATGCGGCCACTTGGACGCTCCCTCGCGTGGTCTGTTGACGCGCAGGGCGCGTCGGTTGATAGATCGGTTGATGAATCGAGAACTGGTGCGGTCGCGGTGCGGTCGCAGGTGCTTCGTACCCTCGTTTTTCACCCTATCCCCAGATGTCATCGGCATCCACTTGAAGCGCGGGCGCTACGCACCGCAGTTCGCGGATGTGCCCATTCTCACCCGGGCCGTGGAGGGCCGGTGGAGAGGACGGAGAAGGGGTCGAGGGGCGCCGGGCCTGCGGCTCGGCGCCCCTCGCAGGCTACGCGGTGCGGGCGAGCACGTCCTCGACGTACGCCAGCAGGGTGCGGACCCCGACGCCGGTGCCCGCCTTCGGGGTGTAGCCGTACGGCGCACCCTCGTTGAAGGCCGGCCCGGCGATGTCCAGGTGCGCCCAGGGGATCTTCTCGCCGTCGACCTGGCCGACGAATTCGCGGAGGAACACCGCGGCGGTCATCATGCCGCCGTTCCGCTCGCCGATATTGGCGATGTCCGCGACCTGCGAGTCGAGGCTGGGCCGCAGCTCCTCGGGCAGGGGCATGGGCCAGAACTGCTCGCCCGCGCGGTCCGCCGCGGCCTTCACAGCGTCGCGGACGCCGTCGTCGCCCATGACACCGGAGACACGCGTCCCGAGGGCGATCATCTGCGCGCCCGTCAGCGTCGCGATGTCGATGATGGCATCGGGTGCCTCCTCGCTCGCGGCCGCGAGGCCGTCGGCGAGGACCAGGCGGCCCTCGGCGTCGGTGTTGAGGACCTCGACGGTCCGCCCGCCGTAGATCGACAGGACGTCCTCGGGGCGCTGCGCGGTCCCGGAGGGCATGTTCTCGGCCAGGCACAGCCAGGCCGTGACCTTGGCGGGCAGGCCCAGTTCGGCGACGGCGATAAGCGTGGTCAGGACGACGGCGGCGCCCGCCATGTCCAGCTTCATGGTCTGCATGCCCGCGGCGGGCTTGAGCGAGAGTCCGCCGGAATCGAAGGTGATGCCCTTGCCCACGAGGGCGAGGTGCACGGCGGACCGGGCGGGGGAGTACTCCACCTTGACCATGCGCGGGGGCCGCGAGGATCCCTTGCCGACGCCGAGGATGCCGCCGTAGCCGTCACGCTCGAGGCGCTTCTCGTCCATGACGGTGACCTTCACGGGGAGGCCGCGGGTGAGCTCCTTCGCGGCCTGCGCGAACGTCTCCGGGTAGAGGTGGCTCGGCGGCTGGTTCACGAGCGTGCGTGTGGCGTTGACGTTCTTGCCGAGGATCACGGCGCGCCGCAGCGCGGGGGCCAGGTCGGCGTCGTCCGCGACCGGCGTGTACACGACGACGCTGCGGACGGCCTCCCTGTCCTTCGGCGGGGCGACCGTGCCGTCGGGCTTGATCCCGGACTTGTGCCCCTCGTAGCTGTAGGCGCCGAACGCGGCGCCCTCCGCGACGGCGGTCGCGGCCGCCACGGTCTCGGCCGGCAGGGCGAGGACGACGGTCTCCAGCCCGGTCAGCTGGCGGATCGCGGCGCCCGCGGCGCGGCGCAGGGTCTCGGGTGCGAGGACCTCGCCGGCGGCCACGGGTCCCACGCCGGAGAGCACGAGCGAATCGGCGCCGGTCTCGGGGAGGCCGGGGAAGCGGCGCACCTCGTCCGCGGCACCCGTGATGCCGAGGACCTGGAGGGAGTCACCGAGGGCGCGCGCGGCTTTGGCGGGCAGGGGACTGTCGAGCAGGACGGGCCCGTCGGTCCCCTTGGCGACCGCGATCACGAGCGCGTCGCTCGGGATCTTCCTGAGGTCCTTCGCGGAGGCGGTCAGGTGTAGTTCGGTGGTTCTGATCACGGAATCTGTCTCCTCGTGTCCGGCTGGGTGGTCCGGATCGGCGTTGCGGGTGCTCCCGGTATCCGGTGGTCCGGGAACCGTCCTGACGATCGTAGTCTCTACCCCGCGACGGCCCGGAATGAAGCCGGCGCGGGTGGTGTTGAGGAGAGCAGGACCTGACCGGAGGAGAGAGCCATGCTGGATCCACGAACCCTGTACACCACCGACACCGACGTCTTCGACGACCCCGGGAGCAGGGGGCTGCCCCTGCTGGTGAGCCTGACCGGCTTCATGGACGCCGGGCAGGTCGTCTCGCAGGTCAGCGAGGAACTCCTCGAGGTGCTCGAGCACGAGCCCGTCGCCGAGTTCGACGCCGACCAGCTCATGGACTACCGCGGCCGCCGCCCGAAGATCACCTTCGCCGAGGACCACCTGACGGACTACCGGCCGCACCGGCTCGAACTGCACCGCCTGTACGACGGCCTCGGCGAGCCCTTCCTGCTGCTCACCGGCGCCGAGCCGGACCTGCAGTGGGAGCGTTTCGCGAGCGCCGTCGTCGGACTCGTCGAGGAACTGGACGTGCCGATGACCTCGTGGATCCACGCGATCCCGATGCCCGTCCCCCACACGCGGCCCATCGGCGTGACGCTGCACGGCAACCGGTCCGACCTCATCGACGGCATGAACGCCTGGCGGCCCACGGCCGAGCTGCAGGCCTCCATCGGACATGTGCTGGAGCTGCGCCTGATCGAGGCCGGGCACGACGTCGTGGGGCACGTCATCCACGTACCGCACTACCTCGCCGAGGCCGAGTACCCTCCCGCCGCCGTGGCGGGCCTCGAATACCTGGGCGCGACCGCCCGGCTCGTCCTTCCCACCGACCGCCTGCGGGAGACCGGGCGCGACGTCGAACGGCAGATCGCCCGGCAGGTCGGGAACTCCACCGAGGTGCAGTCCGTGGTCGCCTCCCTCGAGAAGCGCTACGACGAGTACGCCGACGGCGTCGCCCGGAAGTCGCTGCTGGTCAAGGACAACAGCGAGCTCGCCAGCGCGGAGGAGCTCGGCGCCGCGGTCGAGGCCTACCTGGCGAGCCCGCAGGCGGAGGAGGAGTCCACGCTGCTCTGGGACACGGAGTTCCTGGGGACCACGCCCATCGACTACGACCGCTCCAGCACCGACGACGACGGCTCCGGCAGCGCGGATGCCTCCCCCGGGACCGGGGCGGCGTCGAAGCCCGGCGCCTCCGACGGACACGACGACGGACCGGGCGGCGCGTCCGCCACGGGATAATGGGCGGGTGAATTCTTCGCGGGCACTCCTGGTCTGGGCGGCGGGGGTCGTGGCCTACCTGGTCGCCGTCACGCAGCGCACCACCTTCGGCGTCGCCGGCCTCGAGGCCACGGACCGCTTCAGTGCCTCGGCCTCGCAGCTGTCGATCTTCACCGTCGTCCAGCTGCTCGTCTACGCCGGACTGCAGGTGCCGGTCGGTGTCCTCGTCGACCGCTGGGGTCCCCGGACGCTGATCGTCGCCGGCGGCGTGCTCATGGCGCTGGGGCAGGCGCAGCTGGCCTTCGCGGATTCCGTGGGAGCCGGCATCGTGGGCCGCCTGCTCGTGGGGGCGGGGGACGCCATGACGTTCATCAGCGTGCTCCGGCTGCTCCCCGCGTGGTTCGAGCCGCTCCGCATCCCCGTCCTGACGCAGTGGACGGGGATCATCGGCCAGCTCGGGCAGGTGGTCTCGGTCATCCCGTTCGTGGCCGTGCTGTCCGTCTTCGGCTGGCAGTCCGCCTTCCTCTCGGCCGCCGCCCTCTCGGTCCTCGCCGTCGTGCTCTCGGTGAGCCTGATCCGGGACTCGCCCGTCGCCGGCACGCGGAGCGCCCAGACCATCCGGGAGACCGGCACGTCCCTCGCCGCCGCCTGGAAGCAGCCCGGCACGCGGCTCGGCCTGTGGACGCACTTCACCATCCAGTTCCCCGGCACCGTCTTCGTCCTCATGTGGGGCTACCCCTACCTGGTGCGGGCCGAGAAGGTGGGTGAAGGCGCGGCGTCAGCCCTGATGACCCTGTTCGTCGCGGTCGGGATCGTCTGCGGTCCGCTCCTCGGCCGCTACGTGGGCCGGCATCCCCTCCGGCGGTCCACCATGGTGCTCGCGATCGCCGCCCTGATGGCCGTGGCCTGGCTCGCGGTCCTCGTCTACCCGGGACCCGCACCCCTGCCGCTCCTGACCCTGCTGGTGGTGGCGCTCGCCGTGGGAGGGCCGGGGTCCATGATCGCGTTCGATTTCGCCCGCACGTTCAACCCCGCAGCACGCATGGGGACCGCCACCGGGATCGTCAACATCGGCGGCTTCATGGCGTCCCTGCTCACGATGTTCGCCATCGGGACCGTCCTCGACCTCCTGCTCGGCAACGGCTTCTCGCAGGGGGACCTGTACGCGCTGCCGTCCTTCCGCCTCGCGATGTCCGTGCAGCTCCTCGTCCTCGCGGTCGGCGCCACCGCCGTCGTCGTCGCACGGCGGAGGGTCCGCCGGAGGATGGCGGAGCAGGGGGTCGTCGTCCCACCGCTCCGTGACGCCCTCGCCCGGGAACGCCGGCGCCGCCGGGAGCGGAGAGCAGCCCGGAACCGCTAGGGCGGCCTCCGCGCCCTCGCCGCGGCCGCGGTTGTCCACATAGGCCGGAATCCCGGTGCGTTCCACCGGCGACGCGAGGACGCTGGCGGCATGTCATCTCCCGCGAGCCCCGCACCGGGCACCCCAGCGTCACCGTCCTTCGTCGTCACCTCACCGGCCGACATCCTCTCCTACATCCCCCATGCCCTCGGATTCATGCCCCGCGAGAGCCTGGTGGTCCTGACCACCACCGGCAGGAGGCTCGGAGCCACGCTGCGGGTGGACCTCCCCGAGGCCGGGGCGGATCCGTTCGGGTTCGCCGACGGCGTGCTCTCGTTCCTGCAGGGTGACGCCGACGCGGATGGCACGCTCGTCGTGGTGTACACCGAGGAACGCTGGGAGAGACGCACCCTGGCCCCGCGCAGCGGGCTGGTGCGGACCGTCGAGACGGTCCTCGATGCCGCGGGCCTCCCCGTCCGCGGGGGCTGGCTCGTCTCGCGGTCCGGGTGGCGCGACGTGTTCTGCACGGAGGAGGAGTGCTGCCCCTGGCCCGGGCAGCCCCTCGACACCGTGACGCTCAGCGCACTGAACGCCGAGCTGATCTTCGGCGGAAGCGCCTTCGACGCATCCGCGCCCGACGCCGTCCTCCGGGCCGCACCCTCCGTCGCCGCGCAGGACGGAGGATCGGGGGCGTCGGCCGCGACGATACGGGCCGTCGAAGGCGCGCAGGCGCACTATGCCGCGTGCTGCGCGGGCCGGTGGACGGCGCCCGACCAGTTCCGCGCGACGTCCGCGCTGTGGGACGCCGTCCTGCCCTGCGCAGGGGAGTTCGGCGTGGAGGCCGAGCCCGACGTCGCGGGCTTCCTCCTCGCGAGCGTCGAGTCCCGTGCGGTCCGCGACTTCCTCCTCGCCAGTGCGTGCCTCGGCTCCGCGGCAGCCCTCGATGGGGCGACCGGCTGCGGGTTGCTCGAGCCCGGCCCGCCAGCCGGCACCCCGTCGACGGCGGAGGGGTCCCCGATCGCCGCCGCGCGGGTCCTGCCGGACGTGCGGAGCGGCGGCCCGCTCCAGGATGCCGTCGCCGCACTCCGGGCCGCCGGGGTCGTCATCGGTCCCGAAACCTGTCCCGGAACCGGTCCCGACGCCGAGCCGGCCGGGTCGCCGTCGGCAGGGCCTGCATCCTGCGGGGCCGAGGCCCTGCTCTATGCGGATGTGCTGGCCGGCAGGCACTCCGGCGCGATCGCCTGGGACCGCGTCGATGCGATGAGCATCCTCCTCGCGCGGCTCGCGGCGGTATCGGACGGCGAGTCGCGTGCCGCAGCCCTGACCATGAGCGCCTGGTTCGAATACGCGAGGGGCCGGGGGTCACGCGCGGCCGTCTTCCTCGACGCGGCGGAGCGGGCGGTGCCCGGCTACCGCCTCGCGCGCCTGCTGCACGAGCTCCTGCGCCGCGGAGGGCTGCCGGCCTGGGCCCGGAGCCGCGCGACCGCCTGGACCACGGGGGCAGCGGCCGCCCTCCATGACGCGGCCTGAGTCCGGAGGGCCGGCAGGACCGGCGGAGCCACGGGCCGGCAGCCGACCGCCGGGTGATTTCCGGCGCGGTGGCGACCCGTGAGACAATCGGAGTTGAGACCCGGTTGGGTCCGTGCACCAGAACTTCACCGAGCGTTTCCACGCGGGTCCTTGCCGAGAGGCGAGTCCGAGGGAATAGCGAGGGCTGCAGGACCGTTCCCTTGGGAACTGACCCGGCAGTGTTCATCTGGTATCGAGCGCGGACTTGACAGGGTCATAGTGGTGTTGTCCCTCTGACGATGCCACACACCGCCGTACGAAAGGTTCTCTGTGTCGGTCAAGAAGACAGCAGCACCGGCGTCGTCAGACGCTGGTACCACCACTACCAAGCGACGGGTCGCGGCCAAGAAGCCCGCCACCAAGGCCGCTTCGGCCGCTGCAGCGAAGGCCTCCGCAGCGGACGCCCAGGGTTCCGTGGACACCGTCGACACAACGGATCCCGCCGTCGAGGTCGACGTCGATGCCGAGGACGCGAAGCCCGAGACCCCCGAGGTCGGGACGAGCACCGGCTTCGTCTACTCCGACGCCGACGACGACGACGCACCCGCGCAGCAGGTCGTGTCCGCCGGTGCCACCGCGGACCCCGTCAAGGACTACCTGAAGCAGATCGGCAAGGTCGCCCTGCTGAACGCGGAGCAGGAAGTGGACCTGGCCCTGCGCATCGAGGCGGGCCTCTTCGCCGAGGAGAAGATCGCCGCGGATCCGGACATGGATCCGAAGCTGAAGCGCGAACTCGAGTTCGTGATCCACGACGGCAAGCGGGCGAAGAACCACCTCCTCGAGGCCAACCTCCGCCTCGTCGTGTCGCTGGCCAAGCGGTACACCGGGCGCGGCATGCTCTTCCTGGACCTGATCCAGGAAGGCAACCTCGGCCTGATCCGTGCGGTCGAGAAGTTCGACTACACCAAGGGCTTCAAGTTCTCCACCTACGCGACCTGGTGGATCCGCCAGGCCATCACCCGCGCCATGGCGGACCAGGCCCGCACCATCCGCATCCCGGTGCACATGGTGGAGGTCATCAACAAGCTGGCCCGTGTCCAGCGGCAGATGCTGCAGGACCTCGGGCGCGAACCGACCCCGGAGGAACTCGCTCTCGAACTCGACATGACGCCGGAGAAGGTCGTCGAGGTCCAGAAGTACGGCCGCGAGCCCATCTCCCTGCACACGCCGCTCGGCGAGGACGGCGACTCGGAGTTCGGTGACCTGATCGAGGACTCCGAGGCCGTGGTACCGGCGGACGCCGTGAGCTTCACCCTCCTGCAGGAGCAGCTCCACTCGGTGCTGGACACCCTCTCGGAGCGGGAGGCGGGCGTCGTGGCCATGCGCTTCGGCCTGACCGACGGACAGCCGAAGACGCTGGACGAGATCGGCAAGGTCTACGGCGTCACGCGCGAGCGCATCCGCCAGATCGAGTCGAAGACGATGTCGAAGCTGCGCCACCCCTCCCGGTCCCAGGTCCTCCGGGACTACCTCGACTGACCGTCCGGGCATTTTCGACGAAGGGTTCCTCCCGCCGGGAGGGGCCCTTCGTCATGGGAGCAGGAGTCCGGACAAGCCCCGGCACGAGGAAAGGCCCGCTCCATCGGAGCGGGCCTTTCCTTGTCCGTCAGCGCCTGTACACGGGGCGCCTCATGGTGTTCGTGGTCGGTGGTCCCTGGGGCGATCAGTCGCCTGCGAGGGCCGGCTTCGCGTGAAGCCGCTGGGTCTCGTCCTGCCACTCAGAGGTGAGCGGCTTGAGGTTAGCTTCGACGGCGCGCGCATGGTGGCCGCAGAACAGAAGCTCTCCACCGGAGGACTGAAGGACTGCCCGAACATAGGCCTGGGCGCCGCAGCGGTCGCAGCGGTCCAGGGCAGTGAGCTCGCGAGTGGCTACTGCAGTGGTCATGAATGCCTCCTCATGTGGATCGTGTATTCATATAACCACTATTCGTGGCCGCACCTTCGCAGGCTTGGCCCCCTTTCGCTGGCGGCGTATCAGGGGTATGGGTCACATCGTCGGCGATGGAGGCGCGGGGGCGGGTGCTCTCGGTGCGGCCCCTGCCGGTCACTGTCGGCGGGAGGTAATAAACTGGAGCGACCCATCCCGGCAACCACCCTCCTGACGCCTGTCCTGGATCGTGCCCGTTCCGCCAAGGAGACTGACTCACCGTGACCCCCACCTCGGACTACACCGCCCGGCACCTCTCGGTCCTCGAGGGACTCGAGGCGGTGCGCAAGCGCCCCGGGATGTACATCGGGTCCACGGACTCCCGCGGCATCATGCACTGCCTGTGGGAGATCATCGACAACTCGGTCGACGAGGCGCTGGCCGGCCACGGCCAAAGCATCACGGTCATCCTGCACGCCGACGGCTCGGTGGAGATCCACGACGACGGCCGTGGCATCCCCGTGGACATCGAACCCAAGACCGGCCTGACCGGCGTCGAGGTGGTGTTCACCAAGCTGCACGCCGGCGGCAAGTTCGGCGGCGGCTCCTACACGGCCTCCGGTGGCCTCCACGGTGTCGGCGCCAGCGTGGTCAATGCGCTGTCCTCCCGTCTGGACGTCTTCGTCGATCGCGGCAGCAAGACCTACGCCATGTCCTTCCGCCGCGGCGAGCCCGGCCTCTTCAAGGACGGCAGGACGCCCTCGCCCACCGCACCGTTCGAACCCTTCCTCGACGGTTCGCGCCTCGAGGTCGTCGGGACGGCCAAGCGCGGTGTGACGGGAACCCGCATCAGGTACTGGGCCGACCGCCAGATCTTCACGCCGGACGCGACGTTCTCCTACGAAGAACTGCAGACCCGAGCCCGCCAGACGTCCTTCCTGGTGCCGGGCCTCCGCATCACCCTCCGGGACGAGCGGAAGCTCCCGGGCACGCCGGCGGAGGCCGGCCCCGTTGAGGAGGTCTTCCAGCACGACGGCGGCATCTCCGAATACGCCGAGTTCCTCGCCCTCGACACCGCGGTCACCGATGTGTGGCGCTTCCACGGGTCGGGCCGCTTCAAGGAGTCCGTGCCCGTCCTCGACGACCGCGGGCACAGCCAGATGGCGGAGGTGGAGCGCGACTGCGAGGTGGACATCGCGCTGCGCTGGGGTATCGGCTACGAGACGACGGTCCGCAGCTACGTCAACATCATCGCGACCCCCAAGGGCGGCACGCACCAGAGCGGCTTCGAGCAGGCGCTCCTGAAGACCTTCCGCAAGGTCATCGAGGCCAACGCGCGCAAGCTCAAGGCCGGCACCGACAAGATCGAGAAGGACGACGTCTTCGCCGGGCTGACGGCCGTGCTCACCGTGCGCCTCGCCGAGCCCCAGTTCGAGGGCCAGACCAAGGAGATCCTCGGGACCTCCGCCGTCCGGGCGATCGTCGCGAAGGTGGTGGAGAAGGAGCTGCAGGCGCGGCTGTCCTCCTCGGCGCGGAACGACAAGGCTCAGTCGGCGCTGCTGCTCGAGAAGGTCGTCGCGGAGATGAAGTCCCGTATCTCGGCGCGGGTCCACAAGGAGACGCAGCGGCGCAAGAACGCCCTCGAGACCTCCTCCATGCCCGCCAAGCTCGCGGACTGCCGGATCGACGACGCCGAGCGGTCGGAACTCTTCATCGTCGAGGGCGACAGCGCGCTCGGTACCGCGAAGAACGCCCGCTCCTCCGACTACCAGGCGCTGCTGCCCATCCGGGGCAAGATCCTCAACGTGCAGAAGGCGTCGGTGGGGGACATGCTCTCCAACGCCGAGTGCGCCGCCCTCATCCAGGTCATCGGGGCGGGCTCGGGGCGGAGCTTCCAGCTGGACGCGCGGCGCTACGGCAAGGTCATCCTGATGACCGATGCCGACGTGGACGGCGCCCATATCCGGACGCTGCTCCTGACCCTCTTCTTCCGGTACATGCGCCCGCTGGTGGAGGCCGGCCGGGTGTACGCCGCCGTCCCACCGCTGCACCGGGTCGAGGTCATCAACGGAGGCTCGAAGGCCAACGAGATGATCTACACCTACTCGGAGGCGGAACTCACGCGGCTCCTCGCGGCCATGGAGAAGCAGGGGAAGCGCTACAAGTCGCCGATCCAGCGCTACAAGGGGCTCGGGGAGATGGACGCGGACCAGCTCGCGGAGACCACCATGGATCCGCGGCATCGGACCCTGCGGCGCGTGCGCATCCAGGAGGCAGAATCCGCGGAGCGCGTCTTCAACCTGCTGATGGGCAGCGACGTCGCCCCCCGCAAGGACTTCATCGTCGCGGGCGCGGCATCCCTCGACCGGGACCGCATCGACGCCTGACGGGTGCTCAGCCGAGCAGTTCGGGGGCCACCAGGAGCAGCGGAGGCACCACCAGCAGCAGTCCGGCGGATGACAGGGCCAACCCCTGCTGCATCCGGCTGAGGGGCGGTAGGGGAGTGAGCAGCCGGCGCAGGCGCGGTACCGTCGACGCCCCGTCGGCGGTCCCGCCGGACACCGCCCTCGCGGTGGTCAGGGGGATCCCGCTCTCGTCGCCCAGTGAGTCATCGAGTGCATCCGGAGCCGACGGCGCCGCCCCCGCGCCCACGATGGCGATCGCGCGCACGAGCGTCGGCTCGTCCACGTGGCGCAGGGCCTCGTCATCGGCGAGCATCTCGATCAGTTCGCTCACGGCCTGCTGGGCGAGCCGGGACGTGGGCAGCCACGGCAGTGCAGACCGCCAGGCGGCGAAGGCCCACAGCAGCAGATGGTGCCGCTGGTGCAGGTGCGCATGCTCGTGCGTGAGGACGGCGTCGAGCTCCGCCTGGCTGAGCAGGTCCATCAGCCCGTCCGACATCACCGTGACGGAGCGTGCCCCGCCCGGCAGGCAGTAGGCCACCGGCGTGGGGTGCCTGATGACGAGCGTCGCGGGCTGGCCGACCGCGGGGGAGCTGAGGAGGGTGAGCATGTCCCGGTGTCGCCGCCGCTGCCGGTGGATGCGCACGAAGGTCAGGGCCAGCGTGAAGACGAGGTGCCCGAAGAGGAGGATCGCGGCGCTGATCGCGAAGACGTGGATGACGCCGAGGGATTCGGCCGACCTGTCATCGAGCAGGATGTCCAGGAAGGCCGCCGACGCCTGGACGAGGTTGTCGCCGAGCGGCTCCAGGCCCCAGACCAGCATGGCGCCAATCATCGACAGACCGCCGGCCAGGGCTATCGACTGCCACAGCAGCATGGCCGTGAACGGCGCCCTCGCCGGCCAGTCGGCCCGGGAGAGTGCGATGGGTGCAGGCCACGCGAGGATGATCGCGAGTGCCGCGAGCAGGTAGGAGGCCCAGAACACGGGGCGGGTCAGCTGCCGCCGAGCAGCTTGCGCAGGGTCTGGGCTTCGGCTTCCGACACGCTGCCGATGAAGCGGGCGAGGACGGCTTCACGGTCCGGCGCGGTCACGAGTACCTCATGCATGAGTTCCGCCGTGTGGTCCTCGCGGCTGGTGACGGACATGTACCGGTGCGGGCGGCTGTCCCGTTCCCGCGTGACGAGGCCCTTCTTCTCGAGCCGCGACAGGACGGTGAGGACCGTCGTGACGGCCAGTTCCCGTCCCGCTTCGCCGAACGGCGCCTCCGCGATGGCGTCCCGCAGCTCGTTGGCGGTCATCGCCTCCGGTGTCGTCCACAGCAGGTCCATCACCGTGCGTTCCAGGTCTCCGAGCGTTGCCATGGTCTTTCCTTCAATCGATCGCGATCCGCGCCCCTCGGGGGGCGGGGATGCACTCCCGGGAGGGAATGCTCACGCGTGGTACCTCTAACGTACAACGTCCCGGCCCACAATTCTACTCTGTGTAGAAGAGTCTCCGACTTGTTCTACGATATGTAGAACAACGAGTTCTACATCCCGTAGAAGTCCCGTCGACATCGACGCGATGCACTGCTGAAAGGGCCCGATGGAAGCCTTGGAGATTGCCCGCTGGCAATTCGGAATCACGACCGTCTACCACTTCATCATGGTCCCCCTGACCATCGGACTGGGGCTGCTCGTGGCGGTCATGCAGACCCTCTGGTACCGCACCGGCCGGGAGCACTACCTCCGGATGACGAAGTTCTGGGGGAAGCTCTTCCTCATCAACTTCATCGTCGGCGTCGCGACGGGCCTGGTGCAGGAGTTCCAGTTCGGCATGGCGTGGAGCGAGTACAGCCGCTTCGTCGGCGACGTGTTCGGAGCGCCGCTCGCCATGGAGGCGCTCCTGGCCTTCTTCGTCGAGTCCACCTTCCTCGGCCTCTGGATCTTCGGCTGGGGGCGGCTTCCGCGCCTGATCCACCTGCTCTCGCTCTGGACGGCGGTGCTCGCGTCCGTCTTCTCCGCGTACTTCATCCTCGTCGCGAACTCGTGGATGCAGCATCCCGTGGGCGTGGAGATGGTCGATGGCAGGCCCGTCATGGTCGATGCCTGGGCGGTCTTCACCAACAACACGGCCCTGGTCGCCTTCCCGCACACCCTCTTCGGCTGCCTCGCCGTCGCCGGGGCCTTCCTCCTCGGCATCAGCTGGTACCACCTGTGGAAGAGGCGCCACGACGGGCTGGACGCGCTCGGCCCCGACGGGAAGGTCGTCGTCGGTGACGGCGGCGGTGCGCGGGATGCGGCGGATCACACCGTGTGGCTCCGCTCGGCACGGGCCGGCGCCGTCGTGGCCATGATCGCGTTCGCCGGCACGGGCATCACCGGCGACCTGCAGGGCAAGCTCATGTTCGAGCAGCAGCCCATGAAGATGGCGGCCGCCGAGGCGGCGTGCCACGACGGCACGGGGTTCTCCCTCCTGTCCGTCGGCAACCTCGGATCGCAGAGCTGCGACGACATCGTCGCGGTCGTCGAGGTCCCCGGAGTGCTGTCCTTCCTCGCCAACGGTGATTTCACCACCGAGGTCAAGGGCGTCAACACCCTCCTGCCCGAGTACCAGGAGCAGTACGGCACCCACCTGCCGGACGATCCGATGTACGGGGACCTGGCGGGCTCGGAGATCGACTACCTGCCGGTCATGGAGGTCACCTACTGGGGCTTCCGCATCATGATCGGGTTCGGGGCGATCGCCGCGGCGGCGGCCGCGGCCGCCCTGTGGGTCCTGCGGAGGGGCACCGTCCCGGAATCGCGGTGGCTCATGCGCCTGGCGGTCTTCGGGATCCTCGCGCCGTTCGGGGCGAACATCGCGGGCTGGGTCTTCACGGAGATGGGCCGGCAACCGTTCGTCGTCGCGCCCAATCCTGACGCGTCCGGCATCGACGGCGTCTTCATGTTCACCGCGGCAGCGGTCTCGCCCGGCGTGTCCCTCCCCGAGCTGGTCACCTCGCTCGTCCTGCTGACCCTCGTGTACGCCGTCCTCCTCGTGGTCGAGGTGAAGCTGCTCTTCACCTACGTCCGCGGCGGCACCGCCTCCGCGATGCCCGAGCTGACCCACTCCGATGACACCGAGGGGTCCGACGGCGGCAGGAAGGACGACGGCGATGTCCTCGCATTCGCGTACTGACCGGTCCCGCACCGGTTCCCCCTCCACGTCCCGCTCGATGTCCCGCTCCATGTCCCCCTCGTTTGCCCGGAAGGATCCCCGATGACCGAGGCCCTGCCCACCATCTGGTTCGTACTGATCGCCGTGCTGTGGTCCGGGTACCTCTTCCTCGAGGGCTTCGACCTCGGGGTGGGGATGCTGATGAAGCTCATGGCCCGCAACGACACCCAGCGGCGCGTGCTGCTGAACACCGTGGGGCCGGTGTGGGACGGGAACGAGGTCTGGCTCGTGACGGCGGTGGGCGCCACGTTCGCGGCCTTCCCCTACTGGTACGCCTCCCTGCTGTCCGCGCTCTACCTCCCGTTCCTGCTGGTCCTGCTCGGCCTGATCTTCCGCGCCGTGGGGTTCGAGTGGCGGGGCAAGCGGCACAGCGACACCTGGCGCAACGGCTGGGACTGGGCCATCGCGCTCGGTTCGTTCGCTGCGGCAGCCGGGATCGGCGCGGCGCTCGCGCTGACCACCACGGGCCTGCCGCTCGACGCGAACGGCGACCGCGTGGGCGGTGCCTTCGCCTGGGCCACCCTGCCGGCGCTCCTGGGTGCCGCCGCCGTCGTACTGTTCTGCCTCGTCCACGCCGCCGCGTTCATCGCCCTCAAGACCGACGGCGGGGTGCGCACGCTGGCCGACCGCCTGTTCCGCCGCCTCCTGCCGGTCGCGATGCTCCCGTTCCTCGCCTGGGCGCTCCTGGTCCAGCTGGACACCGGGTCGGTGCTCACCTGGCTCGCCGTCGTCGGCGCCGTCGGCGCGCTGACCGCCTCCTACCGCTTCTCCTCGGTGGGCCGTGACGGCCGCGCCTTCGCGGCGCTGGGCCTCGGGATGCTGGCGCTCGTCGGGTCGATCTTCGGCGCCGTGTTCCCCGTGGTCCTGCCGTCCACCCTCGATCCCGCCTTCGATCTGACCGTGCAGAACGCGTCGTCCTCGCCCTACACGCTCGGCCTGATGAGCATCGTCGCCTGCTTCGGGGTGCCGCTCGTCCTCGCCTACCAGGCCTGGACCTACTGGGTCTTCCGGCAGCGGGTCTCGGAGTCCAGCATCCCGGCGGCCCACGCCGTCACCGCACTGTGAGCGGCGCCGTCGGGACCGCCGTCCCGAAACGGGACGCCGGACACGCCACCACGCCACAGGAGTCCGACGCCGCGCCGGCCGGTCGGCGCGTCTCGCCGCTGGCGACGCTGAGCGCAGGAGGGCCCGCGGGCGCCGCGGGGTCGACGACGGCGCTGTACCTCCTCGGCGTGCTCGCCGCCGTCCGGGCGGCAGGGCTGGTACTCCTGGCGCAGGCCCTCGCCCTCGGCATCGGATCCCTCGCCGCCGGTTCGCTCGACGTCCGCGGCGTGCTGCTGCAGGGCATCCTCGGTGCCGGGCTCCGCACCATCGCGGCGTGGGGGCAGGACGCGACCGCCGCGCGCCTCGCCCTCGGGACCAGGGAGCGGATGCGCGAGGCGGCGCTCCTGCGCCTGCTCGACGACGGCGGCACCACGCGTGCCGCCGCCGGCAGCGGCACGGGCTCGCTCGCCGTACTGCTCACGCGCGGACTCGACGGGCTCGACAAGTACTACACGCAGTACCTGCCCGCGCTCATCACGTGCGCCGTGGTCCCGCTGCTCATCGGCGCGCGGATCCTTGCCTCGGACTGGGTCAGCGCGCTCATCATCCTCCTCACGGTGCCGCTCGTGCCCGTGTTCATGGTGCTGATCGGCCTCCACACGCAGGAGCACACGCAGCAGGCCACCACCGCTCTGGGCCGCCTGTCGGACCACCTGCTCGAACTCGCGCGGGGCCTCCCCGTCCTCGTGGGGCTCGGCCGCGCCGCCGAACAGACCCGCGCCCTCCGGGAGATCGCCGACACCTACACCTCACGCACCATGACGACCCTCCGCACGGTCTTCCTGTCCTCCCTCGCCCTCGAGCTCATCAGCACCATCTCGGTCGCCGTCGTCGCCGTCTTCGCGGGTGTGCGCCTGATCCACGGGGACCTGGGGCTCGAGACCGCGCTGATCGCCCTCATCCTCGCGCCCGAATGCTACGGACCCCTGCGCGACGTCGGGGCGGCCCACCACGCCAGCGAGGACGGCGAGGAGGCCGGGGCCCGCGTCCGTGCGGTCCTCGACGCCCCCGCGGCCCCGCCGGAGGACCTGCCGGTACGCGTCCCGACGGCCGACGGAAGGGCCGGCCGGCCGGCCGGGATCCGCGTGGAGGGCCTCACCGCCCGGTACGACGGCGTCCTCGAGCCGGTCTTCGCCGGCGTCCGCTTCGTGCTCGAGCCCGGCACCGTCACCGCGCTCCGGGGTCCGAGCGGATCCGGGAAGTCCACCCTGATGCGCGCACTGGCCGGGGGAGCGGCCGTCCCACCCGGTCTCCGCCTCGAAGGCCGGGTGGCGGGGCTCCGGATCGGTGCGGTCGCCTGGGTCCCGCAGCACCCCGAGCTCCTGATGGAGACCGTCCGCGCCGAACTCGCCCTCTACGCCGGGCTTCCCGCGGAGTCACCCATCCTCGACGCCCAGCTCGCCGCCGTCGGCGCCGCCGGACTCGCGGACCGCCGCAGCACGGAGCTGAGCCCGGGAGAACTGCGGCGCGTCGCCGTCGCACGCGCCCTGCTGCGCGCACAGGACCCGTCGGTCGCCCTCCTGCTCCTCGACGAGCCGACCGCCCACGTGGACGACGACGCGTCCCGCGCCATCCGGGCCGCCGTGACGGCACGCCGCACCGGACTGACCGTCCTCCTGATCGCGCACGACGACGAGACGGCGCGCCTCGCGTCGGCCGAGGTGCGCCTGGGCGGGCTGTCCGCAGCCGGGCGCGCGCCGGCGCCGACCGTCGCCTTCCGGCCGACGGCCTTCCCGACGGACCTCCCGACGGCGGGGAGGCCCGCCGGCCGAGTGCAGCACGCGCTCGCGGACCCCGACGCGGCAGGCCGTCCCGCGGGATCCGGGCCCACCGAGCGCAGGGGCACGGAACGCAGGCCCATGGCACCGACCGGCACCCTTCCCGACCCGGTGGACCGCGTTCCCGGGCCCGCCGGCGCGGACCGTGCGGGAGGGCGCCGGCCGCACGCCCCGAGCACGTCGTGGTTCCGCTCCGCCCGCGACGTGCTCGGACTGGTGCGGCCCTGGGACCGGCGCTTCCTCGCCGCCGCCGCCCTCGGGCTCGGCGCGTCGGTCTTCGCCGTCGCCCTGACCGCGCTCAGCGGCTGGCTGATCGTCCGCGCCGCCGAGCAGCCGCCCATCCTCTACCTGCTCACCGCGATCGTCGGCGTCCGCTTCTTCGGCATCGGCCGCTCCGTCCTGCGCTACGCGGAACGCCTCCGGCTGCACGCCGCCGTGTTCCACCGGGCGGACGACACACGGCTGCGGCTGTGGACCGGGCTGCTCGGCACCGGCCGTTCGTGGCGCACGATCGCCCGGGGGTCCGGGGGCATCGAACGGCTGGTCGGGGACATCGACGAGCTCCGGGACCTGTCCTCACGCGCCCTGCTGCCCTTCGTGGTCTCGGTGCTGACGGGCGTCGCCGCGCTCGCCACCACGGCCGCGCTGCACCCCGCCTCCCTCGGGTGGCAGGTCCTGGCCGTCGTCGCGGCCCTCGTCGTCGCACCCGCCGTCGCCGTCCTCCGTGAGCAGGCCGCGGGCGCAGCGGCCGTGCGGCTCCGTGCGCAGGGTCTCGAGCGCGTCACGGGCCTGCTGCGGGCCGCCCCCGATCTCCGGGTGAACGGCGTCCACCGGCCCGCGCTCGCCGGGACCCGTGCACTGGGGGCAGCGGTCGCGGCGACGGCGCGGCGTTCGGCGTCGGCGGCGGGTGCGTCGACGGCCGTGATCGTGGCCGCCTGCTGCACCGCCTCGCTCGGCATCCTCGTCGGCGCGGGCGATCTGCCGGCGGACCTCACGGCCGTCCTCGTCCTCATGCAGCTCGCGCTGATCGAGCCGTTCGTCGCCGGCACGTCCGCCGTGCAGCACTGGGGTCCGCTGGCGGCCGTGACACGCCGGATCGTCCCGCACCTCGGCCCCGCCGCCGGCTGGGAGGAGGACCTGCGGCGCGCGGGCGCCGGGCAGGGCGGCCGGCCCGCGCAGTCCGCCGCGCTCCGCCGCGCGAGCATCGGCTACGAGCCCGGCCACCCCGTGGTCGACGGCCTGGACCTCGAGCTGGTACCGGCACGCTGGACCGGGCTGACCGGTCCCTCCGGCAGCGGCAAGTCCACGGTGATCGGCGCCCTCCTCGGTTTCCTGCCCCTCGAGCGGGGGACGCTCGTCGTGAACGGGGAGCCCGCGGACGACGCCGTCACGCCGCGCATCGCCTGGTGCCCCCAGGAGAGCCACCTCTTCGACTCCAGCCTGCGCTCCAACCTGCAGCTCGCCCGGCCGCCCGGCGACCCGGCCACCGACGCCGAGCTGGACGCCGTCCTCGGCGCCGTGGGACTGACCGGGCTGGTCGAAGGGGTCGACGACGGGCTGGATGCACCCGCCGGGGCGGGAGGGTCCCGGCTCTCCGGCGGGCAGCGGCAGCGGCTCGCCGTGGCGCGCGCCCTGCTCACGCGGTCCGGCGTCGTCCTCCTCGACGAGCCCACCGCCCATCTCGACGCCGACGGTGCCCGGTCCCTGCTCGGGGACCTGCGGCGGGGCCTGCCGGACACCGCCGTCCTCCTCGTCACACACGATCCCGCGGAGGCCGCACTGTGCGACGACGTCGTGGCGCTGGGCCCTCCCCTCCACGACGCACCGCCTCGAGGGGCTGTGGGGGCCTGACCGACGGGTACCCGGACTGCTCCGTCCTGCGGTGATGCGCCCCGTCCTGGAATACGCTGGGGCCATGACCACGCCCCACACGCCCGGACCCGACGCCGGACCGGCCACCCCGGCGCCGGGCGCTCCGCCGCTGCCCGACGCACTGCTGTGGCGGGCGCTGACCTACGCCGACATCCCCCGCTGGCATGCGCTCGTCCAGCGCATCGCGGAGGAGGACCAGCCCGACTGGGTGGAACAGCGCGCCGACCTCGAGCAGGCGCTGCGAGCCTCGAAGAACGATCCCCGCAAGGACACCGTCGCCGGGTTCGACGCGGACGGCGAGCCGCGGGCCTTCGGACGTCTGTCCCGTAATCCCGGCTCGACGCTGATCCACGGCGCCGGCGGAGTCGATCACGCGTGGCGCGGTCGCGGCATCGGCCGGGCCGTCCTCGCCTGGCAGGCCTGGCGTGCGGAGATGCGCCTCCGGGAGACGGGGCACACGGAGGGGATCTTCCGGAACTACGTCGAGGAACGCAACCCCTCGCACCTGGCGCTGCTCACCGCGAGCGGCAGCAGGATCGTCCGCTACTTCACCGAGATGACGCGGCCGCTGGACCAGCCGATCCCCGACCTCGCCTTCCCCGAGGGGCTGGAGCTCCTCACCTTCGCGGAGGGCACGGACCGGGACATCTCCGAGCTGGTCCGCCTCGCTCACAACGACGCCTTCCAGGACCACTGGGGGAGCGAGCCCCGCGATCAGGAATCGTGGCAGTTCACGGTCAGCCACCCGGAGTTCCGGGCCGACTGGAGCCTCGCACTCGTCGACCCGTCGACGGGGGAGGTGGCCGCCTACCAGCTGGCCAGCTACGACCCCGATTCCCAGCAACTCCTGGGCCGCACGGAGGGCTACACCGACCTGCTCGGTGTCCGACGGACCTGGCGGGGTCGCGGCCTCGCCCCGGCCCTGCTCGCCGAGGCGATGCGGCGGTACCGGGCGGCGGGCATGCAGAACGCCGGGCTCGGCGTGGACACCGAGAACCCCTCCGGGGCGCTCGGTCTCTACGAGCGCATGGGCTACGTCCCGACCCAGCGGTCCATCGTGTTCGACCTGCCGCTGCGCGTGAACCCCGCCTGACCCTTCCCTCCCTCTTTCCCCCGGCGGGTGGACTGTGGTTCACTCGTAGGCACGGAGGGGAGTATCCCCACATCCGGTTCGTCGTCACTACGAGGGTCCCGGCATCCTCCGGCGGACAGGGCCGATTTTTCTCGGCCGGGAGAGACCTCCAGTTGGTATTCACTGACTGGAAGTAGGTACCCCTTGAACATCCCTCTCTGGGTCTGGTCCGCCGTCATCGGCTTCATCCTCCTCATGCTCGTCGTCGACCTCGTCGCGCACCGGCACGCCCAGGTCATCAGCGTCCGTGAGGCCGCCGCCTGGTCGGGCGTCTGGGTCTTCTGCGGCGTCGGCTTCGGGGTCATCGTGTGGCGCGTCTGGGGGGCGGAGTTCGGGCAGCAGTACTTCGCCGGTTACCTCATCGAGAAATCCCTCGCCGTGGACAACGTCTTCGTCTGGGCCATCATCTTCACGTTCTTCGCGGTCCCCCGCGAGTACCAGCACCGCGTCCTGTTCTTCGGGGTCCTCGGCGCCCTGGTCTTCCGGGGGATCTTCATCGCCTCCGGGTCGGTCCTGATCCAGAACTTCTCCTGGGTCCTCTACGTCTTCGCGGCATTCCTGCTCTTCACCGGGTACCGGATGCTCGTCCAGCGCAACGAGCACATCGACCCGTCGAGGTCGCGGGCCCTGAAGCTCTTCCGCCGGTACGTGCCCATGACGGACGCCTTCCACGGCCAGCGGTTCCTCGTCCGGAAGAACGGGGTCCTGCTCGCCACACCCCTGCTCGCGGTCCTCGTCCTGGTGGAAGTGACGGACATCGTCTTCGCCGTGGATTCCATCCCCGCGATCTTCGCCGTGACCGACGAGGTGTTCCTCGTTTTCACCGCCAACGCGTTCGCGATCCTGGGCCTGCGCGCCATGTACTTCCTCCTGGCCGACCTCATCCACCGCTTCGTGTACCTGAAGGTCGGACTCGCCCTGGTCCTGGTGTGGGTGGGCATCAAGATGGCCCTGAAGATCGACGTCTACTACATCCCCACGCCGATCTCCCTCGCGGTGATCACCACCATCCTCACCGTCGCCGTCGTCGCGAGTCTCATCAGGACGCGCGGCCAGGAACGCCACGAGCCGCCGGGACCCGCCGTCGCTCCCTTCCGCACCGCCGGCGAGGAGGAGATCGCCGCCCTCCAGCCCCTCCGGCCCGGGCGCCGCGGGACGAGCGGCGTGGACCGCCGGTCATGACGCCGGAACGGAGGTCCGTCGAGCGGGTGCGGATCAGCCCGCCGCGCGGCCGCGTCACGGCCGGCACCAGCAGGGAGCTCATGGCCTAGCTGTTCATGCGGTCGGTAGGCGCCGCGGCGTCGTCCCTGCCCTCGTTCTGCGCGACGGGCACCGGGACGGCGCACTCACCCTGACCTCCCGTCCTGTGGGACGCCAGACGGCTATTCGTGGACGGGCTCGCCGGTCACGCGGTGGTCGGCGTGGTTCATGCCCTCGAGGATCAGCCGGGACAGGTGTCCGTCCACGATGCTGTAGATGACGTTGCGCGCATCCCTCCGCGTGGACACCAGGCCTGAGAGCCTGAGTTTGGCCAGATGCTGGCTCACGGCGGTCCGGCTCGCCCCGGTGGCCGCGACGAGGCTTCCGACGTCAGCGGGCCCGCGGGTAAGGATCCACAGGAGGTGCAGGCGGGTGGGATCGGAGAGCATGCGGAAGGTCGCAGCGCCGGCCTCGAGACGCTCGGCGTCCGGCTCCACCGGGTGGACGAGGCTCGGTCGGCCGGGTGGGCGCCTGCCCGGGATGGCAGGCTCCAGGGGGTCGGGGGAGTGTCCGTTCATGCCGACCACGTCCCTTTCGTCCCCTGCCCGTACGGCGATGCACCTAACCTACCGTCCGTTGCCCGCGCGCCGGGCCGCTCGTGGACCCGCCCGGCGTCGTGGCGTTGCTGTCTCCCGCCCCGGCCGACGGCCACACCAGGACGCCGACGACGGTGCCGGCGAGCGCGAGTCCCGCGAGGGCGAGGGCGGCCGCCGTCTGGCCCGCGGCCGCGCCCACCCAGCCGGCGACGGGGTAGGTGAGCATGAAGCAGGCGTGGGACAGGGAGAACTGGGCGGTGAAGAGGGAGCTCCGGGTGCTGTCGGTGGCCACGCGGCGCAGCAGCCGTGAGGACGGGGTGCTGATCATGGAGGTGCCGATGCCGAGGGCGGCCCACAGGCCGAGCATGACCGCCCATGGACTGCCCGTGAGGGGCACAGTGCCCTGCTGGGTGAGGGCGAGGAAGGCTGCGGCCGGCAGTCCCACCGTCAGGACCGCCGCGCCGATGAGCATGAACGTCCGGTCGGGCGTGCGCTCCAGGGCCCGGGGTGCGATGAACGCGACGAGCATGGAGCCCGCACCGTAGGACGCGAGGGCGATCGCGACGTCGGTATTGGAGCCGCCGAACAGCTCCCGCACGTAGACGACGGTGTTGACCAGCACGAGGGCCGTGGCGGCCGCGACGACGAGGTCCAGGGCCAGAAGCCCGCGCAGGGTGGGCTCCCGCAGGAAGATCCGGGTGCCCAGGGTGGTGCGGTGCAGCAGCGACCCCTCCTGCTCCGCCGGCGGGATCACCGACAGCCGGGTCGCGAGGACCATGCCCGCGGACACCAGGAAGCCGAGCATCGTTCCCACGAACAGGGTGTGGAAGCTCATCACCGTCAGGAGGGCGGCAGCGAGCAGCGGGCTGACCAGGGACTCGAGGTCGTAGGCGAGTCGGGAGAGGGACAGCGCCTTCGTGTAGTCCCTCTCCCCGGGCAGCACCACGGGGATGAGCGCCTGGAAGGCCGGGGTGAAGGTCGCCGAGGCGGACTGCAGGACGAACACCAGGACGTAGATCTGCCACACCTGGTCGATGAACGGCAGGCTCAACGCGATCGCGGCGCGCACCAGATCCGCGCCCACCAGGACGCCCTTGCGGGGCAGGCGCTCGACCAGCGCCGCCATGACGGGTGCCACGAACACGTAGGCCACCATCTTGATCGTCAGGGCCGTGCCCAGGACGGCGCCCGCCCGACCGCCCGCGAGATCGAAGGCCAGCAGGCCCAGCGCCACGGTGAGCAGTCCCGTCCCCAGCAGGGCGACGACCTGGGCGGTGAACAGCTTCCGGTACGCGGGACGGCGTAGGACAGACAGCATGGGGAGGACCCGTCTCGAGCAGGAACACGTCCGCCCAGTGTAAGTGCACCAGTACGCACTCATTCACATGTATTGCAGCACCGTCGATCCGCTCAACCCGCCGGGGCCAGGTCCCGGCGGCGCATGAGACCCAGCGCCAGCGCGCCACCCGCCGCCACGGCCGCGATCAGCCACCACAGGCCCTTCACGTCGATGCCGTCGCTCGTGACCGTCGGAGTGACGCCCATCGGCGACAACTCGACGACCCAGTCCGGGAAGCCGAACAGCGGCCCGAACAGGCCGAGCATCATGCTGACCAGCACGAGCGCCCAGCCGAGCGGGATGGTCAGCCGCGGTGCGACGACGAAGATCACCGCCGTGACGACGATGAACACGGAGGCCGCCGCGATCTGCCCTGCGCCGGTGATGACCACATCACCCAGGAGCGCCCAGTCGCCCTCCCGTGACGCGAGGCCCGCGGCGGCGCCCACCAGTGCCGCCGCGATCACCACGAGGACGCCGACGAAGGCGACGACGACGAAACCCGCGAGCCACCGGACGCGGTCCACCGGGGTGCTCAGCACCAGCTCCGCCGTACCGTGTGTCTCCTCCTGGCGTGCCCTGCACACGGTCTGCACCGCGCAGCACGCGGCGAGGATGCCCAGCATCGTGAAGAAGGCGACGACCGTGCCCTGCTCCATGTCCGTGCCGCCGGAGATCGCGCGGATGATCTGCTCGAGGGCAGGGTTGTCCACCCCGATGTCACGGATCACCCCCGACAGGGTGGTCGCCAGGATCCCCGTGACCAGGCCTCCGAAACCCCACCCGATGATCGACGGGCGGGCCAGACGAGCGACGAGACCGAGCGGGGTCGACAGCGACGCGGGAGCACCGGGTCTGCCACGCCGTTCGGGGACGAAGCTCCCGCCGAGGTCGCGCACCGCCTGCAGCGCGACCGCGACACCCGCCAGGACCATCCCGAGTGCTGTGCACAGCACGATCGGCCCGACGGCGTCGTCGGCGAACGGCCGTGTCTGCTCGCCCCAGCCGAACGGAGACAGCCAGGTGAGCCACGAGCTCTCCATGCGCTGCAGGTCGTTGCTGGGTGTGCCGATGGCATTGCCGATGCCGGCTGCCAGGAAGGAGAGCATCAGGGCCCAGACGGCAAGGGAGTTGGCGCCCGACGAGGTCCTCATGAGCTGGGCGGAGACGAGGCCCACCCCGAGGAAGGTCAGCCCCACGGCGCCGGCGCCGAGACCGGACACGACCGACCCCCGGATGTCGAGTCCGGTGGCCGTCAGCGCGACGGCGCAGAGGGTCGCGAGCACCGCATTGGCGAGGATGCCGTGCGTCAGCGTGGCCAGGAGGGGCGCCTGGCGGCCGGCCCGGGTGGATGCCACCAGTTCGGCGCGGCCGATCTCCTCGTCGCCGCGCGTGTGCCGCACGGCGAGGAACGAACTCATGAGGGCCGCGAGGAGCGCCAGGAACGGGAAGATCAGGAAGAGCATGAAGGCGCCCTCGCCGGCGCCTGACGGCAAGCCGCGGAAGAGCAGGATCACGGGATTGGCCATGACCACCGCCAGGATCGAGGCGCGGGCCTCCTCGGTGCCGTACGCCTGCGCGACGCTCACCTTCGTCAGGTAGGCCAGCAGCGCGGTGCCGGTCGTCCACAGCAGCAGCTGCACCCCGTCGCGCCGCAACCGTTGGCCGAGGAGCGCCAGCAAGATCGTCATCGGACCGCTGTCCGGTGCCGCTCGTGAACGGTCCCGTCCTGACCGGTCCCGGCGAGGTCGTCACCGTAGTGCCGGAGGAACATCTCCTCCAGCGACGGGGGGTCGATGCGGAGCCCCTCGACGTGCAGCGCGGCCAGCGCCGGCAGCACCGAGGAGACGCGGTCGCTGTCGACGGTGAACCGGGCCCGTCCGTGCTCCAGCCGCACATCGTGGGCGTCAGGGATGGACCCGAGCGGTGCCGCGTCCGCCGCCGCGAACGAGACCTCGGTCCGGGTGAGGTGGCGCAGATCCGCGAGCGTGCCGGACTCCACGACCTTCCCGGCACGCACGATGCTCACGACGTCGCAGAGCTGCTCGACCTCGGAGAGGATATGGCTCGAGAGCAGCACGGTGGCGCCACCGTCCCGCACCCGGGTGATCTCGTGCTGGAACACCATCGCCATCAGGGGGTCGAGGCCGCTGGTCGGCTCGTCGAGGATGTAGAGCTCGGCGGGCACGGCGAAGGCCGCGATCAGCGCCAGCTTCTGGCGGTTGCCCTTGGAATAGGCCCGGCCCTTCTTGCGCGGGTCGAAGAGGAAGGCGTCCATCAGCCGCTCCCGCTCGAGCCGGTAGCCGCGCTCGTGGCGCCGGCCGCCCCGCAGGCGGGAGATGAAGTCGATGGTCTCCCCGCCGGAGAGGTTCGGCCAGACATCGACGTCGCCGGGGACGGACGCGATTCGCCGGTGGAGGGCGGCGGCCTCACGCCAGGGGTCGGCTCCGAACACCTCCACGGTGCCCGAGGTCGCGCGGGCCAGACCGAGCAGGACGCGGATCGTCGTGGACTTCCCGGCACCGTTGGGACCGAGGAATCCGTGGATCTGGCCCTCTCCGACGTCAAGGTCGAGCCCGTCGAGCGCATGCACCCGACCGTAGTGCTTGGCGAGGTCGCGGGCCGCGATGACGCTGGCCATGCAGGGGAGCATACGCCCGCTCCTGGCCCTTGTGAACGGTCCTCGGGCCCCCCTCGCCTGTCCTAGAGCAGCGTGCCCTGGGCGTCGTCGTCCGGCTGTGCGTCGCGGGCGGGACCGCCCGACGGCGACCCCTCCGGGGCGCCCACCTCCGGCACCGCCGGTCGCGTCGCCTCGACGAGTCCCACGAGGTTGGGTCCGATGGCGTCGATCTGCTGGGTGAGGGGGACCCCCGAGCCGTCGCGCCGGCCGTGTTCGGTGGGCAGTGCGCGGGCCACGCCGTTGGCGGACGCGGCACGCGCGGGGCCGTGACCGGCCCAGGCCAGGGAGAGCGTTTCCTCGCCGCGGAGGAAGCGGTGCGCGCGCACGCCGGCGGTGGCACGGCCCTTCACCGGATACTCGGAGAACTCGGTGACCTTCGCCGATCCCGCGGCCGTCCCGGGCAGCGCGTCGCCCGCCGCGGCGACCGTCACCACCACACCCTGGCCGTCCCCGTGGGACACCGTCCCGAAGTGCAGGACGGCGTCGCCGGGCGAGAGCTTGATGCCGGCCATCCCGCCGGCCGTCCGGCCTTGGGGCCGCACCACCGAGGCGGGGAACCGCAGGAGCTGGGCCAGGCGGGTGATGAACACGAGGTCGTCGGCGTCGGACGCAGCAGCGATCCCCACGACCCTGTCCTTCGGCTTGAGCGAGATGACCTCCCAGTCGTCACGGTTCAGCGGGTAGTCGGGCTGCACCCGCTTCACCACGCCCTGCGCCGTGCCGAGGGCGACCACCGCTCCCAGCGGGGCGAGCCCCACGAGGCTCTCGCCGCGCTCGAGCGTGATGAACTCCGACGACGGCACCCCGCCCGCCAGGTTCGGGACGCCCGCCGTGGGCGGCAGCGCGGGCATGTCCATGACCTGGAGGCGGATCATCCGTCCCGCCGAGGTCACGGCACCCACCTCGCCGCGCGCCGTGGAGGCGAGGACGGACCGGAAGGCGTCGTGCTTGATCCGCTGCCCGTCCCCGAAGGGCTGCCGGTCGGAGGTGCGGGCGAGCTGGCCGGACGCCGAGAGCAGCACCCAGCAGGGATCGTCCGAGATCTCGAGCGGGAGCATCGCCTTCGCACCCTTGGCGGCGGGCGCCGGCAGGGTGGAGCCCTTCAGCGGGGCGGCCGACTCGGACTCCAGCAGCACGGTGCGCCGGGGGGTGGCGAACTGCTCCGACAGCGCGGCGAGCTCGTCGGACACCAGCGTGCGGAGCCGTTCCTCCGACCCGAGGATGGCCTCCAGCTCCGCGATCTCGAGGCGGAGCTGGTCCTGCTCCTTCTCGAGCTCGATGCGCGAGTACTTGGTGAGCTGGCGCAGCCGCAGCTCGAGGATGTAGTTCGCCTGGATCTCGGTCAGGTCGTAGATGGCCATCAGGCGCGTCCGGGCCGCGGAGGACTCGTCCGAGGCACGGATGATCTGGATGACCTCGTCGATGTCCACGATCGCGACGAGCAGGCCCTCCACGAGGTGCAGGCGGTCGCGCTTGCGCTGGAGGCGGTAGGAGGTGCGACGGCGGACCACGAGGACCCGGTGGGTGATGTAGACCTGCAGGAGCTCCAGCAGTCCGAGGGTGCGCGGCTGCCCGTCGACGAGGGCCACGTTGTTGATGCCGAAGGAGTCCTCCATCGGCGTGAAGCGGTACAGCTGCGCGAGGACGGCGTTCGGGTTGAAGCCGTTCTTCAGTTCGATCACGAGGCGCAGGCCGTGCTTGCGGTCCGTGAGGTCCACGATGTCCGAGATGCCCTGCAGCTTCTTGGCGGTGACGGCGTCCTTGATCTTCTCGATCACCTTCTCCGGGCCCACGGTGTAGGGGAGCTCGGTGACCACGAGGCCGGTCCGGCGGGCGGAGAGCTGCTCCACCTTGACCGTGGCGCGGGTCTTGAACGAGCCGCGCCCCGTGGCGTAGGCGTCCCGCACGCCGTCGAGCCCCACGATCTTCCCGCCGCTCGGGAGATCCGGTCCGGGCACGAAGCGCATCAGGTCCTCGAGGGAGGCCTCGGGGTGCGCGATGAGGTGGCGTGCCGCCGCGACGACCTCGCCGAGGTTGTGCGGCGGCATGTTCGTCGCCATGCCGACGGCGATGCCGCTGGCGCCGTTGACCAGAAGGTTCGGGAAGGCGGCGGGGAGCACCTCCGGCTGGGTGAGCTGGTTGTCGTAGTTCGGGACGAAGTCGACGACGTCCTCGTCGAGGTGGTCCGTCATCGTCAGGGCGGGGGCCGCCAGGCGCGCCTCCGTGTACCGGGCGGCCGCCGGACCGTCGTCGAGCGAGCCGAAGTTGCCGTGCCCGTCGATCAGCGGCAGGCGGAGGGAGAAGTCCTGGGCCATGCGCACCATGGCGTCGTAGATGGCGCTGTCACCGTGGGGGTGGAGCTTGCCCATCACCTCGCCCACCACGCGGGCGGACTTCACGTGGCCGCGGTCCGGGCGCAGGCCCATGTCGGTCATCATGTAGAGGATGCGCCGCTGGACGGGCTTCAGGCCGTCGCGGGCGTCGGGGAGTGCTCGCGAGTAGATCACGGAGTACGCGTACTCCAGGAAGGACTCCTCCATCTCGGTTTCGACGTCGATGTCGATGATCTTCTCGGTGAAATCCTCCGGCGGTGCGGAGTTCTGGCGCCTGGCCATGTGCGTGGCGGTTCCTCAACAACTCAGGGGTACGGTTCGGGGTTCTCTGGCGGCATCCGCGACCCGGGGACGGTTCCGACCGCGGTCCCGGCCCGGCCGGGGGGATGCCGACTACCCTGAGTCTATGGTGGCAGACGGACAATACCCCGAATACTGGGAAGCTGATGTCGTCCTGCGCGACGGCGGGACGGCCCACCTGCGGCCCATCTCACCCTCCGACGCCGACGCCGTCCAGGCGTTCCACGTCCGCCAGTCGCAGAACTCGATCTACCTGCGGTTCTTCACCTACAAGGCCAGGCTCAGCACCAAGGAGCTCCGGCGCTTCACCGAGGTGGACCACCGCGACCGCGTCGCGTTCGTGATCACGCGGGGCGGCGACATCATCGGGATCGGCCGCTACGACCGCCTCGACGACCCGCTCGAGGCCGAGGTGGCCTTCAACGTCTCCGACTACCACCAGGGGCGCGGCGTCGGCTCCATCCTGCTCGAGCACCTCGCCGCCGCCGCCCGCGAGAACGGTATCCGCCGGTTCTCCGCGGAGGTCCTCCCCGAGAACCGGAAGATGATCACGGTCTTCGCCGAGGCCGGCTACGAGGTGGAGCGGCATTTCGACGACGGCGTGGTGATGCTCAGCTTCGACATCGACCCCACCCGGCGGTCCCAGGCGGTGATGGAGTCGCGGGAGCACCGCGCGGAGGCGAGGAGCATGGCGGAACTCCTGACGCCGTCGTCCGTGGCCGTGATCGGTGCCAGCCGCGAATGGGGGACCGTGGGCTACGCGCTGCTCGACCACCTGGTGGACGGCGGGTTCACCGGGCGCGTGTACGCCGTCAACCCCGAGGCCTTCGAGCTGCACGGCATGATCTCCCACGCCTCGCTCGCCGAGATCCCGGAACCCGTGGACCTCGCGGTCATCGCCGTGCCCCAGGACCAGGTGGAGGCCGTCGTCGACGAGTGCGGCCGTGCCGGGGTCAAGGGCCTGCTCGTCGCCACCGCCGGCTACGGGGACGACGACGGCGACGGCCTCGCACGGCAGCGCGCCCTCGTGCACAAGGCCAGGGCGCAGGGCATGCGCGTGGTCGGGCCGGCGTCGCTCGGCCTCGTGAACACCGACCCCGCGATCCGGCTCAACGCCTCGATGGCGCCCGGACTGCCGATGCGCGGGGCGCTGTCCCTCTTCAGCCAGTCCGCGGGCCTCGGCGTGCTCCTCTACGCCAGCGCGCACCGGCGCGGACTCGGCGTCTCCTCGGTGATCTCCGCCGGGAACCGGGCCGACGTCTCGGGCAACGACGCCATGCAGTTCTGGGAGGACGACCCGACCACGCGCGCCGTCGGCCTGTACTTCGAATCGATCGGCAACCCGAGGAAGTTCTCGCGGATCGCCCGCCGCCTGGCCCGGACCAAACCCGTGATCGTCGCGAAGTCCGACGTCACCGGCCTGCAGCTCCCGCCGGGCCACGCCGTCCGCACCAGCCAGGCACCCCCCGGCGCACTCGACTCCATGCTCCGGCAGTCCGGGGTGATGCGCGTCGAGACCACGGAGCAGCTGATGGACATCGCGCAGATCGTGGCGAGCCAGCCCCTGCCCCAGGGCCCGGGCGTGGCGGTGTTCAGCAACTCGTCCGCCCTCGGCAAGGTGGTGGCCGACGGCGTCGTGTCGCAGGGCATGACGGTCGCGCGGCTGGAGACCGGGCTGCTGCTCGACACGGGGCAGTCCGTCGCCCTGCCCGCCCTCGCCTCGGCCGTGGCGGACGCACTGCGCGACGACGCCGTGCACACCGCGATCGTCACCACGCTGCCGGCCCGCGGGCTCACCGCGGAGGCCATGGCCGCATGCCTGCAGCGGTGCGCCGAGACGGCAGGCAAGCCCGTCATCGCGTCCTTCACCGGCATCCTCGACGCCCGGGTCCAGCTCGACGGGCTCGTGGCCGCGCCGTCGTCCGGCGACGAGCCCGCAACCCCCACCACTCCCGCTGCGCCCGCCGCACCTCCCGAGGCCGATCCCGTCCGGGTGCCCGTCGCCGCCACCCCCGCCGGCGTCCCGGGCCGGTCCGATGGCGCCGCGGAGTCCGCGGCGGACACCGAGCGCGTGCTGCCCCTGCAGCGCGGGCTGCCCTGCTTCCCCAGCCCCGGGGCAGCCCTCGCCGCGCTCGGCGCCGTCGTCCGGTACGCGCACTGGCGCTCCCGCGACCACGGGGAGTTCGTGGACCCCGACGGCGTCGACGTCGACGCCGCGACGCGGATCCTGGCGGGCGTACGGGCCAGGGTGGCCGACGTCGAACTGACACGGCTCACCGCGGAGGAGAGCGCCGCGCTGATGGGCTGCTACGGCCTGCACCTCCAGCCGTCCGCCCGCTTCTCCTCCGCAGACGAGGCGGTCGAGGAGGCAGGCCGCCTCGGCTGGCCGGTGGCGCTGAAGACCATGGACGAGAACCTGCGCCACCGCCTCGACCTCGGCGGCGTCAGGCTGAACATCGGCGAGGCCGAGTCGCTGCGGCGGAACATCACCCTGATGGAGAAGGTGCTCGCCCCGTTCGGCAGCTTCGGCATGGAGGTGCAGTCCATGGCTCCCTCGGGCCAGGCATGCAGCCTCCGCGCCATCGAGGATCCGCTCATGGGCCCGGTCATCTCCTTCGGCCTGGCGGGCGACGCCGTCAACCTGCTCGACGACTGGGCCCACGCCGTCCCGCCCCTCAGCACGGGCGACATCGCGGACCTCGTCCGCGCGCCGCGCGCGTCCCGCAAGCTCTTCGGCTACCAGGGCCTGCCTCCCGCCGACGTCGCGGCCATCGAGGACCTCGTGGCGCGCGTGGCCCTGCTGAAGGACAACCACCCGGAGATCGCCCGGCTCGAGTTCAATCCCGTGCTCGTCGCCGCGTCCGGGCTCTCGGTGCTCAGCGCCGCGATCGACGTCGGCAATCCGCAGCGCCGCACCGACAGCGCACGGCGGGCGATGCGCGACTGACGGCACCCGCGTCCGCGGGTTGGTTAGGCGGGAGGCGGGCCGGTGGGGGAAACTGGGCATATGACCCCATCGCTTTCGGCACAGTGGCGCGACCTCGATGCATCGCTCGAGCGGGCAGGCTTCTACCCCCGGCTCGTGGCCGACGTGGTCCATGACGCCCTCGACGGCCGGGAGCCGCTCTCCCACGTCGCACACCTCGAGACGCACTTCGAGCGCACCGAGGTGCACCGCCACATCACGGTCCTGGTCCTCACCGAGGACATGCTGGTCATCACGCACGTGGACGACCAGCAGCTCGACGACGCCGGCGAGCAGGTCATGGCGCAAATCTCCACAGAGTCCGTCCCCGTGAGCCAGATCCGCTCCGTGGTCCTGAGCTACCTCTACGCGCAGCCGCAGGACTACAAGCCCACGGACCAGGTCCGCGAGATGACGCTCGCCATCGCCTGGTCCGGCGGGCAGCGCCTGGACATCGGCCCCGCCAGCTGCGGGGACCCGCAGTGCGACGCCGACCACGGCCTCACCGGGACGATGGCCCAGGAGGACATCGTGCTGCGGGTCAGCGCGGAGGCGGACGGCGCGCAGGCGGTGCAGAACGCCAAGGGATTCGCCAGGGCCCTGCGCAAGGTCAACACGGCGAGCCCCGTCGCCGGCGGGTACGTCGCGGCGCCGGACGTGACGCCGCGCCGGCAGCCCGGCTTCGGCGCGCGGTTCAACAGGCCGCACCACCAGCGGTAGCGGCGGTGCCTTTCCTCCACAAGGAGCCCCTGCCCGCTCCGCCCGCCTATGGCGTGTCCACCGTGGCCGAGGTGATGACCAGCTCGGCCGCAGTGCTCGGCGTGGACGGCTTCACCAACGCGCTCGGCCTGCCCGCCGCACGGCGCATCGCCGTCGTCATGGTGGACGGCCTCGGCATGGCGCTGCTGCGGAAGTACGCGGCGCACGCCCCGTACCTGCGGGAGAGCCTCCCGTCCGCGCGGATCCTCTCCTCCGCCTTCCCCTCGACGACGGCGGCGTCACTGGCCAGCCTGGGCACGGGCCTCGCCCCCGGGCAGCACGGCCTGGTGGGCTACGACGTCCTCGACCCCGCGCAGGATGCCGTGGTGAACATGCTCGGCCGGTGGGACGCCGCGGTGGATCCGCTCGCCTGGCAGCCGCACCCGACGGTCTTCGAGAGGGTGTCCGGGCACCTGCCCGTCGTCACCGTGAGCCACCCCCGCTTCGAGGACTCATCCATGACCCGCGCGGCGCTGCGCGGCGGGGCCTTCGCCGGGGCGGGCATCATCCACGCGCAGATCGACGCGGCCGCCGAGCAGCTGGCCGCGGCGCCGTCCATGCTCATGTACTTCTACGTCAACGACCTCGACAAGGCCGGCCACCGGTGGGGCGTCGACTCCCCGCAGTGGCTGCGCGCACTCGAGGACCTGGACGCCGCCCTGAAGCTCCTGGCCCGCCGGGTCCCCTCGGACACGCTCCTGCTCCTGACGGCAGACCACGGCATGGTGGACATCGCGGCACCGCAGCGGATCGACTATTCCGAGCACCCCGACCTCCTCGAGGGCGTCGCCCACACGGGCGGCGAGCCGCGCATGCTCCACCTCTACCTCGCGCCGGACCTCTCCGCCGGGGAGAGGGACGCCCTGGCGCTGCGCTGGCATGAGGCCTTCGGGTCCCGGGCGTGGGTCCTGACGCGGGACGAGGCCGTCGCGGGAGGCTACTTCGGGTCCGTGCGCGACGACGTCCTGCCGCGCATCGGTGACCTGCTCGTGCTGGCACGGGAGGGCATAGCCCTCATCGACGGGCGGCGCGTGCAGCCGACAGCGTTCGAGATGGTGGGGCAGCACGGCTCCCTGACGCGGGCCGAGCGCGACGTCCCCCTCATCACCCTGGCGAGACCCGCCGCGACCGGCCGCCCCGCGACCGGCCGCCCCGCGGGCAGCCGCAGCAGGAGCAGCAGGGGGGCGCGCCGTGGCTGAGCTCCTGTTCTTCTCGGGCACCATGGACTGCGGGAAGTCCACCCTCGCACTGCAGATGGACCACAACCACAAGGCCCGCGGCCGCCGGGGCGTGCTCTTCAGCTCCCACGACCGGGCGGGGGAGTCCATGATCTCCAGCCGCCTCGGGCTCCAGGTGCCGGCCGTCGAGGTCTTCCCGGACACCGACTTCTGGACCGAGCTCACGCTGCGGCAGACCATGGGCGCGCGGATCGACTACGTGATCTGCGACGAGGCACAGTTCTACACGGTCGACCAGATCGACCAGCTGGCGCGCGTCGTGGACGAGATGGACATCGACGTCTTCGGCTTCGGGATCACCTCGGACTTCCGTACCCGGCTCTTCCCCGGGTCGCAGCGCCTGATCGAACTCGCCGACCGCGTGCAGGTGCTGCAGGTCGAGGCGCTGTGCTGGTGCGGCAAGAGGGCCACCCACAACGCCCGCACCGTGGACGGCGTGATGGTCGTCGAGGGGGACCAGATGGTGGTCGGCGATGTGGACCAGCCCATCGACGACGACGCCCCGGCGACCGTGAGGCGTCCCGCGCACGATCCGCTGTCCGGAGGACGCGACCGTGAGCCCGTGGTCGGGTACGAGACGCTGTGCCGACGGCACCACATGCGCCGCCAGACGTCCCGGACGTCGCCGTCGCTCTACGCCAACGAGGCGCCGCTGCCCTTCGAGGAGCGGCTCCATGAGGCCGACCTGACCTGACCCGCGGTTTACGCGCCGGACGACGCGGTCGGTGCGCTGGTCGGTGCGGTGGGGCGATGCCGCCGGTCAGGGCGGCGGGCGGTCAGTCGCCCTTCCGCCCGAAGACGATGTCGTCCCAGCTCGGAACGCTCGAGCGCTTGGGCTTGACCCGGCGCTCGGCCGCGACGTCCGCTCCGTCCTTGCCGGGTTCCCTTGAAGCGTCCTTGCCGGTGTCCTTGCCGGTTTCCCTGCCGGTGTCCCTGCCGGACCCCTTGCCGGTGCCCCTCGGCGCATCCCGGCCGGTGGTGCGGGCAGCCTGGCCGCCGCCGTCGCGTCCCGTCCCCGCTGCCGGCGGCTGGAGCCGGCGTGAGGGCTGGGCGAAGATGCTGATCTCGCGGGTGTCCGTGCTGACCCCGTCGTGGAGCCTCGGTGACCCGTCCTCGTGCCGGGCCGCTTCGTCCCCGGTCCCGGCATCGCCGGCGGGTACGTCGTCGTCCCCGATCCGCGGCGCGAGCGAGAGACCCTGGACCGCGGTCTCCCGTCCGGTCGGCGCGTCCTCGTCGGCGTCGCCCGGATCCCCGTCCGTCCCGGACCCGCCGTCCCGGGTCTCGCCGTGCTCGGTTCCGGTGTCCCGATTCCCGCTGTCCGCGGTGCCGTCGTCGGCCCTCGGATGGGCGGCCGGGATGCCGCCGCGCGTGAGGAGTTCCGCGAGGGCGTCGTCGCCGTCCTCGTCGGCGCCGAGGCGCTGGCCGCGGCGTGAGCGCAGGACGTCCAGCAGGCCGTCCTGGTCGGCCGGGGGTGCCTCGTCGGCCTTCTCCGCCTCGAAGTCGAAGACACGATCCGCCACGGCGCTGAGCCTGCGGGCGGGGAGCGGGCCGTCGAGGGGTTCGAGCTCGCTGAGCACCTGCGCCCACCGGTTGCCGTTCACGACCGTCTTGCGGGTGGGGTTGTACGTCCACTGCGCGGGCGGCTGCTCGCCCAGGTCCACCGTGGAGCCCTCGGGGAGTTCGAACGAGGCCTCCACGTGCCAGGACCCGTCCTGGCGCCGCCACGAGTCCCATTCGAGGGACGCCGGGTCAACCCCGTAGCTCTGCACGCGGTAGGCGACCATGTCGCCGAGGAGGGCGGGGTCGTCGCCGAAGGCGGACCGGTAGCCGTCATGGCTCGGAAGCGGTGTGGCGACCTCGACGCGCTGCGCGAGGTAGGCCAGGTAGTCGCGCTCGGCGCGCACCGGACCCTCGTAGCGCTCCACGTGGGCGAGGTCGAGGCCCGATTCGGCGGCGACCTGCTCCGCCGTCGCGCCCGTCCGGATGCGGGCCTGGATGTCGCGGGGGGTCAGGTGGACCGGGGGCTTCGCCGGCTTCGCCCGGGGCTCCTGCGGCGGCACGGCCCGGGGCGCGGTCGGAACGTCGGCGGGCGTGCTCGCACGGCGCAGCGCGTCGTCGATGGGCAGCCGGTAGGACACCCCATCCTCGCCGCTCAACAGCAGATGTCCGCCATCCTCATGGACACCCACCAGGCGTAGCTCGTGCATCGATTCCTCCAGCCGACAATGATTCCTAGATGAAACTGTGCCACTGAATGGCGGCCATTCCTACTACGTGATCAGGCGTGGCGGGCTGCGGCGCTGCACCGGGCACAAATCGGGAGGCCGTAGCGTTATGGCAGCCGTGGGTAGACGACCCGCGGATGGTCGGACAGAATCCGGACGGTATGGAGCGTGGGAAGGCAGATATGGCGACAGACTACGATGCGCCGCGAACGACGGTCGACGACGACGGTGACACCCGCAGCGACGAACTCAAGGCATTCGGTGCCGGGGCCGCGCTGCAGACGGCGGTGATCGACGACGACGAGCTCGAGGCCGCGGACTCCTTCGACCTGCCCGGCGCGGACCTCTCCAGTGAGGAGATCTCGGTGCAGATCCTCGCGGCGCAGGCCGACGAGTTCACCTGCGCCTCCTGCTTCCTCGTCCGGCACCGGTCGCAGATCGCGCGCGACCGCGACGGGCAGCTGTACTGCGTGGACTGCGAGGGCTGAGGCTCAGCCGGCCAGCGCGGCGACGAGGCGTTCCGGGGTGCGGGAGGACGCGAGCCAGTAGGGCGTGCGGTCCTCGGGATCCGTGACCTCGATCCTCACGACCGGCGAGATCCAGCCCCTGATGCACAGGTAGGCGAGGCCGTGCAGGCCCGGGCCGCGCTGGTAGGTCGCATCCTCGCCGCCGAACCAGTCCACCGCCCCGAGGTACTCGCGCTCGATGGTCGCGCGGCCCACGGTCAGGGTGGTCGGGGTGACCGTGATCCGTGGCGTGGACAGGATGAGCATGGTGAACACGATGACCGCGACGACGACGGCCACCGCGTAGCCGACGAACATCGAGATGGGCGCGAACATGATGATCGTCGCCGCGGAGAACCCCGCCGCGATCAGCCAGATCCAGGGCGAGGGCCACAGTCGCTCGTCGTAGAGGACGGTCTGGTCGGGTGTGTTCTGGGGGGCTTCCCCGGGCGCGCTGGACATGACACCAGCATTCCACCCTTTCGCCCCGGCCTCATCCCCGCCTCCCGGCCGCCTGACAGCCGCGCCCGCCAAAGGGTCCCGCGACTGTCAGGTGGGGCTCCGGCAAAGGCGCTAAAGTGGGGTGCTGGTCACCGGATAGCTCGCCTTGGAGATGCAGTTCATGGGTACACAGCAGGACCTCCCGGTCCAGATCTTGATGCTCGACGACGGCCTCGAGCCCCCCGCGTACGCCACCGACGGCGACGCGGGCGCGGACCTGCGCACCGCCGTCGATCTCGTCCTCGAACCGGGCGAACGCGCGCTCGTGCCCACGGGGGTGGCGATGGCGCTCCCGCCGGGCTACGTGGGCCTCGTGCACCCGAGGTCCGGGCTCGCCGCCCGGCACGGCCTGACGATCGTCAATGCTCCGGGAACCGTCGACGCCGGCTACCGCGGGGAGATCAAGGTCTGCCTCCTCAACACCGACCGGCATCAACCGGTCCGCCTCTCGCGCGGCGACAGGATCGCCCAGCTGGTCATCCAGCGCGTGGAGCGTGCCGCGTTCACCGTCGTCGACCGGTTGCCCGACAGCGCCCGCGGCACCGGTGGCTTCGGGTCGACCGGCGGCTTCGGGAGCCCCGCCCCGGCGTCCGCCGGCGCAGCCCCCGCGGGCGGCTGACGCCCCACCCCGTGTCGCAGCAGCGACCATCGAAGATCCCACCACTCGACCACGCCACAGGAAAGGACCCCGGACATGGCTTTTGGGCGCCCCAGGAAGAAGAAGCAGGACGACGTCTCCGACGCGTCGGAGCAGCAGGACCACGACGCCACGGCGGCGCCGGGCGGAATGGTGGACGAGGCTGCGACGGCCGGGACCGCCGATGCGCCCGCCGATGCCGCCGCGCCCGCTGATGCCGCCGTGCCTGCCACTGCCGATGCCGGTGCCACCGCATCCGGCGTCCCGCAGGCCGCCGCCCTCGTGTCCAGCGCGGACTACGATCGCGCCACCCACGGTCCGTTCGACCTCTCCGAGCAGGACACCGCGAGCGGCTACATCGACCTCGGTGCCGTGCGGATCAACGCGGCCGACGGGCTGCAGCTGCGCCTCGAGGTCGAGGAGCGCAGCAAGCGCGTCATCGCCGTGACGCTGGATCTCGGCGGGTCGACCCTCCAGCTGCAGGCCTTCGCCGCGCCGAAGACGGAGGGTCTGTGGGACGAGATCCGGGAGCAGATCGGCACCTCGGTGGGCGCTCAGGGCGGCACGGTCGAGGAGCGGCCGGGCAGGCTCGGTACCGAACTCTTCGCCAAGCTGCCCGCTCAGACGCCCGACGGCCAGGCCGGGTACCGCGTGGCGCGCTTCGTGGGCATCAACGGCCCGCGCTGGTTCCTGCGGGGAGTCTTCGGAGGCCCCGCGGCCCTGGAGCCGACCGCAGCAGCACCCATGGAGCGGCTGTTCCGCAGCGTCGTCGTGGTCCGTGGCGACCACCCCCTCCCGCCGCGCGAGCTGCTGCAGCTCAAGCTGCCCAAGGAGGCCGCGGCAGGAGCCCCGGCCGCTCCCGCTCCCGCGCCCGCGCGCCCGGACCTGAACCCGCTCGAGCGCGGTCCCGAGATCACCGAGACCCGCTGACCGCCGTGCCCGCCCTGCCGTCCGGCGCGGTTCCCGGCGGCCCGGGGCCCGGTCCCGTCCCCGCACCGGCCGCGCTGCCGCAGCGTGGCAGGATCAAGGCCCAGGGGGTCGTGACCAGCCTCACCATCGCGCCCGTCCTGGCCCCGCCGTCCTTCAGCGTCCTCGTCCGGATCGACCGGAACGGCGCGCGGACGACCGTCCGGATCATCTGGATGGGCCAGCGGCGCGTGCCCGGGATCGAGGCAGGAGTCGCGCTGCGGTTCGAGGGAATGCTCACCACGGTGGACGGCACGCCCACCGTGTACAACCCGCGCTACGAGATCATCGGCCGCCCGGACGAGAACGGATGAGGTACCAGACATGAGCCACCCGATCGAGGATCCCGACGCCCACCGGCGGCACGCCGATGACGGCGGCCGCCCGGCGGAGGACCGGCCGACCGACCCGCAGGCTGGGCCGCAGACCGATCCGCAGGCCGGGCCGACGGCCGCGGACCTCGCCATGCAGTACGCCGCGAAGTCCGGGGTGAAGCGCAGCGACTCCGGCCAGATCGACGTCCTGTCCTCGGTGGGAGGTGTCCAGGGTCTCGCCGAGAGCATCGCCCCCGGGCTGGTCTTCACCGTCCTCTTCACGGTCACGAGGGACCTCACGGTCTCGCTCGTCGCGGCGCTGGCGGTCTCCGCCGTCTTCACCGTCCTCCGGCTCGTCTCGAGGACACCGGTCACGCAGGCCCTCGCGGGGCTCGTCGGCGTGGCGTTCTGCGCCATCGTGGCCCAGCGCACCGGCAACGCGGAGGACTTCTTCCTCCCGGGCTTCTTCATCAACGGCGGGTACATCATCGCGATGGCCGCCTCGGTGGTGTTCCGGTGGCCCTTCGCCGGGCTGCTCTTCGGCTTCATCCGCAACGAGGGCATCGAATGGCGGAAGGACCCCGCGCGCGTCCGCGCCTACGCGACCGCCACCTGGATCATCGTGGCGGTGCTGGCACTGCGCCTGGCCGTCCAGGTGCCGCTCTACCTCGCCGGGAACGTCGCGGCGCTGGGATCCACGCGCGTGGCCATGGGACTGCCGCTGTACGCGCTCGGCCTCTGGCTCGCGTGGATCATCTCGCGCCCCCGCCCGGTCACGGCCGGCGGACCGCCCGCGGACAGCTAGTCGTCGTCGTCGTTCCGGGCGGAGAGCGCCACCCGGAGCTCGTCCTCGGCAGCGATGGCCGCGAGGAAGAACAGCTCGTCGCCGCCCTCCACGAGGTCGTCCGGGCTGGGGGTGATGGGGGAGTCGTCGCGCAGGATGGCGACGGCGGCGCAGTCCTCCGGAAGGCTGAGGGAGCCGATCGTCTGGCCGATGAGGGGGGAGTCCTGGGGGACGGTGAACTCCACGATCGAGGACACCCCGGTCTGCAGCGTCAGCAGGCGCACGAGGTCGCCGATCTCCACGGCCTCCTCCACGAGGGCCGTCATGAGCCGGGGCGTGTTGACCGCCACGTCCACACCCCAGGAGTCGTCGAACATCCAGTCGTTCTTCGGGTTGTTCACCCGACCGACCGTGCGCCCCACACCGAATTCGCTCTTCGCGAGGAGCGACACCACGAGGTTCACCTTGTCGTCGCCGGTCGCGGACACCACCACGTCGGCCTCGTCGAGCCGGGCGTCCTTGAGCGTCGTGAGCTCGCAGGCGTCCCCGATCAGCCACTTGGCCCCCTTGAGCCCGCTGCGGCCGATCACCTCGGGCTTCTCGTCGATGAGCAGGATCTCGTGCTTGTTGCCCAGCAGCTCCCGTGCGATCGACGAGCCGACGCTCCCGGCTCCGGCGATGACGACCCTCATTGGTTCTCCTCCTTCGGCGCCGCGGCGAGGATGCGACCGATCTCGCTCGTCGCGGTCGTCTTCATCATGGCGTGCAGGATGTCACCCTGCTGGTAGCTCGTGTCATGGGCGGGCAGGATGCCCTCGCCGAAGCGCGTGAGGTACGCGATGCGCACGCCGCTCGCGGCCTCGATGCTCTTCAGCGACCGTCCCAGCCATGCGTCGCTCGGCGCGAGTTCGGCGAGGATCAGCCGTCCGGAGGTCTCACGGAAGTCCCCGTTGATGGTCTGTTCGGGCAGGATCCGGCGGAGCACCTGGTCGGCGCTCCAGCGCACGGCGGCGACGGTGGGAATGCCGAGGCGCTGGTAGATCTCCGCGCGTCCCGGGTCGTAGATGCGCGCCACCACGTGCGGCACGTGGAACGTCTCGCGCGCCACGCGGGTGGCGAGGATGTTCGAGTTGTCGCCGCTGGACACGGCCGCGAAGGCGTAGGCGTCCTGGATCTCGGCGTGCTTCAGGGTCTCCCGGTCGAAGCCGACGCCCGTGACCTTGCGGCCGCCGAAGGAGGACCGGAGGCGGCGGAACGCGCGGTCGTCCTGGTCGATGATCGCTACCGAGTGGCCCGATTCGTCGAGTGTGTGGGCGAGGCTGACGCCCACCCTGCCACAACCCATGATCACAAAATGAGCCACCGAGGGCACCCCTGATTCTTGGTGTAGATCCTGCCGTTCCCTGCCGTACCAGCTCCAAGCCTAGTGGCTGGCCGGACGGCCGGACGCGCTAGTGTTTGGGCTGTGCTGACTTTTCTCGAGGCCGTCAAGCGGGTGCTGGTGGGCAAGCCCTTCGCCAGCGACCGGCTGAGGAACAGGAGCCTGCCGAAGCGCCTCGCGCTGCCCGCCTTCTCGGCCAGCGCGCTGTCGTCGGTGGCCTACGCGCCGGACGAGATCCTCCTGACGCTCGCCCTCGCCGGGGTGGCCTCCGTGGCCATCTCGCCCTGGGTGGGCCTCGCCGTGATCGCCGTCCTGCTCGTCGTCGTCGCCTCCTACCGCCAGGCGGTCCACGCCTACCCCTCCGGCGGCGGCGACTACGAGATCGCGAAGCGGAACCTCGGACCCCGGGCGGGCACCACCGTGGCCTCGGCGCTGATGATCGACTACCTGCTCACCGTCGCCGTGTCCGTCTCGGCGGCGGCCCAGTACGTCGTCTCGCTCGCTCCCGCGCTGGAGGACGTCCGTGTGACCCTCGCCGTCGTGGGCGTGGCGGTGCTCGTACTGCTGAACCTGCGCGGCGTGACGCAGGGCGTCCGCGCCCGCGCCGTCGTCACGTACGGCTTCCTGGCGGGAATCCTCGCCCTGTGCGTCACGGGCACGGTCCAGGCCCTCACCGGGACCCTGGCCGACGCCCCGAGCGCTCGCTTCGAGATCGTCCCCGACACCGCGCTCGACGCCGGCCTGGTGGGGCTCGCGGGTGGCCTCCTGATCCTCCGGGCGTTCTCCGCGGGTGCAGCCGCCCTCACCGGGCTCGAGGGCCCGGGCTCCAACGTGCCGCGCTTCGAGAAGCCGCGCTCACGCAACGCCGCGACGACACTCCTGATCCTCGGCCTGGTGTCCTCCGCAATGCTCGCGGGCGTCATCTACCTCGCCAATGCCGCACGCGTCCACGTGGTGCAGGACCCCGGGGCGCAGCTGCTGCTCGACGGCGCGCCGGTCCCCGAGGACTACATCCAGGCGCCCGTGGTCAGCCAGCTCGCCCGCACCGTCTTCGACGCCGGCTCCCCGGTCTTCTACCTGGTGGTCGCCGCGACGGCGCTCATGCTGATGCTCGCGGGCCACGCGGCCTTCAACGCCTTCCCCGTCCTGGCCTCCATCCTCGCCACGGACGGCTACCTCCCGCGGCAGCTGCGGACCAGGGGGGACCGCCTGACCTTCAGCAACGGCATCATCGCGCTCGGGCTCGGCGCCGTCGTCCTCATCCTCGTGTTCCGGGCGGATGTCACCGCGCTGGTGCAGCTGTACATCGTCGGCGTGTTCGTCTCCTTCACGGCCGGCCAGCTGGGGCTCATCATGCACTGGAACAGGGTGCTCCGCAGCACCGTCGGCAAGCAGAACCGGTGGACCATCCACAAGTCGCGCGCCATCAACACCCTCGGCTTCGGCCTCACGGCGGCGGTCCTCGTGGTCGTCCTCGTCACGAAGTTCGAATACGGCGCCTGGATCGCGGTGCTCGCCATGGCGGTCCTGTTCGTCCTCATGCGCGCCATCAAGAAGCACTACGACACCGTGGCGGCGGAACTCGCGATCGACGACGCCGTCCGCCTGCGCGCCCTGCCCTCGCGGGTCCACGCCGTGATCCTCGTCTCCCACGTGCGGAAGCCGGTCCTGCGTGCCCTGGCCTTCGCCCGTGCCTCGCGGCCCTCCCGGCTCGACGCCATCACGGTCGACGTCGACGCCGACCAGACGCGCCGTACCCTCGCCGACTGGGACAAGTACGAGATCCCGGTGCCGATCACCGTGCTCGCCTCGCCCTATCGCGACACCATCACGCCGATCCTCGAGTACATCCGGTCGATCCGCAGGGACTCGCCCCGCGACCTGATCGTGGTCTACATCCCCGAGTACGTGGTGGGAAAGTGGTGGGAGCAGCTGGTGCACAACCAGACCGCCCTGCGCATCAAGGCGCGGCTGCACTTCGTGCCCGGGGTGATGGTCGCCAGCGTGCCGTGGCAGCTCGCGTCCTCCGACGCGGCCCAGATCTATCAGGACATGAAGTAGGAAGAAGCCCCATGAGCGACGCCGTCCGAGCCTCCGATCCCTCGACCCCGGGAGAGCGGCCCGATCCCGCAGCGGCGCCCGCCCGGTCCGGCACGCCCGAACCCACCGCCGGAGCTACTGCCGAACCGACCGCCGAACTGACCGTCGGGAAGGCCGCGCACGGCGGCCACTTCGTGGCCCGGCACGAGGGCCGCGTGGTCTTCGTCCGGCACGCCCTGCCGGGGGAGCGCGTGCGCGTCCGGTTCACCGGGACGGACGACGCCGCCAGTTTCTGGCGCGCCGACGTCGTCGAGGTGCTCGAGGCCTCGCCTGCCCGGGTTCCCCACCCGTGGCCCCTCGCCGACGCCCTGAAGGCCGCCGCCCGGGGACGCGCGGCCGTGGGCGGGGCCGAGTTCGGGCACATCGCCCTCGCCGAGCAGCGCCTGCTCAAGGCCGCCGTCTTCGAGGAGCAGCTCTCGCGCCTGGCGTCGGTCGACCGACCGGTGACCGTGGAGGCCGCTCCGGGGGAGGCCGCCGACGGGCTCGGCTGGCGCACCCGCGCGGCGTTCGCCGTGGACCACGCCGGGCGGCTCGCCATGCACCTGCACCGCTCGCACGCCGTCGTCCCGGTCCGCGAGATGCCGCTCGCGGTCGCGGCCGTCAACGACCTCCGCCTGTGGACGCTGGACCTCACCGGCATCGAGCGGGTCGACGTCGCCGTGCCGTCCGGCGGGGGCGAGCCGCTCGTGCTGCTCGTGCCGGCCGCCGCGACCTCCCCGCGGCGCGTCGCTGCCGTCGCGTCCTCCATCCACGGCGCCTCCGTGGGCGTCCTCGACCCCGAGTCCGGGCAGGTGCAGCGGATGACGGGCCGCACGTGGCTCCAGGAGAGCGTGCTCGGCCTCGACTACCGCGTCACGGGGGCGGGCTTCTGGCAGATCCACCGGGGCGCGCCCGAGGCCCTGGTCACCGCGGTCCTCGACGGGCTCCAGCCGGCCGCGGGCGAACGCCTCGCCGACCTCTACGCCGGCGCCGGGCTGTTCACCGTGCCGCTCGCCCGCGCCGTCGGACCGGACGGCTCGGTGCTGTCCGTCGAGGGATCGCCCGGCACGAGCCGCGACGCGAAACGCAACCTCCACGGCCAGGACCACGTCTCGATCGTCCAGGGCCGGGTGGACGCCGTGCTCGGGCGCCGGAACGAACCACTCGACGGCGTCCTGCTCGACCCGCCGCGCGCCGGCGCGGGCAGGAAGGTGGTCCGGCAGATCGTCCAGGCCCGCCCGAGGGTGGTCGGGTACGTCTCCTGCGACCCGGCGTCCTTCGCCCGCGACCTCGGCTACTTCCTCGCCGCCGGCTGGTCGCTCGACGCCCTGCGGGTCTTCGACCTGTACCCGCACACGCACCACATGGAGTCCTTCGCGCGCCTCCTGCCTCCCGCCTGACGCGGCGTGCGCCCCCGACGGAGGGGGGTCCCACCTTCGCCTGAGGCGGGAGGGGAGGCACCCCGCCGCTGCGCGGACGCCTGTCAATGGCACCCCGCCCGGACCCCGAACGTTAGAGTTAAGGATCATCCGGGGCGGCCACGCCGCCCCTCCGAACGAATCAAGGAGGCGCGGATGGGACTCTTGGAGACGATCCACGGCCCACAGGACCTGAGCAAGCTCAGCGAAGCGCAACTGAAGGCACTCGCGCAGGAGATCCGCACCTTTTTGGTGAGCAACGTCTCGCGCACCGGCGGCCATCTGGGCCCCAACCTCGGGGTCGTCGAACTCACCCTCGGCATCCACCGCATCTTCGACTCGCCGCGCGACAGCATCATCTTCGACACCGGCCACCAGTCCTACGTGCACAAGCTCGTGACCGGTCGCCAGGACTTCAGCACGCTCCGGCAGGAGGGCGGGATGTCCGGGTACCCCTCGCGGGCGGAGTCGGTGCACGACATCGTGGAGAGCTCGCACGCCTCGTCCTCGCTCTCCTGGGCGGACGGCATCTCCCGGGCCCGGGTCCTCGGCGGTGAGGGCGACCGCTACACCGTGGTCCTCGTGGGCGACGGCGCCCTCACCGGGGGCATGGCATGGGAGGCGATCAACAACATCGCCGCGGACAAGCGGCGCCGCGTCGTGATCGTGGTCAACGACAACGGACGCTCCTACGCCCCGACCATCGGCGGCGTCGCCGACTACCTGGCGTCCCTGCGGCCCACCCTCGACTCGGTGCGGACGCACCGCGTCTACGAACGCACGCTGGACCGGGTGAAGAACCGCATGCAGAACGGCGGGCCGGTCGGCGAATTCAGCTACAAGAGCCTCCACGCCCTGAAGAAGGGCGTCAAGGACTGGTGGGCGCCCCAGGGCCTCTTCGAGGACCTCGGCATGAAGTACGTGGGGCCCGTGGACGGCCACGACCAGTCAGCCGTCGAGCAGGCCCTGCAGCTCGCCAGGAACTACGAGGGCCCGGTGATCGTGCATGCGATCACGGAGAAGGGCCACGGCTACGCGCCGGCCCGCGCCCACGAGGCCGACCAGTTCCACGCCGTCGGCATCATCGACCCCGAGACCGGCGAACCCGTGGACGGCGCAGGGTCGCAGTCCTGGACCTCCGTCTTCGCGAACGAGATCGCCGACATCGCCGACGAGCGCCCCGACATCGTGGGCATCACCGGGGCCATGCTGATCCCCGTGGGACTGCACCGCTTCGCGGCCCGGCACCCCGACCGCGTGTTCGACGTCGGCATCGCCGAGCAGCACGCCGTCACCAGTGCGGCCGGCATGGCCTACGGCGGGCTCCACCCGGTCATCGCCCTCTACGCCACCTTCCTCAACCGGGCCTTCGACCAGCTCCTCATGGACGTGGCCCTGCACAAGGCGGGCGTGACGGTGGTCCTCGACCGGTCCGGCGTCACCGGGCCCGACGGCGCGAGCCACCACGGCATGTGGGACATGGCCCTCCTGCAGGCCATCCCCGGCCTTCATCTCGCCGCACCCCGGGACGCGTCCCGGCTGCGCGAGGAACTGCGCGAGGCGGTCTCCGTCTCCGACGCCCCCACCGTGGTGCGGTACTCCAAGGGATCCGTGGGCGCCGAGGTGGAGGCTGTCGAGCGCCTCGACGACGGCGTCGACGTCCTGTCCCGCCGGCCGTCGGGGTCGCGCACCAACGACGTCCTGATCGTCAGCGTGGGCGCCATGAGCGAACTGGCGCTCGACGTGTCGAACAGGCTCGGGGCGCAGGGCATCAGCTCCACCGTCATCGACCCCCGCTGGCTCCTCCCGGTCCGCCGCTCGGTCATCGACCTGGCAGCGGAGCACCGGATCGTGATCGTCATCGAGGACGGCGTCCGCGCCGGCGGCGTGGGGTCCAGGATCCGCCAGGAGATGCGCTCGGCGGGCGTGGACACCGCGCTCAACGAGGTGGGCCTGCCGGTCGAGTTCCTCGACCATGGATCGCGCAGCCAGGTCCTCGAGCGCGTGGGGCTGACCGCGCAGCAGATCACACACGACGTCGTCGCGCAGGTCCTCGGCACGAAGGTGCCCGTGGCCCGTCCGCTCGCCGGCGACCACGCGCCCGCCACGGATCAGTTCCCGCGGAGCTGACAGGCCGGACGGCCCCACCGAACGGGGCGTCCCGCGCGCGTGGGACGCCCCATTCGAAGGGTGGTGTGAGACAATGACGAAGGCTGGCGAGGGAACCACATTCCCCCGCCGGTCCAGTGACAGGCTTCCGTTCCGCAAGCGATGCTCCCGTCCTACCGAGTCCGCCCCGTCGGCGGAAGTAGGCGGAATCCGCCGGCGGGACCCACCGTCCACCACGGCGGCTGAGTTGGAAAAGCGCCACTGGTCGTCGAGTGATTCAGCACCCCCATGACGGTGCGACCTCGGACGACATGACATCGACTTCCGGTCAGCCGCCGGGCGAAAGGCCCGCGGCCGGCCGACATACCGCCCCCGAGGGCGCTGGAATGTGGCCGGTGCCGCAGGGGCTTGGAGCGAGCACCTCATGGATCAGTCAGAACAGCAGGAGAACGGCCAGACCGCAGCGGAAGCACTCGTGGAGGCCCAGGCAGCACCGGCGAGGACGCCGAGGAAGCGCCGCACGGCCAGTGCGCCGGCCGGGGCGCCCCCCTCGGTGCTGAAGGCGGCACCCGATGCAGGGACCGCCGGCGAGGCCACAGGGACTGTCGCCGACGCCCCCACCGGAACCGCCACCGACACACCCGCCGAGACCGCTGCGCCGGTCCGCAAGCGGGCCCCGCGCGTCCGGAAGCCGGTCGTGGTGACGGATCAGACCCCCACCCCGGAGAGCGCGGCGGACGCCGCGGACGGAACGCCGGCAGCAGCCGACGACGCCCCGGCTGCCCCCGTGCGGGCACCCCGCGCCCGCCGTCGTGCCGCCAGCGCCGAGGCCGGGCCCGCCACCGCTGCACCCGCCGCCGTCGAGCCGGCAGCGCCCGCCGCAGCACGGACCGCAGAGCCGGTCGCCGTCGACGCGGCCGCTTCGGCAGGCACCCACCCCGCGAGCACCGTGACCGCTGCGTCGCCCGTCGCCGACGGTTCCGCCGAGGCTCCCGCCCCCGCGCGGGCACCCCGCACGCGTCGTCGTGCGGCCGGCGCCGACGCCGGACCCGCCAAGGCGATCGATGGCGCCGGCGAGAGCGCCGTCGACCAGGCAGCCCCCGTGGACGCCGACGTACCGGCCGCCGAGACGGACGCCGCCGAAGCCGTTTCGGAGGAGAAACCGAGCCGTGCACGCCGGACCTCCTCCCGGACCCGCAGCCGCCGGGCGTCGGAGCCCCTGCAGCAGGACGGGCCGGAGGAGAACGCGCCCGCCGCAGCCGAGCCCTCCACCCCGGACGCCGCAGCCGCCGGGAACACCACCGAAGAGGGCGCCGACGCCACCGAGCCCGGCGAGACCGCGGACGGCGGCCGCCTCGATCCGTTCGCCATCCCCGAATCGCCGCTGTCCCTCCTGTTCCACGCGCCGGACCTCACCACGGTCTCCGTGCCGTCCGTGAAGGTCGCGCCCCCGCTCGAGGAGGAGGCGGGGGAGGACGAGTCCGAGGAGTCCGGCCGCCGCTCGCGCCGCAGCCGCCGCAGCAGGGGCCGCAGCCGGTCCGACGCGGGCCAGGCCGAGGCCGGCACCGAGGACGCCGGAGGCGAGGACCAGGAGGACCGCCCGAACGGCAACGGACCCGAGGAGGGCACCAGTGTGACCTCACGCCGCCGCCGCCGTCGCCGTCGTGGCGACCAGGACCTCGAACTGACCGGCGGCGAGGACGACGATCCGCCCAACACGGTCACCCGCGTCCGCGCGCCGCGGCAGTCCAGCGAGCCGGTCTCCGACCGCGTGACCAGCGTGCGCGGATCCACGCGCCTCGAGGCGAAGAAGCAGCGCCGCCGCGAATCGCGCGACACCGGTCGCCGCCGCACCGTCATCACCGAGGCCGAGTTCCTGGCCCGCCGCGAGTCCGTCGACCGCCAGATGATCGTGCGCCAGTCGGACGACAGGATCCAGATCGGCGTGCTCGAGGACGGCATGCTCGCGGAGCACTTCGTCTCCAGGACCCAGCAGGATTCGCTGATCGGCAACGTGTACGTCGGCAAGGTCCAGAACGTGCTGCCGAGCATGGAGGCGGCCTTCGTCGACATCGGACGCGGACGCAACGCCGTGCTCTACGCCGGTGAGGTCAACTGGGACGCGGCGGGCCTCGACGGCCAGCCGCGCCGCATCGAGCTCGCCCTGAAGTCCGGGGACCCCGTCCTCGTGCAGGTCACCAAGGACCCGGTGGGGCACAAGGGTGCCCGGCTGACGAGCCAGATCTCCCTGCCCGGCCGCTACCTCGTGTACGTCCCGGGCGGGTCCATGACGGGCATCTCCCGCAAGCTGCCCGACGTCGAGCGGAACCGGCTCAAGCGCATCCTCAAGGACCGCCTCCCCGAGAGCGCCGGCGTGATCGTCCGCACCGCGGCCGAGGGCGCCAGCGAGGAGGAGCTGACCCACGACATCAACCGCCTCCGCGCCCAGTGGGAGGAGATCGAGCGCAAGGCCGGCTCGACCAAGACCCTTGCCCCCGAACTGCTGTACGGCGAGCCGGACCTGACCATCAAGGTGGTCCGTGACGTCTTCAACGAGGACTTCTCCAAGCTCGTCGTCTCGGGCGAGGACGCGTGGGACACCATCGAGGCCTACGTCATGTACGTGGCGCCGGATCTCGTGGGCAGGCTGGAGAAGTGGACCAGCGAGGAGGACATCTTCGCGGCGTCCCGCATCGACGAGCAGATCACGAAGGCCCTCGAGCGCAAGGTCTACCTGCCCTCCGGCGGGTCCCTCGTGATCGACCGCACCGAGGCCATGACCGTCGTCGACGTCAACACCGGGAAGTTCACGGGCAGCGGCGGCAACCTCGAGGAGACCGTCACCAAGAACAACCTCGAGGCCGCTGAAGAGGTGGTGCGCCAGCTGCGCCTGCGGGACATCGGCGGCATCATCGTCATCGACTTCATCGACATGGTGCTCGAGGCGAACCGCGACCTCGTCCTCCGTCGTCTCGTGGAATGCCTCGGACGGGACCGGACCAAGCACCAGGTCGCCGAGGTCACCTCGCTGGGCCTCGTCCAGATGACGCGCAAGCGCATGGGCACGGGCCTGCTCGAGGTCTTCGGCGAGGATTGCGAGCACTGTGCGGGACGCGGCGTCGTCACCTACATGGAGCCCGTGGAGCACCGCCGGTCCACGACCGGAGAGAGCCAGCAGCAGCAGCAGCCGCGCCAGGACAAGCCGTCCAGGAGCGAGCGCAAGCGCAACCGCGGCCGCGGGGGCCAGCAGGACGAGGTCACGGCACAGGCACCGGTGGCCGTCGTCGAGAGCCCCGACCGCGCCGCGAAAGCCGAGGCCGCCCGCGCAGCCCTGGCCAGCATCGCCGCTGCGACCCACCACGCCCATGAGGAGGCGGCCGAGCAGGAGGCCCCCGCAGCGGACGTCCAGGTCACGGAGGCCGTCCTGACGATCAACGGCGAGACGGTCACCCTGCCCCGGGCGGACGGCCGCCGGCCGGCCGTCCAGGAGACGGTCGAGGCTCCGGCCACACGCCTGACCCTCGACAGCCTGAGCGAGGCCTTCAATCGGAAGCCCGCCGCGGCAGGAGCCGTCGACGGCGTGGAGCCGTCCGGGCAGGTGCCGGCGGAGGAACCCCGCACCGGACCGGTGACGATCTCCGGACCGACGGCTTCCGGGCCGACGTCGGGCGGTACCGCCCGAGCGTCGCGTCCGCGCCGTCGTGTGGCCCGCAGCGCGCAGGGAGCGGCCGACACGGCCATCGAGACGCAGGGCGGGGAGGCCGTCGTCGAGCCGGCCGGGACCCGGCACGTGGCGAAGGCCGCGGCGCCCGTGACGAAGCCCGAGGCATCCGCCGTCGAGCCCCTGATCTTCGGCGTCGGGGTGCCCGCTTCCGAGCTGTAGGGACCACGGGAACGGCGCGACCGTTTCCCTCCAGGAGGGCCGGAGTCCGCAAGGGCTCCGGCCCTCCTGCGTTCCCGCCCGGGTGGCGGGGGCCGGGGTGGGGGCTGCTACACGCCGGGTCGTGACACGGGGGTGCCCTGCCGGATGCCGGGCTGAGATCAAACCCGTCGAACCTGATCCAGCGGGCGGCCGGCGCCCGGGACCTGGCGGAGGGATGTCACCCTGATCAGCGAGCGTCCGGCGACCACGCCCCGGCCCCTCCCGAACATCCTGAGCATCGCGGGCCCGGACCCCGGCGGCGGGCCGGCGTCCAGGCGGACATCACGAGCATCAGTGCCAACGGTGGCTATGCGATGGCCGTGCTGGCGGCGCTGACGGCGCAGAACACGCGCGGTGTCAGCGCCATGCACACCCCTCCCGCCCCTTTCCTCCGCCGGCAGCTCGACTCGGCGTCCTGGTGGGTGCCGACCCGGCACCGACCTGGGCTGTCGCCCTCGAGCAGGGCGCCACCCTTGCCGCGCGGCTCGGCACGTCCGTCCTGGTCGAGGGCGGGCACATCCCGGGGGAGTGCTGCCCGGACGCCCTCGTTCCACCCTCCGGTGCCCCCGAGGACCGCCTGGTCGTCGACGGCAGGCGCGTGGAGACAGCAAACACGCACGGCACGGGATGCTCCCTCTCGTCGGCCCTGGCCACCCGGTTCGCCATCACCGGGGACTGGCCCACGGCGCTCCGCGAGGCGAAGTCCCGGCTCGAGGGTGCGCTCCTTCCCGCCCACCTGCTGGACGTCGGGACGGGCAACGGCCCCGTGCACCACTTCCATGCGCTGGGCGACCTGTCCGGTCCCGGGCGGTTCACGGACCTCGCCTGGCGGGACACGGCGGGCATCCGCGGGGATATCCTCGCGCTGCCCTTCGTCGTCGGACTGGCCGACGGAAGCCTGCCCGCCGACCACTTCTCCTATTGCCTGCAGCAGGACGCCCTCTCCCTCAGGGAGTATGCGGGCGTCCTCGCGCGCACGGCCGCACGGGCGCCGTCCGAGGCGGAGCAGCGCTTCTGGCTCGCGGCGGCGGCCTCCTGCCTCGGGAACGAGGCCGACCTGCACCGCGACTGGCTCCTCCGGGAGACCGGGAGACCGGGTGCGGGAGGGGACGTACGACGGCGGGCCGGCCCGCGCCCACCCCTACGGCGCGTGCGCGCCATGCTCGCCGCCTTCCGGTAGTCCGCGGTCCGCGAGCTGCACTTCTTCGACGCCGCCCGCGTCCACGGCCCGGGAAGTGCGCCGCGGGGTGCCGCTGATTTGCGGGAAGAGGCGGTACTGCCGTAGCCTTGACCCTCGGTGCATCCGCCTGTTAACCGGCATGTCCGTGGGTATCCGTCAGGGCTTCTGACCCGTGCAGAAGAACCTGACGACACCAGCAGCCCCAGGGTTCGGTGTCATGGACACACGGAGCGGGGCAGGCGCGAAGAGCAACCTCAGGATTGCTGCCGAGGCGCACCCTAGTTTTTTCATCAGAAGTCAAGATTGTCGAGAGAAGTGAGTTCCCAAGTGGTGTACGCGATTGTCCGCGCAGGCGGCCGCCAAGAAAAGGTTTCTGTAGGAGACCTCGTTACCCTTGACCGCGTCACCGGTCAGGCTGGAAGCACGTTCAAGCTTCCTGCCCTCCTTCTGGTAGACGGCGCCAAGATCACCTCCGCAGCGGAGGACCTCGCGAAGGTCTCCGTCACTGCCGAGATCGTCGAGAATCTTCGTGGACCGAAGATTGTCATCCAGAAGTTCAAGAACAAGACCGGCTACAAGAAGCGCCAGGGTCACCGTTCGGAACTGACCCGCGTCAAGATCACAGGTATCGCGTAGTCCCTTCGGGCTACCGATCTCCTCACGTAGAACATTCCAGCGAAGGCAGGCATAACCCATGGCACATAAAAAGGGCGCAAGCTCCACGCGCAACGGCCGCGACTCGAACGCGCAGTACCTCGGCGTCAAGCGCTTCGGTGGCCAGGTCGTCAAGGCCGGCGAGATCATCGTCCGCCAGCGCGGCACCCACTTCCACCCGGGCGCCAACGTCGGCCGCGGCGGGGACGACACCCTCTTCGCACTCGAGGCAGGTGCCGTGGAGTTCGGCACACGCCGCGGACGCAAGGTCGTCAACATCGTGGGCGCTGCAGCAGAGTAATTCTGCGCACGGTACACCAGGCATTTCGGGTGGGGTGAGCCTCTACGGCTCGCCCCACCTTTCTTTTAAGCCGATCAGACTCGGCACAGTGAAGCATTTGTAGAAGGAGATCAACGTGGCGAGCTTCGTTGACCGCGTAGTCCTGCACGTATCCGGCGGCACCGGCGGCCACGGCTGCGTTTCCGTCCACCGCGAGAAGTTCAAGCCCCTCGGCGGGCCCGACGGCGGCAACGGCGGCGACGGCGGCGATGTCATCCTCCGCGTGGACCACCAGACCACGACCCTCCTGGACTTCCACCACGCACCCCACCGGCACGCCACGAACGGCGGCAACGGCATGGGCGACTGGCGCGGCGGCAAGAGCGGCGAGACCCTGATCCTGTCCGTCCCGGACGGCACCGTCGTCAAGACGAAGGACGGCGAAGTGCTCGCCGACCTCGTGGGCGAGGGCACGGAGTTCATCGCCGCGGCCGGCGGACAGGGTGGGCTCGGCAACGCCGCCCTGTCCTCCCAGAAGCGCAAGGCACCCGGCTTCGCGCTGCTCGGCATCCCCGGCGACGAGCGCGACGTCGTCCTGGAACTGAAGTCCATCGCGGACATCGCCCTCGTCGGCTTCCCCTCCGCCGGGAAGTCCAGCCTCATCGCCGCCATGTCGGCCGCCCGCCCGAAGATCGCCGATTACCCGTTCACCACCCTCGTGCCGAACCTCGGCGTCGTCGAAGCGGGTTCCACGCGCTTCACCATCGCGGACGTCCCCGGCCTCATCGAGGGTGCGAGCGAGGGCAAGGGCCTCGGCCACCACTTCCTCCGCCACGTGGAGCGCTGTGCCGCCCTCGTGCACGTGCTCGACTGCGCCGCGCTCGAGACGGACCGCGACCCCCTGAACGACCTCGCGATCATCGAAGCGGAACTGGACAAGTACGCCGTCGACATGAGCTTCGCCGGACCCGACGGCGACGTCGTGCCGCTGAACGAGCGCCCGCGCCTGGTCGCGCTCAACAAGGTGGACGTCCCCGACGGCAAGGACATGGCCGGCTTCGTGCGCCCCGAGCTCGAGGCGCGCGGCTACCGCGTCTTCGAGGTGTCCGCGTCCAGCCACGAGGGCCTGCGCCAGCTCGGCTTCGCCATGGCGGAGATCGTCGAGAACGCACGCAAGGCCGTGGCGACCGCCCCGCCGAGGATCGAGCCCCCGGTGCTCCGGCCCCGCGGCGTCAATGCCGCCTCGTTCAGGATCCGCCACGAGGAGAAGGACGCCCTGCCGCTGTTCCGCGTTCTCGGCGAGAAGCCCGAGCGCTGGGTCAAGCAGACGGACTTCACGAACGACGAAGCGGTCGGCTACCTCGCGGACCGCCTCGCCAAGCTCGGCGTGGAGGAGCAGCTCTTCAAGACCGGCGCGAAGCCCGGCGACACCGTGGTGATCGGCGAGGGCGACGGCGTCGTCTTCGACTGGGAGCCCACCATGATGGGTGGCGCCGAACTGCTCGCCGGCCCCCGCGGCTCCGACCTGCGCCTCGCCGAGTACGTGCGGCCCACGCGCGAGCAGAAGCGCGAGGAGTACCAGGAGCGTAAGGACGCCAAGGCCGCTGCCCGCGCCGAGCTCGAGGCCGACCGCAAGGCGGGCGTCTGGACCGAGTCCGTGCAGAACCGCAAGCAGGCCTCCTCCGCCCAGAAGGGCGCAGACACCGAGTCCGAGGACTAGGCCCCCGTGGCTGCGGACCACTCCCGGCACCCCCTCGCGTCCCGCGCGGGGCTTGCCGCGGCGGGCCGGATCGTCGTCAAGGTCGGCTCGTCGTCACTGACCTCGGTCTCCGGCGGCATCTCGGGTGAGGCCCTCGTCCGGCTCGCCGACGTCCTCGCGGAGCGGCGCACGGCCGGGACCGAGGTCATCCTCGTGTCCTCCGGCGCGATCGCCGCGGGCCTCGCGCCCCTGGGACTGGCACGCCGTCCGTCCCAGCTGTCCGCGCAGCAGGCGGCGGCGAGCGTGGGGCAGGGCCTCCTGATGGCCCAGTACTCCCAGGCGTTCGCGGCGCACGGCGTCACCGTCAGCCAGATCCTGCTCACGGCGGACGACCTCATCCGGCGGTCCCACTACGCCAACGCGCACCGCGCGATGGAGCGGCTGCTGAACTTCGGCGTGGTGCCCATCGTGAACGAGAACGACACCGTCGCGAGCCACGAGATCCGGTTCGGCGACAACGACCGCCTCGCGGCGCTCGTCGCGCACCTCGTGAAGGCGGAGGCGCTCATCCTGCTCTCCGACGTCGACGCCCTCTACGACGGGCCGCCCGGGGCCGGTGCCAGCCGCATCCCGCACGTCGGTTCGCCCGCCGACCTCGAGGGCGTCACCATCGGGCGCGCCGGCAGGGCCGGCGTGGGCACCGGCGGCATGGTCACCAAGGTGGAAGCCGCGACGATCGCCGCGTCCTCGGGCATCCCCGCGCTGGTCACGTCCACCGCGAACGCCGCTGCCGCGCTGCGCGGCGACGACGTCGGGACCTGGTTCACGGCCACCGGCAAGCGCCAGCCCATCAGGCTGCTCTGGTTGGCCCACCTCGCCCGGGTGCTGGGCACGCTCGTGCTCGACGACGGCGCGGTGCGCGCGGTAGGGGAGCGACGGCGGTCCCTCCTGCCCGCCGGTGTCGTGGACGTGGACGGCGTGTTCGAGGCGGGGGACCCCGTCCAGCTCGTGAGCGGTGACGGGACCGTGGTGGCCCGGGGCCTCGTGAACTACAGCTCGGCCGAGCTCCCCCGCATGCTGGGCCGGTCCACGCACGATCTCGCGGAGGAACTCGGCGCCGAGTACGAGCGCTCCGTGGTGCACGTGAATGACCTCGTGGTGCTCCAGGCGGCGCCCGCGTCATGAAGGACCGGTCCCCGGAGACCGGGGCGGCTCCTCGCTAGACTGGAGGGATGACCGACCTGCAGGCAGAGCCCACCGATCGGAACGACACCGCTGAGGAGCTGTCCCCGGACCAGCTCACCGACGCCGTCCACGCCATCGCCGACCGCTCCCGTGAGGCGTCGCGCATCCTGGCCCGCGCCACCCGGGCCCGCAAGGACCGCGTGCTCCTGGCGATCGCCGACGCCCTCGTCAGCAGGCGCGACAGCGTGCTCGCCGCGAACCGGACCGACGTCGACCGCGGCCGCGCCGCCGGGACCTCCGCGTACCTCCTGGACCGCCTGAGCCTCGACGCCGAGCGCGTGGGGAAACTCGCCGACGCGCTGGCGCAGCTCGCCGCCCTGCCGGACCCCGTGGGCACCGCCGTCCGTGCGGAGACCCTGCCCAACGGGCTCCGGATGAGCCAGGTCCGCGTTCCCCTCGGCGTGGTCGCCGCGATCTACGAGGCACGCCCCAACGTGACAGTGGACATCGCCGGGCTGGCGCTGAAGAGCGGCAACGCCGTGATCCTGCGCGGCGGCAGTGCCGCCGCGGCCACCAACGCGGCGCTCGTCGGGATCATCCGCGACACCCTCGAGGACCACGGGCTGCCCGACGACGCCGTCCTCACCATCGACGAGTTCGGCCGGGACGGCGCCCAGGTCCTCATGAAGGCCCGCGGCCGGGTGGACGTCCTGATCCCGCGCGGCGGGCGGGAGCTCATCCAGTCCGTCGTGACGACGGCGCGCGTCCCCGTGATCGAGACGGGGGAGGGCAACGTGCACATCCTGCTCGACGAGAGCGCCGACGAGACGATGGCAGTGGACATCCTGCTCAACGCCAAGACGCAGCGCCCCAGCGTCTGCAACACGGTCGAGACGCTCCTCGTCCACGCGCGGTCGACGGCCGCCCCGGCGGTCCTCGCGGCGCTCGTCCGCGCCGGCGTCACCCTGCACGTGGACGAGCGGTCGCGGGGTCTCCTGCCGGCCGGCACGGACGCACCGACGGCGACGGACGACGACTGGGGGCGCGAGTACATGCAGCTCGACCTCGCGGTGAAGACCGTGGACAGCGTCGACGACGCCCTGCGGCACATCCGCCGGTGGAGCACGGGCCACAGCGAGGCGATCATCACGAACAACCTGGCCTCCTCCGAGGAGTTCGTGGCCGGCGTCGATTCCGCCGCCGTCCTCGTCAACGCGTCCACGCGCTTCGTGGACGGCGGGGAGCTGGGCCTCGGCGCCGAGGTGGGCATCTCCACCCAGAAGATGCACGCCCGCGGACCGATGGGCCTGGCCGAGCTCACGACCACCAAGTGGATCGTCCAGGGCGCAGGGCACGTCCGTCGCTGACGCCCCGGCGCGTAGGGGGCAGGCCTTCCTTTACGCGTACCATGGGACCTGATGACCGCGCCGGTCCGTAGCGGACCGGCGGACCCTGAACCGACAGAGGAATGACGATGCTCTACTCCCTCGGCAGCATGCTGCTGGCCACCGAAGCCATGGAACACCACACCGAACTGCCGATGCCCGCCGTCGCGTACGGGCTGATCGTCATGGGCATCCTGCTTACCCTGATGCTCGTCACCGTGTCCTTCTCGAACGTCCGGAACCGCCACCAGGCCGTCGAGGAGCACATCGACCCCCACAAGCAGCACACCAACAAGCACGACCACGGCGAAGCGAACCGGCACTAGCGGTCCAGGTGGCAGCAGACACTACCGAGCGGGACGTCATGGGCGGCCTCAGGCAGCGGCACCATGACGGATCGCCCTGGCGCCTCGGGGTCATGGGCGGCACGTTCGACCCCATCCACCACGGGCACCTGGTCGCCGCGAGCGAGGTCGCCTCGGTGTTCGACCTCGACGAGGTGGTCTTCGTCCCGACCGGTCAGCCCTGGCAGAAGGTGGACAAGGACGTGACGGCGGCCGAGCACCGCTATCTGATGACGGTCATCGCGACGGCGTCGAACCCGAGCTTCACCGTGAGCCGCGTGGACATCGAACGTCCCGGTCTCACCTTCACGATCGACACCCTGCGCGACCTGAAGGCGGAGCGGCCGGACGCGCAGCTGTTCTTCATCACCGGCGCCGATGCCATGGCCCAGATCCTCACCTGGAAGGACGCGGAGGAGCTCTGGTCCCTCGCCCACTTCATCGGGGTGACGCGTCCCGGGCACGAACTCGACGGGCGGGGCCGCGACGTCAGCCTGCTGGAGGTGCCCGCCATGGCGATCTCCAGCACCGACTGCAGGCACCGCGTCGGCGAGGGGAAGCCGGTCTGGTACCTGGTGCCCGACGGCGTGGTGCAGTACATCGCCAAGCACCGCCTCTATCGGCGCGTGGACCCGTCGGGGACGGGACCGGCGTCGCAGCAGGGGGATGAACACGCCCCGCCGACAGAACGGCAGCACCGGGACAGTCCGAGCTCCGTACAACAACCCACTGGATGAATCACCGATGAGCAAGGCGAACGACACACGGGCCACCGGGTCTCCCGTGGCGGACCATGCCGGGTCAGGGGAGCCGGACATGGCAGCGAGGAACAGCTCCACGGACGTCAGCCTGCAGGACGCCCCCGCGGACGACGGCGGCGCTGTGCGGGTGGAGCTCCCCACACGACGTCAGCTGCGGCTGCAGCAGGTCGACGGGCGGGCGGTGGCGCCCGATCCGGCGACCGACCAGCGGGTGGACGTCGTCAGGGCTCCATTACCCGGCGGGCGTCGGGACCGTCGTCGGCGGTCCGACGCCCGGGTGGCGTCCGATCCCACGGCACCCGGGATCGCCGGATCCGGCGTGCCTGCGCCCGGGGTGACCGCGGATGGGACGGCTGTGCCGCCGTCGAGCCCCCGGCGTGCGGAGGACATGAGCGTCGAGGAGGCCCTCGCCGCCCGGCAGTCGATCGGCGAGGACGCGAGCGAGCACCTTGCCGGCCTGCGGGCGGCCGGGGCGGAGGACCCCTTCGTCGTCGACCCCGGGGTGCTGGCGCAGCAGAAGGCTCTGGCCGACCGCGCCGCGGCCCTGAATTCGCGTGCGCGCCGACCGCAGGAGCCGTCGGTGCAGAACCAGCAGCGCACGCCCCCGCCGATCGACCCGACCGCGGCCCACAACCTCTCGATCATCGCCCCACCCGCGCTCGTGCGGGTGCCCGGCAGTGCGCAGTCCGTCCTGCGGGCGCCTGCGACCACGCACATCCCGATCGTCCTACCGCGCCCCGAGCCCTCCGCCGCCCTGCCGGTCCGGACCGGGGAAAGTGACAGCGGAGGTGTGGAGGGGCCGGATCCGAGAGCGAGCACCCAGCCCATCGGGGCGCGGGACGCCTTCGGCCTGGACCCCCTCGATGCGATGACTGCGGGCCTCGGACGGCTGCGGCGCGTGCGGTATCTGCAGTACTCGTTGCTCGTCGTGGGCGCGACCGCCCTCGCGACCGGGATAATAATGACAGTCAGCTCCCTCAATGGGTGAAATTGCTGGCCACACACAAGGAGATCAGTGAGCGCTACCGAACAGTCCATTGGCATAGCCCGCACCGCGGCGCATGCCGCAGCGGACAAGATCGCCCAGGATATCGTCGCCATCGACGTCAGTGACAGGCTCGCGATCACGGACATCTTCGTGATCGCCTCCGCACCGAGCGAGCGGCAGGTCAACGCCATCGTGGACGGCATCGAGGAGGAGCTGTCCAAGCAGGGCCTGAAGCCCGTGCGCCGTGAAGGTCGCAGCGAGGGCCGCTGGGTGCTCCTCGACTACGCGCAGGTCATCGTCCACGTGCAGCACGAGGAGGACCGCGTGTTCTACGCCCTCGACCGGCTGTGGAAGGACTGCCCGTCCGTGGACCTCCAGCTCGAGGAGGCACTGCAGAGCTCGCCGCAGGTCGCAGCGTCCGACGTCGTCCCGGAGTGACGCGGTACCCCCACGCCCATCCTGCGGCCCGGCGCATCGTCTTCTGGCGCCATGGCCGCACGGAATGGAACCACTCGGGCCGTTTCCAGGGCCAGGAGGACATCGACCTGGACGAGACCGGGCGTGAGCAGGCCGTGCGGGCGGCCGAGGTGCTGATGCTGCGGGAACCGTCGCTGATCGTGTCCTCGGACCTGCGCCGTGCGGCCGACACGGCCCGGACGCTGGGGGAGCTCACGGGGCTGCCGGTCCTCTACGATCCGCGCCTCCGCGAGACGCATGCCGGCTCGTGGCAGGGCTTGTCCTTCGCCGAGATCGACGAACAGTTCCCGGATGACAACGCCGCATGGCGGGGTGGAGACCCCGAGGTGCGCGCCGGGGGTGCCGAGAACCGCATCGAGGTCGGCGATCGCATGCTCGGCGCGGTCACGGAGGCCGTGGAGCGGATCGGCCCGGCCGAGACGCTCGTGGTCGTCAGCCACGGTGGATCCATCAGGGCGGCCCTCGCGGCCCTGATGGGATTGCCGCCGGAGCGCTGGGGTGCCCTCGCGGGGCTGTCCAACTGCCACTGGTCCGAGGTGCACGAGGTGGTGAACAGGGCCGAGGCTCTGTTCTCGTGGCAACTGACCGAGCACAACGTGGGGCTCGGGTCCCTGCCCGAGGAGCCACTGGAGGGATGAGTGGGCGCGGGAAGCCGATTTGTCGAAGCCGCCAGAATTTACTAGACTGATCGAGTTGCTTCGGCCGGTTCGCCCGGACGATGCAGCGCAGATTCGGGGCTATGGCGCAGCTGGTAGCGCACCTGCATGGCATGCAGGGGGTCAGGGGTTCGAATCCCCTTAGCTCCACAACGAACCGCCGGAATCCAAGGTAAGAGCTTGGGTCCGGCGGTTTTTTGTTGCCCTGGGGGAGTCGATCGCGGATCGCCCGGCCCGTCAGTGCAGATGCTTCGCGGCCAGCGCCCCGCATCGACCTGGGGTTCACGGCTTGACGAGTGGAAGACGTTCTAGGCGGCCGTTGCATCCGGCTTCCGGCGGTGTCTGTGGTGTGTTTCGTAGCTTTCGAATACCGCTGAGGTGGTTTTCCCTGAGTGACCAAATCTTCCACGCAGGACATCTGCCAGGTCATCAAGGGCTGCGTGCATCATCCGTCCGGCAAAACGCAGGTCGGGGTCAGTGCTTGCCTGCGCTTCGGAGGCTAGCAGTTGTGCATAGGTGATGGTGGCCGGCAGTGATCCTCTCCTCTGTGCTTCGTGAAAGTAGTACGTTTCGTTGAAGGCCAGCAGATCGATGCTGACCGTGGCTACACTCCTGGCGAACGATTCAAGCAATGCAGCGGCATGTCCGGGTTCCAGCGCGGATAGGCCCTGCTGGCCGGCGGCCTCTCGGAACAGGTTCAGATCGTGGGCAAGAGCGCGGCGACGGCTCAGTGCTGGATAGGTTTGCAGAATCCAGGAGACCGTGGCGGTGAGCAACCCGAAGCCGGTGACGGCCTGCGCTGCAGTGACGAATCGAAGCAAGGGCGTCGCCGGAACTATTTCTCCGTAACCGACCGTGGATAGGCTGACCATCGAGAAGTACAGGGCTTCGGTGAGGTCGCCGCGGTGGGGAACGCCGTCTGCGTAGACGAACCCCTCCGGTAGGTGCGGAAGGTACAACAGAGCCCATCCCATGATGGCCAACGACGCCCAGGCGCCGATCACGGCTGCCATTGCAACGGGGGCGGCGACGGCGACGGCACGGCCGGCGAACCGTCGGGACAGCAACCACAACGCGCGCATGATCATCCTGCAAACAGGTCCCGCACCATGGGGGTAGAGGAGTGTGTGAAAGACGTCGGTGGCCATCAAGAGAATCAGTCCCGCCCCGATAACAGTCAGCACAATGTCTCGGAAGTCCATGGTTCACCTTACGGTCAGGGCAGTGTCGGCACCGATTGACCGATACCGCTTCCGCCCTGAGTGGGTGTGAAGGTGTTGCGTCGAGTACACCCCGACGCCGCACTCGACGGACCGCCGAAGCCACCGCAGTCGTGCCCGCAAGCCACTGGATCTGGTCCTGACGACCGTGATCCTGCGGCCCGTCAGTGGTGGACTTACGGTCGGAGACCTGCTCGACGCGGCAGGTCCACGCCGCCGGGCCGGCGCATCCGGGACGATCCTCGACTGGGCCACGAATCCTGGGGTCGGGCCATTGATCTGCGCTCCGCCCAGGAATAGGCTCTGCCGTCCCAGCATGATCGATACGGCAGACGGAGAGGATTCTGACATGGGAGCTGCAGAAGACGGTGAAGTGGTTCGGCGGGGATATGAGGCATTCATCGCAGGGGATCTGGCGACTCTGGGCGAACTGTTCGCGGACGACGCGGTGTGGTCCGTCCCTGGAACCGGAGTGCTGTCCGGCATGAAGCGGGGACGCGACGCTGTCTTGGCTTACTTCGGCGAACTGGGATCCCGTTCCCGGGGCTCACTCCGAGTAACCGTCCAGGACATCGTCGGCGGGGAGAAGCACACCGTGGGAATCCATCACAGCCACGCCGACATCGACGGAAGGACCTACGACCAGGTCACGGTCGTCGTGTTCGCACTCCGGGACGGAAAGGTGATCGAGGCCAAGGAGTTCTTCGAGGACCAGACCAAGTCGGACGAGTTCTGGGGCTGAGTTCGCTTTAGTGCAGCGTCCTCCGCCTCGGTCGCAGCCTGCTCGGCCGCCACTGCGGCCACCGCCTCGGCACCCGTGCCACCGGGACCGGAGACCTCCGGCTATATCGGGGGAAGGGTGACGGCACGGTGTGGAGCGGTGAGCGCATCGGAGTGCGCTGGACTTCGATGAACGTGCGAGGGAGACCAGGGGACCTCTTTCGAGCTTCAATCCCCCCATTGATCGGTCGCTCCGCCCTCAGTCCCCACCGCCGCCAGGGCGTCCCGCACCGCGTCGACGGCGACGGCCGTGTCGGCGTCGTCGGTGCTCCAATTGCTCACCGAGATCCGCAGGATGTCCCGGCCCTGCCAGCGCGAACCGGACATCCACACCCGGCCGTCGGCCATGATCCGGGCCGTCACCGCCCTCGTGGTGGCGTCGTCGCCGAACGCCAGTGAGACCTGGGTGTAGACGACGTCGTTGAGTACCTCCACGCCCTCCAGGGCGGCCAATCGCTCCGCGAGGTGCCGGGCGTGCCGCACCAGCCCGCGGACCTGGTCGGTGACGCCGTCCCGGCCCAGCGACTTCAGGGCCGCCCACACCGGGACGCCACGGGCACGCCGGGACAGCTCGGGGACGGTCTCCAAGGGGTCCGCGGGGCCGTCCGTGGCCTGGACGAGGTAGCTGGCGTGCACGCCCATCGCGGCACGCAGCGCGGTGGCATCGCGGACCACCGCGATGCCGCAGTCGTACGGCACGTTGAGTGTCTTGTGTGCGTCGGTGCCCCAGGAGTCGGCGCCCTCCACTCCCGCGGTCAGGGCCGCCAGCTCCGGCACGGCGGCGGCCCACAGTCCGAAGGCGCCGTCCACGTGGACCCAGGCTCCGTGGGCGTCGGCGACGGCGATCGCCTCCGTGAACGGGTCGAAGGCCCCGGAGTGCAGGTTCCCGGCCTGCAGGCAGACCAACAGCGGGGTGCGGCCCGACCCGCTCGACCGTCCGCGCCCGGCGTCTGCCGAGGCGAGGGTCAGGACACGGTCCAGTTCCGCCGGGTCGAGGCGGCCCTGCCGGTCGACCGGCACCACCGTGGGCCGGCCCAGCCCCAGGTAGCGGAGCCCCAGGTCGATCGTGTCGTGCCGTTCCCTGCCCACGAAACACTGGATCCGTGGTGCACCGGTGAGGCCCTCGGCGTCCAGGTCCCAACCGGCGTCGGTCATCAGCCGCCACCGGGCCGCGGCCAGTCCTGCGAAGTTGGCCATCGTGGCGCCCGTGGTGAAGCCGACATCCGCTGTCTGCGGCAGGTTCAGGAGGTCGAGCAGCCAGGTGCCGGCGGCTTCCTCGATGGCGGCAGTAGCAGGGGTCGCGTAGCGGAGCCCGGTGTTCTGGTCCCAGGCGCTGACGAGCCAGTCCGCAGCCAGCGCCGCGGGAAGCGTGCCGCCCATGACCCAGCCGAAGAACCGCCCGGAGGGGATGGCCATCAGCCCGGGTTCCGCCTTCGCGGCCAGATAGTCCACCACGTCGGCCGCCGGGGACCCGGCACGGGGGAGGGGGCCGCCGAAATCTGCTGCGAGATCGGCGGCGGTCCTGCTCGGGCCGACGCGCCGTCGGGTTTGGCTCTGGAGCCACTGGCGTACGTGCCCGGACGCCGCAGCGAGGGCGTCTTCGTAGCGTTCCTCGGGTGCCGACATGGCGGCATGCTACGCCCGCGCATCAGGAAGCGGCAGTGCCTTCCGGACGGTCATCCACGGGATCCGTGACCTGGCGGAAGCTTCCGCTACTCGGTGGAAGGGGGCCGCCCGGGGGAGTCGGTGTAGTACGACCGCAGCCCGTGCTTCACTCCGAGCCGGACGATCCAGTACAGGATGAAGCCGGTGATCGCAGGCACGATGAGCCAGACGACGAGAATGACGAAGAACCCGATTCCATCCAGACGCACAGCTACCCCCATTGACGAACGATCAGATGGCCCGAGCGTAGCGCGCGTTCCGCGCGAGGCGCGCCACGCGCCGCCGGCGCGGGGTCTTCCATTCCGTGCCACGTCGCCCTAGAGTGTTTATTGTCAGATTGACAATAAACAAGGAGCGCGAGATGACCGCGGTACTGGACTGGATGAACTCACCGGCAGCAACCCTGCTCGGAGCACCTGTCAGCTGGATCGAGGTCATCGGTTTCATCACGGGCGCGGCCTGCGTCTACGGCGTCGCCCGGCAACGGGCCTGGAACTGGCCGGTGGGCATCGTCAACAACATCGCCTTCATGGTCCTGTTCTTCGGCGCCGGGCTCTACGGGGAGACCCTGCTGCAGGCCGTCTTCGCCGCCGTCGCCGTCTATGGCTGGTACAACTGGGTCCGTGGCGCCAGGGACACCGACGCAACAGGCGACCTGCCCATCCGCGACGCCGGCCGCGCCGAGGCCCTCGCCGGTCTCGGCATCGTCATCGCGGCGACCGTGGGGATCGCCATGATCCTCACCCACGGGACGGACTCCCAGGTGCCCTGGCCGGATGCCTTCGTCCTCGCGGCCTCGCTGCTGGCGACCTACGGGCAGGCGAAGAAGATCTTCCAGCACTGGTACGTCTGGATCGCCATCGACCTCGTGTCCATCCCGCTCTACTTCTCGCGGGGCCTGAACCTCACTGCCATCCTCTACATAGGGTTCACAGCACTGTGCGTCTACGGCCTGATGGACTGGAAGCGCACCCGCACCGACGCTGCCCCTGTCGCCGCCACCGCACCCGAGGGGGTGTCAGCATGACCCGCTTCGCCCAGGGCGTCGTCATCGGAAAGTTCTACCCGCCCCACGCCGGCCACCGTCACCTCATCAGCACGGCCGCGGAGCACTCCGACGAGCTCGCCGTCGTCGTGCTCGGCAACCGCTTCGAGAACATCGAGCTGGCAGACCGCGTGAAGTGGCTCGCCGCCGAGTTCGAGGAGACGAACGTGACCGTCCTCGGGATGCCGAACGACTGCCCCGAGGACTACCAGTCACCGGCCATCTGGAAGGCCCACGACGAGGCGCTGCGCATCGCCCTCAGGATGAGGGGCGTCACGAGCATCGACGCCGTCTTCAGCTCCGAGGAGTACGGACAGCAACTGGCCGAGCACTTCGGCGCCGCCCATGTCCTGGTGGACGCAGCGCGCACCGCCTACCCGGTCAGCGGGACCCTGTGCCGGGACGACCTCACCGCGGCCTGGCGGACCATCCTCAAGCCCGCCCGGCAGGACATGGCCGTCCGCATCATCCTCGTCGGCGCCGAGTCCACCGGTACCAGCACCCTGACGAGGGCCCTCACCGCGCACTACCGGAAGCGGTACCCCGAGCTCGTCGACGTCCCCGAGTTCGGCCGCCACTACACCTACGACAAGTTCGCCGCCGCACAGGCCGAGAATCCCGACGCCGTCCTTGCCGACCTCGTCTGGACCGCCGAGGACTTCGCCGTGATCGGTGAACGGCAGAACGAGCTGGAGAACGAGGCCGCCGCGCGGTGCCCGCTGGTCATCGCCGACACCGACAGTCTCGCGACCACCCTGTGGGAGCGGTACTACCTCGGCGAAGGCAGCCACGGCTCCTACCGGGCCATGACGCAGCTGCCACGCCGGGACCTCTACCTGATCACCGACCACGAGGGCGTCGCCTTCGAGGACGACGGCTGGCGCGAAGGGGAGCACCGCCGGGCGGAGATGACCGAATGGTTCAAGGAGGAGTTGACCCGCGAGGGTCACTCCTGGATCCTCGTCTCCGGCGACCACGACCGGCGCAGGGCCACGGCGACGGAGGTCGTCGACCTGATCATCGCCCAGCGGAACCGCTTCACCTCCCCGCCCTGGGCCACCCGCACGGTACTGGCAGGACAGCCGTGAGCCTCGACGAAGAGCGGTTCCTCGAGAACTACGAGCCGAAGGACTATCCCTCGGTCGCCCTGGCCGTGGACCTCGTCGTCGTCGCCGTCCTCGGGAACACCCTGCACGCTGCCCTCGTCCGGCGCGGTGGACATCCCTTCAAGGGGCAGCTCGCCCTGCCCGGCGGCTTCGTCGGGCCGGGCGAGGACGCGCTGCAGGCCGCCTGGCGGGAGCTCGAGGAGGAGACCGGACTGGACCTCGGGGCACACCGCGCCCACGTCGAGCAGCTCGCCACCTACAGCTCACCCAGGCGCGACCCGCGCATGCGCGTCGTCTCCATCGCCCACCTGGTGCTGCTCGCGACCGACGGCCGGTCGCTGCCCGAGCTCGACCCGGGCAGCGACGCCGCGGCCGCCCGATGGCATCCCGTCCACGAGGTCCTTGCCACCGAGACCCTGGCCTTCGACCACCGGGAGATCCTCGCCGCCGCCCTCGAGCGCCTCGCCGGCAAGATCGAATACACGCTCACCGCGGCGAAGCTCCTGCCCGAGGAATTCGCCCTCTACCAGCTGCGCCATGTCTACGAGGCCGTCTGGAACACCGAGAAGCTCGATGCCGGCAACTTCACCCGCAAGATGACCGGTGCCCTGACCGACACCGGACGGAAGGCGCTCCGCTCCAGGGGAGCTCCGGCGGCGCTCTTCATCGTGAAGGACGACTACCTCAGCCCGCCCATGATGCGCCCCACCGCCGGACCGGCGCGCTCCGTCGACGGTCCTGCCTAGGCCCTCCGGCATCCATCGAGCCGGGGTCCGCCCGGGTCACCCCACGACGATCGAAAGAGAGACACCGTGTCCGACACCATGCCGGTTGCCGTCCGGGCGATCAGGGTCACCAAGCCGCACCGGACCCTGATCCTGCGGAGGACGAAGCTCCGCTCGTTCATCACCTTCGACGTCCGGTATGCGGACGGAACGGTCCAGCCCGACGTCGACCTCGACGCGGTGCTCAAGGGGGGCAGCTACCCCGCTGATTACTGGACCACGCGGCATGGTGCCCGGGCGGCGGTCGGCGAGTGGGTGGACTATCCCTACGGGCGACCGCTTCGCGCGTGATCCCCCAAACGGGGAGCGGGGAGGAGGCCGGCGCGGTCACGACCTGTTGGACTCCACGGCAGGATCCTAGATCCGGCGCTTGTAATGGTCGTGGGTCAGCTTCAGCTGCTCGGCCCAGAACGCGTACTTCCGTTCCCGGGAGGCACCGAACTCGAGATGGCCGAGGTTCTCCGCGAGCATATAGAACTCACTCCCGGGCTCCCGTTCAACTTCCGAGAGCGTCGCGACCGACGAGAGCATGAACCGGCTGTGCAGGAGGTCCTCCTTCACGACGTCGGCGAGGAGCGCACCGAGGGCATCGCGGTCGGCATCCTGCGAGAGATCGAACGGTTCCGTATCGGTGTCCTTGCTCATCTGCTGATTGAGGTCCGCGTAGGTGATCAGTTCCTGCCGGCGGGCAGTGTGGACCATGATGCTGCGGGCAGCCTCCATGACTATGGCCCGGTCCTCGTCAGTGCGTGCGTGCGGCATGCTGCCCCTTCCGTCGGCTTCGGAAAGCCTATCCGTCCCAGCTCCCATGATCTTCCTGTACTCCGGGAGGGCTCGACCGTGCGCTCCCGGAGCGGAGCCTCCTTCCCCGGGAGAACGAGGCGGGTCCTGCCTTTACACGGTGGTGCGGGGCGGTATATGGCTTGGCCTATGCGAAGTCATCACGTGAGCAGGATCATCACGGCATCCCAGGAGGCTGTCTACGAGTTCGCGTCCGACATCGGCAATCTCCCGAAGTGGGCGGCCGGTCTCGCGCAGTCGGAGGTGGTGCAGGAGGGGCGGAATCTGTTCGTCGAGTCCCCGATGGGGCGTGTCCGGATCCAGTTCGTGGAACGGAACCGGTTCGGGGTGCTCGATCACGACGTCGTCCTGCCGTCCGGGACCATCGTCACCAATCCGATGCGGGTGCTCGCTCACCCGGATGGAGCCGAAGTGATCTTCACCGTTCGCCAGATCGAGCTCAGCGATGTGGAGTTCGCCCGGGATATCAGGATGGTCGAAGCCGACCTGGCTCGTCTCGCAGTCCTGGTGAGCAATCCTCCGGGCGTCGAATAGGCGATCTGCGCGCGGGCCGGGAACGGGCGTACGGGAGAGATGAATCGATGGACGCCCGCAATTCTTTCGGGCACGCTGATCGGGAAGGGCGAAAGAAGGGTATCCGTGATGAGTACGATTCTGGGTCCTATGGACCTCCGGTTCACTGCTCCGATCGGGGTGGAGGTCAAGGGTGACCTGTGGGCGTGTGTCGAGGTTCCCGACTCGAAGGGACTGTTCGGCACCGGCAAGGCGGTAAGGGTAGCTGGGAGCGTCGACGGTGAACCTTTTGCTGTTGCCCTGATGCCCACAGGGAAGGGCGGGCACATGCTGTCGATCAGCGCGAGACTGCGGAAGAAGATCGGCAAAGGGCTCGGGGACGACGTCGTGATCCACATTTCTGAGCGCCTGACCTGAAGGCCACTGACGGCGGCGCATCGGTGTGCTCTCCACTTCCCGAAGAGCTAGAGGTGTCGGAGGTACCGCTCGGGTGCGGTGAGGAAGGCTTGCCAGGCGGTGACGAGATTCAGGTCTTCCCAAGGTCGGGGACGCAGGCCCCAGCTGCCGACTTCGAGGATCTGCGCCTGAGGTAGTGCTGCCAGGAGAGGTGAGTGCGTGGACATGATCACCTGCGACTTCCCTGAGGCGACAAGTTCTTTGAGGACACCGAGCAGGGCCAGGCATCCTGAGAAGGAGAGGGCCGATTCAGGTTCGTCGAGGACCCACAGGCCGGGGCCGCGGAAGCGGTCGACGACCAGCTCGAGGAAGGACTCGCCGTGGGACATCTCGTGGAACGGAACATTCGGCCCCGTGGTGCTCGGATTCGATTCGAGGTAGGTGAAGAAACCATGCATGGTCTCGGCGCGCAGGAAGTACCCGCGGCGGGTGGCGCCGGCGTTCCGGACCAGCTGGAGGTGGTCTGCGAGCACAGACTCGGTGGAGCGTGTCGAGTGCCGGGCGCCGGTGGATCCGCCCTCGGGGGAGAGCCCGTAGGCCAGGGCGATGGCCTCGACGATGGTGGACTTCCCCGACCCGTTCTCACCGACCAGGACGGTGGCGGGACCGAGATCGAGCCCCTCATCGAGGATGGTGGTGACAGGGGCCAGCGTGGCCGGCCATATCCGCCGGTCGAGCGTGTTCTTCGGGTGCTCGGTGAGTCTCCGGAGGGGGAATCTTTCGAAGGCCATGCGCTCAGTGTGCCAGCCTCCACCAATGCGGCTCCCGGATTCCACCGGGTATCCGGCTCGATCACCACCCGGCACGGAATTCGCAATCCTGCAGCGCAGATGCAGGTGCAGGATCTTGTCCGGTCTGTCGCACAGAAAAGGACACACGTGGATGTGAGCCGTGAGAGGGGAGCAATCCGGTTCCGAGGAATAGGCTGGTTCTTGCCGTGGCAGATTGCCCGCGAGTCCTACCACCGAGGATGGAGATCGACCCGATGCGGAGTGCGCACCGTGCTGAAGAAAGCACCGACAATTATGCGGTGTTCATGGATCGCCTCGAAAACGCAGTCGTCACCCTTCGGGAGAAGCGTGCATTGGTGGATCTGGCCGCACCGCTGGTCGCTGAACTGTACAGGGAGAACCAGGTTGGGCATCAGGGCTGGGTCGATCGACGACGGGAAGTCGAGGCGGCTATCGATGAGTATCGTGGCGACACAACCGGCTACGAACTGCTTGCCGACCTTCTGCGGGATGCGACCACCCTCGAGCGGACATTCGAAGAGCGAACACGGCGCCTCGAGGGTAAGCGCCGGATGATCGAGGACAGGCACAAGGATCTTGACGCGTCCCTCATGGAGCTGGAACAGAGCAAGGCGAAACTGGATCTTTCTCGGATGCTCACCCAGGACAGAAGTGCACTGAGTCGGACAATGTCTCAGGATCGAAGCGTTATGGGAACGGCCGTCACCGGGGGAATCGACGCTGAGCTCGAGTCGGCCCGAGAAGCAGTGTTCCTCGCCGAAGCACTAGTGGAAGTCAAGGGTCACCATGCGCAATGACTGAAGACAAAGAAATCATCATGGCGAAGTTCGACGACAAGGACTGGAAGGACTATGCTTCCTTCTCCTTCTTCTACTTCGTCGGGACCTTTCTGGTTTATGCCTTCCTATGGGCGCTGGTTCCGTTGGCCGCACTTCTCTTCGTGCCGGAATTGAGAAGTCCGACCTATGTCATCGTATTTTCCTGCACCCTCGGCCTTGCGTGGACCATCAAGTTCTGGAGATCGACTTCCATGAAGGTCAAAGCACGTCTCTCCACCTGTAGTGATCGAATCAACGTGGTGTTGACGGAACTCTCCGGAAATCCGGCACAGAACATGACGCCCGAACAACTTGAGCAGTTGATCGTCTCGGGCGCGAGGCACGAGTTCGATGTGAACGGGGTCCCGGGAGCCTATCTTTTGGTCCGCAAGGAACAGGAACCCGAGGTGGAGAAGAATGCGGGCGGGAGAACCGGCAAGAAAGACGCCAGTAAGGTGAACAAGTGCTGGCAGGTAGCGATTGGCGTCGAGGCGCCGCCGCACGGTACCGAGAGCTTCGATCGTTTGTTCCATGCAGCGACAAGTGGCAGCCGGTAGAGCGTCCCTCCATCGTCTCCTCATCCCGCGCCATCGCCGCACCCGGCGACGACCTCGGCTGGAGCGTCCCGAGCGGTGAGCTGTTCCAGTGGTGGTCCGACCGGGTGGGCGCGACCGGTCTGGCACTATGCGGGCGCCGACTGAGGGAGACCGGCCTAGCGAGTGGAGTTTGCCAACTCGTAGAAGCGGAAAAAGCCGAAATCCTGGATGGGAAGAATCTTGAACTCGTCGAAACCGGCGGCCGAGGCATAGCGACGCAACGTCTCAGGGCGCATGACCGTGCCAGTTCCCGCGCTGTTCGGGTGCGACATCCCATCCGGCAGGCAGATCAGTAGGCTGAATCCGTACATGAGTCGCTCGACCTCGGTACCGGGAGGATTGAAAATCTCGGCGACGGCTTCATCCACGACAACCGCTGTTCCACCCTGTTTCAATGACCGTCGTACACCAGAGAGCACGTCCTGGGGATAGGGCATGTCGTGTAGGCATTCGAAGGCAAATACTGCGTCGAATTGGTCAGCCGGCAATCCGGAGGCGTCCAGGTGATGAAATTCAACGGCGCTACCGGCGTCCGCCGCATTGGTGCGCGCAAGATCCACCGATGCCGCGTCGATATCGAAGCCGGTGACCCGCGCGGACGGAAAGACCTCCGCGAGGGCGATGGTCGACCATCCGCCGCCGCTGCCGATGTCTGCTATCTCAACACCGGGCTCCTGCAGCCGGGCAACCAGCTCGGGAACCTGGTTCAAAGCAGTCCCGAGTTCCTGTTCGAACCACGGGCGGTTCATGTCGGCCTGTGATTCCCGGACCTCATCGCCGAAGTCCTCCCAGCTGACGCCGGCGCCGGCCCTGTAAGCGTCCTGTAGCCCTGGTAGCTGCACCGCAGCACCTGCAAGCATCCGGGCGAGGGGTGCAAGGTAGTTCAGGCTATTCGCGTTCGTGAGTACCTCAGCGGCAGCTGGTGGCAGGCGAAAGCGGGGAGCTTCGCCGTCGTCGTCCGCAGCGACAAGACCGGTGGTTGCCTGCTGGTGAAGCCATTCACGGGCATAGCGCTCCGACGTTCCTGTGCGTGCCGCGAGCTCGGACGGCGTCGCCGGCCCTTCGGCCGCAAGGCTCCTGTACCAGCCGAGGCGGTCCCCGAGATGTATGGAGAGCACGTCCATCATGCCCAGTGCCGCGGCAAGAACGCGCTCAGCGATGGCTTCAGCGTCTGGCTCCTCATCCATCTTTCCTCCCACAAGCATTTCAACACTGGACGCGTGCAGCCAAGGATGAACCTGCTGTCCATGCTTTGCAAGAGGCTCTTGAAGCCCCCACGCCTTGCGGACGTCAGGGCTATCTCCAATCTGAGGCATCGGTGAGAACACGCAGCGGTTCATGAGACCGTGGTCTGCGGGCATGTGGTGGTCGGACCTACCCGTGTGCCCTGCGCTCAGTGCCGTTCGGGCCGTCAGGTGTTCCGTTCGTGGCCAGGGCTTCCGGCCAGTGCAGTGCACTGCCGCGTAGACGGCAGGGAAAGGTGAGCATGTCCCGGTCGGAGTGGATCCAGGTCCCGCTTGCGGACGCGGTGGTGGAGGCCCAGGTGCGTGGGAGGGGCGAGCCCGTCGTACTGATTCAGACCGCCGTTACCGCTGACGAATTCCTGCCCCTCGCGGTCCAGGGTGAATTGGCTGACGCTTATCAGGTCATTGTCTATCACCGCCGTGGCTACGGGGGCAGCAGTCCTGTCGACGGACGCGGTTCGGTGGAGCGGGACGCGAGGGACTGCGAACAGCTACTGGACGCGCTCGGCGTTGAGAAGGCACACCTATTCGGGGGGTCCTACAGCGGGGCCGTGGCCCTGCAACTGGCCGCATCCGCTCCGAATCGGGTCCACACACTGTGCCTGGCCGAACCACCACCGGTACACACCCCGACGGCTGACAAATTTCGCAGCGCAAACGCTCGACTCACGGCTTACTACCGGCAACACGGATCAGCGGCGGCGATGGACTACTTCATGACACGCCTTACGGGATCCGGGTGGCGAACAGAACTCGAAGCAATGCTCCCTGGCGGAACCGCGCAGGTTGAACGTGACGCCGACACGTTCTTCGCCACCGATATACCGTCGCTCCTTGCGTGGCGCTTCGGCGCGGAGGATGCGGCAAGGATCACCCAGCCTGTCCTCTATGTGGGCGGAACCGAGAGTGGACCGTGGTTCGCCGAAGTAGGAGAACTCATGCTCCGTTGGCTCCCGCAGGCCGAGGAAGCAATGTTGAGCGGAGCGGATCATTCCCTGGCACTCACCCACGCTCCGCAGCTGGCGAGAGCCCTTGCGGGTTTTCTCCGCAAACACCCCATGGAGCGGCAGTAGCGCCTTAGGAGGGCCGGAACGTATCGGGTGGATCGAATGAACCCGGAATCCTCGGTGATTCCTGCTCAGCGCCCGTATCCCAGCAATGTCTCAGGGCGTTCATTATCGGTGCAGGTATGGCAGCGGCGGTGCGCATAACGGTTCAGGCACTTTGCCTGCGGGCTATATCCGGACGTCGAATTCGGAGGTAATGTCCGCCAGGGGGGAGAAGCAGTGCAGTGTTCTTGCCAGGTCATTCCTCGCCATTCATGCCACTTCTTCCTCAGGAAACTCTGACCATGTCCAAGCTGCCGTCCCTCTTTGCCCTCGCATCTGTCGCCGCACTCCTCGCTGGTTGCGCCGGCGCCCCGGCCGATGACCCTGCCGCCGCTCCAACGCCTGCCACCACCACGTCGTCACCCAGCGCAGCGTCGGAACCGTCGGCGACGCCGTCGGCAACCCCGTCGGCAACCCCGTCGGCAACCCCGTCGGCAACACCGTCCGTCGAGCCGGCGCCGCCCGCTGAACCAGTAGTGCCCGCCGTTCCGGCCCCGACGCCCACCAGCGCCCCCGAGCCCGAGGTGGCCGAGAGCATCGCTGTCACGCCACATCCCGAGTGGAACGCCGTGAGGGTGACTGTCCCGCAGGGCGCCTCCGTCACGCTCAATGGCAGCGGATACCAGCCCGGGCAGCAGATCTTCATCGGCCTCGGGATCGACAGGACGGACGGCTGGGTGATGGACGAGCAATCGGCAATCGCCGACGCCGGAGGGAACTACAGCTTCACCATCACGATCGCTGCGGATCTTCCGCCCCGGGCCTACGGCGTCCTGACCTTCGTCGAGGATCACGGGAGGGGCGGGCCGGACTTCGAGGCGACGAAGCGCTACGCCGGCATCGACGTCGTCGCATCCTAGGAGGAGCGAGACCTCGTGTCATCGGCGCGACACCCCGCCTTGGCAGCCCGAGAGCCCTAAGGGGCATCCGGGCCCGACGACGCGTCGAGGATGCGCGCAGCACCCGCCTCCGCGGCCAGCTGTTCGTCGGTCAGCGCCGATCCGCGGAGGAAGCCGCTCCGGGCGAGCATCGCCCGGAGCTCTCCGACGCCATAGGGGCGGGGCCACCGGCTGTGGGCGACCACGTGGCAGCTGGGACACAGCGGCACGAGGTCGACGAGCGGATCGACGACGTAGTCGGCGTCGACGTACTCCGGCGGGGTGATGTGGTGCATCTGGATCAGGTCGCCGCCGTCGAGGCCGTACCTCTGCTCGAAGTCGAGGCCGCACGCATGGCAGGAGGCACCCCGGTGGGCGACGACCGTCCTCCGCACTTCCGGGTCGCGTTCGAACCGGTTGGCCTGCACGCGCTTGCGGGCGGCCGGAGGCAGGGACCCCGGGGCGGGCTCGAGGGACCCGGCGTCGGCGGTGAAGGCCTCCCGCCATACCGCACGCATCGCGTCCTCATCCGTCCCCTCGATCACGACCGGCCGACCGTCGGCGGCCAGCACGCCGGGCACGCGGTCCACGAGCCGCGGCAAGGCCAGCTGATCGCCGTAGGCGAGGAGGGCGTCGAAGTCGATCTCCACCGACGTCGTCGGCTCATCCTCCGGCGTAGGGCTGCCGACGACGGCGAGGGTGCCGTGGCCGATCAGGCCCTGCGCGGCCGGGGGACCCGTGAGGATCACCAGCCACACGTCCATGCCGCGCGAGGCGGCAAAGCGCGGGCCGGCGAAGCGCGATCCGGCACCGTGCGACGCGTGACCATGGGAGGCGGCGGCGTGCGATGAGGCGAGGTGCGCGGGGAGGGTCCAGCGCTGCCGGACCAGGCCGTCCCGGCGCACGGCGTCGACGTCGGCTCCGTACGGGCCGTCCCACTGCGGTCCGGCCGGGTTCCAGGGAATGATCACTGCCGCCATGGCACGAGTGTGACAGATCACCGTCCGCGGAGGGTCAGCCCCGCAGCAACCATGTCTCCGCTTCGTCCCGCTCGGTGAAGAACCGCACCTCGGCGCGGGCCCTCACCAGGAACGCGGTGAGCACGAGGTCGACGGCGTCCTCCCCGAGAACGGCCACCCTGGCGGGGAGGTCATGGGCGAGGATCGCGGCCCTCGCCTCCCACGAGATCTCCTCGAGCTTCGTCACCTCCACCAGCAGCGGCAGCGTCGTCGAGCCGGCCGCGGCGAGAGCTGATCCGACGCGCGCGATGTCGTCGCGGTCGATGGCGATGCGCGGTCCCCAGCGCAGGCGGATCAGCGGAGGCAGGGCGGCGAGGGAGAATCGGCCCGTCCGGCGGTCCGCCAGCCCCCGGGCGTGACACCGCTGCACCACATTCGTATCCACTTGAGAGACCCCCCGAAATCACACACGTCACCGCCGGTCGCGCAGGAGCACGGACCGGAGAGTGTTCGATGCCGCCCGGGGTGCGGATGGGTGAACGATCGACGAACTTCTCGTCCCCCGCGACAGGGGGAGCGGGTGGTTACAGGTGCCAGGGCGGCTGATCGCGCCAGAGCAGCAGGCCGTCGAAGGTGCCGATCACCTCGCGCACGCCCGGTGCGAGGACGGGGAGCCCACCGTCGACGGCGATCAGCGGTCCGTAGTGCCGCAGTTCCGCCATCTCGTTGGCGAAGTGCAGTGCACGGGCGTGGTCCGCCGTGAGCCACAGGCCACCCGCTGCGACGGCCTCGAGGGCTGCCTGGGCCCGGCCGAAGAGGATGGCATGGGCGAGGTCGATGGCCGTTGTCTCGGGGTCGCGTTCGGCTTCGACGGCCCAGCTCCGCAGTACAGGGTCCTCCTTGAAGCGCACGCTCGTCTGTTCCCATTCCACTGCCATGACGTCCCCGCTGATCGTTGGCTGTATCGAAGTTAAAGCGTCCCAGCAGGCGCCCCCACCGACAAGACCGGCTGGTCCGGAACGCGAAGTTGTTAGCCGCCCGTGACCTGTGTTTAATCCGCTCGTCCACTGCGGCGGGCCATGCCAGACTGGGACCATGCGCCCACATTCCCTGAAACCGCACGCGCGCTCCGCCAGCCCGAGCCGTGCCACCACCCCCGCCGGTGAGGAGCGTCATGTCGCAATGCGCCTCGACGACGCCTGGCTCCGCTTCCAGACCCGGCTGTCCGTCCGCCGCGGACGGGTGGAGACCGTCATCCCCTACACGGGCTACGGTTCGACGTCGTGGGTGCGTGTCCTGGCACGCGTGGTCCTCAGTGACCCGCGGGACGCCGTCCCGGGGTCGGAGGAAGGCCGCCTGAAGCCGTTGCAGGAAGGCATGCGCGGCTGGCGCAACTTCACGAGCGCGCCGGTGGCCCACGCCGTCGTGCACGTCACCATCGGTGACACGGTGCACGACGTCGAGGCGGACCGCGGCGGCGTGGTGGACGCCCGGATCCCGGTGAACCTCGCCGCGGGATGGCACAACATCTCCCTCCAGGCAGGCGGGTCCCGGACGGTGGAGGCACCCGTGCGGATCGTCGCGGACGGCACGGAGTTCGGCGTCGTGTCAGACATCGACGACACCGTCATGGTGACGGCGCTGCCCCGACCGTTCCTCGCCGCCTGGAACACCTTCGTGCTGGACGAGCACGCGCGGACGCCCACCCCCGGCATGGCCGTGCTCTACGAGCGGATCGTGCGCACCCTCCCGTCGGCCCCCGTGCTGTACCTCTCCACCGGGGCCTGGAACGTGGCGCCGACGCTGTCGCGCTTCCTGTCCCGGAACCTCTACCCGGCGGGACCCAAACTGCTGACCGACTGGGGTCCGACGCGCGACCGGTGGTTCCGCAGCGGCCAGGAGCACAAGCGGCTCTCCCTGGAGCGGCTGGCCGAGGAGTTCCCCGGCATGAAGTGGCTGCTGGTGGGTGACGACGGACAGCACGACGAGGCGATCTACGCGGAATTCGCCCGCCGTCATCCGGAGAACGTGCGGGCGATCGCGATCCGCCAGCTGTCCGTGAGCGAGGCGGTGCTCGCAGGCGGCCGTTCGAAGACCGGCATCCAGCCGACGCCGGGCATCCCGTGGATCTACGCCCCCGACGGCGCCGGGATGTCCACCCGGCTCGAGGAGATGGGGATCATCGGGGACTCGGTGCGCACGGCGGACGTGCCCGAGGAGGGGGAGATCGCGGGCGAGTCGGACTGACCGACCGCCGCGGTTCGTCATGAACACCGGAAGTCTTGATGGGGCCCACGAACTGTCGTAGCGTGGGCCCCTAGCTACTGCACGTAGCGGGTCAGCGACTTCCGCCAGGAAGTGTGGGTGCCCCCATGTGGGCCTGACATTCGTACGCAGCATCGCGGTGAACCGTCGCCGTCATCATCCTGCACATTCTCCTGCCCGTCCGCCCTCGCAGGCGGCAGGGCGGCACGTACGAAGAGGACCCCATGCCGCCACCCGCCCATCCCGCTCTCTCCTACGAGCTCTACCCGCCGCGGAACGCCGCGGCGGAGGACTCCCTCTGGACCACCATCCGGCGGCTCGAGGACACCCGACCCGACTTCGTCTCCGTGACCTACGGCGCGGCGGGCCACAACAGGGATGCCGCGTTCACCCTCCTGCGGCGCCTGCTCACGGAGACCGCACTGAAGCCGCTGGCCCACCTCACCTGCGTCGGTACCAGCCGGGCGGAGCTCACGGAGATCGTCGACCGGATGATCGGCGGCGGAGTGCGCGGCATCCTCGCGCTGCGCGGGGACACGCCGGAGGGCCACGCACCCGATCCGGACGAGGTGGAGCACGCCGACGGGCTCGTCCGGCTCATCCGTGACGTCGAAGCCGGGCGGACCGCGCAGCTTGCGGCCGGCCGCATCTCGGTGGGCGTCGCGGCGTACGCGACCCGCCACCCCGATTCGCCGAACCCGGAGCAGGACATCGAGGTGCTCCTGGCGAAGGAGGCCGCCGGCGCCGACTTCGCGATCACCCAGGTGTTCTTCCGGCCCTCCGACTACTCACGGCTCGTCACCCGTGCGCGGCGTGCCGGGGTGACGATCCCGATCATCCCCGGCGTCATGCCGCTGACGAGCACCCGCCGGCTGGAGAAGCTGAGCAGCCTCGCGGGCATCGACGTCGACGACGCCCTGTGGTCCCGGCTCGAGGGTGCCCGCACCGACGGCGAACGCCGTCGCGTGGGCGTCGCGGCCACCGTCGAACTCGCCCGGGCGGCGCTGGACGACGGCGCCCCCGGCCTGCACCTCTACACCTTCAACGAGCATGCGGCCGCCCTCGACGTGCTCGACGCGCTCGAGCTGGAGCGGCCGCCCCAGGCCGGCCTGGCCGCTTCCCTCTGACCCGACTGCCACCACCAGGAGACCGACGTGTCCATACCGTTCCCGCACAGCACGATCATCGGCTACCCGCGCATCGGACCGCGCCGCGAGTTGAAGAAAGCCCTGGAGGCTTACTGGTCCGGGCAGGCAGACCGGGCAGCCCTGGAGGATGAGGCGCGGCGCATCCGCGAGTCCACCTACGCGCGCCTGACGGAGCTCGGGCTCAACCCGCACGACAGCTCCATCCCGGCGTCGTTCTCCCTCTACGACCAGGTGCTGGACACCGCCGTCGTGCTCGGTGCCGTGCCGGAGCGCTTCGCGGACCTGCCGGACGACGACGGCGTCCTGGATCTCGACGCCTACTTCACCCTCGCGCGGGGCGACGCCACGCGGCCTCCGCTCGAGATGACGAAGTGGTTCGACACCAACTACCACTACCTGGTGCCGGAGATCGGCGCGGCGACACCCTTCGCGCTGTCCCCGGACTCCGTGCTGCGGGAGGTCGACGAAGCGGCCGAGGCCGGCTACCGGGTGCGGCCCACGCTGATCGGCCCGGTGACGTTCCTGCTCCTGAGCAAGGCCGACGACGGCACGGACCCGGCCTTCGTGCCGCTGGACAGGCTCCACGACGTGCTGCCCCTGTACCGGGACCTCCTGCGCCTGCTCGCGGACCGCGGCGTGCGCTGGGTGCAGTTCGACGAGCCCGGCCTCGTCGCGGACACGGAGATGCCCGAGGAGCGGATCGAGGCGGCGGTCCGGGAGGCGTACGGGCACCTCGCGGAGGGCGCGGACCGGCCCGCCCTGTTCGTCGCCACGCCCTACGGCACCCTCGGGACCCGGCTCGCGGGCCTGGCCGCCACCGGCGTCGACGCCGTGCACCTCGACCTCGTCAAGGGTGCCGTCCCCACGGCCGCGGAGATCGGCGTGCTGCGCGGCAAGACGCTCGTGGCGGGCATCGTCGACGGCCACAACGTCTGGAAGGCCGACCTCGCCGCGGCGAGCGGCGTGCTCGACACCCTGAGGGCCGACGACGTCGCCCTGTCCGTGGCGACCTCCACCTCCCTCCAGCACGTCCCGTACGACGCAGGCATCGAACAGGCGCTCGACCCGCTGCTGCGCTCCTGGCTGTCCTTCGCCGACCAGAAGGTCCAGGAGGTGGCCGTCCTCGCGCGGCACGTCGCGCACCCGGGCGTCGTCGACGGCGAGATCGCTGCCGCCGCGCGGATCCTCGCCGGACGCCGGGCGTCGCCCGGCGTCGAGGTCCCGGCCGTCCGCGCGCGGACCGCGGATCTGACGCCGTCGGACTTCGTCCGGGGCGACTACGGAGAACGGCGCGCGGCGCAGCAGGCGGCGCTGGAGCTGCCGGTCCTGCCGACGACGACGATCGGCTCCTTCCCGCAGACCGCGGAGATCCGCTCCGCGCGGGCCCGGGCGGCACGGGGCGCACTGACCGCGGAGCAGTACGAGGCCGCGCTGCAGGACGAGATCCGGCGCGTGGTCCGGCTGCAGGAGGACCTGGGCTTCGACGTGCTGGTGCACGGGGAGGCCGAGCGCAACGACATGGTGCAGTACTTCGCCGAGCACCTGAACGGCTTCGACGTGACCCGGCACGGGTGGGTGCAGTCCTACGGCTCACGGTGCACGCGCCCGTCGCTCCTCTGGGGCGACGTCAGCCGGCCCGCTCCCATCACGGTGCCGTGGACGTCCTTCGCGCAGTCCCTCACCGACCGGCCGGTCAAGGGCATGCTGACCGGGCCGGTGACCATCCTCGCGTGGTCCTTCGTCCGCACCGATCAGCCGCTCGCCGACACGGCCAACCAGGTGGCGCTCGCGCTCCGGGACGAGGTGGAGGACCTCGAGCGGGCGGGGACCCGCATCATCCAGGTGGACGAGCCCGCGCTGCGGGAACTGCTGCCCCTCCGGCGGGCCGACCAGGCCGCGTACCTCGCGTGGTCGGTGCGGGCCTTCACCCTGGCGACGGCGTCCGCGGCGCCGGCCACGCAGATCCACACCCACCTCTGCTATTCGGAGTTCGGCAGCGTCCTCGCGGCCATCGACGGGCTCGACGCCGACGTCACCTCCCTCGAGGCCGCGCGCTCGCGGATGGAGGTGGTGCACGATCTCGGGGAGCACGGGTTCGGGCGGGGTGTGGGGCCCGGGGTGTACGACATCCACTCGCCGCGCGTGCCGTCCGTCGAGGAGATCCAGGCACTCCTGGAACGCGCCGTCCGCCACGTACCGGCCGAGCAGCTCTGGGTGAATCCGGACTGCGGACTCAAGACGCGCGGCTACCGGGAGACGGAGGAGTCGCTGAGGAACCTGGTCGGGGCCGCCCGCGCGGTGCGGGCCGCCGTGGAGGCTCCGGCCGGACTCGGCTAGGCCGTCACCGCAACGGATGGTGCGCCGATGTCTCTCACATCGCGCGGCCCCGGTGCACCGTGGTGCGCTTCACCGTTCCGTCCGGGTGGAAGTAGGTCCACGGGCCGGTCTTGCTGCCATGGTCGAACTCGCCCTCGTCGATGATCGTCCCCGCAGCATTCCACCGCTGCCAGAACCCGTGTTTCTCCCCGTCGACGAAGCCGCCTTTCTGGAGCAGCCCGCCGGACGCGCGATACCAGGTCACCGGTCCGGTGAGGCTTCCCTCGACGTAGTGGCTCACCGACCGCACCCGCCCGTCCGCGAAGTAGTGCGTCCACTCGCCGGCTCGCTCGCCCGCGACGTAAGTGCCCACGATCATGCCACCGTGAGGATCACGCTCCTCCCAGCGGCCTGTGCGGCGCCCCGAGGCATCCTCCTCGTTCGGCGCCTCGTCGTTGCTCACGTGGTGCTCGCCGGCTGGACGGGATTGCCGGCGGTGTCATCGAGGGTCGCGCCCACCAGCCCCTCCAGCCAGTTCTCCCAGGCCGGTTCCTCGCGCCGGACATAGTCCGCCGCGTCGGCGGAGAACAGGTAGGCCCGTACGCCCGCCGTCGCCGTCCCGGCGCTCTCGCCGTAGGCGAAGACAGTGAGCATCCCGGGCACCGGTGCCGTGAGCCGGACCAGCGCCTGGCGCTCGCCGACACGCTCGACCCTGCCGGTGGCGCCGCGGATCTCGACTGCCGCACCCTCCTCGCCCAGCCCGAGCGCCTCGTTCAGGGCCGACCAGAGCCCCTGCGCGTCGCCGGGGTGGGAGGCGGTGGCCTCGAGCTGCGCAGCCTCCTGGCCGGGGAAGTGCGCCAGGTACAGGCGCAGGTTGTCGAAGAACGGCATCCAGTTGGCGCCCATGTCCTCCCAGAACTCCGACTCCCAGTCGGCGCCGGTCCCGAAGCCGCTGCTGGTGACGCGCACAACGCAGGTACCGCCGGACCGGGCTTCGACGAGGAACTCCGACGTCAGCGGGCTGAGCGCATCCGGGTCCTTGCCCATGAGGGCAGCCCAGTCCTCCTCATAGGCGATGCGGCGCGGTGGGTCCCAGCCGGTGACGTGGCCGTCCGAACCCATCTCGGGGCCCATGCTGAAGTGCAGTGAGCCGCCCTCGCGCTCCTCCATCTCGGTCGGCAGGAACCAGGCGCTCATCCCCTTGGCGGTGGCGATGGCCTGCCAGACCTGCTCCGGGGTCCCCGGGACCTCGACGCTGAATTCCAGGCGGTACGGGACGTTCGGGATCGTGTTCATCGGTTCTCCTCAGGACGTGGGTGTGCGGCGACGACGAGCCGGTGCGGGCGCCCGTCGTCATGGTGGTAGCGAGCGGTCAGTTCGAGCACCGCAGCGGTCAGATCGTCGGCGAAGGCAGCCCGGTCGGCGGCCGACCGGAAGCCGATCTGTGTGTCGATGGTCAGCGTCGGCAGGGTCTTGCCGTGTGCATCCGCCCGACGCGCCAGCGCACCGACCTCGCGCACCAGACGGCCGGCCAGCGCGACGAGGTAGCCCGCCGACAGGTGGTCGTCGTTGGCGTCCGGATTGGCCGCGGATGCGCTGACGGCTGCCGGCGATACGACATAGGACACTGCCGATGCGCGCAGGACCCGCTCGGTGATCCCCCCGTGCCGGCGCTCCTCGACCAGCTCCACCAGGCCATGCGCCTCGAGCGCCTTGAGATGGTAGTTGATCTTCTGGCGCGTGAGACCGACACGGAGGGAGAGCTCGGCGGCGGAGGCCGGAACGGCCAGCTCGCCCAGCAGCCTGGCGCGGACCGGATCCAGGACGGCAGCGGCCGCCCCGGTGTCTTCGATGATTTCGACGTCGTGCATGCCACCACTCTGGACCTTGACAATAATAGTTGTCAAGGGCCCGTCCGCCCTGAACCGCTCGCCGATCGGCGAGCCGGCGCGGGTGCGTGCCGCGGGATCACCGGCCGCTAGGCAGCGGGCGTGCGACCCCTCCTCGTGGCAGCGATGATCCGGGCCAGCGCCCACCCGGCAACCGTCACCAGCGGCACACTCGCGACGATCAGGGCAACCGGGTTCGGCTGGAACGTCGGCCCGCCGGGGCCGGCCACATACGCGCCGAGGGGCAGCACGAAGCCGCCGCCACCACCGCCCGAGCCCTCGCCCTCCGGGGCTGCTCCGCCCTGCGGCGACGTGCTCGAGCCGCCGCCGCCGCCGAAGCCGAAGATGACCAGGGCGGCCGGGACGACGTCCCGTCCGCCCACGGTGCTGGTCTCGCCGAACGCTATCCTCGTGCCCCACGAGGGTATCGACTTCGTCAGACTCTCGATCGGATCTTCCATCAGCCCACGGCCTCCGCTCCTGCCCGATAGCGACCGCCCCCGGATCGGAGGGCGCAGGTCAGCCGAACACTCACGCCCGCGCCGGGGATCCCGGGGCCGGACTCGGCACGGCCCAGAGTAGAACGTCCCGGTCCGGGCCACCAGAGGCCTTGTCGGGTTGCTGTCATCGGCACCAAGGAGGCGCGCCCTAGGCGCGGTCCGCCGCCGTGTGCCGGGGTGCGATGCTCTGGCTGCGGAGGATCTCGGCCAGGTGGTCGAGGAAGAGACGCACCCGGGCGTCGTCGGCGTCGCCGGTGCGCAGCGCAAAGATGCTGCGGGCGAGCCTGATCTCGGGCACGTCGAGCGCCACGATGCCCTCGGGCCGGTTGACCATCGCGAGCTCGGGCACGAGGGCGGCCCCCAGACCGGCGGCGGTGAGTTCGAGGCTCGCGTTGAAGTCGTCGCAGTAGGCGCTGATACGGGGGTGGAGGTTGCAGCTCGCGAAGAGCCGCTCGATCACGGTGGCGTCCGCCGTGCCGGGGTGGTGCATGATCCAGGGCATGTCGGCCAGCTGGTCGGCGCTGACCCGGGCACCGCTGCGGATGCCCCAGCTCGCGGGCAGGATGACGCGGAAGTCGTCGTCGCCGATCCACTGGCGGCTGAGGGTGGACGGCCACGCGAGCCCGGCCTGCCCTACTTGGTAGACGAGCGCGAGGTCGAGATCCCCTCCCGTGCGCAACCCCTGGATGGTGTGGGCGGGCTCGCCGACGAACACGCGCAGCGAGACCCCGAGGCGCTTCCACTCGGGCATGCGGAGCAGCCGGGGCAGGGCGAACGTAGCGAGGCTGGGGAAGAGGCCGAGCCGGAGCTCGTGGGCGGGGCCCGACCCGGCGCGGGCGGTGGAGGCGAGCAGCGCATCGATGTCCGTGAGGACCTTCGCGGCGTGCCGGGACATGGCGACGGCGGCGTCCGTGGGGACGGCACTGCGCGCCGAGCGCGTGAACAGGACGGCGCCCGTGTCGCGCTCCAGCGCGGACATCTGCTGCGACACCGCCGACGCCGTGTAGCCGAGGCTGGTGGCCGCGCCGCTGAATGACCCGTGGCGGATCACCTCGAGCAGCGTCCGCAGGTGGATCGGGTTGACCATCTAGCACTCTCCATCCGCGTGGTCCGGACCGGGCCGCTGCCGGCAGGGTCCCGTCGAGCGTACCGGGGACTACGTGGGGGTGGGGGAGACGTGGCGGCGGCAGCCCCACCGTTCGTTGCGCACGTGGGGAGGGTGGACGACGGCGACACCCGCCACACGTGCGCGCTCACCCGGGCGCCGGGGGTCAGGAGGGCGCGTCCTTCCAGCCGCCCCGGTGGGTCATCGACGGGGCAGCGGGCTGCGGCGCCGGCCAGACGACGATCAGCGCCGTCGCGAGCGGCCCGAGGAGGAAGGAGACGAGGAACCAGATCCACCTCGATCTGTTCTTCTGCTCCGCGAGGCCGGCGTTGATCAGGGCCAGGGTGAGCATGAAGAAGCCTGAGCTGACGTAGTCGTCCATGCCCCCACCCCATCACGCGGGGCGCTGCACACAGGGGATGTTCCGGCGGTGTGCCGCACGCCCTTCGCCGTGCCCCGGCCGGCGGTCGACCCACCGGACACGACACGCCGTGAGGAACGCGACACGAAGAATTTCTGCCTGTGCGGAAGTACTCCACAGAGCTGTGGACGACGCCCCCGCGAGGCCACGGATCGGCTGATTTCCGGGGTTCCGCCGAGCGCTGATCTGTGGACATCGTGTGGACTACGACCCCTCCGAATGACATACTTGTAATACATCATCTAGGGGTTGGCACCACGGGCCTGCACTAGATGTAGTATCGAAGGACAGAAACAGCCGCTGGACGGCATGGGTTTGCCAGACGCGGGAATCCCCGGATCTCTTCCCCTTCCGGGGTCGCGCGCCGCTCATGACGCAGCAGCTGTTTCATCGATAAATCTCGTATGAGTAGTAGAGGAAAAGGGGACCAGGACATGACCGTCACGGTGTACACGAAGCCGGCTTGCGTACAGTGCAACGCCACCTACCGCGCTCTGGACAAGAAGGGCATCGCCTACCAGAGCGTCGACATCTCGCAGGACCCGGCCGCTCTCGAGCGCGTGCGCTCCATGGGGTACATGCAGGCCCCCGTGGTCATCACGGACAACGACCACTGGTCCGGCTTCCGCCCTGACAAGATCAACACGCTGGCCGACGCCGTCAGTTCGGTAGCCTGACCGATCCCTTCGGGGATCGCCGGCGAGGCATCCGGACATGGCCACCATCGTGGACAACCGAGCCGCCCCCGCTGAACCGGCTGCTGCCGGAGACGCCGAGGGACCGCTCACGGACGCCCCGCTGATCTACTTCTCGTCCGTCTCGGACAACACCCACCGCTTCGTCACGAAGCTGGGGGTCCGGGCCGCCCGCATGCCGCTGCTCACCAAGGAGCCCACGCTGCGGGCAGCCCGGCCGTACGTCCTGGTTCTTCCCACCTACGGCGGGGCCACCGGCAACGGGGCGGTGCCCCGCCAGGTGGTGAAGTTCCTGAACAACCAGCAGAACCGCAGCCTCCTGAGGGGGGTGATCGGGGCGGGTAACACCAACTTCGGTGAGACCTACTGCCTTGCGGCCGACATCGTCGCCGCCAAGTGCAACGTCCCCGTTCTCTACAGATTTGAAGTCATGGGCACGTCCGAGGACGTGGACCGGGTAACCAAAGGATTGGAAGAGTTTTGGACATGAGTGTTGCAGAGACAGAGACGGGTGCTCCCGCAGCCGCAGTGGACCGTTTCAAGGACATGGGCTATCACGAGCTGAACGCCATGCTCAACCTGTACGGCCCGAACGGCGAGATCCAATTCGACGCCGATCGCGAGGCTGCGCACCAGTACTTCCTGCAGCACGTGAACAACAACACGGTGTTCTTCCACGACCTCGAGGAGAAGCTCGACTACCTCGTGAAGAACGAGTACTACGAGCGCGAGACGCTCCACCAGTACACGATGAACTTCATCCGTGACCTCTTCAAGCGCGCGTACGCCAAGAAGTTCCGCTTCGAGACCTTCCTCGGCGCCTTCAAGTACTACACCTCGTACACGCTGAAGACGTTCGACGGCAAGCGCTACCTCGAGCGCTACGAGGACCGCGTGTGCATGGTCGCCCTGCACCTGGCCCGCGGCAACGAGGCCCTCGCCGAGCAGATGGTCGACGAGATCATCGACGGCCGCTTCCAGCCCGCCACCCCCACGTTCCTCAACGCCGGCAAGCGCCAGCGCGGCGAGCTCGTCTCCTGCTTCCTGCTCCGCATCGAGGACAACATGGAGTCGATCGGCCGGTCCATCAACTCGGCCCTGCAGCTCTCCAAGCGCGGCGGCGGCGTCGCGTTCGCCCTCACCAACATCCGCGAGGTCGGCGCGCCGATCAAGCAGATCGAGAACCAGTCCTCCGGCGTCATCCCCGTGATGAAGCTCCTCGAGGACAGCTTCTCCTACGCCAACCAGCTCGGCGCCCGTCAGGGCGCCGGCGCGGTGTACCTGCACGCGCACCACCCGGACATCAACCGCTTCCTCGACACCAAGCGCGAGAACGCGGACGAGAAGATCCGCATCAAGACGCTGTCCCTCGGCGTCGTCGTCCCCGACATCACCTTCGAGCTCGCCAAGCGCGACGAGGACATGTACCTGTTCTCGCCGTACGACGTCGAGAAGGTCTACGGCATGCCGTTCTCCGACATCTCGGTCACCGAGAAGTACTACGAGATGGTGGACGACGCCCGGATCAAGAAGACCAAGATCAAGGCCCGCGAGTTCTTCCAGACCCTCGCGGAGATCCAGTTCGAGTCCGGCTACCCGTACATCATGTTCGAGGACACCGTGAACCGGGCCAACCCGATCGACGGCAAGATCATCATGTCCAACCTGTGCTCCGAGATCCTCCAGGTCTCCGAGCCCACCACGTACAACGAGGACCTGTCCTACGACCAGGTGGGCAAGGACATCTCCTGCAACCTGGGGTCGCTGAACATCGCGAAGACCATGGACTCGCCCGACTTCGGGCGGACCATCGAGACCGCGATCCGCACCCTCTCGGCCGTCTCGGACATGAGCCACATCGGCTCGGTGCCCTCGATCGCCAAGGGCAACGACGCCTCGCACGCCATCGGCCTCGGCCAGATGAACCTGCACGGCTACCTGGCCCGTGAGCGCGTCCACTACGGCTCGGACGAGGGCCTGGACTTCACGAACATCTACTTCTACTCCGTGGTGTACCACTGCCTCCGGGCGTCGAACCTGATGGCCATCGAGACCGGACGCACGTTCGCCGGCTTCGAGAAGTCCCAGTACGCCAGCGGCGAGTTCTTCGACAAGTACACCGACCAGGTGTGGGAGCCGGCGACGCCGCGCGTGCGTGAGCTGTTCGCCGACGTGCGGATCCCCACGCAGGAGGACTGGCGTGCCCTGAAGGCCTCGGTCATGGAGCACGGCATCTACAACCAGAACCTGCAGGCCGTCCCGCCGACCGGCTCCATCTCGTACATCAACAACTCGACGTCCTCCATCCACCCGGTGGCGTCGAAGATCGAGATCCGCAAGGAAGGCAAGCTGGGCCGCGTGTACTACCCGGCGCCGTACCTCACCAACGACAACCTGGAGTACTACCAGGACGCGTACGAGATCGGCTACGAGAAGATCATCGACACCTACGCCGCTGCCACGCAGCACGTGGACCAGGGTCTGTCCCTGACGCTGTTCTTCAAGGACACCGCCACCACGCGTGAGATCAACAAGTCGCAGATCTACGCCTGGCGCAAGGGCATCAAGACCGTCTACTACATCCGTCTCCGCCAGCTCGCCCTGGAGGGGACCGAGGTAGAGGGCTGCGTCAGTTGCATGCTCTAGGCAACTAAATTGGCCAGGCCGGGCGGTATGCCCGGCCTGGCTTCCGGCACACCAGGCAGTACCCACGCAGACAAGGAACACACCATGAGCGAGAAGCTGAAGCTCGTAGACCAGGTCCAGGCCATCAACTGGAACCGTATCCAGGACGACAAGGACGTGGATGTCTGGAACCGCCTGGTGAACAACTTCTGGCTGCCCGAGAAGGTGCCGCTGTCCAATGACGTGCAGTCGTGGGCCACCCTGACGCCGGAGGAGCAGCAGCTCACCATGCGCGTCTTCACGGGCCTCACCCTGCTCGACACCGTCCAGGCGACGGTCGGCGCGGTCAGCCTCATCCCCGACGCCCTGACCCCGCACGAGGAGGCCGTCCTCACGAACATCGCGTTCATGGAGTCGGTGCACGCCAAGAGCTACTCGTCGATCTTCTCCACGCTGGCCTCCACCAAGGAGATCGACGAGGCGTTCCGCTGGTCCACGGAGAACGTGAACCTGCAGCGCAAGGCGCATATCGTCACGGACTACTATCGCGGTGACGACCCACTGAAGCGCAAGGTGGCCTCGACGCTGCTCGAGTCCTTCCTGTTCTACTCCGGCTTCTACCTGCCGATGTACTGGTCCTCGCGCGCCAAGCTCACGAACACGGCAGACCTCATCCGCCTCATCATCCGTGATGAGGCCGTGCACGGGTACTACATCGGGTACAAGTTCCAGCGTGGGCTCGAAAGTGCGACGCCGGAGCGCCGCCAGGAGCTCAAGGACTACACGTTCGAGCTGCTCTTCGAGCTCTACGAGAACGAGGTCCAGTACACCCACGATCTGTACGACTCCGTGGGCCTGGCCGAGGACGTCAAGAAGTTCCTGCACTACAACGCCAACAAGGCGCTGATGAACCTGGGCTACGAGGCGATGTTCCCGTCCTCCGTGACCGACGTGAACCCGGCGATCCTCTCCGCGCTGTCCCCGAACGCCGACGAGAACCACGACTTCTTCTCCGGCTCGGGTTCCTCGTACGTGATCGGCAAGGCAGTCAACACCGAGGACGAGGACTGGGACTTCTAGGAGGCGGCTGAGTCCTCCGCCGACGAGGAGCGTCTGCAGGCGGTAGTCATCGCGGAAGCCGGTGCGGGCTATCGCGGGAACGAAGTCGGTGTGGTCTTCGAGTGTGGCAGCTGGTGCTTGAATTCGTGGATTACCGGGTGGGCATCCCGCTGACGACCCGGGCGAAATGATCTGACGCCTCAGCAGACCCCTGGGCAGGCTCCGTGCTGACCCGATGCGGGCGCCGTCGGAACGCCGGGACGACGTGACGACGGCCCCGTGAGTTCGCTTGTGCCGATCGTGTCCGAGGATCAGTGCCTGTGGGAGCTTTGGCGAGTCCCCCCTGAGAAATCTCTGCCCGGACCCGGATCGGGGTGGGCCGCGGTCATGCTGCGCTCGGTACGCTCGACGAAGGACGTGAACGAGGGGGCAACGTATGACTGACGCGGTTATGAGCTCATTCCTTCCGGCTCAACCCGACCACAGGCGGACGAGCTGTTCCTTGGGCTCAGGGCGTACTGGGGCCGCCGTCGTGCCGGGACGTTGCGTGCGTGGCTCCAGGGTTGTCGGGTAATGGGTGTTGAGCGGGATCGGCCCCGCGGGGGTCTGGCCGCCATGTGTGTCGCCCAGACCACGAGCTGGGGTCTGCTCTATTACTCGCTGCCGGTGGCCCTTGTCCCGATCAGCCGAGACACCGGGTGGTCCGTGCCGGCAATGACAGCGGCGTTCTCGGCCGGACTGGTCATCTCCGCGTTCCTCGGGGTGCGGGTGGGGCGCACGCTCGACCGGACCGGGCCGAGGCTTCTGATGAGTATTGGCAGTGTCATCGGCGTTGTAGCGCTGCTCCTGGTGGGTACTGCACCGAACTTCGCGGTCTTCGCCGGCGCCTGGCTGATCGCAGGATTCGCGCAGGCTGCGGTGCTCTATCAGCCGGCGTTCGTGGTGCTCACCCGCTGGTACGGGCCGAACCGAGTGCGGGCCCTGACGATCCTGACCCTGGTAGCGGGGTTCGCGTCCACGGTTTTCGCGCCCGTCACCGCGGCGCTGATCGATGCTCTCGGGTGGCGGTCCGCATACCTCGTCCTCGCAGGGATTCTGGCGTTGGTGACGATCCCGCTGCACTGGTTCTTCCTCAACGCACACTGGACAGCGGCCGTCGGCGCTCCCCTCCATGCCGAGGCGCTGCAGGATGCCCGGGCAGTCACGCGGAGCGGGCCGTTTCGTCTGCTGCAGGTCACGATGGCCCTCTCGACGCTCGCTCTCTTCGCGGTGACCTTCAACCTGATCGCCCTGTTCCTCGAGCGCGGCATGAGCTACCAGAGTGCGGCGGTGTCCTTCGGCTTGATCGGGGTGGGGCAGGTGATCGGCCGGGTCGCCTACTCGGCCCTACCCTCGCGCACGTCCGCCGTGACACGGACCGTGGTGCTCGCCGCCGCCGGGGCGGCATGTGTCTGGGCCCTTGCCCTGGTGCCGGGCCCGCCAGAAATGTTGGTTGTCGTCGCCGTGGCCGCCGGGATGGTGCGAGGCTGTAACACGCTCCTGATGGCCACAGCCGTATCGGACCGGTGGGGGGTGCGGAATTTCGGTACCCTGCAGGGCGTGTTCGCGGCGCCCGTGACCATGGTGGGAGCAGTGGCTCCCGCCGCGGGCTCGGCCCTGGCCTTCGTGTTCGAAGGCTATCCCGCCATGGCGCTGGTCATGGCCGTGCTGGCGACGATCGGCGTCGTCACCGCTTCCCGTACCCGTACATCCGACCACCCGCCCCTTGCAGTCGTGGATGGTCAGGAGGACCTGCGGTAGTCGAGCCCGCGAACCGTTCCGATGAACGGTGGCGCATGAGGCGCTGGCAACACCCTGGCAGCGTGTGGACTTCAGCCGTTCAGGCAGGGTGCTCCATCTGCGGTGCGGCCCCGATCAGAAACCCTGCTGGATGGCCGCCGCCACCGCTCCGACGTCGTCGTTCGCCGTGAATACCCCGTCGATGTCGTCCGCGAACCCCTGGTTCAGGATGATCGTGAACGCGACGTTCCGGCCGCTCTCGGTCTCCATGACACCTCCGAGCGTCTTGGTGCCCAGCCGGAGGCGCCCGTTGAACGAGTCGCCGCCGGCCAGGGTCCCCGTCTTGGCGAACACCTTTCCCGCGGCGGGACTGTCGGCCTGCACGGTCGACAGTGAGCCGTCCACGCCCAGGATCGGGAGGGTATCCCGCCAGCGCTCGGCATCCGCGCGGTCCGCCATGATGGTCTGGATCTGCACGGCGTTCTCGGCCGTGATGTAGTTGCCGTCCAGGCCCGAGCCGTCGATCAGGGACGCTCCGGTGATGTCGAGCCCGGCGTCCTTCCAGATCCGCCCGGCCTCGCTCACACCGGTGCTGCAGTCGTCCTCGCCGGTCTCCACGGCCAGGAGACAGACGAAGGTCTGGGCGCCGCGGTTGTAGCTGATCTTCATGACGTAGGTCGCCTCCTCCTCCAGCGGCAGCGACTCGAGCTCGGCAACGGACGGGAGCGCGTCGATACCGGCCTGCGGTGCGAGAGCCGCCGTGGAGTTCACGGCAATCGGGTCGACGCCCACCGACACGCCGGCGCGCCCGAGCGCCTCGATGAACGCCGTGCGGGCGAACGTCGCAGGATCCTCCAGCGCGAGCACCTTCAACTGCGGGTCGCTGTCGGCGGCGATCGTCCCGCTGATCACGATCTCCCCACCTCCTGCCGACGTCGGATTCGTCACCGCGGCCTGCTCGCCGGCAGCGACGGTCGTGATGTCGCTCACCACGCGCCACGGTTCGACGGCGGGAGTCAGCTCGACCGTCGCCGGTTCTCCGACCTCTCCCGGCGTGATCTGGAGGTCGAGGATGTTCTGGTTGATGATGATCGGGGTGATCGGCTCTCCGGCCAGCTCGCCGGCGAAGAGTCGGTCGTCGACGACGACGTCCCCGCTGACCGCGTCGATCCCGGACACCTTGACCTGCGCGGCGAGATCGTCCAATCCCGTCAGCGGGTCCTCCGGCGTGAGCGTGGCCCCGGGCAGCGGATTGGCATCGTTGTGGTCCAGATTCGTGAAGTCGACCGTGCCGTCGGGCTTCGTGCGCCCGCCCATCGTGAGGTCTCCCTTGCCGACGAGGACGAGATCACCCTGGAGCACCCCGCCGACGACCTCACCGACCCGTTTCACCGGGGTGGTGAGCGTGTGATCCGGTCCCCAGGTCAGCCACGCCGCGCCCACGCTGTAGGTCTTCACGAACGAGCCCGGCTCGGCCATCTTGTCCCCGTCGAGGTCGATCAGCACCTCACCCGTATCGATGTCGGTGGCGGTGATCTGCCAGCGGCCGTTCGCGTACTGCGGCTGATTCATGACCTCCAGCGCGGCATCCGGTACCTGCGACATGGGTCGCGCGTCGCCGGCGGGGGCAGGCGCGGCGGGGTCGGCGTCGGGCGTGCACGCCGTCGCCACACTCGCCGCGACGAGCATCAGCGCAGCCGCCACTGCTGTCCTTCTACGATGGCGTCGGATCATGGCGTTGCTCCACTCTCGATGACCGCCGCGAGGCGACGGAAGAGCTGGTCGGCGGGATGGGCGCCGGATTCCTCGTTGGACAGGTTCATGAAGACCACGATGGACGCACCGGTGTCCGGCTGGTGGAAGAGGGCGGCGGTGAAGCCGAAGCCCTCACCGTTGTGACCCCACCAGCCCCCGGTCTCGCCGACGCCGAGCGCATAGAGATCGTAGGGCGGGCCGGCGTCCAGAGGCGCTCCCACGAGGCGCTCCGCCTGGGTCGACGTCTCGAGCAGGGCGCCGGTGGCGAGCGTCTCCGCCCAGGCGCGCCCGTCGTCGAGGGTCGAGACCATCGATCCTGCCGGACCGAAGACGGACATGTTGGGTGCCTGCGGCTCGGGCCCGCCGGCGCCGGGGGCATAGCCCACCGGGTGGGCGGTGTCCCACGTCGATGCGTCGACGATGTAGTCCGTGTCGGCCTGGTCGAGCGGCTCGAGGATGAGGTCCTCCAGCACGGCATCGAACGGCTGTCCGGTCGCCTGCTCGACGACGGCGCCGAGCAGGTTGGTGTTCGCGTTGGTGTAGACCTTCCCGGCGCCCGGTGCGAACTGGGCGGGCTTGCCGAGCATGAATCCGTTGAGGTCCTCGAGGGTGAAGATCCGCTCCGGATCCTCGGAGAACGCATCGACGAAGTCCTCGTTGGTGTAGTCCGCATTGCCGCTGGTCATGCCGGCGAGCTGACGCAGGGTGATCCGGTCACCATCGGTCACACCCTCGACGTACTCGCCGATGGTGTCGTCGAGAGAGATCACGCCCTCGTCGACGAGCTGCAGGACGAGCGTCACGGTGTAGGACTTGGTGATGCTGCGTAACGGCCACTGCATCGCGGGGTCCACGGCGATGCCCTTCTCGGGATCGGCGCTGCCGGACACCGTGGTCCACGTGCCTTCGTCGGGAATCCAGACGCCCACGGCGGCGCCGGGCACCCCGTATTCGGCCATCGTCCGCTCGACGGTCTCCTGGAGGTCGGCGCGCACTCCACTCGGCAGTTCTCCTTCCGGCGCGACCGGGCGTTCCGTCCCCGTAGAGGACGCTGTGGAGGAAGAATCGGGTGTGGCTGCTGGCGATGCCCCGACGCATCCGGTGAGCAGGATCGCCGCAGTGAGGCTGGTGGCCACACTGGCGCCGGACGCCCGTGCATGACGACCCGACAGTGCGAAGGTTCTCGTCACGAGCAGCTCCCTAGGAGGTCACCACCGCGGAACTGTCCAGAAGCGCGAGAGGATCGCGGCGCGGTGTGATCGGTTCACAAGCAATCCCCGCAACCTAGTCCTCTCCCTGCGGGGCCACCAGTGACCAAAGTCCATGGTTCGTGGCGCCCCGGGGTCGACGGCCCCGCGGCTAGGGCCAGGTCCGCCAGTGCTTCCAGCGGGACGGTTCGGGCTCCACCCGGGGCTGCTGCTCCGGTTCGGGTTCCTCGCCCAGCGCCTGGGCGGCCTCCACGAGGTCGTTACTGGTGAGCGTCATGACGTCGTCGCGATCGAGGGTGTCCAGACTCCGGCCGGCGTCGAGCGACAGCCTCAGCGCCTGGCGGTTGAGCGCCTGCTCGAACAGCGTGCGGGCGAAGCGGGCGTTACCGGAATCCTCGCCCGCGTGGATGTTGGCGAGGATGCGGCGCAGCATCTGATCGGCCCCGGGCTCCAGGGTGTACTCGTGCTGGGTCAGCATCTGCTGGAAGATCGTCTCGAGCGCATCCACGGAGTAGTCGGGGAACGTGATCTCCCGCGCGAACCGGGAGCGCAGGCCGGGGTTGGAGAGCAGGAACGACTCCATCAGTCGCGGATAGCCGGCCACGATCACCACCATGCGGTGGCGGTGGTCCTCCATCCGCTTGAGCAGCACCTCGATGGCCTCGGGACCGAAGTCCATCCGGCCGTCCTCCGGGGTCAACGCATAGGCCTCGTCGATGAACAGGACGCCGTCCAGTGCGCGGCGGATCACCCGGTCCGTCTTCATCGCCGTCGCGCCGACGTACTGCCCCACGAGGGCCGACCGGTCCACTTCCACCAGGTGACCCTTCTGCAGCAGCCCGACCGCGCGGTACATCTCGGCCAGCAGGCGCGCCACGGTGGTCTTGCCGGTGCCGGGATTGCCGAGGAACACCAGGTGCTGGGACGTCGCCACCTCGGGCAGGCCGTGCGCCTTGCGGCGGGCCTGGACCTGGAGCAGCGCGACGAGCGCCCGGACCTGTTCCTTGACGCTTTCCAGCCCGACGAGCGCGTCGAGCTCGGCCTGCACCTCGGCGAGCGGCCGGGCCGGTCCGGGCCGCGCACTGAAGACCTCACCCACGCGGTCGTCGCCTCGATCCGACCCCGGCAGTTTGATCTGATCGGCCAGGTTTCCGAGCGTCTCGCGCAGCTCGTCGAGGGGGTTGCGGCTGGCGGCCATGAATGTCTCCTGGGGCGATATGGAACGCGGGGACAGGATCCGCGGCAGCCGGACCGCGGTGCCGGGCGGCACGGAAGCCTGAAGGTGCCTCTCAACTGTAGTACCGCAGGGAAATCACCGACAGGGCACGGAAATCTCGTGCAAAAAACGTGATCCGCGCTATACTAAGCAGGCTGATGAATTGGCTCAGCCGTAAGTGCAGTGCCAGCTGAAACTTGTCCCAACCCGAAGGAGACGCCATGAGCACGAAGGTCGAAAAGAGCATTCTCGTCAACGTCCCGGTCAGCATCGTGTACAACCAGTGGACCCAGTTCGAAGAATTCCCCCACTTCATGGGTGGCGTCAAGTCCGTCACGCAGCTCGACAACCAGCGCCTCAACTGGGTCGTCGAGATCGGTGGGATCCGCCGTCAGTGGGATGCGACCATCCTGGAGCAGGTCCCCGACAAGAAGGTGTCCTGGGCTGCGACCGAGGGCGCAACGAATGCCGGCTCGGTCTCCTTCGATGACGTCGGAGGCGGACAGACCCAGGTGCACCTCGTCCTCGAATACGAGGCCGAAGGCCTCGTCGAGAAGATCGGCGACAAGCTCAACGTCGTGGAGAACCAGGCCGAGGGAGACCTCAAGCGCTTCAAGGCCTTCATCGAAGACGAGGGCTATGCCACCGGAGCATGGCGTGGGACGGTCGGAAGCGGTGTCCGTACCGGCGAGCCCGGCGTCGAGGATGCTGCCGAGTCCCGCGGCGACAGCGGCAAGGCTGGAGTTTCCGGCAAGGTCGCCGCCGGTATCGGCCTCGCCGCTGCCGCTGCAGCCGTCGGCGTTGCCGCCAGCAAGAAGAAGGACGACGACGACACGACCGTCGTGGAAGAGGACGTCACCCTCACGCCCGTGACCGATGTGGCACCCGAGGTGTACACGACCGACGACGCCGTGCTCTCGCGCAGCACCGAGGACGTCCTCCTGCCCGTCGAGGATGTCGACCCGGCATCGGCCGGAACGCAGAAGGGTACTGCAGCTGATCCGCTGACCGATCCGCTGGCCGACCCGCTGGCCGACCCGCTGAACAAGAACCGCCCCACCGGCGGAGCGCTCTGACCACTGAGTAATGCACGCCCCGCAGGGGGAAGTGCCGCAGGCAGCCACCTACTCCATCAGGAAGTGGGTGGCTGCCTGCATCAGGGTGGTCGGACGCCAGGACAGTCCCGGCCAGGAACAATTTGCGAGGGTGAAGGGAACACCGAGTGCCATTCGTACTGATTCGCCTGATCCGGGGCCTCGGGAGTTCGCGTGTCTGGGTCCTGCCGGGAAGCATCATCCTCGTGGTGTTCCTCACCAGCTGGCCCCTCATGGCGTGGGCGGAGCCGTCCAGCAACACCATCACCTCCGTGGCGAACTACTGGTGGTGGTTCCTGGTCACCGCGGCCACCGTCGGATACGGCGACTTCTTCCCGACCTCGGCCGGCGGTCGCGTGGTCGGGGCCTATGTCATCGTCGGCGGCATCGTCACCCTGACCACCCTGTTCACACGGGTCGCATCGGCGATCGAGAATGCAAAGGGGCATCGCATGAAAGGCCATCTCAGCTCGGACATGTCGGACCACCTCGTGATCGTGGGCTACACGCCGGGACGCACGGAACGGCTGATCCGCGAGATCATCGCTGATGACGATCACCCGATCACCCTCTGCGCCTGGGAGGAGACTCCCGAGAATCCGATGCCCGAGCAACCACATCTCGGGTTCGTCCGCGGAGACCTCGCGGAGGAGAGTGTGCTGCGGCGTGCCGGGGTGCACCAGGCCGCGCGCCTGCTCATCGACGCCCGCGACGACAACGAGGCACTGGCCGTGACGGTAGCCGTCACGCATGTGAATCCCGAGGCACACACGGTCGTCGCGCTGCGCGACATGAGCCGGGCGCATAACTTCTCGTACATCGCCGCCGATGTCCGCTGTGTCCAGTGGCACTCGCCCCGCCTCGCCATCGAAGAGCTGCAGGATCCGGGCATCGCGATCGTCTACGCCGACCTCATGAGCCACGGGGGTCGGAACACCTACAGCACACGCCTGCCCGAAGCGCTCCACCAGATGAACTTCGGGCAGGTCCAGGAAGTCCTGGGCCGACACTTCACCACCACGGTGCTCGCAGTGCAGCACGAGGGGGCCGTCATCAACCCCGGCTGGGACACGCAGCTGCCCGAAGATGCTGTCGTGTACTACGTAGGAGAGCGCAGGCTCTCCCCAGAGGAGATCGCACGCGCCGTCGCACGACAGCCGTACAAGCAACGCGCCGCCTCCGTCGACTGAATTCCGCTGCCCGTCGAGGGCCGCCCGCGCGCCTATACTCTGAGGATGCCGATGACACATCTCGCCCGGGGCCTCCATGTCCGACCGTCCGCCGTCGAGCGGGCCAGGGCCGCCCTGTGAGCGGCGGTCTCGTAGCCCTGCTCGACGACGTCGCAGCGATCGCCCGCATCGCGGCCGCGTCGGTCGACGACGTCGCAGCAGGAGCCGCCAAGGCGGGGGCCAAGGCAGCCGGTGTGGTCATCGACGACGCCGCGGTCACCCCTCAGTACGTCTCCGGGGCCGACCCGTCCCGTGAGCTGCCGATGATCAAGCGCATCTTCTGGGGCTCGCTCCGCAACAAGCTGCTCATCATCCTGCCGGCACTGCTGCTCATCAGTGCCTTCATCCCCGCGGTCATCCCGTTCATCCTCATGCTGGGCGGCACCTACCTGTGCTACGAGGGCGCCGAGAAGGTCTGGCACAAGATCCGCGGCCACGCGGCCGAGAAGGCACCGGCCACCACACGCGGACCCGAGGCGGAGGCGAAGGTCACCAAGGGCGCCATCACCACCGACTTCATCCTCTCCTGCGAGATCATGGTCATCTCCATGAACGAGGTGTCCAGCGAGTCCATCTGGGCCCGGGCGATGATCCTCGTCGTCGTCGCGCTCGCGATCACGGTCCTCGTGTACGGGGCCGTCGCGCTCATCGTGAAGATGGACGACATCGGCCTGCACCTGACCACCAAGGACTCCGCCGGTGCCAAGCGCTTCGGCGAGGCGCTCGTCAAGGGGATGCCCGCCGTCCTGGCCGGCATCACCTTCATCGGGACGATCGCCATGCTGTGGGTGGGTGGCCACATCATGCTGCAGGGGGCCTACGATCTCGGCTGGCACCTACCGTACGACCTCGTCCACGTCCTGGAGTCCCCGTTCGTCGGCATCCCTCTCGTGGGCGGCTTCCTCGCCTGGCTCGTGAACACCCTGTGCTCGGCCATCCTCGGACTCGCATGGGGGCTCATCGTCATGGCCATCGTGCACCCGCTGCTGAGGGCGCTGCCGTTCGGCAAGAAGGGCGAGCACGAGGAGGGCGACATCCGCGCCGCCGTCGCCGGCTACCGGTCGGACAAGCGAAGCGCGGACCACGCCTCCTGACCCGGCAGCACCCGAACAGCCCGGTACCCTCCGGCCCTCCGAACGCGACCGCGTTTGGAGGGCCGCTTCCGTTGACCGGACACAGCACGTCCGGGACAAGCGCCTCCTGCGAGCCCTAGAATTTGCTGTCAGTGCATGCTAATGTGCAGTTACTGCAAAATGTAGCGACAGGAGCCCGCCATGTCCGTCCACGAAGGCCGCATCCCGTGACCGCCCCACCCGTCATCGATGCCCGGAACATCCACAAGAGCTACGGGAAGGGGGCCGGCCGCTTCGACGCCCTCCGCGACGTGACCCTCCAGATCGGGCAGGGCGAATGCGTGGCGATCGTGGGCAAGAGCGGGTCGGGCAAGTCCACGCTCATGCACATCATCGCCATGCTCGACACCCCCGACGCCGGCAGCCTCACCTACGCGGGACAGGACGCCCTCGCACTGTCCGCGAAGAGCGTCAGCGCCCTGCGCAATAAGGAGTTCGGCTTCGTCTTCCAGCAGTTCTTCCTCACCCCGGGCACCTCCGTCCTGGACAACGTGACCCTGCCGCTGAAGATCGCGGGGGAGCCGTCCAAGAGCCGCAGGGCGCGAGGGCTCGCGGTCCTCCGCCAGTTCGAACTGGAGGACAAGGCCGCCGGCCGGGCCACGGACCTGTCCGGCGGCCAGAAGCAGCGCGTGGTCATCAGCCGTGCCCTGGTCAACGAGCCCAGCGTCATCTTCGCCGACGAGCCGACCGGCAACCTCGACACCGTCACCGGGGCGATCGTGCAGGACGCGCTCTTCGCGCTCAACCGCGACCTCGGCATCACCCTGGTGATCGTGACGCACGACGAGGAGCTCGCCGCCCGCTGCGACCGCCAGGTCTTCCTCCGCGACGGCGTGCTGGTGACGCCCGCCCGCGACCGGGGAGCAGCGGCGTGAAGACGATCGATCTCCTCCGCACCGCGGTCCGCAACACCTTCCGCAGCAAGTTGCGCACCACGTTGACGGTCCTGGCCCTCTTCATCGGCGCCTTCACCCTCACCCTCACCACGGCCGTGGGAGCCGGTGTCACCGACTACGTCACACGGCAGGTTGCGAGCCTCGGCGCCGACGACGTCCTGATCGTCACCAGGGCCGCAGCGGACACGACGACCGACGGCCCCGCGCCCTACGACCCCCGGACGTCCAGTGCCTCCACAGGCACCGACGCTCCCGGCCTGCCCGGGAGCGGCCAGTCGGATCCGCTCACCGACGGCGACCTCCAGGAACTCGCGGCCACCAGCGGGATCATCAGCGTGGATCCCGTCCAGGCCGTCGCCGTCGACTACGTCCAGGGGCGCACGGAGGCCCGGCTGGAATTCACCATCAACCCGACGTCGTCCATCACCCGCGCCGATCTCGTGGCGGGCGGACAGCTCGACGAGGCGGCCACGACCCCCCAGCTGATGCTTCCCTCGGACTACGTGGAGCCACTCGGGTTCGAGGATGCGGCCGACGCCATCGGTGCACCCGTCCGGCTCGGCATCACGGATGTGCTGGGGGAGCAGCACACGCTCGACGCCACCATCGCGGGAGTGTCGCAGGAGAGCCTCCTCGCCTCCGGCGGGGGAGCCAATGCCTCCCTCATCGACGGCCTGGCCCGGCTCCAGGCTGCGGGCATCGACACCGGGCCCGCCCGCTACTCCCTCGCCGTCGCGTACTTCGACACCGCACTGTCCGACGACGGGATCAGCCGGTTGCAGGCGGACCTGGCCGACGCGGGGTTCGGCGCGCAGACCATCCAGGACCAGCTGGGCGTCATCAGGACCGTGATCGACGGGATCGTGGGCGTGCTCAACGCCTTCGCCGTCGTCGCCCTCGTGGCGGCCGCCTTCGGGATCGTCAACACGCTGCTCATGAGCGTCCAGGAACGCACCCGCGAGATCGGCCTGATGAAGGCGATGGGCATGCGCAGCGGCAGGATCTTCTCGCTCTTCAGCATCGAGGCCGCCTTCATCGGCTTCCTGGGGAGCGCGATCGGCGCGCTGGCCGCCGTCGTCGTCGGGTCCGTCCTCAGCGGCGCCCTCGCCGCGGGCCCCCTCGCGGCGCTCCCGGGGTTGAACATCCTCCTGTTCGACCCGGTGTCGATCCTCGCCATCATCCTGCTCATCATGGTCATCGCGTTCGTATCCGGGACGCTGCCCGCCAGCAGGGCGGCGCGGAAGAACCCCATCGAATCGCTACGCTACGAGTAGGCGCGGTTCCGAACGGCAGGGGAGACATGGCAGGCGGCAGTGAGCAGGGACTCCGGCAGCGCAAGCAGGCGGCGACGGCACTGGCGATCGAGCGCAGTGCCGTCGCGCTGGTCCTCGACCACGGGCTCGACGCGGTCACCGTCGACATGATCTGCGCGGCGAGCGGGGTCTCCCAGCGGACGTTCTTCAACTACTACAAGACGAAGGACGCGGCGATCCTCGGCGCCGCTCCCGGCACGCTGGACGAACGCCGCGTCAGGGAGTTCCTCGTCTCGGATTCGCCCGACGTCCTGGAGGAGCTCCTCGGCCTGCTGGCCACCCTCGTGCCCGTGAACGCCGACACCAGGGAACTGGTGGCGCCGCGCATCCGCATCATCAGCCAGAGCCCGGCCCTGATGCAGAAGGAGATGGAGCGGCTCTCGGGCGTCCACGACGAGGTCGCCGAGATCCTCTACCTCAGGATGCGGCGCGCGGCTCCGGCGGACGAGCCGGCGGAGGAGACGCGGCGGCAGAGCGCGCTGATCGCCCACCTCGTGCCCGGGATCCTCCGATTCAGCCTCGAACAGGGGAACAACGACGCGCCCGGCGCGATCAGCCGGCTCCTGGCCGACGCGCTCGGGAAACTCCTGCCAGCCCCGTCGCCGGGCGCCTCCGACACGGGCGGCGCGGGCGCTCCGCCACGGTGACGCAGGCGGCGCGGTGCCCGCCGCCCGGATCGGCGCGCCCGCATCGACCGGTCGGCCGCCGTTCACGGAACCCGCGCGCAGCCAGTTTGTAAAGCGCGAATCGCGGCGACCTTCAGCCCTTCCGTTGGTTCAGGCGCGGGCGGAGGATGAGCCACGTGGGCGCCGCGCAGCAGGACCAGGATCGGCAGCTTCAGGCCGTCCGACGCGACGGGTGCTCCCAGCCAGATCGTCGCGGATCCGGATCCGGGTCCGTTCCCATCGCACCGTGAAGGATACGATCCCATGAACAAGATGCGCCTGCTCGCCGTCCCCGCTCTCGCCCTCAGCGCCGTCGCCCTGACAGCGACCTCCGCGATGGCCGCGGACGGCAGCTACTCCTCGACCCTCGGCCAGGTCAACGGCACCACGGGCACAGGCACCATCACCGTGGACGTCGTCGGTGACCAGGCCACTGTCAATTTGCAGGTGTCCGGACTCGCCGAGACCTTCCAGGGTGCCCCCTACCCGCACGTGCAGCACATCCATGGCGGCGCCGCCGGCGTCTGCCCGACGCCGGCGAACGACACCGACGGTGACGGCATCATCAGCGTCACGGAGAGCGCCCCGGTCTACGGCGGCATCCTGGCGACGGTGACGACGTCGGGACCCACCACTCCTGCCGAAGCCCTGAACCTGCAGCTTGCCGGGCAGGGCGGAACCTACGCGATCCAGCGCACCTTCACGATCGACGCCGCGACCATGGCGGCACTCGAGAGCGGCACGGCGGTCTTCAACGTCCACGGCCTGGATCCGGCCACGACGCCGTCGACCCCGGAGGCGTTCAACGCTCCGAGCGATCTGGACCCGGCCCTGCCGCTCGGCGCGACCTCGCCCGCGCTGTGCGGGACGCTCGTGCCGGCCCAGATGGGCTCCATGCCGTCGGGCGGAGCCGACACCGGTGCCGTCGTGGAGTCCCCGTCCTCCTCCGCGGGGTTGATCGCCCTCGGGGGCGGCGTGCTCCTCGCGGGCGCCGTCGGCGGGACCTACGCCGTGCGCCGCAGTACGGCGAAGGCCTGATCGTCTGCGGCTGAACCGGCGATCGTCGCGGCTCCGCACGGGGGCGCGATGGTCGCCGGACCTGGCGCTTCGTGGCGGAGCGCACCCTTGCGCCCTCGGAACCCGGCGTGCCTATAGTGGTGCCGTGTTCTCCTAGATCCTCGCCCCCTCCTGCGCCCGTGGCCACCGCCCGGCAGGACACCAGCCAGCCCCGAGGATCACCGTGACCACCTCTACCTCCCCGTCCCCGCACGCTGCCGCCCACCTGCGCGTCGACGGCGTCTCCAAGAGCTTCGGGGCGCGCCGCGTCCTGACCGACGTCTCCTTCACCGTCTCCCGCGACCGCGCCGGCCTCATCGGCGAGAACGGGTCCGGCAAGACGACCCTGCTGCGCATCATCGCCGGCCTCACCACGCCCGACGGCGGCACCGTGACCACGGCGCTTCCCGGAGGCGTGATGCCACGCATCGGCCTGCTGCGCCAGGAACCGCCATTCGCCCCGTCCGCCACGATCACGGAGGCGCTCGAGTCCGCCGTCGCCCCGGTGCGCGCCGCGGCTCACGCCGTCGAGCGTGCAGGTCTCGCCCTGGCCGCTTCCCCCGAGGGCCCGTGGGCCGCCACCGCGTACGCGGCGGCCCTCGAGACGGCGGAGCGCGTCGGTGCGTGGGACGTCGACGCGCGCATCGCCGCCGTCGTCGCCGGGCTCGGGCTGTCCACCCTTGCAGGGGACCGGCCGACGCGTGAGCTCTCCGGCGGGCAGCGCTCCCGCCTGTCCCTGGCCTGGCTCCTCCTCAGCACGCCCGAGGTGCTGCTCCTGGACGAGCCGACCAACCACCTCGACGACGACGCCGCCGCCTACCTTACGACCCTCCTCGAGGACTGGCGGGGCCCCGTGCTCACCGCGAGCCACGACCGGGCGTTCCTGGACGACGTCATGACGACCCTCATCGACCTCGACCCCGCCCCGCTCCCGCAGTCGGTCGCCGGACCCCTCGTGGCCGACGGTGACGGCACCGGCATCGGCGTGGTCCGCTTCACCGGCACCTACACCGGTTACGTGCACGCCCGGCTCGACGCCCGGGAGCGGTGGGACCGCCGCTACCGGGACGAGCAGGCGGAGCTGAAACGGCTCCGCGCCACCGTGGCGGACAGTCACCTCGTGGGCCATGAGGACTGGACGCCCCGCTCCGAAGGGCGCGCCAGCCTCAAGTTCTACTCCGACCGCAACGCGAAGGCGGTGTCCCGGAGGGTCGACGACGCCACCTCCCGGCTCCTGTCCCTCGAGGACCGGCAGATCCGCAGGCCACCCCGGGAGCTGCGGTTCCAGGGGCTCACCGCGGCCGGCGCACCCTCGACACCGGAGGGAGCGCTCCCCGTCCTCACCGCGGCGGAGGCCGCGGTGCACGGGCGCCTGGCCGTCACGTCGCTGGTGCTCGGTGCGGGGGAGAAGTGGCTCGTCACGGGCCCCAACGGGTCCGGGAAGTCGACCCTCCTCAGCCTCCTCGCCGGGGACCTCAGCCCGACCTCCGGGACGGTGGGTGCTGCGCCGTCGCTGCGCATCGGCCTGCTCGCCCAGGACGTCGACCTGCCCGACCCGCGCGGCCGCGGCCCCGGACGGACGGCACGGCAGGCCTACGACGACGCCGTCGGACCGGCCTGCGAGGAGATCCCGCTGCGGACCTTCGGGCTCGTCCACCCGCGGGACGAGAACCGGCCCGTCGCCGTGCTGAGCGTCGGGCAGCAGCGCAGGCTGGCCCTCGCCGTCCTCCTCGCCAGTCCTCCCGACGTGCTGCTCCTCGACGAGCCCACCAACCACTTCTCCCTGCTCCTGGCCACCAGGCTCGAGGCCCTGATCCCCGGGTACCCGGGGACGGTCGTCGTCGCCTCGCACGACCGGTGGCTCCGGCGCACCTGGCGGGGCAGGCGCCTCGAGCTCACCGCCGACGACGCAATGGGCTGACCGGGACCAGGCGGCCGGGCGCGCGGTGGGCCGCCGAGACCGCGGCACGCCGATCGGGAGCGGCGTCAGCGGTGCGCCGGGAACGGGATGCTTTCGAGGTCCGACGCCGCGATCACCGTCGCCGTGCCGGCGGTGGCCCGCGCCTGCGCCGCCAGCAGGCCGATGTCGTCGTAGCGTGACGAGAAGTGCGTCAGGACCAGCGTGGCCGCACCGCCGTGGGCGGCGAGGGAGCCCGCCTGCCCGGCGGTGAGGTGCAGGTACTGCGCGGCGAGGGCGGCATCGTCGTCGCTGAAGGTGCTCTCGGTGACCAGGAGGTCGGCGCCGTCGGCGAGCGCGGACGCGCCGTCGCACAGCGCGGTGTCCATGATGAACGCGAAACGGCGTCCGGGCCGGTACACGCTGACGTCGTCGAGCCTCACGGAGCCGAGGCTCCCCTCGCGCTGCAGGCGGCCGACGTCGGGCCCGGTGATGCCGGCGGCCGTGAGCCTCTCCGGTAGGAACGTCCGCCCGTCCGGCTCGGTGACACGGTAGCCGTAGGCGTCGACGCGGTGGCGCAGCGCTTCGACCTCCAGCCCGGGGGCGATCTCCCCGGCGGAGCCGTGGGGGTGCAGGTGCAGGTCGATACCCGGCGTGGCGAGGAAGACGAGGGCGCGCACCACGTCCTCGCCCGACGCCGGGTAGTGGAGGTGCACGGGGTGGTGGACGCCGTCCAGGACCATGCGGGAGAGGACGCCGGGCAGCCCGAAGCAGTGGTCCCCGTGGACGTGGGTGATGCAGATGCGGTCGATCTTCGACGCCGCGAGACCGGCGTGGATCAGTTGCCGCTGCGTGCCCTCACCGGGATCGAAGAGGATCCCCTCCTGCTCCCACTGCAGGAAGTAGCCGTTGTGGTTGCGGGTCCGGGTGGGCGCCTGGGAGGAGGTGCCGAGGATGACGAGCTCACGCATGACCCCAGTCTTGCACCGGGAGGGTGGGCGCGGGAGGGCGCAGGAGCGTCAGAGCCGCGCGACGCCCAGACCCGCGATCAGGAGCCCGGCGAGCAGGAGCGTGATACCCGTGATCGTCCGGCTGTTGCGTTGCAGCCAGGCGTCCAGCCCGGTCAGCATCGCATCGGCGCGCTCCGGCCGGCGTATCCGCAGGACGATCGGGACGAGGATCTCCGACTGGGCTACCAGGACGTACGCGAGGACCACCAGCGTCCCCGCGACCGGTCCGAGGCCGTGGAGCCCGATCAGTGTGCCCGCGGTCAGGGAGAGCAGGATCGCTTTCGGCCGCAGGTTCAGGCGAAACCCAGGGCGAGGAACTCCCAGGGACGGGCCGAGCCGACGCGGGTCCGCATCCTGCTCAGGGCCGCGCTGTCGGTGCTGCGCGTGTGCGACAGGAGGTAGATGCCGTAGGCGATCACGACGGCGGCCACGACCAGGCCGACGATCGCCAGTTTCACATTCTGGTCCGGGCCCTCCCGGACCGGTAGGGAGCGCAGTCCGACCGCCGCCCCGCCCACCAGCAGGAGGGCGCCCGCGAAGCTCCCGATGAGGAAGGACCAGGCGCCGCGCTGGGCGTTGGGGGAGAGCAGGATGATGATGGTCACGCTGGCGGGCACCGTACTCATCGTCCCCGCGAAGGCAACGGGCAGCAGGCTGATCAGGAGGCTCAGCATGTGGGGCTCATGGGGCATCCGGGCCGGAGCCGGGGGGATGTCATGCCTGCTCCTCGCGTGGGGCGGAGGGCCTCGCTCTCCGATGGGTCCGCTGGGTCCGCTGGGTCCGCTGGGTCCGCTGGGCCCGCCGGGTGCGCGTCTCGCTGTCTTCGTTCTCGAGGATCTCCGTGAGGTCCGATGTGTCGCCGGTCAGGGCCCTCCGCCATGCTATCGACGGGTCCGCGTCGATGAGGACCGCCCGGACCAGCAGGGTCAACGGGACGGCCAGGATGGCACCCATCGGGCCCAGGATCACCGCCCAGAAGAGGACGGAGACGAAGGTCAGGGTCTCGCTGAGCGACACCGCGCTGCCGATGTACTTGGGCTGGATGATGGACTGGATGGCGCCGTTGATCACGCCGTAGACGATGATGACGCCGATGACGGTCGGCCAGCCACCGCTGAGGTAGCCGAACAACAGGGGCGGGATGATGGCGAGGAAGTAGCCGACGTTGGGGATGAAGCTGCAGACGAAGGAGAGCAGGCCCCAGAGGACGGCGCCCGGGACCTGGAGGAGGACGAGCGCCAGCCAGTTGAAGGCACCCTGGGCACCACCGAGCAGGGTCGTCGCGACCATGTAGCGGCGAGCCCCGGCCGCGAATCCCACGAGTGCGGAGACCAGCGCCGGGCGGTGGGGGGTCAGGTAGATGAGGAGCGCCGGTACCTTGGACCCGTCGAACGCCATGAGGATCAGCAGGGTCACGAGCACCACGAGAGCGGTCACCATGCTCGTGATGCCGCCCAGCAGACCACTGATGAACCCGGTGATGTCTTCCGGTGTGAAGCCCTGCCCGATCGCGTCCACCTGGTCCGTGCCGAATCCCAGCGATGCCAGCACCCCTGTGCCAGAGGTTCCCACCTGCTCCAGTTGCGATGCGTACTGGGGAAGGAGGGCGGAGAACTGTGCGAGAGCCAGCACCAGGACCAGGGCGAAGGCCACGACGAGGGCAAGGACGGCTGCGAGCGACGTCGCCGTGGCGATCCCCCGTGGGAACCCGCGTCGGCGCATCCGGCTCCCGAGGGGGTGGACGCACAGGGTGAGGATGAACGCCAGGAATGCCGGGACGAAGACACCCCTCATGGCGGCGATCCCGAACGCTGCCGCGGCCGCTCCGCCGAGGGCGAGCAGGACGGTGGTGCTGCGCGGGAAGGCTGATCGTGGCTCAGCAGCAGGCGGGTCCGGCTCCATGGACGTCTCCTTCTGCTGGAGGGATGCGGTGCGTCTGGTCTTCATTGTCGGTGCGGGGAAAGGCCGGGGTCTCACCTCTCGTGGATGAGACAGGGGATCGGACGTTGACATGTCGCCCGGGTCGGCGGGGGTTGTTCTTCGGTCGGCCCCGGGTCTGGACCGGCCGACGGAGCCGGGAAAGAATGGGGATCGAGTCCGCACAGGCCGGCCGGTCGTCGGCGGGGGACGCACACCCGGGCACACGGATCCGGCACAGTCGAAGGAGCGCGCATCGTGGAGTACGCAGCAGCGCCGGACGCGGCGCCTCCGCCGGGCGCCATGCTCACCGCGACCCGCTCGTGGAAGCAGGGCACCTGGCGCACGCCCTCCCGGGCTCTGCTCCCGGCCGCCCTGGTGTCCCTCGCGGGCTTCGTGCTGCTCGTCCTCCACCAGTCCCTGGCCGGCTACGGGCTGCTGGCTGCGGCGCTCGCCGTGGCCGCCGTCGTCGACCGCGCCCTGTTCCGGGACCTGGCGCTCATCGCCTTCGGTCTCACGGTGATGACCCTCGTGCCCATCACCACCGACATCAGCGTGGAGCACATGGCGGTCATGGGATCGGCGATGATCCTCGCCGTCGGCGTGCCCTACACCGTCTCGCGCTTCGTGTACCGCGACCACGCGGTCACCTTCCCCCTGCTGACCGGCGAGCCCTGGACCCGCACCGAGAAGTGGTACCTGCCCGTCGTCGTCGTCATGGGCTATGCCCTGCTGCCCTTCTACATGATCAGCACCGGGGTCTACACGAACTGGCCGGCGGCGTCGGAACCGGCGGAGATCGCCCGCCTGTTCGTCGGCACCAACGGCCTGGGGATCTGGGACGAACTGTTCTTCATCTGCACGGTCTTCGCGCTCCTGCGCCGGCACCTGCCCATGGTGCAGGCCAACGTGCTGCAGGCGGTCCTGTTCACCTCGTTCCTGTGGGAGCTGGGCTTCAGGGCGTGGGCGCCGCTGTTCATCCTCCCGTTCGCGCTCCTGCAGGCCTTCATCTTCACGCGGACGCGGTCACTGTCCTACATCATCTGCGTGCACCTCCTCTTCGACTTCGTGCTGTTCCTCGTCCTCCTCCACGCGCACAACCGGGCGTGGTTCGACCTCTTCATCTACTAGTGCCCGGGCCGGGGTGGTCACGGCCGGCGGTGACGGGTCCGCCTAGGATGCGGGGTCTTCGAGTGGACGTGCGCACCGGAAGCCGATATGCGAGGTCGCCGTGTCCTCGGTCTGCGGGGAGCGGGCGGCCGGGCGGTAGCGGAGGCAGTACTCCGGAGCGCACAGGTGCGAGCCTCCCTTGAGGACGCGGCGGGGGATGCCGGACCCGGGCTCAGCGCTCTCGGCGGCCCTGTCCCGGTGCGGGGTGCAGGCGCATCCGCTGACCTGTCGGTGACTCGCTGATGTGTCGACCGAGTCGTGGCGGGCCGAGTAGTAGGTGCTGGTCCACTCCCACACGTTCCCGATCATGTCGAGGAGCCCGTACCCGTTCGCAGGGAACGTCCCGACCGGGGAGGTCCCCTTCCACCCGTTCGCACCCGTGTGGAGGTAGGGGAATCGTCCCTGCCACGTGTTGGCCATCAGCACGCCGTCCGGCCTGACCTCGTCACCCCACGCATAGGCGAATTCATCGGACAGTCCGCCCCTGGCGGCGAATTCCCACTCGACTTCCTCCGGTAATCGTTTGCCGACCCAGGCCGCATAGGCGCCGGCGTCCGCGAAGGATACCTGCACCACCGGGTGGTCCTCCTTGCCGTCGATGGACGATCCGGGCCCCAGCGGCTGCCGCCAGCACGCGCCCGGGACCCAGCGCCACCACTGTGTCCAGTCACCCAGGTCCACCGGACCGGGTGACGGCGTGAAGACCAACCCGCCCGGGGCCAGGTCCTGGGGTGACAGGCCGGGAAACCCGACCGGGTCCAGCGGCCGCTCGGCCACCGTCACGTACCTCGTTGCCGCGACGAAGACGGCGAAGTCCGCGTTGGTGACGGGACGCTCGTCCAGTTCGAAGGGTGGTACGCGCACCTGGTGCCGGGGCCCCTCGTCGGCGTAGAACTCCTCCGATCCCATCCGGAACTCACCGGCCGGGATGTGCAGCATCGCGGGCGTCACAGGCATGCCGGGCGTCCCCTTCCCCTTCCGCGGGGGCCGGCTGCTCCGTCAGGTGGGGGCCCGACGCTGTCCACCGGCCATGGCGGGACCGATGCTACCCGCTGTCGCACCATCCCTCCAGAGCCCGTCCGGCGCCCACGGCCGATGGGTTCATTCCTTTGGGGTGAGGCGGATGCCGACCGCGCGGGACAGGGTGAGGGAGCAAACCAGCAGAACAACAACCTCGAGGAGTCCCATGTCGATCACGGAGTACAACCCGGGTGACCGGTTCCCGGGCGTCATCGGGCGGACCGTCGAGGAGTCGAAGCCGGCCTGGCCCGCTCCCCGACGGGCTCCTGACGGAGCGCCGAACGTGGTGCTCGTCGTCCTCGACGACGTGGGCTACGGGCAGATCTCCTGCTTCGGCGGACTGGTGGAGACACCGAACATCGACCGCGTCGCGGCGAGCGGCCTGCGGTACGCGAATATGCACACGACCGCACTGTGTTCACCGAGTCGGTCGTGCATCCTGACCGGCCGCAACCATCATTCCAACGGTGTTGCCAGCATCATGGAGCTGGCCACCGGCTTCCCCGGCTACGACGGCAGGATGCCGTTCGAGAACGGCATGCTGCCGGAGATGTTGATCGACCACGGCTACAACACGTTCTGTGTGGGCAAGTGGCATCTGTCGCCGTCCGAGGACAATTCCCCGGCAGGGCCGTTCCACCGGCGGCCTCTCGGGCGTGGATTCGAACGCTACTACGGGTTCCTGGGCGGCGAGACCAACCAGTGGTACCCCGATCTCACCCAGGACAACGCGTCGGTCCAGCAGCCGCGGCTGCCCGAGGACGGCTACCACCTGAGTGAGGATCTCGCGGATCAGGCCATCAGGATGATCCTGGACAGCGAGGCCAACGCACCGGACAAGCCGTTCTTCATGTACTACGCCCCCGGGGCAGGACACGCCCCGCACCACGTGCCGAAGGACTGGGCGGACCGGTACCGCGGCCGGTTCGACGAGGGGTGGGACGCGTACCGGGAAACGGTGTTCGCCCGGCAGAAGGAGATCGGCCTGTTCCCGGCCGACGCCGGACTATCCCCCCGCGACCCCGATGTACCGGAGTGGGACTCGCTGAACGCCGACGAGCGTCGGTTGTACGCACGGATGATGGAGGTCTACGCCGGGTTCGTCTCGCATGCCGACCACCACTTCGGACGCGTGCTGGACACCCTCCAGCAGATCGGTGAACTCGACAACACACTGGTCATGGTCATCTCGGACAACGGCGCCTCGGGCGAAGGCGGTGTGACGGGCTCCTTCAACGAGATGCTGTTCTTCAATCAGGTTCCCGAGAAGTTCGAGGACAACCTTGCCAAGATCGACGAACTGGGCGGCGCCCGGGCCTACAACCACTATCCGTGGGGGTGGACGTGGGCGGGCAACACGCCGTTCCGGCGCTGGAAGCGTGAGACGTACCGTGGTGGGGCGACCGACCCGTTCGTCGTCGCCTGGCCTGCGCGGATCGCGGCACGCGGCGAAGTCCGCAGCCAGTACGCCCACGCCATCGATCTGGTGCCTACGGTTCTCGACGCCCTGAAATTGGAGCCGCCGGCCGCCGTGCGCGGAGTCACCCAGGCACCCATCGAAGGGGTCAGCTTCGCCCAGTCCTTCGACACGGCGGACGCACCGACCGGCCACGCCACGCAGTACTTCGAGATGTTCGGCCACAGGGCGATCCATCACGACGGGTGGCGGGCCGTGTGCCCCTGGCCGGGACCGAGTTATACGGAGGCCGCGGCCGCGGGTCGCCGGATGGGAGAGCCGATCACCCCGGAGGTCCTCGAGCGGCTCGACGCGAGCGGATGGGAGCTCTACGACATCACCGCGGATCCCACCGAGTCGTCCGACCTCGCTGCCGAGCACCCCGACCAGCTGCGGAAGCTGATCGCCCTGTGGTGGGAGGAAGCCGAGAAATACAAGGTCCTGCCCCTGGACGGTTCGCTGCAGGAACGTCTGACGACCGAGCGTCCGCAGACATCGAGGCCACGAACCCGCTTCACCTATCGCCCCCACACCTCCCTGGTCCCGGCTTTCGCGGCTCCGCCGGTCCTCAACCGGCCCCACTCCATCGAGGCCGACGTCGAGATTCCCGTCGACGACACCAGCGGCGTTCTCATCGCCCAGGGTGGAGATGCCGGCGGCTACACCTTCTTCATGGACGGCGGACGCCTGCGGTACGTCTACAACTATGTGGGCCGCGAACAGTTCGAAGTGTCGTCCTCCGCACCGCTCTCTCCAGGACGGCACACCCTCCGCTACGAATTCGAGCCCACGGGCCGGCCCGACTTCACGGTGGGCAAAGGAACACCCGGACGCGCCCAGCTCTACATCGACGGCACCCTGGTCGGGAACGCGGACTTCCCCTACACCACGCCGCTCCTCTTCGAACTCGAAGGACTCAGTTGCGGATACGACTTCGGCGCCCCGGCGACCAAGAACTATCAGCCACCGTTCACCTTCACGGGCACGATCCACTCGGTCACCATCGAGGTGTCCGGCGACCTGATTCGCGACCACGACGCCGACATAGCACGGCTGATGGCGCAGCAGTGAGCCCGAGAACGGCCTCGCTCGGAAAGAAGGGTGTTCATCATGCCGATCTACGAGTACCACTGCCCCCGATGCGACGTGTACGAGATCATCCGCGGCATGGGGGCGGCGCCCGCGGAGGATGCCTGCCCCACCTGCGGGGAGCCGGCCCGGCGGAAGATCAGTGCACCCCACGTCTCCAGGACGGGAACATCGGCCTTCCGGCTGATCGACTCGACCGAACGCAGCGCAGCGGAACCCGGGGTGGTCTCCGGGAGCCTTCCGTCCACCGGCAGAGGGAACTCTGTCTACCCGACGAATCCTCTTCACCGGAAACTGCCGCGCCCCTAGTCCCGGCGCGCGGCGACGATCATCAAAGGAGATGAAATGCCTGACGTCATATTCCCGCTCGATTCGACCAGGAAGTTCGAGGACCAGGAGAAAGTCGGACACAATCGCTGGCACCCCGAGATTCCCCCGGTGGCCACCGTGAAGCCCGGGGACTCCTTCAGGGTCCACTGTCGGGAATGGTTCGACGGCGCCATCGTCAACGACGATTCCGCCGACGACATCCTGAATGCTCCGCTCCTCACGGTCCACAAACTCAGTGGCCCCTTCGCCGTGGAAGGAGTGAAGCCGGGGGACCTCCTCGTCGTCGACATCCTGGATGTCGGCCCGATCCCCCAGGAGGATTCGGGTCCGCTCGCCGGGCAGGGGTGGGGGTACACCGGCATCTTCTCGCGGAACAACGGCGGCGGGTTCCTGACCGACCAGTTCCCCGACGCCTACAAGGCCATCTGGGACTTCAGCGGGCAGGTGGCGACCTCGCGCCATGTGCCGGAGGTGTCCTACGTGGGTCTCATCCACCCGGGCCTGATGGGCACGGCGCCGTCCGCCGGCCTGCTGGCGACGTGGAACAAGCGGGAGGGGGACCTGATTGCCACGGACCCGCACCGCGTCCCCCCGCTCGCCCTGCCGCCCGAGGCGGAGCACGCCCTGCTCGGGGGCCTGCCGGCGTCGGAGTTCGACCGCGTGGCCGGGGAGGCGGCCCGCACGGCGCCGCCCCGGGAGAACGGCGGCAACCAGGACATCAAGAACCTGTCGAAGGGCTCCCGGATCTTCTACCCCGTGTTCGTGGACGGGGCGAACCTGTCCCTGGGCGATCTCCACTTCTCGCAGGGCGACGGCGAGATCACGTTCTGCGGTGCGATCGAGATGGGCGGCTTCATCGACCTCCGGGTCGACGTCATCAGGGGCGGCATGGACACCTACGGCGTGAGCGAGAATGCCATCTTCATGCCCGGCATCGTCGAGCCCCGGTACAGCGAATGGATCGCGTTCTCCGGCACCTCCGTGACCCTCGACGGCACGCAGCACTACCTCGACTCGCACCTGTCCTACCAGCGGGCCTGCCTGCACGCGATCGACTACCTGACGAAGTTCGGCTACAGCCCGGAGCAGGCCTACCTGCTGCTGGGCTCGGCGCCGATCGAGGGCAGGCTCTCGGGCGTGGTGGACATTCCCAACTCCTGCTCCACCGTCTACATCCCCACGGCGATCTTCGACTTCGACGTCCGCCCCTCCGCGGCCGGCCCACACAGGATCGACCCCGGCATGGGTGCGCCGAGGTCGAGCAACACCTAGGCCCATCAGATCCCGCCTGCGCCGGTGGGGCCGATCGGATCGGGCCCACCGGCGCAGCCGTGCCCTCCAGATCCAGGCATGCCATCCGTTCGACCCTTGACGTGGAGGCACCACGGCGGTTAACTAGTCAAGTAACTAACCAGTTGACCCGGAGGCCGCGGTGATCGAGGAAGGCAAGCCCCTGTTCGTGCAGATCGCCGAGCAGGTCGAGGACTCGATCGTGGACGGGAGCATCGCCGAGGAGGCGCAGGCTCCTTCGACGAACGAACTCGCCGCCTTCTACCGCATCAATCCGGCGACCGCGGCGAAGGGGGTGAACATGCTCGTCGACAAGGGAGTGCTCTACAAGCGTCGGGGGATCGGCATGTTCGTCGCCGCCGGCGCACGCGAGCTGCTGCTCAGCGAGCGGCGCAGCGACTTCGCCCTCCGCTATGTGCAGCCCCTGCTTGCCGAGGCCCGCAGGATCGGGCTCGAACCGGACGACGTCGCCAGCCTCGTCCGTGCCGGTGCTGCACCGGCAACACCCTAGGACCTGTCGGATCGAAGGACATCATGGACCCTGTCATCGAGGTCACGAACCTCACGAAACGCTACAAGGACGTACTGGCCCTCGACGACGTCGGCTTCGACATCCAGCGGGACACCATCTACGGCTTCCTGGGACGCAACGGAGCCGGCAAGACGACGGCGATGTCGATCCTCACGGCGCAGAACCTCCCGACGAGCGGGCGGGTGCGCGTCTTCGGTGAGGACCCCTACGAGAACGCGCGCGTGCTCAGCCGCATGTGCTTCGTGCGCGAGAGCCAGAAGTATCCCGACGATGCGACGCCGCGCCATGCGTTCACCTCCGCCCGCCTGTTCTTCCCCCGGTGGGACCAGGGTCTCGCCGACGAGCTCGTGGACGAGTTCCAGCTGCCGCTCAAGCGCACGATCAAGAAGCTCTCGCGCGGGCAGCTCTCGGCCGTCGGCGTCATCATCGGTCTCGCGTCCCGCGCGGAGATCACCTTCTTCGACGAGCCGTATCTCGGCCTGGACGCCGTTGCCCGCCAGATCTTCTACGACCGCCTCCTGACCGACTACGCGGAGCATCCGCGGACGGTGCTCCTCTCCAGCCACCTCATCGACGAGGTCTCGAACCTCATCGAGCGCGTGCTCGTGATCGACGCTGGGCGCATCATCATGGACCGGTCCACGGAGGACGCCCGCGCAGAGGCGACCAACGTCGTCGGCGACTCCGCCATCGTGGAGCGGGCCCTGCACGGCCACGAGGTCATCCACCGCGAGAGCCTCGGCCGCGTGGCATCCGTGACGATCCTCGGTCGTCTCGACGACGGCGAGCGGGCGGCGCTCGCCGCGAGCGGACTCGATCTCGCGCCCGTCTCCCTGCAGCAGCTCATCGTGCGCCTCACCCAGCAGAAGACGCCCGGCCCCGGAGCGCTCGCCGAGGCCACCCAGGAAGGAAGCCTCCGATGACCACCCTCGAGTCCGGTGCCGCGACACGCCCTCCCGCCGTGCGCAACCGCACGCGCAACGTGGTGCGCCTGCAGTTCGTCAATACACAGACGTTCCTCTGGGTACCGGCCCTCGTGCTGGGCGGCGCCTGGGTCCTCACGATGCTCATCTACTGGATCCTCCAGAACGCAGGGGTCAGCGGGGTGAAGACCGGTGGGGGCTCACAGGCCCCACTGTGGTACTTCCTGTGGGTCGGCATCCAGGCCATGACCATGACGTTCCCCTTCTCGCAGTCGATGAGCCTGACGCGCCGGGAGTTCTACCTCGGCTCCCTCGCCGCCGCGGCCGTGAGCGGCGTCGGGATGGCCTGCGCGTTCGTGCTGCTCGGTCTTCTCGAGCAGGCGACGGACGGCTACGGCATGAACGGCTACTTCGCCTACCTCGCGTGGGTGTGGGAGGCCGGACCGCTCGCGGCGGGCCTGACGTACTTCGTCCTCACGATGCTGTTCTTCATCATCGGTTTCTGGTTCGCCACGATCTACAAGAGGTACGGCACGATGGTGCTCACCATCGTCATGATCGGCCTCGGCCTCGTGTTCGTAGGCCTCATCGCGCTCGCGACGTGGCAGCAGGCCTGGCCGACGGTGGGGCAGTGGGTCCTCGACGCCGGTTCGCTGGGACTGACGCTGTGGGCGATCGCCCTGGGTGCGCTGCTGGCGGTCGGTTCCTACCTCACGCTGCGCAGGATGCCGGCCTGATGAGCACGCCCTCCGACGCTGCCGCCTTCATCGACGACGCCCTCCAGTACGAGAGCTCCTGGGAGCGCGCCGAGGACTACGAGCGGCGCTTGGGGACGCGCCTCGAGTACTACGGGGCCTCCATCGGCGCGATCCGCGGGACCGTCCGCAATGCGGAACGCCGGTACCCGGAGCTGGGGCACGACGACGTCACCGCCCTCGCCTCCGACCTCTGGTCCCGTCCCGTGTTCGAACGCCGCCTGGCGGCCGTGGTGCTGCTGCAGTCGGCGGGCCGGCTGCTGCGCCACTCCGACCTCACCCGCATCGAGGGCTTCCTCCGCTCGGCGCACCTGCCCGAACTGGCGGATCCGCTCGCGGTGGACGTGGTGGGGCCGCTGCTCCTGCGGCTGCGCGGCCAGGATGCCCTCCGGGCGGCGTCCGTCCTGGACCGGTGGGCGGCCGGCGAGGACGCCGCGCTGCGCCGGGCGGCGGTCCTGGCCCACCTGCCGGCCTTCCGGGCGGGGCAGGGCGACGACGCCTCGTTCCGTCGGACGGTCCGCCTCGTCTCGGGCGCCGGGCAGGGACGCATGCCCGCGGTCGAGGAGGCCGTCGACCTGGTGCGGGGCAGCGGCGCGGCCTGAAGGGGCCGCAGGGCGCTAGCGGATGTCGATGGTCCGGACGATCTTGCCCCGGAGCGCCGGCATGAGGTGGTGGACGCCCATCAGTCCGAGCCCGTACCGGCGGACGCGCCGCATCGACGTCGCCACCCGCAGCTGCGGGTCGATGTGCACGGCGCCGAGGCCGAGGCGGCGCGAGATCCTGACGGAGAAGTCGATGTCCTCGTCGCGCTCGTCGATCGACGTCCGCGCGATCCCGCCGCTCGCCAGGTAGGCCGCGGAACGCACCGCCATGTTGTGTCCGGCGACGAAGCGCAGGTAGGCGGGGTCAAGGTGCTGCACAGCCATCATGACCCGCAGCGTCGCCATCGCACCGGGCATGAGGAGGTCATCCCCCCACCGGAAGTGCCCGTCCCGCAGCGGGACGCTCGTGCCGCCGATCAGCTGCACCTCCGGGTACTGCGTGAACAGGGCGCGGATGCGGCTGGTCCAGTCCGCCTCGGGCTCGCTGTCGCCGTCGGTGCGGGCCACGAGCGTGAAGCCGTCCGCGATGGCCGCGCGGAACCCGGTATCGCACGCCGCGCCCGTGCCCTTCTGCCGCTCCACCAGGAGCCGGACGTCGAGGCCGGGCTGGGCGGCCGCGTAGCCTTCGACGCGCTGCACGGTGTCATCGGTGGAGCCGTTGTCCACGACGTAGATGCGCAGGTCCGCGGCGTCGCGCTGCCCGCGGAGGGCGTCGAGTGTGCGGGCGATGCCGGGTTCGTTGAACACCGGGACGACGACGGCGAGGCGGTGGGTCACGAAAGGGTCCTTCGGGGAAGCGGGGGTGTCGTCGGTCATGGCGTCATGGGGCGTCGAGGTCGGATGCGGCGAACGTGTCGCGGGACGGCAGGCTGATGAGGTTCTGGATGTGGTGGCCGGACTCATGGGCCACGCCGCCGCCGATGGCCGCGCCCCGTCCTCGCCCCCGCCGGTCGCTGACCCGCGAGGGGTCGCGTCGGACGTTGTCGATGAAGCTCATGATCCAACCATAAGCCGACTTAGCGTTGACGGGGGTCGCGGCCCGCCGGTGGACGCTAGGGGAGCGGCGCGAGCGCGCGGGTGGGCGGCGTCCGGGCGGCGAGCACGTCCGCGGCGCTCAGCCGCAGTGCCCGGAGATCCTTCTCGAGGACCACCGCTGCGCGCTTGTTGCCGCCGGCGTTCAGATGGACCTTGTCGGCGAGGAAGGCCGCGAGGTCGTGGGTCGTCAGCCAGTCACCCGCCGAGACGAAGGGAATGCCTCGTTTCTCCGCCAGACCGCCCAGCAGGGTGTCCACCTCGTGGCGCCGGCCGCCGCCGTCCTCGGCGCTGCGGCTGAGGGTGCCGACCATGACGAGGCGTGATGACGGATAGATGCGCTGGAGACCGAGGATCAGGGCGTTCGCACTGCCGAGGATGTCGCCGTCGGACGCCCCGAGTGCGGCATCGTTGCCGCCGCCGCCGATGACGACGAGGGCCGGGTCCCCGTGCGGCAGGACCCACCGGTTGCTCGTGAGGGAGTCGTAGTAGTTGGGGACGCGGTCGCGATGGTTCGACGCGACGAATCCTGTGCCGCCCGCTCCCGCGAACCTCACCGAGTAGCCGAGGCTGCGCAGGGCGACCTGCGGCCAGCTCTGCTTCCCGGAGGCCTGGGAGTCGCCGATGAGGACGGCGGTGCGCGGGAGATCCTGCACCACGATCTCCCGCCGGTCCGTGGACGGGTTTTCCACGATGCTGCCGACCGGGAGCGATGGGTCGGGGGTGTCCGCCGCGGCGGGGGGAACGCAGCCGAGGAGGAGGCCCAGTGCCACGACGGCCGACAGGACCGCCGCGCGGGGACCGCCAGTGCTCCCACCCATCGAACCTCACCCTTCTCGCGCCCACCCGCCCCCACAGGCGTTCGCACCAGCCTATCGCCGAGGGGCGCCGGACCTGCGCCCCGGCACGCGGTGAGCCGTCGCCCGTGCCCGGCCTAGTGCAGGGGTGCCGGGGCGTCGTCGGCGGTCTCGGGCCTGCGGACGAAGAACGAGGCGACGACGGCGAGCAGGAAGATGACCGCGCCGTACAGGAAGGCCGCGCGGATGCCCCCGGCGAGCGCGGCGTCGGCCGCGGCGCCGGTCTCCGCGAGCGATGTGCTCCGGAGCGTCATCACCGAGATGAACAGCGCGGTGCCGGCGGCGCCGGCCAGCTGCTGGACGGTGCCGAAGACCGCGCTGCCATGGGAGTACAGCCGCGGCCGCACCGAGCCCAGGGCCGAGGTGAGGAGCGGCGTGAACATGAGCGCGAGCCCGATGCTGAGCAGCACGTGCGCGCCGAGGACGAGGGGCACGGGCGTTGTCTCGGTCACCTGCGTCATGGCCCAGAAGACGGCGCTCACCAGGAACGCGCCCGGGATCAGGAGGACGCGGGGTCCGCGGCGGTCGTAGATGCGCCCGACGATCGGGCCGAGCAGTCCCATGGCCAGCCCGCCGGGAAGCAGGAGCAGGCCGGACTGGAAGGGACTCAGGCCGAGGACGGACTGGGCGTAGATGGGGATCAGGATGATGGTGCCGAACAGCGCCATCATGCTGACCGCGATCGCGACGATCGAGACGGAGAAGTTCCTCGAGGTGAACACCCGCAGGTCGAGCAGTGCGGCGTCGCGCCGTTGCAGGACGAGCTGGCGGGTGACGAACACCGCGAGGCCGGCCAGGCCGACGACGAGGGGCAGCCAGGCGGGGACAGGGCTGCCGGTGGACGCCTCGCCGAGCTGGCTCAGCCCGTAGATGATGCCGCCGAAGGCGACGGCGGAGAGGACCACCGAGGGGACGTCGATGGAGGATCGCCGCGGCGTGGTCACGTTCTGCATCTTGGCCGAGCCGATGGCCAGGGCCGCGAGCGAGATCGGCAGGACCAGCCAGAACAGCCAGCGCCAGTCGAGCGCGCTGAGGATGGCGCCGGAGATGGTGGGGCCGAGGGCGGGGGCGACGGAGATGACGATCGAGATGTTGCCCATCACCTTGCCCCGGGAGGCCGGCGGTACGAGCGTCATGACCGTGGTCATGAGCAGCGGCATCATGATCGCGGTGCCGCTGGCCTGCACCACGCGTCCCACCACGAGGATCTCGAAGCCGGGAGCCATCGCCGCGATGAACGTGCCCAGGCTGAACAGGCTCATCGCCGCCATGAAGACGGGCCGGGTGTTGAAGCGCTGCAGGAGGAAGCCGGTGATCGGGATGACCACGGCCATGGTGAGCATGAACGCCGTGGTCAGCCACTGGCCGGCGCCCACCGTGATGCCGAGGTCCGTGACCAGGCGCGGGATCGCGACGCCCATGATCGTCTCGTTGAGGATCACCACGAACGCCGAGATGAGCAGGAGCGTGATCACCAGCTTGTCGCGGGCCGGGAGGGCGCCTGCTGCGACGGCAGGGGCGTCCGCCGTCCGGGCGGTCCGGCCGGCGGCGTCCGCGCGCTGCGCGTCCCGGCCGGGATCGGCGTCCGTGACGCGGGACGGGGGGCTCTGGGTCATGGGGAATCCGCTCGGTTCTGTGTGCTGCGCGGCTCTTCGGGGCTTGCGCCGGCCGGGTGCCGTCCTTGTCTGTGGTCATACCGGACCGGAGCCCACGATGGTTGATCCGGTCAATCAACTGAACCACGGCCGGCCGGACTCTATTCCGGCTGGAGAGGCCCCGCTCCGGGAGCCGGCCCGCCGTCGCCTAGCATGGGGCGGGTGAATTCTTTCTACCGCGATCTCGGCAGCGGAAAATTCGAGTCGACCATCCACGCCCAGGGCGCCTGGAACCCGCAGGAGCAGCACATGGCCCCCATCTCGGGCCTGCTCACCCAGTGCCTGCTCGAATGCGAGCCGCGCGAGGGGATGCAGCTCAGCCGCGTGAGCTTCGACATCCTCGGGATGATCCCCGGCGGCGAGTTCCACGTGACCACCGCCGTCGTCCGTCCCGGGCGGACCATCGAACTGGTCGAGGCCCGCATGGAGGCGGCCGGCCGGACGGCGATCATCGCCAGGGCCTGGCGGCTCGGCACGCAGGACACGGCCGACGTCGCCGGCGCCGAGGACCCGCGCATGCCCGGCCCCGACGACGCCGGACCGCACGAGGGCATGACGGCGTGGCCGGGCGGCTTCATCAGATCGCTCGAGGTCCGCGTGGTCCCCGGGCACCGGCCCGGCAGGGGCCAGGTCTGGCTGCGCAATCCCCATGCGATGGTCGAGGGCCGGCAGTCCTCCGACGTCGTCCGGCTCGTGGGGATGATGGACGCCGCGAACGGGATCGCCTCCCGTGTGGCGCCGGGCGGCGACAGCTGGATGTTCCCCAATGTGGACCTGCAGATCCACCTCCACCGCATGCCGCGGGGCGAGTGGCTGGGCCTGGACACCCGCGTGACCTTCGGCGAGCACGGCGTGGGCCTGACCTCCAGCGTGGTGCACGACCTCGACGGACCCTTCGGGCGCGTGGAGCAGATCCTCACGGTCCGCCGGCTCTGACCCGCAGGATCCGACCGTACGAGGACCTGGCACCCCGGAATGCCCCGGCCGGTCCGGGGGGTGCACGGGACACGCAGTCCGCGCCGCCGGGCGGGACGCCGTCGATGAGGAGGAAGCATGCCGAAAGCACTCTGGAAGGACACGGTCGTCGCCCAGTCGGAGGAGACGGTGGTGGTCGAGGGGAACCACTACTTCCCGCCGGGATCCATCGTGCAGGAGTTCTTCCGACCCACCGACACGCAGACCGTCTGCCCCTGGAAGGGGACGGCCGGCTACTACACGCTCACCGTGGACGGACGGCAGAACACGGACGCGGCCTGGACCTACCCGGAACCGAAGGAGGCGGCGGAGAACATCCGCGGTCACTACGCTTTCTGGAAGGGCGTCACGATCAGCGACTGACACCACACGGAAGGGCGCCGTCCTCCCGACGGCGCCCTTCCGTGTGCTGCTGACCGGCACCCCCACCGACGACGGCGCCGACCGGCGCCCTGACGAAGGAGCACCATGCAGTATCGGACACTCGGCAACAGCGGCACCTCGGTCTCGCACCTCGCCCTCGGCACCATGACCTTCGGCGCGGAAGCGGACGAGGCCGGCTCCCACGCCATCCTGTCGGACTACGCCGCCGCGGGCGGCAACCTGATCGACACCGCGGACGTCTACACGGCGGGCGCGTCGGAGGAGATCATCGGGCGGTGGCTCGCGAAGAACCCCGCGGAACGGGACCGGATGGTCCTCGCCTCCAAGGGCCGGTTCCCGATGGGTGAGGACGTCAACGACCTCGGCCTGTCCCGGCGCCACCTCCGCAAGGCCCTCGACGCCTCGCTGACCCGCCTCGGCGTCGACCACATCGACCTCTACCAGGTCCACTCGTGGGATCCGCTGACACCGCTCGAGGAGACCCTCGGTTTCCTGAACGAGGCCGTGGTCCAGGGCAAGATCGGCTACTACGGGTTCTCGAACTACACCGGGTGGCAGCTGACGAAGGCCGTCATGATCGCCCGGCAGCGCGGCTACTCCCTCCCCGTCACCCTGCAGCCGCAGTACTCGCTGCTCGTGCGCGAGATCGAAGCGGAGATCGTGCCGGCCGTGCTCGACGCCGGCATGGGGATGCTCCCCTGGTCACCTCTCGGCGGTGGCTGGCTGACGGGCAAGTACACGCGCGACACCGCGCCGACGGGTGCCACCCGCCTGGGGGAGAACCCGCAGCGCGGCATGGAGGCCTGGGAGCAGCGCAACGCCCAGGAGCGCACGTGGCGGATCATCGACACCGTGACCGGGATCGCCTCCGAGCGCGGCGTCAACGCCTCGCACGTGGCGCTCGCCTGGGTCGCCGCGCAGCCCGGCGTGACGTCCGTGATCCTCGGGGCCAGGACGCAGGAGCAGCTGGCCGACAACCTCGCCTCCGCCGACCTCCAGCTGACGCCGGAGGAGCTCGGCCGCCTGGACGGGGTCAGCGCGCCGACCTTCTCCGACTACCCGTACGGCGTCCCCGGCATCGAGCAGCGCAGCCGGGCGATCGACGGCGGCCGCTAGGCCCGACCGGGCGACGGCGCGGGCCGGGGCGTCGACTGCCTACGATGGACGGATGAGCAATCCGTGGCAGGGCGCACCCGGGCTGGCGCTCGTCCCCGACCCGGTGGGGGACGACGCCGCCGCCGAACTCGACCGGGGGATCGGCCTCCTCCGCGAGGTCGCGGCGGGGGACCGGCCGCCGACCCTGCGCCTCTACCGTCCGAGCCCCACCGTCGCCTTCGGGCAGCGGGATGCCCGGCTCCCGGGGTTCGGGGACGCCGCGGCCGCCGTCGCCCGGCACGGCTTCGCCCCGCTCGTCCGGCGTGCGGGCGGTCGCGCCGCCGCCTACCACCGGGGCTGCCTCGTGGTCGACCACATCGAGCCGGCGCCCGACGCCGTGGCCGGCACCCGGGCGCGCTTCGCTGCGTTCGGTCAGTTCTTCGCGGGGGTGCTCGCCGACGTAGGACTCGACGCCCACGTGGGCGAGGTACCGGGGGAGTACTGCCCGGGTGAGTTCAGCGTGCACGGACGGCGCGGCGGCGTCCCCGTGATCAAGCTCGTCGGGACCGCCCAGCGGGTGGTCGCCGGCGCGTGGCTGTTCTCGTCGGTGATCGTCGTCGAGGACGCGGCGCCCCTGCGGGCGGTCCTGACCGACGCCTACGCCGCCCTGGGGCTCCCGTGGCTGCCGTCCACCGCGGGCGCGGCCGAGGACCTCGCCCCCGGGGTGACCGTCGACGCCGTCGAGCACGCGCTGCTCGCCACATACGCCGGCGTCGTCAGCCTCGACGCTCCCGCGTCCGACACCCGCCCATCCGGCGCCCCCGCGCCTGCGAGCCCTTCGGCGTCCGGCCGGTCCTGAGGCCGGACGCCGAAGGCGTCAGGAGCCGCGCCGGATCCACTCCTGGAGGTGCGGGGCCTCGTCGCCGATCGTGGTGCTGTCCCCGTGCCCGGTCCGGGCGACGGTCTCCGGCGGCAGGGTGAGCAGCTTCGTCCGGATGGATTCCACGATCGTGGGGAAGTCGCTGTAGGAGCGGCCCGTGGCGCCCGGCCCGCCCTGGAACAGCGTGTCGCCGGTGAAGACGGTGCCCGCCTCCTCCAGGTAGTAGCAGACGGAGCCCGGGGAGTGGCCCGGGGTGTGCAGCGCCCGCAGGGTCACGCCGGCCACCTCGATCGTGTCGCCGTCGCCGATCGACCGGTCGGGATTCCGCTCCGGGAACACCATGTCCCACAGCGGGCGATCGGCGCCGTGCAGGTGGACCGGCGCGTGTACGGCGTCGACCAGCTCGGCGACCGCGCGGATGTGGTCGTCGTGCGCGTGGGTGAGGAGGATCGCGCGGACCGTGCGGCCGCCGATCTGCTCCACGATCGCCGCGGCGTCGTGCGGGGCGTCGATGACCACGCACTCGTCGTCGTCACCGACGATCCAGACGTTGTTGTCGACGTCCCAGGTACCGCCGTCGAGCGAGAAGGTGCCCGAGGTGACGAGGTGCTCCACCCGTGCGGCCATCAGAGCTCCACCACCGAGCGGAGCACGGCGCCGCCGTGCATCTTGTCGAACGCCTCTTCCACCTGGTCGAGGCGGACGCGCTCCGTGACGAAGGCGTCCAGGTCGAGGGTGCCCTGCAGGTAGTGGTCGACGAGCATCGGGAAGTCCCGGCTCGGCAGGCAGTCCCCGTACCAGGAGGACTTGAGGGAGCCGCCGCGGCCGAAGACGTCGAGCAGCGGCAGTTCGATGGTCATCTCGGGGTTCGGGACGCCGACGAGCACCACGGTCCCGGCGAGGTCGCGGGCGTAGAACGCCTGCTTGTACGTCTCGGGGCGTCCGACGGCGTCGATCACGACGTCCGCGCCGTTGCCGCCGGTCAGCGCACGGATGCCCTCCACCGGGTCCTCGTCCTTCGAGTTCAGGACGTGCGTGGCGCCGAGGCCCTTCGCGAGCTCGAGCTTCCGGTCGTCGATGTCCACGGCGATGATCGTGGTGGCCCCGGCGAGCTTCGCCCCGGCGACGGCGGCGATGCCCACACCGCCGCAGCCGATGACGGCGACCGAGTCGCCGCGGGAGACGTTGCCCGTGTTGATGGCCGCACCGATGCCGGCCATGACACCGCAGCCGAGCAGGCCGACGGCGGCGGCGTCGGCCGCCGGGTCCACCTTGGTGCACTGGCCGGCGGCCACGAGGGTCTTCTCGGCGAACGCGCCGATGCCGAGGGCCGCCGTGAGCTCGGTGCCGTCCTCCAGGGTCATCTTCTGGGTGGCGTTGTGCGTGTCGAAGCAGTACTGGGGCTCACCACGGCGGCACGCCCGGCACTCGCCGCAGACGGCGCGCCAGTTCAGGATCACGCGGTCGCCCGGGGCGACGGTCGTGACGTCGTCGCCGACGGCGCTCACGACGCCGGTGGCCTCGTGCCCGAGCAGGAACGGGAACTCGTCGTTGATGGCACCCTGCTTGTAGTGCAGGTCCGTGTGGCAGACGCCGCAGGTGAGGATGTCGACGAGCGCCTCGCCGGGCCCGGGATCCGGGACGAGGATGGTCTCGATCGTGGCGGGGGCATCCTTTGCCCGCACCACGACGCCCTGAACTGTGTGCACCATGTGTTGCTGTCCTTCCGCTGGGGGCGGCGGCCGGGTGACCGACCTGCCGCTTCCAGCATATGGGGGACGGCGCGGGTGCGCGGGGGCGGCGGGACCTAGGCGGCGATCCTTGCCTGGACCTCCGCGACCGAGGGGTTCGTGGCGGTGCTGCCGTCGGGGAAGATCACCGTCGGCACGGTCTGGTTGCCGCCGTTCAGGGACGCCACGAGCTCGGCGGTCCCCTCGACCTCCTCGATGTTGATCTCGGTGTAGCCGATGCCCTGCGCGGAGAGCTGGGACTTCAGGCGACGGCAGTACCCGCACCACGTGGTGGAGAACATGGTGATGGATCCTGCTTCTGGCGTGTAGTCCACGGTGCTCCTCGTCTGTGCGCGCGGCGGTCCGCGCGCAGGTGGTGGGCGGTGCGGGCCCGGTGTGGTCCCGCACCCTCGTCAACGCGGAATCGCACCGGGCCATTCCTGCGGGCCGGGTCCTGCCGGCCCCTTGCTGCCGGGGACCGCGCGGGTAGGCTCACGGCATGGCTGAAGCAGAGGAAGAACAGAGCGTGAAGCAGCTGGCCGCGGTCCGCGTGGCCATCAACGAGGTGGACGAGCAGATCGTGTCCCTCATCTCCCGCCGCGAACGGCTGGTCCGGCGGGCCGGGGCCCTCAAGCGGGACGATGCCTCCGTCCGTGCGCCGGCCCGGGTGGAGCAGGTCATCACGAACGTCCGCGGCTACGCGTCGAAGCAGGGTGTGGACCCGGCCGTCGTCGAGCAGACCTACCGTGCCATGATCGAGGCCTTCATCGAGTACGAGCTGCGGGTACGGCGGGAGCCGTAGCGCACGCCGGGATGACGCCCCGGCGTCGCCCCGCACCGAGCTTGTTGGTCGGCCCTGCGCCCACCCGATACGATCAGCACGGCGGTCCCCGGGCTCATCGGGTGCCGTCACGCCCTGTCGGGCGTCCCTGTTCCGATTCCCCAAGGAGACCCTCCGTGTCAGCGCCCCAGCCCATCAGACTCATCGTCGACGGCGAAGAGAAGCAGGCGACGGCGGGCACCACCGGCACGGAGCTGTTCGGCGAGCGGCGCGACGTCGTCGTCATGCGGGTGGACGGCGACCTGGTGGACCTCGACCGGGAACTGCCCGACGGCGCCGCCGTGCAGGGCGTGACGCTCGAGGACCCCGCGGGGCTCGAGGTCCTCCGCCATTCCGCCGCGCACGTCATGGCGCAGGCCGTGCAGCAGCTGCGCCCCGGGGCCACGCTGGGCATCGGCCCGTACATCACGGACGGCTTCTACTTCGACTTCGACGTCGAGGAACCCTTCACGCCCGACGAGCTCAAGCAGCTCGAGAAGATGATGCTGAAGATCGTCAACGCCAACCAGCGCTTCGTCCGCCGGGTCGTGTCCGAGGACGAGGCCCGCGAGGCCATGAAGGACGAGCCGTACAAGCTCGAGCTGATCGGCCTCAAGGGCGGCGCGACGGACGAGGACGGTGCCTCCGTCGAGGTGGGCGCCGGCGAGCTGACCGTCTACGACAACGTGGACCGCAAGTCCGGCGACGTCGTGTGGAAGGACCTGTGCCGCGGTCCGCACCTGCCCAACACCAAGCTCATCTCCAATGCCTACTCGCTCACCCGCTCGGCGGCCGCCTACTGGCGCGGCAGCGAGAAGAACAAGCAGCTGCAGCGGATCTACGGCACGGCATGGCCCACCAAGGACGCCCTCAAGGCCTACCAGGAACGGCTGGCCGAAGCGGAGCGGCGCGACCACCGGCGCCTCGGCACGGAGCTGGACCTGTTCTCCTTCCCGGACGAGCTGGGCTCCGGCCTGCCCGTGTTCCACCCCAAGGGCGGCACCATCCGCAAGGCGATGGAGGACTACTCCCGCCAGCGCCACACCGACGCCGGATACGAGTTCGTCTACACGCCCCACATCACGAAGGGGCACCTCTACGAGGTCTCCGGGCACCTCGACTGGTACCGGGACGGCATGTTCCCGGCCATGCACATCGACGAGGAGCTGAACGAGGACGGCACGGTGCGCAAGCCCGGGCAGGACTACTACCTCAAGCCGATGAACTGCCCCATGCACAACCTGGTCTTCCGGTCCCGCGGGCGGTCCTACCGCGAACTGCCGCTGCGCCTGTTCGAATTCGGCTCGGTCTACCGCTACGAGAAGTCCGGCGTGGTCCACGGCCTGACGCGCGTCCGGGGCATGACCCAGGACGACGCCCACATCTACTGCACCCGCGAGCAGATGAAGGACGAGCTCACGGGGACCCTGAACTTCGTGCTGGGCCTGCTCAAGGACTACGGGCTCGACGACTTCTACCTGGAGCTCTCCACGCGCAACCCCGAGAAGTCGGTGGGCTCGGAGGAGATCTGGGAGGAGGCCACCCGCACGCTCGCCGAGGTCGCCGAGGCCTCCGGCCTGGAGCTCGTGCCCGATCCCGGGGGAGCCGCGTTCTACGGCCCCAAGATCTCCGTCCAGGCGCGCGACGCGATCGGCCGCACCTGGCAGATGTCCACCATCCAGCTGGACTTCAACCTGCCCGAGCGCTTCGAACTCGAATACCAGGCGGCCGACGGCACCCGACAGCGCCCCGTCATGATCCACCGGGCCCTGTTCGGGTCGATCGAGCGCTTCATGGGTGTCCTCACCGAGCACTACGCCGGGGCGTTCCCCGCCTGGCTGGCACCCGTGCAGGTGCTCGCCGTCCCCGTGGCGGAGGCCTTCAACGACTATCTGTTCGACGTCGTCGACAAGCTCAAGGCCGAGGGCATCCGCGCGCAGGTGGACGCCGGCTCCGACCGCTTCCCGAAGAAGATCAGGACGGCGAGCAAGGAGAAGGTGCCGTTCGTGCTCATCGCGGGAGGCGAGGACCAGGAGGCCAACGCGGTCTCGTTCCGTTTCCGCGACGGCAGCCAGGACAACCAGGTACCGGTGGACGAGGCCGTCCGCAGGATCGTGGAGGCGGTCCGCAACCGGGAGGCGACGGTCTGATGGCCGACGCCGACAGTCCGGACACCTCCCTGCTCGGCGAGCCGGCGGCTGGGTACCCGGGTGACCGGGAGGTCACCGACGGCTTCGAACTCGCCGGCGTGCCCGACGCCTTCCAGCGGCTGTGGACCCCGCACCGCCTCGCCTACATCAAGGGCGGGCAGGAGCAGGTGACGACGGAGGAGTCGTGCCCGTTCTGCCGCGCGCCGCAGCTGAGCGACGAGGACGCCCTGATCGTCCATCGGGGCACGCACGCCTTCGTGCTCCTCAACCTCTTCCCCTACAACGCCGGGCACCTCCTGGTCTGCCCGTACCGCCACGTGCCCGACTACACGGACATCGACGGCGCCGAGACCGCGGAGATCGCCGCCCTCACCCAGACCGCCATGCGCGTGCTGCGCCGGGTCTCCAACCCCTCCGGATTCAACCTCGGCATGAACCAGGGCGTCACGGGGGGTGCCGGGATCGCAGCCCACCTGCACCAGCACGTGGTGCCGCGCTGGGGCGGCGACGGCAACTTCCTGCCGATCATCGCGCAGACCAAGGCCATCACCCAGACGCTCGGCGACGTGCGCGGGCAGGTCGCCGCGGCGTGGGCCGGCGACGACGCGGGATCGGCCTCCTGATGCTCAACAGGTACGCGCGGGGCTTCTTCACCCGGCTCTTCACGCCCCTGGCCAGGCTGCTGCTGAAGTGGGGCGTGACGCCCGACGCCGTGACCATCGCCGGCACCCTCGGCGTGGCCGGCGGCGCACTGGTGTTATACCCGCTCGGGCAGCTGTTCTGGGGCACGGTCTTCATCACCCTGTTCGTGTTCTCCGACGTGGTCGACGGCATCATGGCCAGGATCAAGGGCCACAGCGGCCTCTGGGGGAACTTCCTCGACTCCACGCTCGACCGCATCGCCGACGGCGCCCTCTTCGCCGGCGTGGCCATCTGGTTCTTCACGGGCGGGCAGAACACGGCCATCGCGGTCGCGGCCCTCGCCTGCCTCGTGCTGGGCATGATCGTGTCCTACGCGCGGGCCAAGGCGGAATCGCTCGGGTTCACCGCGAACGTGGGCGTGGCCGAGCGCGCCGAGCGCCTCGTCTCCGTCCTCGTGGTCACCGGGCTCACGGGTCTCGGGCTGCCCGAGGGGGTCCTGCTCGCGGTGCTGGTCATCCTGGCCGCCGCGAGCCTCGTCACGGTCTACCAGCGGATCAGCACCGTGCGCCGGCAGTCCCGCGAGGCGCGGCCGGCCTCCTGACACCGTCCGGCCTGTCCGGCGTCGTCGACCCGAGCGCGCACGTGGGGTGGGTCCCGGTCGGCAGGACCCACCCCACGTGCGCCCTCCGAGCCGCCGAGGCCTCAGGATGCGGAGGCGAGGACCGGCCGGGCCCCCGTGAAGGCAACCGCGTGATCGCGCAGGGGCGTCAGCGCGGTGCCCAGGGCCGAGAGGTACTCGGCGCGCCGCTTCGGAGCCACCCTGGACGTCGGGGTGGGCGACGCGCCGGGGGTGTCGGCGTAATGGGTCGCGAGTCCGTCGTGCAGCAGCCGGAGCGCCTCGGACTTCTGCTGTGACACGGCCGAGTGCGTGGTGCCGAGTTCGGCGGCGACGTCGGTCACCGAACGGCCCTCGAAGAAGACCTGCTCGATGATGTGCCGCATGCGCGCCGGAAGGTGGACGACGGCGGTCCGCAGGTGCCGGATCTGCTCGTCGGCGAGCAGCGAGGCCTCGGGCAGCTGGTCGAGCGACGGGACGAGGTCGAGCACGGTCTCGTCGAGCACGTGCACGGAGCGGGCGGCGTCGTCGAGCGCCGAATGGATCTCCTGCCGGCTGACGCCGAGCGTCATGGCCAGCTCGTCGGTGGTCGGCCTGCGCCCGAGGGTGGCAGCGAGGGCGTCCTGCGCGCCCAGCGTGTCGCCGATCCGCCGTCGGACGGACCGCGGCGCCCAGTCGTTGGACCGCATCTCGTCCGCGAAGGCGCCCGTGATGCGACGCCGGGCATAGGCGCCGAACGGCACGCCGAGCGTGGGATCGAAGGCGTCCGCCGAGGTGATGAGCGCGATTGCTCCGACGGACGCCAGGTCCTCCCGCGACAGATGCGTGGCGCGGGCGCACAAGGACGAGACGAGATACCCGACCAGTGGCAGGTTGTCGACGATAAGTTTTTCACGGTCCCGTGAATGCATGAGCAAGCTCCCCAGCTGCCTAGTCGCATTGCAGCCCGTAGCGGCCCGGTGAGGGGCTGCCGGGGGCGGCAGGTGTCGTGATGAAGCTATCAGCGGCGTTTCGGGCGTACGGGCCCCTTAGGCCAATCCTGCTCAAAGGCTGAGGTTCGTCTGCTTACACCCGCCAAAACTTCGGTCCGGGGCCTCGAGTCCTGAGCGAGGCCCCGATGATTCACCGCCGTCGGAACCGTCTGTAAGGCGACCCATCATCCAGGGGAAGGACTCACGATGCCGCACCTCCCGGCGTTCCTGCCGCCCGATCTGCACATCGTCTCGCAGGCGGAACTGCTCCTGCTGGAACGCGGAGCCGTGGCCCGGGGAGGCAGGCCGGCGGCCGGCGCTGCCGGGCCGTCCGCGCCGTGGCCCGAGGAACCCCTCGACCGGCTGCTCGATGAACTCGAGCGTCGCGAGCTGGTCGCCGGCGACCGAGCGACCGAGGCCGGGCGCGTATCATGAGGTGTCAGCTTTTATCTACCTTTTAGGGGCAAGTTGTGTCCACCGTTGAAGGAAATCCGGCAACCACAGCACAGACCGGTGGAAACCGGGTGAAGCGCGGTATGGCCGAAATGCTCAAGGGCGGCGTCATCATGGATGTCGTCACCGCCGAGCAAGCCCGCATCGCCGAAGATGCGGGTGCCGTCGCGGTCATGGCGCTCGAGCGGGTGCCCGCGGACATCCGGGCGCAGGGCGGCGTCTCGCGCATGAGCGACCCCGACATGATCGACAGCATCATCGCGGCCGTCTCCATCCCTGTCATGGCCAAGGCGCGGATCGGCCACTTCGTGGAGGCGCAGGTGCTGCAGTCCCTCGGCGTCGACTACATCGACGAGTCCGAGGTCCTGACGCCCGCCGACTTCACCAACCACATCGACAAGTGGAAGTTCACGATCCCCTTCGTGTGCGGGGCCACCAACCTCGGCGAGGCCCTGCGGCGCATCAACGAGGGCGCTGCCATGATCCGGTCGAAGGGCGAGGCCGGCACCGGTGACGTCTCGAACGCCACGATGCACATGCGCAAGATCCGCTCCGAGATCAACCGCCTGTCCTCGATGGCCGAGGACGAGCTGTACGTGGCCGCGAAGGAACTGCAGGCCCCGTACGAGCTCGTGAAGGACGTCGCCGCGGCAGGCCGCCTGCCGGTGGTGCTGTTCACCGCGGGAGGCATCGCGACCCCCGCGGACGCCGCCATGATGATGCAGCTCGGTGCCGACGGCGTCTTCGTGGGCTCGGGCATCTTCAAGTCGGGCAACCCGGCCGAGCGCGCGAACGCCATCGTCCAGGCGACGACATTCCACGACGACCCCGACATGATCGCCAAGGTCTCCCGCGGCCTCGGCGAAGCCATGGTGGGCATCAACGTCGACGAGATCCCGCAGCCGCACCGCCTGGCGGAGCGCGGCTGGTAATCCGGCAGAGCATCACGAAGGGTCGCAGCCGCGAGGCTGCGGCCCTTCCGCGTTCCCGGGGCGGCCCGGGTCAGAGCGCCAGGGCGTAGGTCTTCCCGCGGCCCAGCAGCACGAACCCCCGCCGGGAGAAGAACGCGTAGCCCTGCGGGGTGGCGTTGACGGCCAGATCCACCGCGCCCGCCGCACCCGCGGCGCGCGCGGTGGCGCTGAGCAGTGCCGTGGCCAGCCCCCGCCGCTGGTACCCGGGGAGGACCTCCAGCTGGTGGATGCCGCCGAGACCCTGCAGCCCGGCGACCCCGACCGGATGGAACGAGTACGCGGCACCCGAGATGTTCCCGTGGGCGGGATCGCGGGTCACGGCGTGCCAGGCCTGGCGCGGCTGAGCCCGGGCCACCCCGAGTTCCTGCCGCAGCGGCCCCGAATAGTCGGGCACCTCGGTGGTGAGGACCGCGGCGTCGTCCCCGGGCCCGACGACGGCGGAGACGGGCGCCGCCATCCACCACGGCTGCCAGCTCGGGCTGAACCCGAGCTCAGCGAGCTCTGCGCCGTCCACCGCGGCGTTGAGCCAGACCCGGACGGAGGACGCCCCGAGCCTGGTGCCCTCCGCCAGGGCGGGCCGGACGGCGTGCGCCCGGACCGCCTCGGGGAACATCACCATGAGCTCCCGCCGCGCGGGCAGCCACACCCAGGTGGCACCGTGCGTGGAGAACGTCTTCCCGCCCGTCGCCGTCGCGAGCGCCGCGCACCAGGCGGACTGCAGCCGCTGGCACGCGGCGATGCTCACCACGCCCGACCACCGGCGGACGGTTCCCTCATGCGAGGCCGCGGCGGACCAGCAGGGGCTGGAGGTCCGCGTCCCGTCCCCGGAACCTGCGGAACGCCTCCAGCGGGTCGATGCTGTTGCCGCGGGAGAGCAGCTCACGCCGGAAATGGTCGCCGTTCTCCCGGGTGAGACCGCCCGAGGACTTGAACCACTCCACGGTGTCGGCGTCGAGCATCTCGCTCCAGATGTACGCGTAGTAGGACGCGGCGTACCCGCCGGCGAAGATGTGCTTGAAGTACGAGGTGCGGTACCGGGGCGGGACGGGGGTGAAGTCGATCCCGGCGTCCGCGAGCGCCGAGGCCTCGAAGGCCAGCGGATCCTCGATCACCGTGCCGGCCGGGACGGAGTGCCAGGCGAGGTCGAGGAGGGTCGCGCCGAGGTAGGCGGTCGTCTCGAAGCCCTCGCCCCAGGCGCCCGCCGCATGCATGCGGTCGATGACGTCCTGGGGAAGCGCCTCACCCGTCTCGTGGTGGCGTGCGTAGTGCGCCACGATCTCGGGCCACAGGATCCACATCTCGTTGACCTGCGACGGGTACTCGACGAAGTCGCGCGGCACGGACGTCCCCGCGAGGAGCGGGTAGGTGACGTCGGAGAACAGGCCGTGCAGGGCGTGGCCGAACTCGTGGAAGGTGGTGACCACCTGGTCGTAGGAGAGCAGCGTGGGCTCACCGACCCCCGGCGTCGAGATGTTCAGGTTGTTGATGACGACGGCGCGCGTGCCCTCGAGCCGGGACTGGTCCACGAAGGAGTTCATCCAGGCGCCGCCGCTCTTGGTGTCGCGCGTGTAGAAGTCGCCAAGGAACAGTCCGAGCCCAGACCCGTCCTCGTTGAAGATCTCCCACACGCGCACGTCGGGGTGGTAGCCCGTGAGGTCTGTGCGCTCCGTGAACGCCAGGCCGTACAGGCGGTTCGCGGCGTAGAAGACGCCGTCGTTCAGGACGCGCTCGAGCTCGAAGTAGGGGCGCAGGGCATCGAGGTCGACGTCGAACTTCGCCTTCCGCACCTTCGCGGCGTAGTAGGCCCAGTCCCACGGTTCGATGCCGTGGCCGGCCTCCGCCTCGAGTTCGGTGGCCTCGGCGCGGGCGTTGCGGACCGCCGGAGCCGCGAGCTCCCGCATGCGGTCGAGGATCGCCTCGAGCGACGGCGCCGTCTGGCTGTCGGTCGCCGCGGCCGCGTGCGTGTCGAAGCCGAGGAGGGCGGCGCGCTCGGCGCGGAGCGTGGCCATGCGCACGGTGACGGCGAGGGTGTCGGACTCGTTGCCGCGGGCCCCGCGGGTCACGGAGGCCTCGTGCAGGCGACGGCGCACCTCGCGGTTCGTGAGCTGCTCCAGCGCCGGCTGCGCAGTCGGCAGGATGAGCGTCAGGAGGTATTTCCCGTCGTGCCCGGCGTCGGACGCCGCAGTGGCCGCGGCGGAGATCGCATCGGCGGAGAGCCCGTCGAGTTCCTCGGGGGTGTCGAGCACCAACGCGGAATCGTTCGTGTCCTTCAGCAGCTTCTGCGAGAACTCGGTGCTCAGCGCCGACAGCTCCGCGTTCAGCCGGCGCAGCGTGGCCTGCGCGTCGTCGTCGAGCTCAGCTCCCGCGCGCACGAACCCGCGGAGGTACTCCTCCACGAGGCGCGCCGACTCGGCGTCGAGTCCCTCGAGGGGCACCTGGCGGATGCGCTCGAACAGGACGCGGTTCAGCTTGATGTTGTCCTCGTGCTCCGCGATGCGCGGGGCGATCTGCTGCTCCAGCTCCTGGACGGCCTCCGTCGCGTGGCTGACCGAGTTGCTGAAGAAGACCCGCGAGACGCGGTCCAGGGTGCTGCCCGCACGCTCGAGGGCGATGAGCGTGTTCTCGAAGGAGGCCGGTTCCCCGGATCCCGTGATGCGATCGATCTCGGCGAGGTGCTCGGCGAAACCGGCATCGAACGCGGGCAGGTAGTGCTCGTCCCGGATAACCGCGAATGGGGGCAGCTGGTAGTCGAGGGTACTGGGCTCAAGAAAAGGGTTGCTCATGGGAACTAACTTTTGCACGTTGTTGCAGGTAAGCCCACCACCCTTGACCCGGCGGCATGTGCCTCCCTACTGTCGGAATGCTTCGCTGCCTGATGATCGCCCGTCCTCCCGACCGTCGACCCGCGGGCTGGGGCGCACGGCACAGACGCCGCTGCGATGCGGGGCGCGCCGGGCAGTGCAGCCCGGTTCGACGAAGGAGCACCGATGAGAAACCGTTCCCGAACGTCCATCCTGCTGACGCTGTCCCTCGCGGTCACCGGCCTCGGCGTGTCAGCCGGCCCCGCGGGCGCCGCCCCACCCCCGCCGACGGTGGTTCCGGCACCGGACGGCACGACGCCGATCCCCGCCGTGGAGGGGCCCCTCGCCTCCACCGCCGCGTCCTACCCGTTCGGCGCCGCCGACCACCAGGAGGTGCCGCAGGACCTGTCGCGGCTCGGCTACGTGGAGGAGGAGTACCTGGTCAGCGGCACCTCGAACGTCTACACGTGGCCCTCCGCCGGGCCCGCGCAGGTGCGCACCGACGACGCCCCGTACACCACCCGCGTGCTCGTCCGGAAGCCGGCCAAAGGCCAGAAGTTCAGTGGCAACGTGGTCGTCGAGATGCTCAACCCGAGCAACCTGTTCGACCTCAACATCGGCTGGGCCATGGCGCAGGAGCAGATCGTGGCCAACGGCGACGCCTGGGTGGGAATCACCGCCAAACCGATCGCCGTCCAGGCGCTGCAGAACTTCGACCCGGAGCGGTACGCGTCCCTCTCCTTCGCGAACCCGCTGCCGCTGGATGATCCGCGGAACTGTGCGACGGTCGCCGCCGATTCGGCCAGGACCACCGAGAACGGGCTGATCTGGGACATCTACTCCCAGGTGGGGGCGTGGCTGAAGAGCAGCGACGCCGCGAACCCGCTCCGCTACGGGGCGCGGGACTCGCGGGTGGAGCACGCCTACGGCTTCGGGTACTCCCAGACCGGCGGGTACCTCGTCAACTACATCAACGGCGTGCACCCGCTCGTCGTCGCCTCGGACGGGGAGCCGGTCTACGACGCCTACATCGTCGCCGTCGCCGGCGGTGCCTTCGCCGGCGCCTACCCGATGAACCAGTGCGAGCCGGCGCCCCCGGCCACCGACACGCGCCGCCAGTTCGAGGACGTCGGCGTCCCCATCATGCGGATGATGTCGCAGTCCGACTACCTGCTCGGCATCGGCTCCCGCCGCGCGGACAGCGACGAGCCGGGCGACCTGTACCGGCACTACGAGATGGCCGGCGCCGGGCACGCGACGCCGGACGAGCTGACGTACTCGGCGTCCTCCGCGGACATCGTCGCGGCCGAGCGGACCGTTCCGCCGGCGTCGTGCAACGAGGGCCCGCGCAGCAGGTTCCCCAGCTCCATCTTCTTCAACGCCGCGCTCCGGAACCTCGATCTCTGGGTGCGGGAAGGCGTCGCGCCGCCGCGTGCCGAGCCGATCCTGGTGCGCGACGGCGCGCCCGTGCTGGACGCCTACGGCAACGTGCAGGGCGGCCTCCGCTCGCCGTTCCTCGACGCGCCGACCAGCACCTGGTACGGCACGGCGACGGGGGCGTCCTTCTGCTTCATCGCGGGCTACGAGCGGCCGCTGTCCCAGGACGTGCTCGACGACCTGTACCGCAACCACGGCAGCTACGTGCGGGCGGTCCGGGACAGCGTGCGGACGCTCGAGGACGAGGGATTCCTGACGCGCTACGACGCCCGCGAGCTGCGGCGCGACGCGGCACGGAGCGACATCCCCTGAGCGGGGAGCCCGAGCAGGACCTGAGCCCGGCCCCGGTCTCCTACCGGGGCCGGGCTCCGGCGTGCTGCCGGGCGAGGTCCGCGAGCGAGTCGTCGACGCCGTCGTCCTCGAACGCGCCGAACTTCCGCTCGGCGGCGGTGCGCAGGAGATAGTCGGCGATCGCCGGGTTCTTGGGCAGCAGGGACCCGTGGAGGTAGCTCGCGACGATGTTCCGGTAGCGGGCGCCCTCGTGCTTCTCCCCGGCGTTGTTGCCGGCGCCCTTGATCACGGTCGCGAGGGGCCGCAGCCCGCTGCCGAGGAACGTCTGTCCGCTGTGGTTCTCGTAGCCGTGGATCTCGCCGAACTCCTCGCTCGTGGCGACCACGTTGCCGATCAGCCGCTCGGAGCCGCCGCGGGTCTCGAGGTCGAGCACCCCGATGCCGGGGATCACGGTGCCCTCGTACGTCCGGAAGCTGTTGCCGAAGAGCTGGTACAGCCCGCAGATGAGCAGCATCGGCGTGCCGTCCTCGGCGAGCTCCCGCAACCGGGGGGCGATGGCCTGGAGGTCCTCCTGGATGACCACCTGGCCGCTGTCCTGGCCCCCGCCGCCGACGATGATGTCGACGTCGTCCGGGAACGGGTCGCCCGCATTGTGCTCGAGGATCTCGGCGCCGTAGCCGCGCCAGGCCAGGCGCTGCTTCAGCACGAGGACGTTGCCGTAGTCCCCGTAGATGTTCATCTCCCGGGGGTAGAGCTGCAGGATGCGCAGGGAGCCCTTCTGCGGATCGGCGGGCGCCCCGGTGAGGGCGGCGGCGGATGGGGCGTCACTCATCAGGAGACCACCTCGACCTTCGTGATCTTGGACAGCTCGCGGCGCACTGCGAGCATGGCGGTGTAGGTGCAGAAGATGCGCTTCGGACGGCCCGCGGAGCCACGGATGAACTGCCGGAGCGCGTCGGTGGTGTCCGGCTCGACGGCACCGACGCGGACGTCGTCGTACTTCAGGCGCAGCGCCATGTCGTAGGCGCGGACCCCGCTGACGACGTCCACCCCGCCGAGGCCCAGCGAGTCGAAGTCGACGTCCCACAGCCAGGACATGTCGCGTCCGTCGGCGTAGTTGTCGTTGATGGCGATCATCGTCGCGCAGCCGGCGGGGTCGAAGGACTTCAGGCCCAGGCGGAACCCGCTCGGGTTCTTCACCAGCACCAGCTCCAGGGCCTGACCGTCGACGACGAGGCTCTCGCCCCGGCCGAACGCCGGTTCGACGGCGGCGAGGGAGGAGAACAGGCGGTCGCCGTCGGCGCTGCCCCCGAGGACCGCGCGGGCCGCCGCGAGGGCCGCCGCCGCATTGAAGATGTTGTAGACACCGCGCAGGCGGAGGTCGGTGCGCGTCGTGGTGCCCTCCACCTCGAAGCTCGCCGCATTGCCGTCCACGGACGCGAGGACCACGTCGGCGGGCAGGGCCGAGGCGGGTGCGGTGCCCGCGGCGCCGCGCAGTTCGTCGTCGTTCGGGAAGGTGCTCCGGAGGGAGGCGTCGAGGCCGAAGTAGACGACGTCGGCCGCCGTGATCGACGACGCCAGTCCGGCGACGCGCGGATCCTCGCGGTTCAGCACCACCGTGTCCGTGGTGGCGAGCGCGATGCGCTCGAGCAGGCGCGTGGTCGCGTCGATCTCCCCGAACCGGTCCAGCTGGTCGCGGAGGACATTCAGCAGCAGGGAGTACCGGGGAGGGACGAGCTTCACGAAGTGCACGGCGTGGGCCTCGTCCAGTTCCAGGACGGCGACGTCGGCCTGGAGGCGCCCGCGCCAGTCGACCTCACCGAGCAGTGCCGCCGCGACGCCGCGCGTGAAGTTGCTGCCCGTGCGGTTGGTGAACACCGTCAGGCCCTGGCCCTCGAGCAGTTCCACCACCATCTTGGTGGTGGTCGTCTTGCCGTTCGTGCCGCTGACGACGACGACGCCGCGGGGGAGGGTGGACAGGGCGCGGCCCATGAAGCCGGGGTCGAGGCGCTCGACCACGAGGCCCGGGAACGCGGAGCCGCCGCCGCGCAGGCGGGAGGCGAAGCGCGCAGCCTTACCCACGAGGACTGGAAGGGGATTCATGCCTCCAAATTATCGCAGGCCCGGACGCCTTCCCGGGACGCGGCGGGGAGTCGCTCCTCACGCCCCGCCGGGAGCGGGGGCCGGAGAACCTAGAATTGGGGGATGACCTCCCCGTCCTCCCCGGCTCCCACGCCCCCGTCCGGCGTCGTGGTCGGCGTCCTCGCCGTCCAGGGCGATGTCCGCGAGCACATCGCGACCATCGAGTCCCTGGGCGGGCGGGCCGTACCCGTCCGGCGGGCCTCGGAACTGGCCGGGATCGACGGCCTGATCATCCCCGGAGGGGAGTCCACCACGATGGACAAGCTCACCCGGACCTGCGGGCTGGCCGGGCCGCTGCGCGACAGGATCGGCGACGGGATGCCCGTCTACGGCTCCTGCGCCGGGATGATCATGCTCTCGGACGTCCTCGCGGACCCGTCCACGGACCGCCTCGGCAACCCGCAGCAGACGCTCGGCGGCCTCGACATGGTGGTGCGGCGCAACGCGTTCGGGCGGCAGCGCGAGTCCTTCGAGGCCGATCTCGCCTTCGGCGGGCTCGCCACCACCGGAGGCGTCGGCGGCGCCGATCCGGTGCGGGCCGTGTTCATCCGCGCGCCGTGGGTGGAGAAGGTGGGCGAGGGCGTCGAGGTGCTGGCGCAGGTGCCCGCGTCGGAGACGCCGCAGCCCGGACCCGCACCGGAGGGTGCCGATGCCGGTGCGGACTTGGAACCGGTCGCTAGAATTGTCGCAGTGCGTTCGGGGAACCTGCTGGCCACGAGCTTCCATCCGGAGGTCACGGGGGAGCGGCGGGTCCACGAACTGTTTATTCGGATGATCAGAGGAGAAGCGTAGGCATGTCGGGGCACTCCAAGTGGGCAACAACCAAGCACAAGAAGGCCGCGATCGACGCCAAGCGCGCGAAGTCCTTCGCCAAGCTGATCAAGAACATCGAGGTCGCGGCGCGGGCCGGCGGCGCCGACGTCGCCGGTAACCCGGGGCTCGAACTGGCCGTCTCGAAGGCCAAGAAGACCTCCGTCCCCATCGACAACATCAACCGCGCGGTGAAGCGCGGGGCAGGGCTGCTCGGCGAGGCCGTCGACTACCAGACCATCATGTACGAGGCCCGCGGCCCCCAGGGCTCCGCGCTGCTGATCGAGTGCCTCACGGACAACAAGAACCGCGCGGCCTCCGAGGTGCGCCTCGGCATCTCCCGCAACGGCGGCACGGTCGCCGATCCGGGCTCCGTGGCCTACCTGTTCGCACGCAAGGGCGTCGTCACGCTCCCGAAGAAGGACCTCACCGAGGACGAGCTGCTCCTGTCCGTCCTCGACGCCGGGGCGGACGAGGTCAAGGAATCGGCCGAGACGTTCGAGATCGTCTCCGAGCCGCAGGACCTCCGGGCCGTGGTCGCGGCGCTCGACGAGAGCAGCATCGAGTACGAGAACGACGACGTCGAGTTCGTCCCGTCCATGCAGGTGGACCTGGATGCCGACGGCGCGCGGAAGTTCCTCAAGCTCGTGGACGCCCTGGAGGAGCTCGACGACGTCCAGAACGTCTACTCGAACGCCCACCTCCCGGACGAGGTCCTGGCGGAGCTCGAGAACGACGACTGACATCGCCCCTCCCGGCCCCGGGCGGCAGGTAGCCCCGTGACCTTCCGCGTGATGGGCGTCGACCCCGGGCTGACGCGCTGCGGGCTCGCCGTCGTCGACATCGAACCCAACCGGCGCTCCACCCTCGTGGCCGTCGGCGTGGTGGGCACCGACGCCGGGCAGAGCCTCGACCAACGGCTCCTGGTCATCTCGGAGGCCGTCGACACCTGGCTGGACCTGCACGAGCCGCAGGCCCTCGCCGTCGAGCGCGTCTTCAGCGGGACCAACATCAGCACCGTCATGGGCACCGCCCAGGCGTCCGGGGTCGTCATCGTGTCCGCGGCGCGCCGCGGCATCCCGGTGGCACTCCACACGCCCACCGAGGTGAAGGCCGCGGTCACGGGCAACGGGCAGGCGGACAAGGTGGCGGTCACGAAGATGGTGACGAAGATCCTACGGCTGGACACGCCGCCCCGGCCCGCCGACGCCGCCGACGCCCTGGCCCTGGCGATCACCCACGCGTGGCGCCGCGGCGTGGGGACGCAGGGTGCGGCCGCCGCCGGCGGACTGGTGACCCCCGCGCAGCGCCTGTGGGCCGAGGCGGAGGCCCGGGCCCGCCGCCGCTGAGCAGGTGACGCCTGTCCCGGCGCCCGCTCAGCGCGAGCTGCGGACGTCCAGGACGGACCGCACACCGGAGAGTGCGTCGCTCACCCGCGCCTCCAGGCTCGGCCCCTCGTCGTCCGCGAGCCAGGCGTGCAGGCACTGCCGGAAGAGCGCGAACCCGATGGCGGCCAGGACGTCGGACTGCTCCGGGGGGAACCCGCGACCGATGAGGGCCGTCGTCACGTCCTTCTGCCACCGGGCCTGCTTGGCGAGTTCCCGTCCGGACAGTGCGATGTGCGAGTCGATGACGCGCTGGCGCCGCTTCAGCAGGTCGCGCCGGGACTCCATGGTCGACGCGAGCGTCCCGAGTGCCTTCCCCATGTGCACGTCCGCGCGGACGGGACCGGTGTCCTCCGCGATGACACCGATGAGCAGCGGCAGGAGCTCGTCGTCATCGGCGAAGAGCACTTCCTCCTTGTCCGCGAAGTAGCGGAAGAACGTCCGCGGGGTCACCCCGGCCGCGAGCGCGATGTTCTCGACCGTCGACTCGGCGTAGCCGCGGTCGACGAACTGGCTGATCGCCGCGTCCACGAGGCGGCGGCGGGAGTCTTCGGGCCATCGGGGCATCCCCCGATCCTACCCTTGTGTCACTTTGTGACATCGACTATATTCTCTGCCATGACACAAACTGTCGTCACGTCACCGACGGTCCTGCTGACCGGCTTCACGAGCGGTATCGGTGCACGGATGCTCGAGGAGCTTCTCGAGCATCCGTCACGGCCGAGCCTCGTGCTCCTCGCCCGTGGTGCTGCCGACCTGGAGGACGCGCTCGAGCGCGCCCGGGCCACCGGGCTCGTCGCCATGGGTGCTCTCGCCGATCTCGGCGACCTCGGCTCGGTCCGCACTGCACTCGAGCAGATCCACGCAGCGCAGGAGCGTGGCGCGGTGCGCCCCGTCGACGTCGTGCTCCTCAACGCCGGCGCACAGTTCACGAGCGGGCGGCGTGCCGGAGCGCAGGGCCACGAGCTGACCTTCGCCGTCAATGTGATCGCGCAGCATCTGCTCCTGCGCGGGCTGGAACCGCTCCTCGCCGCGGGCGCCCACGCGGTGCTCCTGGGGTCCTCCACCCACCGGGGCAAGAAGGCGAGCTTCAATCTCGTCCCGGACCCGCAGTGGCGGGATCCCGAGGACCTCGCCCGACCGGAACCCCCGGCCGATGGTCCCGTCCGGTCCGCCGACGAGCGCGGGAAGGGGGGCGTCGCCTACGCCTCGAGCAAGCTCGCGCTGGTGACCCTCGCACACGACTGGGCGGAGCGGCTCGCCGCGTCCGGGCATCGACTCAACACCTACGACCCCGGGCTGGTCGCCGGGACCGGGCTCGGCAGGGACATGCCGGCCTCCAGGTACTGGGTCTGGAAGCACGTGATGCCGGCGATGAGTGTCCTCCCGGGAGCCTCGACCCCACGGTCCACCGCCCGTCACGCTGTCCGGCTGGCTCTCGGGGACGCCCACGGGGCGCTGAACGGCGGCTACGTGGAGATCGGCCGGGTCACCCGGGCGGAAGCGGCCACGTTCGCGGCCGATCGGCGTGAGCGGCTGTGGGCCTGGCTCGAAGGTGCCGTCCGCGACCACCTGCCGACCTATGCCGCGTCCGAGGGGTCCCGATGATCCTCGTGTCCCTGGGATTGAACGTGCTCGTCCTCGTTCCGGTGACCGTCCTCCTGGCCGGCGAGATGCCCGGGCTCCGTGCGGTGTTCGGGGAGCGGACGCCGGCCCGGGACATCCTCCTGGCGATCTACGGGGCGATCCTCACCGCCTCGGCCGTCCTCATGGGCGCGGCGCTCGTCCTACCCGATGCACCGTGGCTGACCGGAGCGGTGGGGGCCCTGCTGACGGTGCAGGTCTTCTACAAAGGCCTCACCGCCCTCACCGTGCGGAACGGTCTGCGTCACCCTGTCGTCCTCGCCAACCTTGCGATCGCCGTCGTGCACGCGGTCACCCTCATCGGGATAGCGGCGGCCTTCCGGTGATCGCCGGGGCGCGGAGGGTCACCGGCCGGATCATCGCCCAGGGATGCGGGCAGGCCCGGACCCGAGGCGTCCCGCCCGACGGCGGACCCGGTGTGGCGGCTCGATCGCGGGCCGATTCGCCGGTACCGTAGTGCATTAGAACGTATGTTCGACGCCGGGTGGCAGCCCGGCGGTCCCGCCCGCAAGTGCCCCTGGAGCCCTTCATGATCAGTTCCCTGCGCGGAACAGTGACCCACGTGGGCCTGCACTCCGCCGTCCTCGACGTCAACGGCTTCGGCATGCAGGTCCAGGCGACCCCCCAGACCCTCGCCGGGTTCCGCGTGGGGGAGCAGGCCACCGTCGCCACGGCCATGATCGTCCGCGAGGACTCCATGACGCTGTTCGGCTTCGAGGACGCCGACCAGCGCGAGGTCTTCGAGACGCTTTTGGCGGTCAGCGGCGTGGGGCCCCGCCTGGCCCTCGCCGTCCTCGCCGTCCACACGCCCGACGCCATCCGCATCGCCGCAGCGTCCGGCGACGACAAGGCGTTCAGCAAGGTGTCGGGGATCGGGCCCAAGGGCGCCCGCCGCATCGTGCTCGAGCTCGCCGGCAAGCTGGTCCCGCCCGACGCGAAGCCCGGGGTGCCCAAGCAGACCTGGCAGGGCCAGGTCCTCACCGCCATGATGGGTCTCGGCTGGTCCGAGAAGGACGCCGGAGCGGCGATCGACGCCGCCGTCGAGGAGGCACCCGAGGTCGCCGCGACCGGTGACGTGGGCCAGATCCTGAAACTCACGCTGCGCAGGCTCGGCCAGGACGGCGCCCGCAGCTCGGCCCGGACGACGGTGGGCACATGACGGACAAGCAGCAGGAGGAGGCGCCGCTCGTCGCGCCGGCCGCCGACCCCGAGGACCGCGCCGTCGAGGCCGCGCTCCGGCCGAAGAACCTCGACGACTTCGTGGGCCAGAAGCGCGTGCGCCGGCAGCTCTCGCTGGTGCTGGAGGCGTCCCGCCTGCGCGGGCGCAGCGCGGACCACGTGCTCCTCTCCGGGCCGCCCGGCCTCGGCAAGACGACGCTCGCCATGATCATCGCGGCCGAGATGAACGCGCCGCTGCGCATCACCTCCGGGCCCGCCATCCAGCACGCCGGCGACCTCGCGGCCATCCTCTCCTCCCTCACCGAGGGAGAGGTCCTCTTCCTCGACGAGATCCACCGCATGTCCCGGCCCGCCGAGGAGATGCTCTACATGGCGATGGAGGACTTCCGCGTCGACATCATCGTCGGCAAGGGGCCCGGTGCCACCGCCATCCCCCTGGAACTGCCGCCCTTCACCCTCGTGGGCGCCACGACCCGCGCGGGGCTCCTGCCGGGCCCGCTGCGGGACCGCTTCGGGTTCACCGGGCACCTCGAGTTCTACTCCACCGAGGAACTCGAGCTCGTGCTCCGCCGCTCGGCCATGCTCATGGACATGAAGGTCAACTCGGCCGCGTTCGCGGAGATCGCCGGCCGGTCCCGCGGCACGCCGCGTATCTCCAACCGCCTGCTCCGGCGCGTCCGTGACTGGGCCCTGGTGCACGGCGTCGACCTCATCGACGCGCGCTCCGCGGGTGCGGCGCTGGACATGTACGAGGTGGACGCGCGGGGCCTCGACCGGCTGGACCGCTCGGTGCTCACGGCGCTCATCACCAAGTTCAACGGGGGACCCGTGGGCCTGTCGACGCTCGCGATCGCCGTGGGCGAGGAACCGGAGACCGTCGAGACCGTCGCCGAACCCTACCTGGTCCGCGAGGGCATGCTCGGGCGCACCCCGCGCGGCCGGATCGCGACGGCTGCCGCCTGGCGGCACCTGGGGATCGAGATGCCCGCGAACGTCGCCGCCGCGATGCCCGAGGACCTGTTCTCCGTCACGCCCGAGGACCTGGTGGCCACGGAATCGGCGGTCGACAGCTGGGCCCAGCCGGACTCCTGACGCGGGGACGCTCAGGAAACGCCTCTACACTGGTGTCTCACGATGTGTGCCGCGGCACAGTCCTGCCACCCAGACCCCAGCCCCAGGAACGGATCCCCAGTGCTTGCAGATGTAGTCGCCCAATCCACCACCGGACAGACCGGAGGCTTCGACGTCTTCGGTCTGCTGCTCCCGCTGGCCCTGGCCTTCCTCATCTTCACCATGTTCCGCAGGCAGCGGAAGGCGCAGCAGCAGGTCAAGGAGATGCGCACGCAGATGGAACCCGGCACCGAGGTCATGACCCAGTTCGGCCTCTTCGGGACCATCGCCTCGATCGACCAGGAGAACAACAAGGCCGTCCTCGAGCTGTCGCCGGGTACCTTCGCGACGGTCCACACGCAGGCGCTCTCGAAGGTGGTCCAGCAGGAGCCCGCCGCCGCGGGCGCGGACGCGGACGCGACGGCCGCTGAGCCCCTGGACCGCCCCGACTATGACGCCTCCACGGTGCCCGACGACGTGTCCTCGATCGACGGCGTCGACCGCGGCCCCGCCGGCGGTTCCACCGCTGCGGGCACCCCGGGATCCACGTCCGGCGTCGAGACCCCGGAGGAGACGCTGGAGCGCCTGAACCGGGAATCGCCGCGGGAAAACCGCGACGCGCGCGACGCCCGCGACCCCAAAGCGAACCCGGACAACTAGCATTCCGTAGGGCGCCGGTAGCAGTACCGGCGCCCCCATGATCACCCGGCGCACCCGACGCGCCACTGCATAAGGACACCCCACCATGCCTCGTACCGGTCCCGGGACGGCAGCCAAGCGGACACTCGTCTGGCTGGGCGTACTGACAGCACTGCTCGCAACCCTGCTGGGAGCGGGCGCCCACTGGAGCACCGCGAGCTGGAGCCCGCGCCTGGCCCTCGACCTCGAGGGCGGGACGCAGATGATCCTGGCCCCCCGCGTCCAGGACGGCAGCGAGATCACGCCCGAACAGCTCGACCAGGCCGTGGAGATCATCCGCCAGCGCGTCGACGGGTCCGGTGTCGCGGAAGCCGAGATCAGCACGCAGTCCGGCCAGAACGTGATCGTCTCCCTGCCGGGTACCCCCGACGCACAGACGCGCGACCTCATCCAGGCCTCCGCCCAGATGGAGTTCCGCCCGGTCCTCACCGGCGGTCCCGGCCAGGCCGCGGCCGCCGAGACGCCGACGCCGGAGGACCAGCTCCCCACGCCGGCCGCCGAGCCGCAGAACGCGAGTGATCCCAACTGGATCACCCCCGAGCTGTACAAGGAGTTCGAGGCCCTGAACTGCCTCGACCCGGCAGCACTGGAGCCGGCGGAAGAACCCGCGCCCGCCGACGAGCCGATGGTCGCGTGCGAGCCGGACACCCAGGGCAAGTACATCCTGGGCCCCGTCGAGGTACCCGGAACCGACATCTCCACGGCGAGCTACGGACTGGAGCGCAGCCAGGGAGGCCAGACGCTCAACAGCTGGGCCGTGAACATCGACTTCAACGACGAGGCCACCGAGACCTTCCGCGAGGTCACCGAACGCCTCTACGCGTTCGGTCAGGGTGACCCGCGCAACCAGTTCGCGATCGTCCTCGACGGCCAGATCGTGTCCGCGCCGACCACCAACGCCGTCATCCCCGACGGCAACCCCTCGATCAGCGGCAGCTTCACGGAGGAATCCGCGGCGGCCCTGGCGGAGCAGCTCAAGTACGGAGCGCTGCCGATCAGCTTCGAGATCCAGAGCGAGCAGCAGATCTCCGCCACTCTGGGTGCCGACCAGCTGCGGGTCGGGCTCATCGCCGGCCTCATCGGGCTCCTGCTCGTCGCCGCCTACTCCATGTTCCAGTACCGGCTCCTCGGCCTGGTCACCATCGCCTCTCTGGTCGTCGCCGGCGTCCTGACCTACCTGGCCATCTGCATCCTCGGGTGGACGGAGAACTACCGTCTCTCGCTCGCCGGTGTCGCCGGCCTCATCGTCGCCATCGGGCAGACCGCGGACTCGTTCATCGTCTACTTCGAGCGCATCCGCGACGAGCTCCGGGAGGGACGCGGGCTCATCTCCGCCGTCGAGAACGGCTGGCGGCGCGCCAAGCGCACCGTGCTCGCCTCGAAGGCGGTGAACCTGCTGGCCGCGCTGGTGCTCTTCTTCGTCGCCGTCGGCAACGTCCGTGGGTTCGCCTTCACCCTCGGCCTCACCGCGATCGCCGACCTCATCGTCGTCTTCCTCTTCACCCACCCGGTCCTCCGGCTCCTGGCGAGGACCAAGTTCTTCGGCGAGGGCCACCCGTGGTCCGGCCTGGACCCGAGCCGCCTCGGGGGCATCCCGCTGTACCGCGGCGCCGGCCGCCTCCGCCAGCCGGGCGAGGGCACCGTGAAGCCGGTCGCCGTCGCCCGGACCAAGAACAAGGGCGCCACCGCCGAGGCCGAGCGCCGCCTGACCATCGCCGAGCGTCGGCGTGCGGAACAGCAGAAGGCCCTCGCGGGCCGTACCGGTTCTTCCCAGAAAGAGACCAACGAATGAGCCGCACGAACTTCGCAACCTTCGGCAACGAGCTGTACTCGGGGAAGCGCTCCTACCCCTTCGTCGCCCGACGGAACCTCTGGTTCCTGATCGCCGGCATCGCCCTCCTGATCTCGATCATCATCCCGGTGGTCAAGGGCGGCTTCAACCTCGGGATCGACTTCCGGGGCGGCTCGGAATTCACCGTGTCCTCCACGCAGGACAGGGATCCCGCGATCGGCGAGCGGGCCGTGACCGACGTCGTCCCCGAGGCCGTCCCGCGTGTCACCAACATCGCGGGCGACACCATGCGCGTCCAGACGGAGCGCCTCTCCGACGACGAGACCCTGAGCGTCCGGGACAACCTGGCCGGCGGGTACGGCGTGGGCGAGGACCAGGTCACCTCGAGCTACGTGGGACCCACCTGGGGTGAGGACGTCAGCCGGCAGGCCCTGATCGGGTTCGGAGTGTTCGTGCTCCTGGCCGCGATCCTCATGGCGCTCTACTTCCGCACCTGGAAGATGGCGGTCGCCGCGATGGCCGCTCTCGTGGTGGTCATGGTCGTCACCGCGGGGCTCTACTCGCTGAGCAACTTCGAGGTCACGCCGTCGGCCATCATCGGCTTCCTGACGATCCTCAGCTACGCCCTGTACGACACCGTGGTGGTGTTCGACAAGATCCGCGAGAACACCTCCGACATGAAGACCTCCACCGAGCGGACCTTCGCCGAACAGGTCAACCTCGCGGTGAACCAGACACTCGTCCGGTCCATCAACACCTCCGTCGTCGCGATCCTCCCGGTCGCCTCGATCCTCTTCATCGGGGCCTTCGTGCTCGGTGCCGGTACCCTCCAGGACCTGTCGCTGGCCCTGTTCATCGGCATCATCCTCGGCACCCTCGGCACCATCTTCATCGCCGCGCCGCTCTACGCCGCGCTCCGGCTCAACGAACCGGAACTGAAGGAGCAGGAGGAGAAGGTCCTCGCCCGGCGCTCCCTGGCGGCGGCCTCCGCCTGAGCCGCGTACCGCCCCGGCTCGGTCGTCGGCCGCAGGAGACCCGTCCGGGTGCCCTGCGGCCGATGCCGTTCCGGGCCCGGCTAGAATTGGACCGTCGCATGACCGGTGGCATCGCGGGAACCCTTCCGGGCCCGGGATCGAGATTGAGGGATGGCACATGGCTGAAGCGGTGAAGCCCACGGGAGGGCCCGACGGCGGTCCGGGCGCCTCCACGGCGGGCGGGCAGGGCCCGATCGCGACGGACGCCGTGCGCCCCGGACCGTCCCGAGGGCTCGTGCAGCCGGAGTCGCCGACCTCCGCGCCGTCCGCGACGAGCGCCGACCAGGTGGCTCCCGGCAGGCGTGGGCGGACCCGCGCGCGCATCGCCCGGCTCACCGGCCGCGGCTCCTCCGGCTACTCGCCCGTCCTCGAGCCGCTCCTGCGCACGGTCCGGGCCAACAACCCGAAGGAAGACCTCGACCTCATCCAGCGCGCCTACCTCGTCGCGGAGCGCAGCCACGAGGGTCAGACACGCAAGAGCGGCGATCCGTACATCACGCACCCCGTCGCCGTCGCCACCATCCTGGCCGAGCTGGGCATGACCGGCACCACGCTCGCCGCGGCCCTCCTGCACGACACCGTCGAGGACACCTCGTACACCCTCGAGGAGCTCAAGCGCGATTTCGGGCCCGAGGTGGCCATGCTCGTGGACGGCGTGACGAAGCTGGACAAGGTGTCCTTCGGGGACGCCGCCCAGGCCGAGACGGTCCGCAAGATGGTCGTCGCCATGGCGAAGGACATCCGGGTCCTCGTCATCAAGCTCGCCGACCGGCTGCACAACGCCCGCACGTGGCGTTTCGTCTCGCCCGCCTCCTCCGCGAAGAAGGCCCGGGAGACCCTCGAGATTTTCGCACCGCTCGCCCACCGGCTGGGCATGAACACCATCAAGTGGGAGCTCGAGGACCTCTCCTTCGCGGCCCTGCACCCGAAGGTGTACGAGGAGATCGTCCGCATGGTGGGGGACAGGACCCCCGAGCGGGAGAAGCACCTGAGCCTCGTGCGGAACCAGATCGAGGAGGACCTGCGCACCGTCAGGATCAAGGCGACGATCACGGGACGGCCCAAGCACTACTACTCCATCTACCAGAAGATGATCGTCCGGGGTAAGGACTTCGACGACATCCACGACCTCATGGGCGTGCGCGTCCTGGTGGACAGCGTGCGCGACTGCTACGCGACCCTCGGCTCCCTGCATTCGCGCTGGAACCCCCTGCCCGGGCGGTTCAAGGACTACATCGCGATGCCGAAGTTCAACATGTACCAGTCGCTGCACACCACCGTGATCGGTCCGGGCGGCAAGCCCGTGGAGATCCAGATCAGGACCCACGACATGCACCGCCGTGCCGAGTACGGCGTCGCCGCCCACTGGAAGTACAAGAGCGGCGGCCGGCAGCTCGAGGCGCAGGACGGCGGTGACATGGGGTGGCTGCGCAGCCTCGTCGACTGGCAGCAGGAGACCTCGGACCCGAACGAGTTCCTCGATTCCCTGCGGTTCGAGATCAACGCGCGTGAGGTCTTCGTCTTCACCCCCAAGGGCGAGGTGATGGCGCTGCCGGCCGGGTCGACGCCCGTGGACTTCGCCTACGCGGTACACACCGAGGTGGGCCACCGGACCATCGGGGCAAGGGTGAACGGGAAGCTCGTCCCGCTCAGCAGCGAGCTGAACCACGGCGACTCGGTGGAGATCTTCACCTCGAAGGCCGAGGGGGCGGGGCCGAGCCAGGACTGGCAGAACTTCGTCAAGAGCCCGCGCGCCCGGAACAAGATCCGGCAGTGGTTCACGAAGGAGCGGCGCGAGGAGGCCGTGGACAAGGGCAAGGACCTGCTGACGCGTGCCATGCGCAAGCAGAACCTGCCGCTGCAGCGCATGATGACGCACACCGCCCTGATGACCGTGGCGGAGGAGCTCCACCACCAGGACATCTCGGCCCTCTACGCCGCCGTCGGTGACGGACACACCTCCGCCCAGAACGTCATCGAGCACCTCGTGGCCCTCATGGGCGGGCACGAGGGCGCCGAGGAGAGCATCGCCGAGACCGTGGTCCCGGCCCAGCCCCGGCGGCCCAAGTTCTCCGACTCCGGCGTGACCGTCCGCGGGGTCGGTGACGTCTGGGTGAAACTCGCGCGCTGCTGCACGCCCGTCCCGCCGGATCCGATCATCGGGTTCGTCACCCGCGGCTCGGGTGTCTCGGTGCATCGGACCGACTGCCGCAACGTGCAGGAGCTGCGCGACCAGCCGGACCGGATCGTGCCCGTGGACTGGGCTCCCACGCAGTCGAGCGTGTTCCTGGTCGAGATCCAGGTCGAGGCCCTCGACCGCAAGAGCCTGCTCTCCGACGTCACGAGCGTGCTCGCCGAGAACCACGTGAACATCCTCGCGGCCAGCGTGAACACGTCCACGGACAGGGTGGCGATGTCCCGCTTCGCCTTCGAGATGGGCGATCCCAAGTACCTCAGCCACATCCTCAGCGCCGTCCGGCGCATCGACGGCGTCTTCGACGTCTACCGGACCACCGGCTCGCAGCGCCGGCCCTGACGGCGGGCGCGGCGCGCCGCCACGGCCCGGGTGCGTCTGCTCGTGCGCGCCGTCTCATCCTGCGCCCGCCCCCGGACGCCTGGCCGCCCTCACCCTCGACAGGGCACGCGTCTTCCCGGGCACCCGGGAGGCGCCCAGCAACGCGGCCTCCACGAGGCGGAGCGGGCAGTCCAGCTCGCGGTCCCGGCCGATCGCCCGCAGGATGTCCACCGCATCACGGTCCTCGCCGTGCACGGCGATGTCCAGGGCGGTCCTGAGCGGGGTGGTCACGCACACCCCGCCCACCCTGTTCACGTCGAACGGTCCGAGCGCCACCTGGTGCATGACGGCGGACGTGAAGGGCGGCAGGGCCGTGGTGCGGCGCCGGTGGTCCGTCACCAGGCTGATCACGGTCGGAGGAGGGGCGCACCCGTAGATCCACGCCGCGCAGGAGCGCCCCAGCGCCACCCGGGACCGCACCGACTGCGGGATGCTCCGGGCGGCGGCCTGCGACCGGATGGCGGGGTCCTCCCGGAAGTCGCTCCGGAGATAGGACCCGCCGATCACGAGCCGCACCAGGCCCTCGAGCCGCATGGCCTGCAGCTCCGCCGAGGTGAAGATGTCTCCCGCGTGGAAGAGCGCGCCGCCGGTCGAGGTGACCGGAGCATGCGCCGCTCCCGGATAGCGCTCGGGAGGTGCTGCGGCGGAGGCGCTGTGCAGGGGTGCCATCACCTCAGCATGCGGACTGCACCTCCCACGCAAAAGCCCCCCGGCACCCATGTGGACAAGGGTGCCGGGGGGCTCTCGCTGCGTGCGAGCGGAGCGCTAGGAGAAGTCCTGCGCCGACCGCTGCAACATGTCGAGCCACTGCTCCCGCGCTGCCAGCGCTTCGCGGGCCGAGGCGATCCTCTTGGCGTCACCTGCGCGCTCGGCGTCGGCGAGGTCGTCCTTGAGCTGGGCTATGGTCGCTTCGAGCTGGCTCAGGGCACTGTTGGTGCGCGCCTTGGTCTCGGGGTTCGTCTTCGTCCAGTGCTCCTCGTCGGCGGCCCTGACGGCGTCCTCCACCTTGCGGAGCCCGGCGTCGATACGGCCCATGTCGGCGCGCGGGACCTTCCCGGCCTCGTCCCACCGGTCACGGACGGACTGCAGGGCCTTCTTCGCGGCGGCGAGGTCCCTGATCGGCAGGATCTGCTGGGCTTCCCGCAGCAGTGCCTCCTTAACCTCGAGATTGCCCGCGTACTCCTCGTCGACGGCTTCGTTCGCGGCCTTCCGGGCCTCGAAGAAACGGTCCTGGGCGGCGCGGAAGCGGGCCCACAGGGCGTCGTCGTCCTTGCGGCTGGCGCGCTTGGACGCCTTCCACTCGTCCATCAGATGCCGGTACTCGGCGGCGGTCTGGCCCCAGTCCGTCGAGCCGGACAGCTGCTCGGCGCGCTTGATGAGCGATTCCTTGGCCTGCTTCGCCTCCGCGTTGTCGCTGTCCAGTTGCGAGAAGTAGGCACGGCGATGGCGGTCGAAGATGGTGCGGGCGGACCGGAAGCGCTTCCAGAGCGAATCCTCCGTGCCCCGCCCGAGCCTCGGTCCGTTCTTCTGGGCGGCCTTCCAGAGCTCGAAGAGCTCGTTCATCCGGGTGCTGCTGGCCTTCCACTGCACGGTGGAGGGATCGCGGTCGGCGAGCTCCTCCGCTTCAGCGACGATCGCCTCCCGGGCCGCGAGTTCCTTCGCCTTCAGCTCGTCCTGGACGGCGCGCTCGGCCTTCTCCAGACCTCCGATGGCCTCGAGCAGGGTGTCGATCCGCGCTTCGAGCGCCAGGACGTCGCCGACCACCTTGCGTTCGCCGACCTGCGCACGCAGGTGCTTGGCCGTCTTGGCCATGTCCGACGCCGGCGCCTTCGCCTGCACCCGCTGCTCGAGGAGTGCCACCTGGCTCACGATGTCGTCGTACTTGCGCACGAAGTAGGCGAGGGCCTCCTCGCGCGTCGCGTCCGGGTACTGGCCGACCGCGTGCTCCTCGCCGTCGACGAGCAGGAAGACGTGGCCGTCCTCCTCGACGCGCGCGAACCTGCCGGCTTCGGCGAGGGGCGTGCTGTGGGCGACGGGCGCCGCCACCGACGTCGTCGCCTTCTTCAGCGGGCGCGGTGCCATCTTCGTGGGAAGCGGCGGGCGGGGAGCGGACGGCTGGGGCGACGGGGCGCTGGGCGGGGCGGCCGCGGGGGCCGGAACGTCGACCGGCGCCGGCTCGGCAGAAGCCTCAGCCGCGGGGGTCGCTGCCTCCGCAGTCGGCGCCTCGACCTCCTCCTCGGGAGCGTCGACCGGCTCGGGCTCGGCAGGGGACTCAGCCGCGGGGGTCGCTGCCTCCTGGGCGGGCGCCTCCTCGGCGGGAGCTGGTGCGTCCTCGGCAGGTGTCCCGGACGCCACGGTGTCCGAGGGCTCCGCGGACCCGGCCGACTCTTCCGCTGCTGCTTCCTGTGCCACCGCGCCGGGCTCTGCCGCTACGGATGCCGTGTTCGTGCCGTCGCCTGCCGCAGCGTCCTGCTGCGAGTCCTGGCCGATGGTCGTGTCGTCGGATTGCTGACTGTCTGTCACCGCTAGAAGTCTTTCGCTCGTCGGATGGCCGTGAACCGCGCCAGGGCCATGTCATGCAGGGTCTAGGAGTCTATCGGTCATGCCGGTCGGGGTACGGCGGCAAGGGCCTTCCGGCCGACCTCGCTACGCACTCCGTTCCTGACCTGAACTCCGGGAACCTGCCCTGAGGCTACTTTACCCACTGGCCCCCGTTCCGCGGCATGGCGGGGGCGGGTGCACCGGGCTGGACGAGCCACCCCGTCCGGCCCGCGCTTTTCCGGCGGAGGGTGCACGGCACCTAGGATTGAGGCCGCAGAACCGGATCGCCCGCCGTCGGGGCGAGGACCGGAAACCCCGTGCAGGAGGAGATCCCCCCAATGGCCCGCAAGGCATCACTGTCAGGCTTTCCCGAGTGGCTCCCCGAGGAGCGCCTGATCGAGCTCCACGTGCTGGAGGTGCTGCAGCGCACGTTCGAGCTGCACGGGTTCTCCAGCATCGAGACCCGCGCCGTCGAGACCGTGGACCACCTCCTCCGCAAGGGCGAGATCGACAAGGAGGTCTACGCGGTCTCCCGCCTGCAGGCCGACGAGGCGTCCGCCTCGGAGAGCGGACTGGCGCTGCACTACGACCTCACCGTGCCGTTCGCACGCTACGTCGTCGAGAACGCCGGCCACCTCGCCTTCCCCTTCCGCCGGTTCCAGATCCAGAAGTGCTGGCGCGGCGAGCGGCCGCAGGAGGGCCGTGCCCGTGAGTTCACCCAGGCGGACATCGACGTCGTCGGCGACGGCGTCCTGCCGTTCCGGTACGACGTCGAACTCGCCCTCGCCGTCGTCGAGGCGCTCGGCGCCCTCCCGATCCCCGACTTCACCCTGCGCGTCAACAACCGGAAGCTCGCCGAGGGGTTCTACCGCGCGATCGGGCTCGAGGACACCGCGGCGGTGCTGCGCAGCATCGACAAGCTCGAGAAGATCGGCCCGGAGAAGGTGGGCGTACTGCTGCGCGACGAGGTCGGTGCGGACGACGAGCAGGTCCGCCTGGCCCTCGACCTCGCGGGCATCCGCACCGCGGACACCTCCTTCGTGGAGCGGGTCCGTGGTCTCGGCGTCACGAACGAACTCCTCGAGGAAGGACTCGAGGAGCTCCGGCAGGTCGTCGGCGAGGCGTCGCGGCGTGCGCCGGGCCGGGTGGTCGCGGACCTCAGCATCGCCCGGGGACTCGACTACTACACCGGGACCGTCTACGAGACGGTGCTCGACGGGCACGAGGGCCTCGGCTCCATCTGCTCCGGCGGCCGCTACGACGCGCTGGCCCGCAAGGGCAACCGCACCTTCCCGGGCGTCGGGCTGTCCATCGGCGTCACCCGGATCGTCTCGCGGATCCTCAGCCAGGGCTTCGCCACCGTCTCCCGTGCGGTCCCGACGGCGGTCCTGGTGACGCTCGCGGACGACGACGCCTGGTCGCAGGCCCAGGATGTCGCGACGGCGCTCCGGAGCCGCGGCATCTCCGTGGAGGTGGCCGCGACGGCCGAGAAGTTCGGGAAGCAAATCAAGTTCGCGGACCGCCGCGGCATCCCGTTCGTGTGGTTCACGTCGGCGGACGGCTCGCACGAGGTGAAGGACATCCGGTCGGGCGACCAGGTGGCGGCGGACCCGTCCTCGTGGACACCTCCGGCGGACGACCTCCGGCCCGTCGTCGCCCGCGCCTGACCGACCCGTCGTCCGCGCCTGACCGCGGCGTCGTGCACGCGTCCGATGCCGGTTACAGCGGGACGGGCGGCGTGTCCCGCTGCGACGGCCAAAAGGGGGCGGATCGCGTGCGCGAAGGCACACCCCGCGAGGTCGGGACCGTCCTCCTCAGGCCCGACGCCGCCGTCGTGCCAGGACCACGGCCCGCACGGCGACCCCGACGGCGAGCACCGCGAGCATGGTCAGCACCGACGCCGCCGGCAGCGTGAAGGCGAGCACGAGGCAGGCGGCCGCCCCGACGGCATTGAGCCAGCGCGGGGCGTACCACTGCCGGTCGGTGAGGGTGAAGGCGGAGACGTTCGCGATCGCGTAGTACACGAGCACCCCGAAGCTGGAGAACCCGACGACGGTCAGGACGTCCGTGGCGAGCAGCAGCACCACCACGACGGCGGCGGTCGCGACGTCCGCCGCCCAGGGCACCGCGAAGCGCGTCGAGACGCGGGAGAGCATCGACGGCAGGTCCCCGGTACGGGCCATGGCGAGGCTCGTACGGCCCACGCCCGCGATCAGGGCGAGCAGCGCACCGAGGCTCGCGAGCGCCGCCGCGAGGACGACCACCGTGTCGAGCACCCCGGCAGCCCCTCCCGGCGAGCCCGCGTCGACGACGTCCCGCAGCGGCGCCGTCGAGGCGGCGAGGGCCTCCGGGCCGAGGGCGTGGAGCAGCGAGAGTGCCAGGAGCAGGTACAGGACGAGGGTGAACCCGAGGGCGCCGAAGATCGCCCGCGGGATGTTCCGGCGCGGCTCACGGACCTCCTCGCCCATGGTCGCGATGCGCGCATAGCCCGCGAACGCGAAGAACAGCAGGGCTGCGGCCTGCAGGACGCCACCCACGCCGCCCGTTCCACCGGAGCCGGACCCGGACGGGGCCGCGGGGGCGGTGATCGCCACGACGACGACGAAGGCCAGGACGGGCACCACGAGCGAGACGATGATGCGCGTCGCGAGGGCCGTCCGCGTCACCCCGAGGAGATTCACCCCCGTCAGGCCGACGACGGCGGCCACGGCGGCGGCCTTCTCCGCGCCCGGCGCCGAGTACAGGCCGAACGTGAGGGCCATCGCCGCACAGGAGGCCAGCTTGCCGGTGACGAAGCCCCACCCGGCGAGGAACCCGGGCCAGGGCCCCAGCTGCTCCCTGCCGTACACGTAGGTCCCCCCGCTGGAGGGATAGCGGACGGCGAGCGAGGCCGTCGCCGCGGCGTTGCAGTAGGCGACGAGGCCCGCGATGACGACGGCGAGGGGCAGCAGCGCCCCCGCCGAGGCGCCGGCGGGGGCGAAGACCACGAAGGCGCCCGCGCCGATCATCGCCCCGACCCCGACCGTGGTGGCGTCGAAGCCGCCCATCGCGCGGCGCAATCCCGGTGGCTGGGTCATGGTGCTCCTCGACGGTTCCGGGACGGCCTGTCCGGCCGGTCGGAACCGGACCGGTAAAGTTGGGCGGGTTTGCACCAACTCTAGGCAGGCGAGGCTCGCCTGCGACTCATCGAACGTATTTGTGGGAAGGAATGCTGTGCTCCGCACGCATGAACTCGGCTCGCTTCGACCCGAGCACGTAGGACAAACGGTCACCCTGGCTGGATGGGTCGCCCGTCGCCGGGATCACGGCGGCGTCGCGTTCCTCGATCTCCGGGACGCCTCCGGCGTCGCGCAGGTCGTCGTCCGTGAGGAGGACGTGTTCTCGTCCCTGCGCAACGAGTACGTCCTGCAGATCGTCGGCGAGGTCCAGCAGCGACCCGAGGGCAACGAGAACCCGGCCCTCCCCACCGGCGCGATCGAGGTCATCGCGGACACCGTGACCATCCTCAACACCTCGGACCCCCTCCCGTTCCAGATCGACGAGCACGTCGAGGTGGGTGAGGAGGCACGCCTGCGCCACCGCTACCTCGACCTCCGGCGCCCCGGCCCCCAGGCCAACCTGCGCCTCCGGTCCGAGGCCAGCCGGATCGCCCGCGAGCTGCTGCACGCGGACGGGTTCGTGGAGATCGAGACCCCCACGCTCACCCGCTCCACGCCGGAGGGCGCCCGCGACTTCCTGGTGCCCGCGCGCCTCGCGCCCGGCTCCTGGTACGCGCTCCCGCAGTCCCCGCAGCTGTTCAAGCAGCTCCTGCAGGTCGGCGGCTTCGAGAAGTACTACCAGCTGGCCCGCTGCTACCGGGACGAGGACTTCCGCGCCGACCGCCAGCCCGAGTTCACCCAGCTCGACATCGAGGCCAGCTTCGTGGAGGAGGACGACATCATCGCCCTCGGCGAGCAGCTCGTCGCCGCGCTCTGGAAGCTGATCGACGTCGAGATCCCGCTGCCGATCCGCCGGATGACGTACGCCGAGGCAATGGCGAAGTACGGCTCGGACAAGCCGGACCTCCGCTTCGGGCTCGAGCTGACCGAACTGACCGAGTTCTTCAAGGACACCGGCTTCGGCGTCTTCAAGGCTCCCTACGTGGGCGCCGTCGTCATGCCCGGCGGCGCGTCGCAGCCGCGCCGCCAGCTGGACGCCTGGCAGGAGTGGGCGAAGCAGCGCGGGGCCAAGGGCCTCGCGTACGTCCTCATCGACGACGACGGCAGCCTCCGCGGGCCCGTCGCCAAGAACCTCACTGACGCCGAGCGCGAGGGCCTGGCCGGCGCGACCGGGGCCAACCCGGGCGACTGCATCTTCTTCGCGGCCGGTGACCGGTCGTCGTCGCGCGCCATCCTCGGTGCCGCCCGGGTCGAGATCGGCCGGCGCACGGGGCTCATCACGGAGGGTGACTGGGCCTTCGTGTGGATCGTCGACGCGCCCATGTTCGAGCCTGCCTCCGCAGCCGTCGCCGCGGGCGACGTCGCCGTCGGTGGCGGCGCGTGGACGGCCGTCCACCACGCCTTCACCTCCCCGAAGCCCGAGTTCCTCGACACGTTCGACACCGATCCGGAGAACGCGGTCGCCTACGCTTACGACATCGTCTGCAACGGCAACGAGCTCGGCGGCGGATCCATCCGTATCCACCAGCGCGACGTGCAGGAGCGCGTGTTCGCGGTCATGGGCCTCGGCAAGGAGGAAGCACAGGAGAAGTTCGGCTTCCTCCTCGAGGGCTTCAAGTACGGCGCGCCTCCGCACGGCGGGATCGCCCTGGGCTGGGATCGGGTGGTCTCGCTCCTCGCGGGGACCGATTCCATCCGGGACGTCATCGCGTTCCCGAAGTCCGGCGGCGGGTTCGACCCCCTGACCGCGGCGCCCGCGCCGATCACGGCGCAGCAGCGCAAGGAGGCCGGCGTGGACGCCAAGCCGAAGGCCGCCGCCGAGGGGTGATCGGCGACACCGTCCGGGGCGCTGCCCCGGACGGTGTGCAGCTACGGCGGGTGCGGGTCGATCGCACCCGCCGTAGCTGCGTCCTGGAGGGCTGGGCGCCGGGCGCTCCTTCGCTGTCGGACGAATTGTGACCGTTGGGCGGAGGGTTCCGGCGGGTTGTGAAATAATCGGGGGAGTACGTGCTCCGGGGTCGGTGTAATTCCGAACCGGCGGTGATAGTCCGCGACCCGCTCAACGTCCCGCACCCGCGGGGTGGCGGCGGTTGAGCCGGTGGAATTCCGGGACCGACAGTCAAAGTCTGGATGGGAGAAGCACGAACAGCAGGGACTCACCGCTGCCCGTCGCCGGGTCGCGGCGCCTGTCGTGGCAGCAGCCAGGGCGGGACGTTCCTTCTGCTGCCGTTGCCCGGAGCCGTCGACCCGGTGAAGGATCGGCATGGACTTTCTGCAGTGGCTCTTCGAAGCCCGCATCCCCGTAGGCAACGGCTCGCTCCTGCTGCGCGAAGTGGTGGGTAACGTCTTCGGGCTCCTCAGCGCCTTCGGCGGCATGCGCCGGCGCGTCTGGGCCTGGCCGGTCGGGATCATCGGCAACGTGCTGCTCCTCACCGTCTTCCTCGGATCCCTCTTCGGCGCCGCGAGCGCCGCCAACCTGCTGGGCCAGGCCGGCCGGCAGGTCATGTTCATCGCCGTCTCCATCTACGGGTGGCGCCGGTGGCGGGCCAGCCGCGACCACGGCGGCCAGGCCGTCGAGCCCCGCTGGGCCGGGACGACGGCGCGCCTCGGGATGGTCTCCTTCATGATCGTGGGCACCTTCGCCCTCACGCCCCTGTTCCGCCTGCTCGGCTCGTACGAGCCCGTCTGGGCCGACGCGTGGACGTTCGTCGGGTCCCTGCTCGCCACCTACGGCATGGCCAAGGGCTGGGTGGAGTTCTGGCTCGTGTGGGTCGCCGTGGACATCGTCGGGGTCCCCCTGCTGTTCAGCGCGGGCTACTACGCCAGCGCCTTCATGTACGTGTTCTACGGGGCCTTCACGCTCGTCGGCTTCTTCGTGTGGGCACGCGCCCAGCGCACCGAGAAGCCGCGCATCGAGACCCTCCTCCCGGATCCGACGCTGCGATGAGCGCGACGCCCGGCACCCGGACCACCGCCGCGGAGGCGGCCGCGATGCTCCGCGCCCTGGACCTCGCCGGCCGCGGGGTGCGCGGCGCCAACCCCCTGGTGGGCGCGGTCCTGCTCTCCACTGACGGCACCGTCCTGGGGGAGGGCCACCACCGCGGGGCCGGCACGGCGCACGCCGAGCCCTCCGCCCTCGCCGATGCCTGGCGGCGCGGCAACGACCCGCGCGGCGCCACCATGGTGGTGACCCTCGAACCCTGCAACCACACCGGCCGGACCGGCCCGTGCAGCGAGGCGCTCCTCGACGCCGGCGTGGCCCGCGTGGTGTACGCGGCCGACGACGTCGACGGCGCTGCCGCCGGCGGTGCCCGGCGGCTGCGCGAGGCCGGCGTCGACTGCGTCGGCGGCCTCGAGGCCGCCCGCTCCCGGCACCTCAACCGGCGCTGGACGGCGTCCGTCCTCGCACGCCGGCCGTTCGTCACCCTGAAGTCCGCGCAGTCCCTCGACGGGCGCGTGGCGGCGTGCGACGGCTCCAGCCGGTGGATCACCGGCGCCGACGCCCGCGCCGACGGCCACCGGATCCGCGCCCTCGCCGACGCCGTCCTCGTCGGCACCGGGACCGTCCTCGCGGACGATCCGCGCCTCACCGCCCGCCTCGACCCGGCGCCGGGGGCACAGGACGACGCCCGGGTGGTACCTCCGACCCCGGGCCTCCGAGTGGTCCTCGGGCGCACCCCCGTGCCCGACGACGCCTCGGTGCGCGGGGAGGGTTTCCTCCACCTGGTCACGCGGGACGTGGACGTGGCGCTCGGCGAGCTCCATGCCCGGGGCGTCCGGCACGTCCTCGTCGAGGGTGGCCCGCGCATCGCCTCCGCGTTCCTCCGGGCCGGAGTGGTGGACGAGCTGTTCAGCTACGTCGCGCCGCTGATCCTCGGCGACGGGGCACCCGCCTTCCCGGATCTCGGCGTCGGGACCCTCACGGATGCCGAGCGCTGGGCCCTGGACGACGCCGGTGGTCCCGCCGTCCGGCAGTTCGGCCCCGACGTGCGGCTGCACCTCGGGCCCCCACCGGCCACCGTCTGACCCGCCCCGCCCACCGATCGCGAAGGAAGTACCAGTGTTCACAGGAATCGTCTCCGAACAGGGCAGCGTGGTCTCCCTGGAGCTCACGCCCGACGGCGAGAGCGCGCTCCTCGTCTTCGAGGCGCCCGGGACCGGCCGGGACCTCGCGCCCGGCGCCTCGATCGCCGTCAACGGCGTCTGCCTGACGGCCGTCACGCTCGACGGCGGCCGCGTGGGCGTCGACGTCATGGGGGAGACCCTGCGCCGCACCACCACGGGCGGCCTGCAGCCCGGCGCGCCCGTCAACCTCGAGCGGTGCGTCCCCGTGGGTGGACGCCTCGACGGCCATGTGGTGCAGGGGCACGTGGACGGCATCGGCGTGCTGCTGGAGCGCGAGGACCTCGGCGCCTGGCACCGGCTCCGCTTCGGGCTGCCCGCCGGCCTGGGACGCTACGCCGCGGAGAAGGGGTCCATCGCGATCGACGGGGTCTCCCTGACCGTCACCGCGGTGAGTCCGCCCGAGGACGCCGAGCAGTGGTTCGAGGTGGGGCTCATCCCCACCACCCTCCGGGAGACCGGCCTCGGCGCGAAGGCCCTCGGCGATCCCGTGAACCTCGAGATGGACGTGCTCGCGAAGTACGCGGAACGACTCCTCGGCTTCGCCGCCGCGGACGCCCGCCGGGACCAGGCCACCGGCGGTACACCGTGACGGGAACCGCTCCGGTGCGCCTCGACCCGATCGAGGACGCCATCGCCGCGATCGCCGCCGGCGGCGCCGTCGTCGTGGTGGACGACGAGGACCGCGAGAACGAGGGCGACATCGTCTTCGCCGCCGAGGAGGCGACGCCCGCCCTCGTGGGGTGGACGGTCCGCTGGACGTCGGGCGTGCTCTGCGTGCCGCTGCGCTCGGACGACGCCGACCGGTTGCTCCTGCCGCCCATGACGGCGATCAACGAGGATGCGAAGGGCACGGCCTACACGGTCTCGTGCGACGCCGCGGCGGGAGTGAGCACCGGCATCAGCGCCGCGGACCGCGCCCGCACGGCGCAGGTGCTCGCCGACCCGGCCAGCGGCCCCCTGGACCTCACCCGGCCGGGCCACGTCTTCCCGCTGCGCGCCGCCCCCGGCGGCGTCCGCGAGCGCCCCGGGCACACCGAGGCCGGTGTGGACCTGAGCGTCCTGGCCGGCAAGCGCCCGGCGGCCGTCATCGCCGAACTCGTCCACGACGACGGCGACATGATGCGCCTGCCCGCGCTCCGTCGCTTCGCCGACGAGCACCGGCTCCCGCTCGTCTCGATCGAGGATCTCGTGGCCCATCTCCGGGCCCGCGAGGACCACCGGCACAGCGCCTGACCCGACGACCGACCCACCAGCAGCACAGCAGCACAGCAGCACCCGGCAGCATCCAGGCAGTATCCAGGCAGCAACCCACCCGAAGGAGACCCATGAGCAGCCACGGAGCACCCAGCATCGACGTCAGCGCACTGACCGCACCGGACGGCGCGCCCCTGCGCCTCGCGATCATCGCCGCGAGCTGGCACACCCAGATCATGGACGGGCTGCTCGACGGCGCCCGCCGCGCCGCCGTGGAGGCCGGCGCCGAGGTCACCGAGATCCGGGTGCCCGGCAGCTTCGAACTTCCTGTCGCCGCCGCACGCCTCGCCCCCCGGTTCGACGCCGTCGCGGCCCTCGGCGTCGTCATCCGCGGCGGCACGCCGCACTTCGAGTACGTGTGCCAGGCGGCGACGTCGGGCCTCACCGACGTCAGCGTCCGCACCGGCGTGCCGGTGGGCTTCGGGGTCCTGACCTGCGACACCGAGCAGCAGGGCCTGGACCGCGCCGGCCTGCCGGGCTCCTCCGAGGACAAGGGGCACGAGGCCGTGTCGGCCGCCCTGGCGACGGCCGCCGTCCTCCGCGCGTCGGAGCGATGAGCACGGAGGCGTCCGTCACAGGACGCGGCCCGCGTGCCGCGGCGGCTGCGCGAGCCGATAACCTAGGAGGTGTGAAAACCTTTGATTCCCTGTTCGAGGAACTCAGCGCGAAGGCGGTCGAGCGCCCCACGGGGTCGCGGACCGTGGCGGAGCTCGACTCGGGCGTGCACGGCATCGGCAAGAAGGTCGTCGAAGAGGCTGCCGAGGTGTGGATGGCCGCCGAGTACGAGTCCGCCGAGGAGGCCGCGGAGGAGATCTCCCAGCTGCTCTACCACCTGCAGGTCCTCATGATCGCGAAGGGACTCACGCTGGAGGACGTCTACAAGCATCTGTAGCCGCACAGGGCGCACCCTGCACCCATCCGCGGCTCCGGCACGTCTCGTCCCACCGTCTCCACCAGCGAAAGATCCCCCATGCTCCGTGTAGCAGTCCCCAACAAGGGCGCCCTCTCCGAGGCCGCCTCGTCCATGCTCGCCGAGGCCGGTTACCGCCAGCGCCGCGATTCCCGCGAACTGGTGCTCGTCGACCCCGAGAACGAGATCGAGTTCTTCTTCCTGCGCCCGCGCGACATCGCGGTGTACGTGGGCTCGGGGACCCTCGACGTCGGCATCACCGGCCGCGACCTCTTCCTCGACGCCCAGGTGGAGGCCGAGGAGCTCATGCAGCTCGGCTTCGGCGCCTCCACCTTCCGGTTCGCCGGCCCCGTGGGGGACTTCTCCTCGCTCGAGGAGCTCGAGGGCCGGCGCCTGGCGACCAGCTACGAGGGCCTCCTGAACGACTACCTCGCCGCGCGCGGCATCACCGCATCGGTGGTTCGACTCGACGGCGCCGTCGAGTCCTCCGTACGCCTCGGCGTGGCCGACGCCATCGCCGACGTCGTCGAGACCGGCAGCACGCTCCGCGCCGCCGGCATGGAGATCTTCGGCGAGCCCATCCTGCAGAGCGAGGCCGTGCTGATCGGCCGGGCCGGCGCCGAGGCACCCGCCGGTCTCGACGTGCTGCTGCGGCGCCTGCAGGGCGTCCTCGTGGCGCGCCAGTACGTGATGATGGACTACGACATCCGCAAGCACCTCGTGGACGAGGCCGCCGCCCTGACGCCCGGCCTCGAATCCCCGACAATCTCGCCCCTCCGCGACTCCGAATGGGTGGCCGTCCGCTCCATGGTCAAGCGCCACCAGACCAACCGGGTCATGGACGAGCTGTACGAGCTCGGCGCGCGCGCCATCCTCGTCAGCACCATCCACGCCTGCCGGATCTAGGGAGGGGCAGCCATGACCGTCGCAGTCCGCGTCATCCCCTGCCTCGACGTCGACGCCGGGCGCGTGGTGAAGGGCATCAACTTCGAGGACCTGCGCGACGCCGGAGATCCCGTGGAGCTCGCGCACCGCTACGACCGCGCAGGCGCCGACGAACTCACCTTCCTCGACGTCACCGCGTCCTCGGGCAACCGCGAGACCACGCTCGACGTCGTCGCCCGCACCGCGGAGGAGGTCTTCATCCCGCTCACCGTGGGCGGGGGCGTCCGTGAGATCTCCGACGTCGACCGCCTCCTGCGCTTCGGCGCGGACAAGGCCTCCATCAACACCGCCGCCGTGGCCCGCCCTTCCGTGATCGACGAGATCACCGGGCACTTCGGCGCGCAGGTCCTCGTGCTGTCCCTCGACGCACGGCGGACGCGGGACGCGCGCACGCCGTCCGGCTTCGAGGTCACCACGTACGGCGGCCGCAAGGGCACCGGGATCGATGCCGTGGCCTGGGCGAAGGAGGCCGCGGACCGCGGGGTCGGGGAGATCCTGCTCAACTCGATCGACGCCGACGGCACCAAGGAGGGCTTCGACCTCGAGCTCATCCGCGCCGTGCGGGCCGCCGTCGGGGTGCCCCTGATCGCCTCGGGCGGCGCGGGCAAGCCGGAACACTTCCCGCCGGCCGTGGCGGCCGGCGCCGACGCGGTGCTCGCGGCCTCGGTCTTCCACTTCGGTCCGGTGGACGCGATCGCACAGGTGAAGGCGGCCATCCGCGCGGCAGGCTTCCCGGTCCGCTAGGACCACCGGGATCGGGGATGCCCGGCTTCGGGGTCAGATGCCGACGTCGGCGCTCTGGAGCAGGGCGACGGCGTCGGGCTGGCCCTCGTAGGTGACCAGGGCCTGGGCGCGCCCGTGCGCGTGCAGGAGCAGCTCACCCGGATCGCCGACGATCGCCACGGACACGGGGGCGCGCTTGGCGACGTGGCGGGGCCCATCGGGGCACACCAGGACGATCCCCAGGTCCACGCCCCGGTAGAGGTACGCCGCGCGCTTGACGAGCTCCTCCCAGAGGGCGTTCGCGTACTCCACGTCGAGGGCCCGCGGCGCCCAGCGCGTCGTCGCGCGGCGGACGTCCTCGGTGTGCACGAAGTACTCGATGAGGTTGGCGCTGCGGTCGATCGCGCCGATGCGCATCGGCGACAGGGCGGGCGGACCGGCCAGGAAGCGGTTCACGAGGGCCTCGTAGGCCGCCGGCGACGCCGCCCGTTCCGCCGTCTCGCGGGTGGCACGCTCGGTCGCGGGGGCGAGCTTCCGGATCACCATGCCGAAACCCAGGGCGGGCCGGTGCTCCCGGAGGTAGAGGTGCGCGGCGAGGTCGCGTGTCTGCCACCCCTCACACAGGGTGGGGGCGTCGGGGCCGGCGGCAAGAAGCGTCTCGGCCAGGACCTCGCGGGACGGGGTTACGTAGCGCATCACTGCTGAAACTAGCATGACGGGCCCGGTCGGGGGCAGGCCCCGCCCGTGCTCCCGCGTGGTCCGCACTAGAATCAGGGGTGATGCTCCCCTCCACTTCCTCCCCGGACCATGCCGTCCCCTCCGCCGACCCCGGCTCCGAGGGCGACGGCCCCGCCCTCGACCCGGCGATCGCCCGCGCCCTCAAGAAGGACGACGCCGGGCTCGTCGCCGCCGTCGTCCAGCAGTACGACACGCTCGAGGTCCTGATGCTCGGGTGGATGGACGAGGAGGCGCTGCGGCGGACCCTGACCACGGGCCGCGTCACGTTCTACTCGCGATCCCGCGCCGAGTACTGGCGGAAGGGCGACACCTCCGGGCACCGGCAGTGGGTCAGGGGCGTGGCCCTCGACTGCGACGGCGACGCCCTGCTCGTGACGGTGGACCAGGAGGGCGCGGCCTGCCACACCGGCACGCGCACGTGCTTCGACGGCCGGGCACTGCCCGCCGAGACCGCCCACCGCCCCGACCCCGAAGGACTCTGACCCATGCAGCACCTGGGCACGATCAGCCCCACCCTCGAGGAGTTCCGCGCGCTGGCCCGGGCCCGCCGCGTGGTGCCCGTGCACCTGACGGTCCTCGCGGACGCGCACACGCCGATCGGCGTCTACCGCAAGCTCGCCGCCGGGCAGCCCGGCACGTTCCTCATGGAGTCCGCTGCCGTCGGCGGTGTCTGGTCGCGGTACTCCTTCATCGGCTCGCACTCGCGCGCCACCCTGACCTCACGGGACGGGCAGGCGCACTGGCTGGGCGAACCCCCCGCCGGCGTCCCCGTGGACGGGAACCCCGTCGAGGCCCTGCGCCTCACGGTCGAGGCACTGCGGACCGAGCGGTTCGAGGACCTCCCGCCGTTCACGTCCGGGATGGTCGGCTTCGTGGGGTGGGAGGCCGTCCGGCACTGGGAGCGGCTCACCAGCCCCCCGGAGGACGATCTCCTCCTGCCCGAGCTCGCCATGTGCCTGGTGTCCGACCTCGCCATCCACGACAACTCCGCGGGCTCCCTCACCCTCGTCGCCAACGCGATCAACTTCGACAACACCGACGAGCGCGTCGACGAGGCCTGGCACGACGCCGTCGCGCGCATCCAGGGCATGCTCGCGAAGCTCGTCGCGCCCACCGAGCTCGCCGTCTCCGTGATGGCGGCCGACGCCCCCGGCGCCGAGGCGTCGACGGACCGCGTCCGCGAATCGTGGTTCGAACCCGACTACCTCACGGCGATCGAGCGCGGCAAGCAGGCCATCGTCGACGGCGACGTCTTCCAGGTGGTCATCAGCCGACGCTTCGAGATCGAGTGCGACGCCTCCGCACTGGACGTCTACCGGATCCTGCGCACCACGAACCCCAGCCCCTACATGTACCTGTTCAGCCTCGAGGACGCCGACGGGAGAGGCTACTCGATCGTGGGCAGCTCGCCCGAGGCCCTCGTCACGGTGACCGGAGACGAGGTCATCACCCATCCCATCGCCGGCTCGCGGCCCCGCGGGAGGACCACGGAGGAGGACCGCGACCTCGCCGTGGAACTCCGCGCCGACACCAAGGAGATGGCCGAGCACCTCATGCTCGTCGACCTCGCCCGCAACGACCTCTCCAAGGTGTGCACCCCGGGCAGCGTCGACGTCACACAGTTCATGGAGGTGGAGAAGTTCAGCCACATCATGCACCTCGTGTCCACGGTGGTCGGGCGGCTCTCGCCGTCGAAGAGCGCCTACGACGTCCTAGCGGCCACCTTCCCGGCCGGCACGCTCTCCGGAGCACCGAAGCCGAGGGCCCTGCGCCTCATCGACGAGGTGGAACCGCACCGGCGCGGCATCTACGGCGGGGTGGTGGGCTACCTGGACTTCGCGGGCGACATGGACATGGCCATCGCCATCCGCTCGGCGCTCCTGCGCGACGGCAGGGCGTACGTGCAGGCCGGCGGCGGCATCGTCGCCGACTCCGTGCTCGAGGCCGAAGCGCTCGAGACGGTCAACAAGGCGGCGGCACCGCTCCGGGCGGCCCTGACCGCGGCCGCCCTGCGCCCGGCGACGGCGGACCTGTCGTGAGCGCCGCCGGTCGCCCCGCCGCGGGTCGCCCCGCCGCGGGTCGCTTCACGCGTCGCGGCGTCGTCGTGCTGGGAATCGTGGTGCTCGCGCTGCTCGCCTTCGGGGCGACGACGCAGACCTGGCTCACGGTGCGCCTGCCCCAGGACGCCGTCCAGACCCCCGACCTCGCCATCGCCGGCAGCGATGCGGCGACGCCCGTGACGGCGTTCGCCCTCGTGGCACTGGCCGCGGCCCTCGCCGTCTCGATCGCAGGGCGCGTGGCCCGCTGGATCATCGCCGTCATCCTCGTGCTCTCCGGGGTAGGGATCACGATGTCCAGCGCTGCGGTGGCCCTCGATCCCTCCTCGGCCGCCGAGCCGGCCATCGGGACGGCGATCGGCGTCAGCGGCCTCGCCGGCGCCGACGCGGTCCCCACGGCGATGCCCTGGGTCGCCGCCGCGGCCGGGGTCCTCCTCGTGCTCGCGGCCGCCTGGGTGGTGCTCGCCGGGCGCACCTGGGGCATCAACCGGCGGTACGACGCCGGTGCGTCCCGCACGGCCCACGCCTCGCCGGAACGCGCGCCGGCGGACGCACCCGCGCCGTCGACGGGCGATGTGCCGCCCGGCGTCGTGCCCGACGACGCGCGGGCGGACGCCGACGCGGACGCCCCCACCGCACCGCCGGGGGGCGCCCCGGACGCCGCCGTGAACCCGACCATGGATCCCGGCCCCGCACCCGATGCCGAGTCGGGCTCCACGACCGACGAGCCGGCCCCCGACCCGGACGGGCGGCGGTCGGCGCAGCAGGCGCGGGGGAGCGCCCACGCCGACGAGATCGACAGCTGGGACGAGCTCTCGCGCGGCAACGACCCGACGCGCTGACCGGGAGCCCCGGCCGCGCGGGCCGGCCCTGCCGGAGCCCGCCGCGTACCGCCGCCCCGCCCCATCAATGGCAGAATGGGAGACGACCCGTTCGAAGGAGATTACCCATGGCATCCGAGACCAGCGCCAGCGCCACCCGCAACACCCCGGCGACCCACGCCCAGATGGGTGACGAGACGATCGGCCACGGCAACAGCCCCGCCGCGTGGACCTGCGTGCTGATCATGCTGGTGGGTGCGGCGATCGCCTCCTTCGCCTACATCCTCGCGAGCACCGAGGGCAACCACGACTTCGGCACCCTCCTGTTTTGGGGCGGCATCGGCGTCATGTTCGTCGGCCTGATCGTCGGTTTCATCATGCGCAAGATCGGCTACGGCGTCGGTGGATCGAAGCTCAAGAACAACGGCCACTAGATGACGGTCCTCGACGACATCATCGACGGCGTCCGCGAGGACCTCGCGGAGCGCCGACGCGCGCTGCCGCTCGACGACGTGCGCACGGCCGCCCTCGCAGCCCCCGCGCCGCTCGATGCGTTCGAGGCCCTCGGGGCCGGACACGGCGGAGCCGTGGCGGTCATCGCCGAGGTGAAACGCAGCAGTCCGTCCAAGGGAGCCCTCGCTGACATCGCGGACCCGGCCGCCCTGGCCGCCCGCTACGAGCAGGGGGGCGCGGCCGTCATCTCCGTGCTGACCGAGCAGCGGCGCTTCGGCGGATCGCTCGCCGACCTCGACGCCGTCCGCTCGGCGGTGGCCCTCCCCGTGCTCCGCAAGGATTTCACGGTGGACGAGTACCAGATCTGGGAGGCGCGCGCCCACGGCGCCGACGTCGTCCTGCTCATCGTCGCGGCACTCACCGACGAGGAGCTGGGCACGTTCCTCGCGCTCACTGCGGAACTCGGGATGCACGCGATCGTCGAGACGCACACCGCCGACGAGGTGCGCCGGGCCGTGGCCGCCGGTGCCGCGATCATCGGCGTCAACGTGCGCAACCTGAAGACCCTGGACCTCCACCGCGGCGTCTTCGCGGAACTGGCGCACCTCATCCCGTCCGGGACGGTCGTCATCGCCGAATCGGGTGTCCGTGACGCCTCCGACGTCGCCGACTACGCTGCCGGCGGGGCGCACGCCGTCCTGGTGGGGGAGGCACTGGTCCGCCACAGCGACCCCGCGGCGACCATCGACGAGTTCATGCGCGCCGGCCGGGACGCGTGGCGGGCCATGGACACGCCGGCACACGGCTGACGGATCACCACGGGCCGGATCTCCGCCGGTCGCAGCGGGCCCGGCAGGGCCTGGCAGCCGGGGCGCCGAGCCCCGGCGGGACAGCGAGCAGTACACGGACCGGCCACCCCCGGTCCGCCAGGGACCCGGCGGCACCGACGGCCGAGTCAGGACCAACAGGACAGGAACGCTGAAGTCATGACCGATATGCACCAGGACACGGGCCCCGAAGGCACGGGCGTCCGAGCAGGGGACGCCATCGACGCCGGGGCGGCCGAGGCCTTCCTCAGCCACGACGAGAGCCTCCGCCACGCCCCCGGTCCCTACTTCGGCTCCTACGGCGGGCGGTGGATGCCCGAGTCGCTCATCGCCGCGCTCGACGAGCTGCAGGACACCTTCGAGAAGGCCAAGGCCGACCCCGAGTTCACGGCGCAGGTCGCCGAGCTCAACAGGAACTACGCCGGCCGGCCGTCCCTGCTGACCGAGGCGCAGCGCTTCGCGGAGCACTGCGGCGGCGTGCGCGTGTTCCTCAAGCGCGAGGACCTCAACCACACGGGCTCGCACAAGATCAACAACGTGCTGGGCCAGGCCCTGATCGCCAAGCGCATGGGCAAGACCCGCGTGATCGCCGAGACCGGAGCCGGCCAGCACGGCGTGGCCAGCGCGACGGCGGCAGCCCTCCTCGGGCTCGAGTGCGTCGTCTACATGGGCGCGGAGGACACCCGCCGCCAGGCCCTCAACGTCGCGCGCATGCAGCTGCTCGGCGCGACGGTCATCCCCGTGACCAACGGCTCCCAGACCCTGAAGGACGCCATCAACGAGGCCCTGCGCGACTGGGTGGCGAACGTCGGGACCACACACTACCTGCTCGGTACCGCGGCGGGCGCCCACCCCTTCCCGTCCATGGTCCGGTACTTCCACGAGGTCATCGGCGACGAGGCGCGGGAGCAGATCCTCGAGCAGACGGGCAAGCTCCCCGACGCCGTCTGTGCGTGCGTCGGCGGCGGCTCGAACGCCATCGGCATGTTCCACGGTTTCCTCGACGACCGCGAGGTGGCCCTGTACGGCTTCGAGGCCGGCGGCGACGGCGTGGAGACCGGCCGCCACGCGGCCACGATCACGCTGGGACGCCCGGGCGTGCTGCACGGTGCGCGCTCCTACCTCATGCAGGACGAGGACGGCCAGACGATGGAGTCCCACTCCATCTCCGCGGGCCTGGACTACCCGGGCGTCGGCCCCGAGCACGCCTACCTCGCCGACATCGGACGGGCGCACTACGAGCCCATCACCGACGCCGAGGCGATGGAGGCCTTCAAGATCCTCAGCCAGGCCGAGGGGATCATCCCGGCCATCGAGACCGCACACGCCCTCGCCGGTGCCATGAAGGTGGGGCAGCGCCTCGCGGCGGACCTCGGGCCGGGGGAGAAGGCCTCGGACAGGATCGTCGTCGTCAACCTCTCGGGCCGCGGCGACAAGGACGTGGCGACCGCCGCGGAGTACTTCGACCTCCTCCCGGACGACAGTGCCGAGCAGGAAATCGCCCAGGAGGGAGAGCAGCTGTGACCACGCATCCCGCCACTGCCCCCTCGACCGGCCCCGCCACCGGCTCCAAAGCCGCGGCCGCCATCGAGAAGGCGCGCCGCGAAGGCCGCGCCGCCCTCATCGGCTACCTGCCCGCCGGTTTCCCCGACGTCCAGACCACCATCGACGCCGGCATCGCCATGGCGAAGAACGGCGTGGACCTCATCGAGATCGGGATCCCGTACTCGGACCCGGTCATGGACGGGCACGTCATCCAGGAGGCGACGGTCGAGGCGCTGGCCAACGGCTTCACCGTCCCGCGGATCTTCGACGTCGTCGCCGGCATCACGAGTGCCACCGACGCCGCCGTCCTCGTCATGACCTACTGGAACCCCGTCATGCGCATGGGTGTCCGCGACTTCGCCGAGCGCCTCGCAGCAGCGGGTGGCGCCGGGCTCATCACCCCGGACCTCATCCCCGACGAGGCCTCCGAATGGCTCGAGGCCTCCGACGAATTCGGCCTCGACCGCGTGTTCCTCGTGGCGCCGTCCACCTCCCCGCAGCGCATGCAGGCCACCGTCGACGCCAGCAGGGGATTCGTCTACGCCGTGTCGGTGATGGGCGTGACCGGTGCGAGGACCTCGGTCGGTGCCGCCGCCCGGGCCGTCGTCGATGCCGCGCATGCCGCCGGAGCCGAGCGGGTCTGTGTGGGGCTCGGGGTCTCGTCCTCCGCCCAGGTCCGTGAGATCGGCGCGTACTCCGACGGTGTGATCGTGGGCACCGCCCTCGTCGCCGCCCTGCGCGACGGCGGAGTGGACGCCGTCGCCGAGCTCACGCGTGAACTCAGCACCGGCACGGGCAAGGCGACCGCGTGATCGGCGGGAGCCTCGCCGCGTCGATCCCCAGCCCGCCGGCGGAATGGGCGAGCTTCAGCCTCGGACCCGTCACCGTCCACGCGTACGCCCTGTGCATCCTCGCCGGCATCATCCTGGCGCTCCTCCTCACGCAGAAGCGGTTCGTCTCCTTCGGCGGCCACGCGGACACGGTCTGGGACATCGCCATCTGGGCCATCCCGTTCGGCATCGTCGGCGGGCGGCTCTACCATGTGTTCTCCTCCCCGGACGCCTACTTCGGCCCGGACGGGGACATCGCGCGCATCCCGCAGATCTGGCAGGGCGGCCTCGGCATCTGGGGCGCGATCGCCCTCGGCGCGGTCGGTGCCTGGATCGGCGCCCGGCGCGCGGGAGTGAAACTCTCAGCCTTCGCCGACGCCGCCGCGCCCGGGGTGCTGCTCGCCCAGGCCATCGGACGGCTCGGCAACTGGTTCAACCAGGAGCTCTTCGGCGCGCCCACCACCCTCCCGTGGGGCCTGGAGATCGATGCCGACAACGCGAACTTCCCGCCCGGCACGGAACCCGGCACGCTGTTCCACCCCACGTTCCTCTACGAGCTCCTCTGGAACCTCGCCGGCGTTGCCCTGCTGCTGCTGCTCTCGCGGAAGATCACCCTGCGCGGCGGCCGCATGTTCTGGCTCTACGCGGCCTACTACACGCTCGGTCGCGTCTGGATCGAGGCGCTCCGCATCGACGACGCCGAGATGATCACGCTCTTCGGCGTCACCCAGCGCCTCAACGTGTGGACCAGCATCGCCGTCTTCCTCGTGTCGGTGGCCGTCCTCATCTACCTGACGGTCAAGCGGGAGCCCGTCGCGGAGCTGGAGGTCTACCTGCCCGGGCGCGAGCCCGGGCAGGTCGACGCCGTCGAGGCGGACGGCGCCCACGAGGGCGCCGACAGGAGTACCGATCCGAGTGCTGACGGGAGTGCCGACGACGGCGCCGCGACGGCCGCCGGGACCGGCGACAGCGCAGGGACGACGCCGGGAAAAGGCGCCTCCCGTAACGCTTCAGCCACAGGTGGCCACGCCTCGGACACGGGGCAAAGCGGGCGGAACGACCGTGGTAATCTGTCCGAAACAGACGGTTCCTGAGTAGGCGATCCGCGTACTCGGGCCCCCGCGCAAGCGGAACCGCGGGAGTCGGTCCCCGATACAGCAGTCCCCGGGCCACCGCCCCTCAAGGACGCAACACCACATCGTTGTGGACTCCAGGTGCGACGGCCGGATCACCCTCCGACCCCGCACCGACATCGCCGCCACGGGTGCCTGATGCCCGCAGCAACTGCCCGCCAACAGCGCCGGGCACCACCGGCAGGGGTGCCGGGACTCGAGACACACACGACGGCGACCGCTCCCGGACAGCGGCGCCCGCGGGGCCAAAGGCTGTCCCCTCCCGACGCTCCATCATGGGGGAAGGATCCTTATCTGATGACTGCTTTGACGCCAGGAACGCCGACCGAGGCCGCACCACGGGCCACGACGCCCGACACGGGCGACGACGCGGGGGCCGTCACCTCGCCCTTCACCCGGTTCGCCGCGCTGCCGGAGGCCTCGGGACTGTACGACCCCGAGAACGAGAAGGACGCCTGCGGCCTCGCGGTCATCGCGACCCTGCGCGGCGAGCCCGGGCATGACATCGTCGACGCGGCGCTCACCGCGCTGCGCAACCTCGAGCACCGCGGTGCCGTCGGGGCGGACGAGGGCACCGGCGACGGCGCCGGCCTGCTGACGCAGATCCCCGACGAGTTCTTCCGCGCCGTCGTCGACTTCCGGCTGCCGCCCGCCGGCTCCTACGTCGTCGGCACCGCCTTCCTCCCGACCGAGGCCAAGGAACAGGCGACCGCGCGTGCGGGCCTCGAATCGCTCGCCGAGGCCGAGGGGCTCGACGTGCTCGGCTGGCGGGTCGTGCCCGTGGTCGCCGACCTCGTCGGCGCGATGGCCCGGGCGTGCATGCCGCACTTCGTGCAGCTGTTCCTCGCACCCCTGGACGGCGACGCGTCGGACCTGGACGCGAAGGCCTTCCGGGTGCGGAAGCGTGCGCAGAACAAGTACGGCGTGTACTTCCCGTCGCTGTCCTCCAAGACCATCGTCTACAAGGGCATGCTGACCACCGCGCAGCTCGAGCCCTTCTACCCGGACCTCTCCGACGAGCGCTTCAAGACCTGCCTCGGGATCGTCCACTCGCGGTTCTCCACCAACACCTTCCCGTCGTGGCCGCTCGCCCAGCCGTTCCGCACCATCGCCCACAACGGCGAGATCAACACCGTGAAGGGCAACCGCAACTGGATGCGCGCGCGGCAGTCGCAGCTGTCCAACCCGCTGCTGGGGGACGCGCCGGAAGAGCTCTACCCCATCTGCACGCCCGGCGCCTCCGACTCGGCGACCTTCGACGAGGTGGCCGAACTCCTGACCCTCTCGGGCCGCCCCATCACGCACTCGATCATGATGATGATCCCCGAGGCGTGGGAGAACCACGCCACCATGGATCCCGCACGCCGTGCCTTCTACCAGTACCACTCCATGCTCATGGAGCCGTGGGACGGCCCCGCCGCCGTGTCCTTCACGGACGGCCGCCTCGTGGGCGCCGTCCTCGACCGCAACGGCCTGCGCCCCGCCCGCTACTGGGTGACCGAGGACGGCCTCGTCATCCTCGCCTCCGAGGTGGGCGTGCTCGACGTCGAACCGTCCCGCGTGGTCCGCAAGGGCCGCGTCTCGCCGGGCAAGATGTTCCTCGTCGACACCGAGGCCGGCCGACTCATCGAGGACCAGGAGATCAAGGCGGAGATCGCCGCCGCGAACCCGTGGGGCGAGTGGGTCAAGGAGAACCTGATCCAGCTCGAGGACCTCCCCGAGCGCGAGCACGTCATCCACACCAAGGCGTCCATCAGCCGGCGCCAGCGCACCTTCGGCTACACGCAGGAGGAACTGCGGATCCTGCTCGGCCCCATGGCGAAGACCGGCGCGGAGCCGCTCGGCGCCATGGGCTCGGACACGCCCATAGCGGTGCTGTCCAAGCGCCCGCGCCTGCTCTTCGACTACTTCGTGCAGTCCTTCGCGCAGGTCACGAACCCGCCGCTGGACTCCATCCGCGAGGAACTCGTCACCTCCATGGGCGTCACGATCGGCCCCGACGGCAACCTGCTGTCCACCGGCCGCGTCCGCTCCCGGCAGATCGCCCTGAAGTTCCCGGTCATCACCAACGACGAGCTGGCGAAGATCGCCAACCTCGAGACCGACGACGGCGACCGCCTGACCGTCCGCGTCCGCGGACTGTACCGGCACGACGGCGGCGAGGCTGCCCTCCGCGCACGGCTCGCCGAGATCTGCGAGCAGGTCTCCAGCGCGCTCAACCGCGGCGTCGAGTACGTGGTCCTCTCCGACCGCGACTCGAACGCGCAGTGGGCCCCCATCCCGTCCCTGCTCCTGACCAGCGCCGTCCATCACCACCTCCTCCGGAGCGCCACCCGCACCAAGACGTCCCTCGTGGTCGAGGCGGGCGACGTCCGCGAGGTCCACCACGTCGCGGTGCTGATCGGGTACGGCGCCTCCGCGGTCAACCCGTACCTGGCGATGGAGAGCTGCGAGGAACTGGTCCGCAACGGCGACATCACCGGCGTCAGCGCGGAGGCCGCCGTCGCGCACCTCATCAAGGGCCTCGGCAAGGGCGTCCTGAAGATCATGTCCAAGATGGGCATCTCCACCGTCAGCTCCTACTGCGGGGCCCAGACGTTCGAGGCGCTCGGACTCTCGCAGGAGCTCGTGGACGAGTACTTCCACGGCACCCAGACCCAGCTCGGCGGCATCGGCCTCGACGTGGTCGCTGCCGAGACCGCGGCCCGGCACGACAGCGCGTACCCCGAGGACGGCATCGAGGACCCGCACCGCGGCCTCGACAACGGCGGCGAGTACCAGTGGCGCCGCGAGGGCCCGCCGCACCTGTTCAACCCGGAGACGGTCTTCCGGCTCCAGCACGCCACGCGGGAGCGCCGCTACGACATCTTCAAGGCCTACACCCGCGGCGTCGACGACCAGTCGAAGGACCTCATGACGCTGCGCGGGCTGCTCCGGCTCCGCGGTGACGCCCGCGCACCGATCAGCATCGACGAGGTGGAGCCCGTCTCATCCATCGTCAAGCGGTTCTCGACCGGCGCCATGAGCTACGGCTCCATCTCGCAGGAGGCGCACGAGACGCTCGCCATCGCGATGAACCGCCTCGGCGCCAAGTCCAACACGGGCGAGGGCGGCGAGGACGTCGAACGCCTGCTGGACCCGGAGCGCCGCTCCGCCATCAAGCAGGTGGCCTCCGGCCGCTTCGGCGTCACGAGCCTCTACCTGACCAACGCGGACGACATCCAGATCAAGATGGCGCAGGGAGCCAAGCCCGGCGAGGGCGGGCAGCTCATGAGCCAGAAGGTCTACCCGTGGATCGCCCGCACGCGGCACTCCACGCCCGGCGTGGCCCTGATCTCCCCGCCGCCGCACCACGACATCTACTCGATCGAGGACCTCGCCCAGCTCATCTACGACCTCAAGCGGTCCAACCCGAGCGCCCGCATCCACGTGAAGCTCGTCTCCGAGGTCGGCATCGGCACGGTCGCGGCGGGCGTCACGAAGGCGAAGGCCGACGTCGTCCTGGTGTCCGGACACGACGGCGGCACCGGCGCCAGCCCGCTCAACTCGCTCAAGCACGCCGGCATCCCCTGGGAGCTCGGACTGGCCGAGACGCAGCAGACGCTGATGCTCAACGGCCTCCGCGACCGCGTGGTGGTCCAGGTGGACGGGCAGCTCAAGACGGGGCGCGACGTCGTCATCGCGGCCCTGCTGGGCGGCGAGGAGTTCGGGTTCGCCACGGCCCCGCTCGTGGTCTCCGGCTGCATCATGATGCGCGTGTGCCACCTGGACACCTGCCCCGTCGGCGTCGCGACGCAGAACCCCGAGCTCCGCAGCCGCTACACCGGCAAGCCGGAGTTCGTCGTGAACTTCTTCGAGTTCATCGCCGAGGAGGTCCGCGAGCTCCTCGCCGAGCTCGGCTTCCGGACCCTCGAGGAGGCCATCGGCCACAGCGAGCTGCTCGACGCCCGGGAGGCGATCGAGCACTGGAAGGCCGACGGACTGGACCTCGACCCGATCCTGCGCGGCAACGAGTTCGGTCCGGGGGAGCCGCTGCGGAACATGTTCAAGCAGAACCACGACCTGGACCAGCACTTCGACAACAAGCTCATCGAGATGAGCGCCGACGCGCTGCAGCACCGGGCTCCCGTGCGGATCTCGGTCGACGTCGTCAACACGGACCGTTCGGTGGGCACCATGCTGGGCCACGAGGTCACCCGCACCTTCGGCCTGGACACCCTCCCCACCAACACCATCGACGTCACGCTCACGGGGCAGGCCGGGCAGTCGCTCGGCGCCTTCCTGCCCGCCGGCATCACGCTGCGGCTCCTCGGCGACTCCAACGACTACGTGGGCAAGGGGCTGTCCGGCGGGCGCATCATCGTGCGGCCGGACCGCGCCAACGTGTTCCGCGCCGACCACAACGTCATCGCCGGCAACGTGATCGGCTACGGTGCCACCAGCGGCGAGATGTTCCTGCGCGGGCAGGTGGGGGAGCGCTTCCTCGTCCGGAACTCCGGGGCCACCGCCGTCGCCGAGGGTATCGGCGACCACGGCTGCGAGTACATGACCGGCGGCCAGGCGCTGATCCTCGGCCGGACCGGCCGGAACTTCGGTGCCGGCATGTCCGGAGGGACGGCCTTCGTGCTGGACCTCGAGCGGGCCAGGGTCAACCGGCAGAGCCTCGAGAACGGTGAGTTGCTGCTCGTCGACCTCGATGCCGAGGACGTCGAGATCGTCCGGCAACTGCTGATCCGGCACGTCGAGGAGACCGAGTCCAACCTCGCCGAGAGCCTCCTCGACTCCTTCGAGGACACCATCGCACGATTCACCAAGGTCCTGCCGCGCGACTACGCCGCGGTGCTGGACGCCCGTGCCACCGCCGTCGAACAGGGCCTCGACCCCGACGGTGAAGAGGCATGGACCAAGATCCTGGAGGTAACCGGTGGCTGACCCACGCGGATTTCTGAAGGTGCGCGAGCGCCAGACCCAGCCACGCCGGCCGGTCCCCGTCCGCATCATGGACTGGAAGGAAGTGTACGAGGCGCAGGAGAAGGGCGTCCTGAAGGCGCAGGCGGGCCGCTGCATGGACTGCGGCATCCCGTTCTGCCACCAGGGCTGCCCGCTCGGCAACCTCATTCCCGAGTGGAACGACCTCACGTTCCGGGAGAAGGGCCGCGAGGCGATCGAGCGCCTGCACGCGACGAACAACTTCCCCGAGTTCACGGGCAGGCTCTGCCCCGCGCCCTGCGAGTCGTCGTGCGTGCTCGGCATCAACCAGGACCCGGTCACGATCAAGCAGGTCGAGGTCTCCATCGCCGACCAGGCGTTCGAGGAGGGCTGGGTGGAACCGCACCCCCCGGAGCGCCTGACCGGGCGCACGATCGCCGTCGTCGGGTCCGGACCCGCAGGCCTCGCCGCCGCGCAGCAACTCACCCGCGCCGGGCACACCGTGGCGGTGTACGAGCGTGACGACCGCATCGGCGGCCTGCTGCGCTACGGCATCCCCGACTTCAAGATGGAGAAGATCCACCTGGAGCGGCGCCTGGACCAGATGAAGGCCGAAGGCACCCGCTTCCGCACCGGTGTCGCCGTCGGCAAGGACATCAGCTGGGGTCAGCTCAAGCGGCGCTACGACGCCGTCATCGTCGCCACCGGCGCCACCGTGCCGCGCGACCTGACCATCCCGGGGCGGGACCTCGCCGGTGTGCACTTCGCGATGGACTACCTCGTGCAGGCCAATCGCGTGGTCGCCGGAGAGCACGTCGAGGAGCAGATCCACGCCGAGGGCAAGCATGTCGTCATCCTCGGCGGCGGTGACACCGGGGCGGACTGCCTCGGCACCGCGCACCGTCAGAAGGCCGCGTCCGTCACGACCCTCGCCATCGGCCAGCAGCCGTCCACCGAGCGGCGCCCTGACCAGCCGTGGCCCACGTTCCCCACGCTCTTCGACATCGCCAGCGCCCACGAGGAGGGCGGTGAGCGCCGCTTCCTGGCCTCCACCGTCGAGTTCGTCGGTGCGAACGGCGTGCTGCGCGGCATCAAGGTCGCCGAGACCGAGTTCGTCGACGGCCGCCGGGTCCCGAAGGCAGGCTCGGAGCGTGAGATCCCCGCGGACCTCGTGTTCCTCTCCCTCGGCTTCACGGGCGCCGAGCCGGCCGGGATCACCGAGCAGGTCGAGGCGGAGTTCGACGACCGCGGGAACGTGGCGCGCGATGGCTACTACATGACCAACACTCCCGGCGTCTTCTCGGCGGGTGACGCCGGCCGCGGCCAGTCCCTGATCGTCTGGGCCATCGCCGAGGGTCGCGCCTGCGCCGCCGCGGTGGACCAGTGGCTCATGGGATCCACCCGGCTGCCCGCGCCCGTCGCGCCGAGCGACCGTTCCATCGCCGTCCTCTGACCGGCTCCAGCACTTATCCCCCGACCAACACGACTAGGCTAGGTTTCATGAGACGCGCAAAAATCGTTGCAACATTCGGCCCCGCAATCGCCAGCTATGAGAACACCCTCGCTGTGCTCGAGGCGGGCGTCGACGTGGCCCGGATGAACATGAGCCACGGCGACTACGCCGTGCACCTCAGCACCTACGAGAACGTCCGCCGTGCCTCGGCGGAACTCGGCAAGCCCGTCGGCATCTTCGCCGACCTGCAGGGACCGAAGATCCGCCTCGGCCGCTTCGTCGACGGCCCCCACGCGCTGGCCCCCGGCGACGTCTTCACCATCACCGTCGAGGACATCGAAGGCACCCAGGAGATCTGCTCCACGACGTTCAAGGGGCTGCCCCACGACGTCAACGTCGGGGACCTGCTCCTCATCGACGACGGCAAGGTCACCCTCCGCGCCACCGCGGTGGACGACGTGAAGGTCACCACCGAGGTCGTCGTGGGCGGCATGGTCTCGAACAACAAGGGCATCAACCTGCCCGGCGTGGCCGTCAACGTGCCGGCCCTCAGCGAGAAGGACGAGGACGATCTCCGCTGGGCCATCCAGACCGGCGTCGACATGGTCGCCCTGTCCTTCGTCCGCGACGCCGGCGACGTCAAGCGTGTCCACGAGATCATGGACGAGGAGGGCCGCCGCGTCCCCGTCATCGCGAAGATCGAGAAGCCCCAGGCCGTCGACGCCCTCGAGGAGATCATCGACGCCTTCGACGCCATCATGGTGGCCCGCGGAGACCTCGGTGTGGAACTGCCCCTGCAGGACGTCCCGATCGTGCAGAAGCGCGCCGTGGAGCTCGCCCGCCGCTGGGCCAAGCCCGTCATCGTGGCCACGCAGGTCCTCGAATCCATGATCGACAACCCGCGCCCCACCCGCGCCGAGGCCTCCGACTGCGCCAACGCCGTGCTCGACGGCGCGGACGCCGTGATGCTCTCGGGCGAGACCAGCGTGGGCAAGTACCCGATCGAGACGGTCCGCACCATGGCCGACATCATCGAGTCCACGGAGCGCCACGGCCTCGAGCGGGTCCCGCCGCTCGGCAGCAAGCCGAAGACCCGCGGCGGTGCCATCACCCGCGCCGCCGTCGAGATCTCCGACCAGCTCGACGCCAAGTACATCTGCACCTTCACCCAGTCCGGGGACTCGGCCCGCCGCCTCTCCCGCCTGCGCCCCAGGAAGCCGGTGTTCGCCTTCACCCCGGTGCAGTCGACGCTGAACGCCATGTCCCTGATCTGGGGCGTCCAGCCCCGGCTCGTCGAGTTCGTGGAGCACACGGACCAGATGACGGCCCAGGTGGACCGCGTCCTCTTCGAGCAGGGCCTCGTCGAGGTGGACGACCTCGTGGTGATCGCCGCCGGGTCCCCTCCCGGACAGGCCGGCTCCACCAACTCGATCAAGGTGCACCGCGTCGGCGACATCACGGATGCCGGGCAGCTCCCGGAGGACCACACGTCCTACATCAAGGAAGGCGTGGGCCCCTGGCCCGTCAAGAAGAAGTAGCCCGACCCGCAGGACAGACGACAGGACCCCCTCCCGATCCGGAAGGGGGTCCTGTCGTCTGTCCTGCGGTCAGTTGACCTGGTTGATGATCGTCTCGGCGACCTCGCGCATGCTCAGGCGGCGGTCCATGGAGGTCTTCTGGATCCAGCGGAAGGCCTCGGGTTCGGTGAGCCCCATCTTCGTGGTCAGGAGGCTCTTGGCACGCTCGACGAGCTTACGGGTGGCGAACTGCTCCTGCAGGTCGGTCACCTCCGCCTCGAGCGCCTTGATCTCCTCGTGGCGTGACATGGCGATCTCGATGGCCGGGATGAGGTCGGCCGGGGTGAAGGGCTTGACCACGTAGGCCATGGCGCCGGCGTCCCGCGCCCGCTCGATGAGCTCCTTCTGGCTGAACGCGGTGAGCAGGACCACGGGCGCGATGCGCGCCTTGACGATCTGCTCCGCGGCCGTGATGCCGTCCATGACGGGCATTTTCACGTCCATGAGCACGAGGTCCGGCTTGTGCTCATGGGCGAGGGCGACGGCCTTCTCGCCGTTGTCGGCCTCGGCCACGACCTCGTAGCCCTCCCCGCGCAGGATCTCGATGATGTCGAGCCGGATGAGCGTCTCGTCCTCGGCCACGATGACCCGGCGTGCGGGCCCGGCGGGCGTGGATTCGGTGGGTTCAGACACTGTTGCTCCTTGATGATGACGGCGTGCGGGGGGTACGGGGAGGATGTGCGCCCGTTCCCGGAACCAGCCTATCGGCATGTAGAGTGGATTCGCGCACCGGCCGTCCAGGAAGTCATCCCTCCCGGAGGCCGCGGCAGGTACGGCCCGAATGGCGGAATTGGCAGACGCGCTGCACTCAAAATGCAGTATCGAGAGGTGTGTGGGTTCGAGTCCCACTTCGGGCACCGTGTTCAGGGTGGATCGGCTCTTCTCTCATCGCAGGCCGGGGTCTAGTATGGACGCGCACCGCCAGACGGTGTCGGGATGGCCCTGCTGGGAAGCACCGTCGAAAGTGAAGATCGCACCTGGATGCGGCGGGGACGAGACAAGTCGGGCGAGAATGCCCGCGAGCACCCCCGAATTGATTCTGGTCCGCGCACATCTGCTCTGGGCATAAACGGGCGGCCTCGCCGGACGACCGCCCGAGGCGTGCCGATCACGGCACACACCCAGCCCCATTACCGGGCCCGGCATGCGTGGAAGAAATCCATCATGAAGAAATCTTTTAGTTGGCGTCTGTTCGTTCTCGTGGCAGGAGCCCTGCTCGGCCTCATTGCGAGTATGGGCCTCGCCGCACCAGCCGTTGCGTCACCGGTCCAGGTCGCAGCCTCCGGGAACTACCACGACAATGACGAGAAACTGACCCTCAAGGCGAAAGGCGAGGGCAAATATGTCAGTTTGAAGGTTGTCGGCAAGAATTACGATGGCAATTGGATCGACGTGGAGGTCTACCAAATCAAGCGCCACTACAACCTTCGGCAGATTGACGATCGCGATGTGCGCGCGAAGGGCGGCTCCTTCGAGTACAAGATCAACCACGTCGAGTGCGGCGAGTCCTACGTGGCCCGCAGCGACAGCAACAACAAGAAGGAAAGCCGGAATTGGAGCAACAAGATCACGATCAAGTGCGATAGGAATGGCCACTACCACTACTGACGCGCGCTCCACGTGACGGACCCGCGAAGGCGGGCCCGGAAGGAGGAGTTCATCTGCCCTGATGGGCATCCTCGACCCGGCAGGGAACCGGCCGTACACCGTGCAGGCCGTTCCCTGCCGGGTCACGCCGTTTGTTGGGCCAGGCCGTAGATCCCGGCCACCGTAGCGGCTCAGCGCCGCCAGTCAGCGCGACGGCTCGACCACCCAGACCAGGTCGGTCACCGGACCATCGTTGCGGACCTCGAAGGACTGGTCGGCGGTGCCGCGCTCCTGCGCTCGGGCCCCGATCGGGTTCTGCGAGCGCATGGGCCCGGTACGGAGTCCTTCTCCGTCGAGAGTGACCTCATAGTTGCGCATCCTGAGCTGCTCCTCTTCGTGGCAACACTCGACGCAGACGAATGCAAGTTGTCCAACTACCTCCAGCACACAGTCTTTTACGATCAGGCGCGCCCGCTTGCGCAGTGGACGAATCACGACGGCTTCGTAGCAGATTAACCATGTCGGACAGGGTATGGACACTGTCCGCACCCTCTCCGTTTGGAGGCGCTGCTAGCCGCACCTCCTGACGGCTGACTCCCGACTTTCCGAGAACGCCCCTTTCGCACCGATGCTCTTGTCCGGTTCGAGTCCCACTTCGGGCACCATATCGGCGCAGGCAGACCTCCCTTTGCGGTGTCATACGTGACAAGGGCTACAACTGTAGACAGCGGCGCAGCATTTTCCTACGGCCGGCATCCGAGATCGCACGGAAAGTCGCTCGCTCGAACGCTGTACAGCGCGCCTTGCCTGCTCGCCGGTGTTTCTCATGGCGCCGGTGCCCCCCGCCGCCCGCCGACACGACAGACGTGAGCATCCGTGATGCGAAGCACTCTGGAAGGTTGGGCCCGCCCGAGAAGAGCATCTTCCTCACGCCGCTTGGAACGGGCCTCGGCCCTGGAGAACGTCAGGCGACGACGGTAACGCAACGGTAACGCGGTCGGTGGTGTACTCGAGAGGACGAAGCATGCGTGCCACGCGGTTTCCATCGCAACCCCGACTTTCGGATCATGCGAAGGAGGTGTGCCATGCGCCACTGTTGGAGCTCTGTATTCGGGTTGTCCGAATTCACCGCCGCGGGGTTCGAGCATCCGTGCCCTGTGCCGAATGAAATCCAGCCGCTCCAGCGGCTACAACACAGCGTGACGCCGGTAGACAGCCCCCTTCTGCCTTTTGGAATCGGGTTGGGTGAGGGTGCAGGAGAGGAGAATCTAATGAAATCGAAAAGGACTACGTGCGGCGGGATCGGCACTGCCGTCAATCCGATTGCAGGAAGGTCAATCAAGACAAGCCATGAGCACTACGAGAGGGGCGCTCTCGACCTTCGGCTTCTCGGGGGCTTCCGGCTACGACATGGTGAGACGACAATAGGTTTAACCCCTCGGGTTGAGCATTTGCTTGCCTATCTCGCGTTGCGCCACGACCTGAGCCGAGCGGCAGTTTCTGCACAGCTGTGGCCGGACCTCGACGAGGTTCAGGCGCGGGGGTGCTTGCGCTCGACTTTATGGAGGCTGCCGAGGCCAGGCGGGCGCCCGTTGGTGGCGACGGCCGGTGACAGCCTATACCTGTCCACCTTCGTGAAGGTGGACATCAGCCGTATACGTGATCGGCTGGATCAGTGGTTGTCGGGCCCGCCACCGGTAAAGGCTGGTCCACTTACTTTGGATCTGTTACCAACCTGGTGCGACGATTGGCTGGTGGTCGACCGCGAGCGTCAGCGTCAGGTCCGACTCCACGCCTTGGAACGCATGTCTGCCTGGTACCTGAGCGTAGAGAGGTTCGACAGCGCGATCGAGGCGGCATTGCAGGCGATCGCCGGGGATCCGCTGCGGGAAAGCGCGCATCGTTGTCTTATACGTGCGCATCTGGCAGAAGGAAATGTGAGTGAAGCCCGTCGGCAGGTGGACAGCTACGAGGCACTCCTAGCCGACGCAGGAATTCCGACACAACTCTCGGCGCGCATGGACGAACTGATGCTGACCAGTCCGAGCTCGGGCAGTACCCGTTGAGGCCGTCAGTGCCATCCCAGCAGGTGCCATACCTCCCAGCGTGTCCGACGGAGCGGATTCATGCGCGGGAAGGCTGCGCGTATCCTTCCCGGAACCTTCGGTCGCTTCCCTCTTGCGCGGGTACGGTACGAGTCGAGTCAGCTGTGAGTCGACACCTGGCGCCCCAGCCCGTGACGCCCAGGTGACGGTGACGTGACGCGGACGCGGGAGACTTTGTCTACCGCTCCGTCTCCGATCAGGAGGAGATAGGCACTTCGCAAGCAGGGCACTCACGTGGTCGGGTCGGTCCGACCAGAGGATGGAGGTTGCAAATGATCCCGAATGATTACCACGCCCTTTATGACCGCGGAGTACAGGTAGCGCGCAGCGCGGCGCGATTGTCCCCGGAGACCACCACCGCCGGGCGGGACTTGTTATCCGCTGACGTACCGGATCTGGTCATCGAGGAGGATGAAACCACAGGGCTCCCCAATAGGATCTTCAGCCGACAGCCCAGCAGTCGGTTGTCCGCGCCGGGTCCTTCGGACCCGGCGGAGGCTGTACGTCAGTTCATCCATGAGAGACGTGCCGTCTGGAACCTCGAAGAAGAGGATGCAACGAGTGTGCAGGTGCGTGCGGTCAGTCATACCGGTCTCAAGACAGCGCAGTTGTACCAGAGTGTCGACGGAGTTGAAGTCTTCGATTCTGATGTGACCGTTGCACTCGACGACGGGAACGGCGTGATCTCGTTGTCCGGACAGTTCTTCCCGGGCGCGGGCGCCGCTGCCGGCGAGACCCGCACAGTGCGGGCGCAGAGCCCGGAAGACGCGATCGCTCGGGCGGCGTTCGACTTGACCCGGGTCGTCTATCAGTCCTCCGATTTCATGGTCGCGCCAACACAGCCCGACGGTGATCAGTACCGGTCCTATGCGTTCAAGGCTGGTGAAGAGGATCGGCGACCCCGATTCGACCGGCCGATCAGGTTGAAGCAGGTCATGTTTCCACTGGGTAATCACCAGTTCGCCTCAGGTCACTACCTTGAGCTGTGGATCGTCGGATTTCCGGCATTCAGTTACGTCATCGACTCGGTGGAGACTCCATTCGTCCTGTTCCGCAAGAACCTGTCAAGTGAGAGTGCCCCATTCACTTATCGCGTGCACAACACCGGAGACGCGCTGTTCCGGCCCCATGATGGACCGGCCCCCGGGTCCCCCCACCCCACGGGCATACCTGACGGCTTTCAGGCACCGCCGGTCGCGGAACGCCTGGTCACAATCGAAAGCCTGCCAGGTCGAGACCCATGGCTACCGCCAGGTGCAACGACGACCGAAGGGAACAATTGCATTGCTCACGCCGACTTACAGGCGCCGCAGGGGCTGGGCGGCGGCGATGTGTTGGGGAGAATCTCCGATACCGACACCTTCGACTACACCTACGACCACACCAGGGACGCCAGCGAGGCGACGAATCTTCAGAACAGCCTCGTGGGCATGTTCTTTCATGTCAACTGGCTCCACGACCGGTGGTACGAGGCGGGCTTCGACGAGGGGGCAGGGAACGCCCAAGCTGACAACTTCGGCCGCGGCGGGTTGGGAGGTGATCCGGTTCTGGCTGAAGGCAACGATTTCAGTGGCACAGATAACGCGAACATGTCGACGCCTGCCGATGGGGCCAGTCCTCGGATGCAGATGTTCGAGTTTCTCGGTCCGCAACCCGATCGACGAACCCGTACCAGCAACCACGAAGCGCTGATCACCTTCCACGAGATGGGCCACTACATCACAAACCGCTTGGTGGGCAATGCGAATGGTCTAACCAACCAGCAAGGCCGCGCAATGGGCGAGGGCTGGGGCGATTTCTTCGCTATCTGTATGACGTCCCAATCCGCCGACAACTTTGTCAGCGGCGTCTTCCCGGTCGGCGGCTGGACCGACCTCACTCCGACCTTCGATGACAACTACTATTTCTCGATCCGGCGCTATCCCTACAGCGCGGACACCTCGAAGAACCCGTTGACCTTCCGCCACATCAGTGCTGGACAATTGCTGCCCATTGGTCCGCCGATAAATCCCAATGCCGGCGGTTCGAACAGCGCCGTGCACAACGCAGGAGAAATTTGGTGCGCAGCACTATGGGAGGTCTTTGTGAACCTGGTGGCAAAGCACGGGCATGAGGAAGCCGAGCGGCGGATCTTATTGGATGTGGTCGGCGGCCTCAAGTTGACGCCCTCACGACCGACTTTCCTCCACGCTCGCGACGGAATCATTTCGGCGACGACCGTCCTCCACCCCGATGACTTGCCTGAAGTCTGGTCCGGCTTCGGCAAACGTGGAATGGGAGCTGGGGCAGTTGCGCCAGCACAGAACTCCACCGACCTGACTGGTGTCGTCGAAAGTTTCACGGTACCGGTCCCCTAGTGGGCAGCACTACGCGTTGTCCAACAACCCGATGACGAGGATAGCCATGGATGTACCAGTGCCCCCTTCAGGTTGTCGCCGAAGGCGAAGCGGGCGGCCGATCCCCGTATTGCTGCCACGGTTGAAGGTCAGCTCGCCGCGTATTGCCGATAGGACGGCGGCCGTGCTGGCTGACGAGGTATCGGTCGATATGTATCGGAAGACCCTCGAGGACCTCACCGTGCATTCGACTCGGCATTCGTTCTCGTCGGCGTACCTTGACGCGGCACGAATGGCCGCCGACCAGTTTGCCTCGCTCGGATATGTCGTCAGCGAGGAGCCTGTTGCCTTCGGTGGGCGCGAGACACTCAACATAGTGGCCGACAAGCCCGGTACAGCCCTCGAAGACGAGCGACGGCTGGTTTATGTCGTGGCGCATCTGGACTCGATCAATGAGGCCGGGGGAGTCGACGCACCAGCACCAGGGGCAGACGATAACGCCTCGGGTGCTGCGGGGGTTCTGGAGATCGCCCGCGTGCTGTCCGGCGCCCTCATGCGGAACGACCTACGCCTGGTCATGTTCGGCGGCGAGGAACAGGGGCTCCACGGGAGTCGCATGCACGTGGCTGCTCTGACTGACTCTGAGCGGTCGAGGATAACCATGGTCGTCAACATGGACATGATCGGTCGGCGCAACACCGTCGCGCCCTCAGTTCTGCTGGAGGGAGCGACGGTTTCCCAGCCCGTGATCGACGTGCTGGCACAAGCCGCTCATGACACGTCGAATCTGGAGGTGTTCATTTCGCTTGATCCCTTCGCTTCCGACCACGTGCCCTTCATCGACGCCAATCTTCCTGCTGTGTTGACCATCGAGGGCGAGGATCAATTGAACATCGATGAGCACACACCTAGAGACACTCTCGCGGAACTGGATACCCCGGTGGCCATCAGCATCCTCCGGATGAACACCGCTGCAGTCGCAGCCATGCTCGGTGCGTCCGCTGAACGGTCCGATGACGACTCGAAGCCGGGCCGGGACAGGAAATGACTCCGTCTTCGGCTGGAGTCCGCATTCATAGTTCTGCCACAGGGTCTGATGCTCGTCGCAGGGTGTCGAATGCTGACAGGCGCAGGTTCTGGGGTCGGAGAGGGGTTCAACCAGCCTCGCCGCCTCCCTGCATCGATCGAAAGGCAATCAAGTGGAGGATCTCATCGGCCGCCTCAAGGCCGCGAACGCTCAGATCGAACATCGCGATGGCCTGCTCGGCAAGGAAATGCTCGAACGCCGTGCGAGCAGTGCCCCGATACTGAAATCGGCCGATCGCGACCTCCATGGAGCCCAAGCGGATAGCGGGCCGTCGTTCGAGGTTGGCGGACAAATGGTCGATCGATTCGAATTCGCGCAGGAGACCATCGTGCTGCGTACCGGGCGGCCCGTGCTGGCCGTCGTCGGAGATGAGGCGCAACTCGTGTTCTCCGATTCGGAAAGCAGCGTCTGGAAGTCGCGTCTCCGGGAGGCTTCAGCGCACTTGGTTGACGCCGTGCGCGCGGTCGGCCGCATCGAGGTCGAGGGACACGACTTGGCCTGGCTCGGCACTGGTTGGTTGGTGCGACCGGATGTCCTGGTCCTGAATCGCCATGTGGCGGCCGAGTTCGGGCACAACGACGGTACCTCCTTCGTGTTCAAGCAGGGGATCGGCGGTCGCCGGATGGAGGCCTCCATCGACTTCCTGGAAGAGATCGGAAGCATCAGGAATCGAACGTTCCGGTTGAGCCGAATTCTGCATATCGAGGATTCGGCGGGACCTGATCTGGCATTCGCGCGAGTCACCCCGATAGGGGAGCAACCCCTCGCAACGCCCATCGCGCTTTCCACACGTTCCGAAGATGACGAGATGGTAGCGGTGATCGGCTACCCGGCCCGGGACAGCCGCATCCCCGACCAGCAGCTGATGGATGAGATCTTCGGGAACGTCTATGACAAGAAACGGCTCGCGCCGGGGCGAGTGACCGGCTCTAATTCGACGTCGATCCGCCACGACTGTTCAACTCTCGGCGGCAATTCTGGGTCGGTGGTGCTGTCGCTCACGACGGGGGAGGCGGTGGGTCTGCATTTCGCAGGCCGCTTCCTCAAAAGCAATTTCGCGGTGCCGAGCACCATAGTGGGGGAGCGGCTCGAACAGGTCCTGAGCGGCCGGATCCGGCCGGGTCCTGCTCCTTCGACGGTCCCGAACCGCGTTGCGCCGGCAAAACAGCAAGCACTTGCGGCTCCTCACCAGGCGCCCAGATTCTCGTTCGTGGTTCCACTGCGGGTGACAGTTGAGGCCGGTAACCCGTACTTGGATGACAACGACCAGCACGACTGGGATGGGCCGCCGACGACGAGCGATCCCGACGGCGAAGTGTTCACAGAGGCGATTCCGGCCGATTATCGGAATCGTTCGGGGTACGAGGAGATGTTCCTTGGCGCTGCCGTGCCGATGCCGTCGATCACGAGCGGTCAGGATGATGTCCTTACCTTCACCTTCGATGGAACCACTGAAGATGTGCTGCGGTACGAACATTTCAGCGTCATGATGAGCAGGAGCCGCCGGCTGTGCTTGTTCAGTGCGGCAAACATCGACGGAATGCGATCCATCTCGCTGCCACGCGTGGGCTGGCGGACAGATCCGCGTATTCCGCTCGGCGCACAGATCATCAAGGAATGCTACGGTGCCGAGCCAAAGTTCTCGCGGGGGCACATGACCCGGCGTGAGGACCCGGTTTGGGGTCCTCACGCCGTCGCATCGACGGCGAACGCGGATTCAATGCACGTCACCAACGCCGTCCCGCAGATGCAGCCCTTCAATGGCGGAGTTTGGCTCGAGCTCGAGAACTATGCACTGCAGAATGCACGCAAGGACGACATGAGGATCTCTGTCTTCACCGGTCCGTTCCTGACGAGTGAGGACCCCCTCAGGTTCGGTGTGCAGGTCCCTACAGAGTTTTGGAAGGTCATTGCGTTCATCCACGACGAGACGAGGCAACTATGTGCCACCGGCTACACAATGTCTCAGGAGGATTTCCTGCGCGACGAGGAATTCGTGTTCGGCAAGCACAAAACTTCGCAGCGATCCATCACCCATATTGAACAACGTACGGGACTTTCGTTCGGACCACTCGCCGCATTCGACCCCATCGAGGACAACGAGGGCCTGGTTTCCGAACTGACCGATGTCCGACAGATCCGATTCATCGGACGCTAGCCAAGTCACCCGATAGCTGAAGGTCGAGCGTATATGACTCAGAACGCGTAATGGCGTTGGCCAGCGCCTATGGGTCCTCAGACGGTCGTGAAAGTCGATATTCATGTGGTTCCGGCCCATCAGGTAGGCCGAGTCTGGACCGGCAATCAGCTGACGCGAGCATCGGACGGCCGGTGCAGTTGCCAGCACTTCGCATCGCACCGAGGTGACGCTGCGGTAACGCTGTCGTAACGGGGGGTCCAATAATGTACCGAAGTACACAGAAGACCCTTGTGGACGACTTCGGAGTTGAGGGAGTTGTGAATCCGACGATCGTAGAGCCGGTCCACCTCGGCCCCAGGTTGGGCAGCAGCGAGGAACTGGTTGGCGAACCTGCGGCGGAGGCACGATTGCGGTGGAGTTCGGCAACGTCGTTCGATCTCATTCATGACACCCATTTGGAAGAGTTCGACATCGACCCCCGATACGCATCCTGTTGTATCCCAAAGCGCTTTCTCGACCACGACGGTGATTCAACGGGCCCCTCCCAGGGCTTCGGGACGCGCAGCCCGTTCTCCGTCTTGAACTACCGGTCAATCACCAGATATTGCGCGCCTTACGTAATTCCGAAGTAGAGCTGCAGGAGCACCCGAACGGACATCAGGAAGAAAACCCGAACGGACATCAGGAAGAAAACGGAGGCAGGAAATGAGCGACGAATATGACAACACGATGCTGGGACCATCCTCAGCTCACGAACTCGGGGAGGATTTCACGGATGCCAAGGGAAGGCGCTGGGTGGCAGCCGAGCGGATCGACCTTCCCGAGATTGACGTTCCGGAAACCGAGCGAGTACGGCGCGCCCCGGACATCGACGCCGCATTTGCACCGGATCCGCGTGCGATGGCACGTGAAGACCTAGCGAGGGCCCTGCAGCCGAGACGGCTCGTCGGGAATTTCGAATACCGACTCGATGAACCTGACTACGAGATTGCTGACGCAATCCAGGCAATGGCGTCCCCCTCCAATACGGAGGGGTCCTGGGGAGAATCAAGCGCATTTGCGAGGGCGAAATATCTCACCGGTCCGGGGCTAGCCCCGACCGCTGATCGTTATGTCATTGGGGCGGACGACCGGCGCCGTATCGATAGTCCGCAGTTTTTTCCTGGCAGCGCGTTCGCATACTTGTCCCAGGGGTGCACAGCAACAATGATCGGGCCGAGCACGGCACTCTGTGCCGCCCACTGCTTCTTCCAGAACGGTACATGGATTCCTACCCGCAGCGTCACGTTCGGAGCCAACACGGTGGCTCCGACCGCACCCTTCGGGAGCTTCGTCTTCGACTCGATCACCCTTCCTGGCCAGTGGAACTCGAACGAGTGGGATTGGGATTTCGCGGTCCTGGAATTCAGCCCATCGCGGCCGGACATCGGTCGTCAGACTGGCTGGTTCGGAACCGGACAAAACTTCAATGGCACAAAGACGATGATCGGGTACCCCTCGGATAAGCCGGTTCCGTCGTCATGGATCAAAAGTGGGGCGTTCACGGCCGCGCCGGGAAGTCGCTACCAGCACAACCTCGACATCATCCCTGGGGACAGTGGCGCCGGCACCTACGATAATGGTGACAGCCGAGTCAATGGCATCCAATCGACCCAGTGGTTCTCCACGAACCCGCCCCGCGTGTGGAACGAGGTCCGACGCTGGGATTCGACCACCTACAACTTCTTCCATGCCTACGGTAATTGGCCGCGCGGTTGATCCGGAGTTCAAGTGCTTCGTGGGCAACGATCGGACCAGACCGACGCGGTCTTCGACGAAGAGGCCAGCGCCTAGGCATCCGGGCCGAGGTCGTCGAAATCGAATCCACCGCATATTCTTCCCGCAAATCAACAGAGCAGGTCACCGGCCGGCTGGTGGTGCGCCGCATGCGGCGTTGAACCCGAGAGCCGGCGACGGGCCGGGAAGCATTGTTCGACACGCACCGTCGTTACGCGTTCTTCACCACGGTGGACGCCGCGGTTTTGGACACCGTCCACCCAGACGAAATCGGCCCGACCAGGATTCTTGATGTCTATCGCGTCTGGGATTGGGCCATATTTCGTTGACTACGCAACGTTCGTGGGTGCCTGGACCAGACCGGCCCCCACGTCCATCGGGTCAGTTCCGGACTTGAGTGGCTCGAACGTTCCTGACCCAATCACTTTGGCTTGGAGGAGAATCGGGCTGAGCGGTCCCTGCGCCATTAGCCGCTCGGCCCAGAGTGCCGTGACGCCGGCGACGTGTGGGGTTGCCATACTGGTTCCGCTGATGGTTCTGGTGCCGCCGTTGAGCCAAGCACTGAAGACCCCTACTCCTGGACCCGCAACAGTCGCCATCGTGTTGGAGAACGGTGCAACGGTGAGTCCGCCGGCGCCGTCGGCCAAGGCAGCCACGGAAGTAATCCCAAACGCTGCGGCGGGAGGGGCAACGTTGATCTCATACGCTGGGGAGCCGTTGCGTTCACTCTCATTGCCAGCGGCCGCGACGACGATTGTGGTCTGGGCTACTGAGGCGCGGGCATTGAGAAGATTGGCCAGTTGTTCGAATAGCCGGATGTTGGCGCGGTAGCCTTCGAGGGCGATCGAGGTGGCGGCCGGGATCGATAAGCCGTTCACGTTGACAAGATCGTTCACCCAGCCCGGGAAATCCATGCCGAGCGACATGGAGATGACGTGGGCGCCGTTGTCGGCTGCCCACAGCATTGCCGACGCAAGTGCGTCGCTGCTGCCGCCGTTCGGGCCTCCGAGGACCTTTCCGATCAGGGCCCTCTGAATGCCGGGGGCAACGCCTATCCGCTGGCCCTCTGTGTCGCGGCCAAAAATGGTTCCGGCGCAGTGCGTGCCGTGACCGTTGTCGTCGTCGGCGCTGCCGGCTCCGGTGAAATCCTTCGTGACGAGGTCGACGCCAGCGAAGGCCGGGTGGGTGGAGTCGATTCCGGTGTCAAGGACCGAGACCGTCACCCCGGCGCCCGTGAAGGGCGAGGTATCGGCGCCTACTGCCTTCACGCCCCACGTCACAGCAGCGGCCCTAGCCGCCTCAGCTTCGAGAGGTTCGATGAGCTTCATCGGCATAGCGGGTGCGACGCTGAGGACCGTCGAATCGTTCCGCAGGGCGTTGAGAGTCGCATGTGAGGGGTTGTCTTCCCTTTCCACGGTCAATCCCATAGCGCGTTCTGCGATTCCTTGGGCGGCCATTTCGAGCCCGGGGGCACCCGGTCCGTCGAAGGGGTCACGCGTGGCGCGAAAGGCCGGGGCGCGTAGAACGACGATTCCCTGGTTGAACAATTCGGACATCTTGGGCTCCCTGCCTCTAGATCTTCATGTGGTGGTGTGCACGGCTTCACATGGCGAGCCGCAATGCTCTATGTGCAAATGCTCGCGAAAAGCCGAACAATAATTCGTGCGTTCTGCCGGCGGTCGGGGCTGAAACCGGGAGGTTGGGCTCCGCCATGGTGTCAGGTCTATATCGGAAGGCGTTACTGTGGCGTTACTGGCTGCTGGGCATCCGATCAGGAACCAATGGTACTGAGCCGCATGGCAGTCATATCTGTGGACGATAGCCGGGCAGCCTATAGATTTCGGTCAGTGGGCCCTCTTCAATTGGGGGTGCTACTGAATGAAAGATTTGCTGAAGGGATTGCCCCGGGTCCGCGTGCGCCGACAACGCGGCCATCGAGTCCTTCTTCTCGCTCCTGCAGAAGAACGTGCTCGATAGCCGGCGATGGTCCACGCGGGCCGATCTGCATCTGGCCATCGTGACCTGGATCGAGAAAACCTACCATCGGAAACGCTGCCAACGGCGCCTCGGAAGGCTAACAACCGTCGAGTTCGAGATACTCACTAACGGCATCAAAGCCGCCTGACAACACTAAATCCCGAGAGTCAACGGAATCCCGGGCAGTTCCGAAGGCCCCCGCGTACAGCGTGGGCAGTCCCCTGGGACACTCAGACGGTGCGCGGCCAGCCGGCTTCAATGAAAAAATCAAATTCTGGAAGAGTCCCTGCAGGACTTCCAGCTTGCAATTCGTCCTGGCATCGTCTCCCGGTCGGTTCGGCATCAACTCGGCGGACCAAGGAGCCAACCTGATGTCATGAACGGCCACGAACCGCGCGGATCCCATGACCCCATACTCGCCAGGGCCGGTCCGCTCCGCCTAAGTTCTGAAATGCCACGCTGATCTTCACGCCACATCATGAACTGTGGTGACGCGTACTTGTCGCTGGCAAACTCCCTGCCGACGTCCGCAGGCAAGGACGCCACCTCCTGCGTTTCTTCCTCAGTGCCGAACCGTAGTTCGCCTATCGACTCGTACATGGTTTCCACCACAGGTCTTCCTTGAGCATTGGGCAGCTCACATCCCTGTGTGGACGTCCTCACAATGGCGCGTTGGTAACGCCATGAGTGCTCGTATGGATACGGATCCAAGCGGTGTCTCCGACGGCGCTCAGCAGGGGACGCCCCCAGCTTTCAACACGTCAGTACCACCTAAGAATGTTCAGCGATTGCCCTTCTCGGCGGGTAGATCGCACCATAACACCGCCCCAGGGGAAAGTCGTGAAGGAACAAGAGGCTCGTCAGAGACTGATCGAGAACATCGAGCAGGACAGTCCGCTATCAGGCTGTTCCTGCGTCATGAACGACCTCGTCGGAACAGGCTGGTCACCACGAGCGTCGTTGGTAATGCGCTGGCTGCGGGTTTCACCGTCGGCCCCGCCTTCGGCGGCACCAAGTTCACAGCGGAGGTTCAGGAAGCGCTGACCCTGGAACAGAGTGCCATGGTCTGGCAGGTGCTTTGCCTGGCGGCGATGCTGATGTCCGTCGTCGCTGCCGTAGCGACCAGTTTGGCCAACTCGCACTCCGTGGCCGCAAAGGTCAGCGCAGCAGAGGCAGGTATTGCCCAACTCGGGGGGGGGGGGGCTGAAAGCGGCATTGGACCTCGGACGCCTGCCCGTGGAGGATGCAATTCAGCTCTATCAGCAGTACACAATTCAAGTAGCGTTCGTGGACGACGAGGACAAGGCGACTTCCCCGCGGTGACGACTGTTGAGTCCGAACCGGGAGTCGGGTACAGGGTAAGTCCGGACCTGGATTGTTCTATTGAGCCGATGCTTTGCCTGGCCGGCTGGGTCCTTTGCGTTTGACGACACGCGGTTCGGTGCATGGTCTTCGGGGTGTATCAGGGCAGGGAAGCGCCGACCTAATCACCGCCTGAAAATCACAGAACGGTGAACGCCGCTGCCTCATAGGGATTCGTAGAATGAAGGAGCAGTGCGTTCAAGTCGCTTCGTCGGCATAGGAGAAGCACCGGTTGCTTGTGTATCGCAGTTTGGACGAATTCGCTGTCGTCGACCGCCACGTCGGGTAGCGTTCCGCGAAGGAGTGGCTCCCAGGCCGGACCGATCAGCCGGCGATACAGTGGCCCCAGCGATTCAGGCACCAAGATGTTCGGGGAAACGCCTTTTCCCGGTGAACCGGCGAACGGCAGGACCTCCAGGCCCAACTTGAACATCATCTGAACTGCCCGGTCCGGCTCGAAGGGCTCATTGGTCCTCACCTGGTAGCCCTCCGGCAGTATTCCGCTTTGGGAGTAGGCTCCCCGGTCCAGCATCATGGACATCATGGGATTGAACTGTGTCCAGTCCTGATTGCGGACGAGGACGAAGCCGATGTCGTCCTGCCGGGGTTTGATGTCGTCGTCGGTGACCCAGAACCACATCTCGAAGTCCCCGCCGCGCTTGTCGTTCCCGCTGAAGGCAGTGCCCGTCTTCAGCTTGGTCGGGAGAAGGTCATGCGGTGGCCTGTCCGGCCGGCCGAAGGCTTCCCCGTCCAGATAACGGCGGCCGCGTGCGTCGCGGATGAAGTTGCCTTTCAGCGTCAGCCGGACCAGCAGTGAGCGCTCCTCGAACGTGAGTGCCGTGGCCAGCGAGGCCCTGAGGAGTTCCCGGGTTCGGGCTTCCGGACGCCAGTGGATCTCATTCTCCAGCACGGTCGGCTGCCCAACTTCCGGCCGCAGCACCACCGGCAGGTAGATCCCTACGCTGCGCTGGACGGTCTGAGGCATCTCCAGGGTGAGAAAGCATGTAGCACGGGAGACATTCTTGTCCAGGATGTCGTCGCAGACGACGGTCAGCCCCTCCAGGAAGACCTGTACAGCCACCTCCTGATCATTGATCGCAGGGTCACCCACGGCGGATATCATTCCACTCAGCATGTCCGAGACCTCCTGTTGGATTCTCTTGCTGCCCCTTCGGCTGTCTGCGAAGGTAATCCGCCCACCCGTCAGTTCCGCCGTGGCCAAATACGGCATGTCCAAGCGACTGCCGGCATCCTGCAGCAGCAATAGCAGTTCGTCAGTGATGGCACCGTCGGCCAGCCGCAGTCCCGTGATTCGGTCGTTCGTGTGCTCCACCTGCAGGTTTCCTGCGGGAATCCGATGCAGGCGGGGTTGCTTCGAAATGCCCCAAAAGATCCCTGTCACCCTGATTCCCGGATCTTTCTCTGCTCCGCGGGCGCAGAGTTGGTCCAGACCCTCCTGCACCGTGGTAGCGGTCAGATCGCACCCCGCCGCCGGGCTGTAGGAGATGCGGTCGGCTGTGCTCAGATTGGCGTTGAACACGGTGTGGAGCCTCGGGTCCGACCACAACGATGCCCTCACCTGCTGCACGTGGGGCGACTGGCCGAGCGTCCACGCCACACGTGCCACGCCGGCGTCGTCGGTGATGGCGAGGACCCGGTCACCGGTTCCGTCGAGAACGCCGGCGGTCGCGACGAATTCGACCGGGCGTCCGGGCACCGGCACATTGCCCCGGTTGACTCGAACCTGAAGGGGCGCCGGCAGCGGCTGTCCCGGCAAGGCCTCCTGGCCGTCCCCACCCACGTAGTAAACGTTGGTGAGCTCCGTGATGCCGGGGAAGACCGACCGGCAGTCCTGGACAGTGGCTACCACCTGGCCGTTCTGGAGCCACCAGTGCAGCAGTCCCAGCCGTGAATAGTGATTTACTGTTCCATGCGGAGCCACGCCGTCCAGCCTGGCGTAGCTCGCATCGCGGGCCCGGGCCGGAATAAGCCAGTAGTCTCCGGGCCGGTAGGTGCCAGCGGAGAATTTCACCTTGATGCCGGACCGCCCCAGTGCACTGCCTGCACTGACCGGAATAGCGACGTCGTCCCAGCGTCTCACCCCGACGTCGCGGCGCCCGAGGTAGCCGCTCAGGTCCCCTTCGACGGTGAGTTCGAGACCGTTGGGATGTGCGGCCACCGTGCTGAGCAGACCCGGCCGTGCCTGCCGGATGTCCTCGGTGCTGTAGATTTCGACGGCGTCACCTTCCCGGAGCGCCAGAACGTCGTCGGCACCCCGGCGTCGAAGCGTAAGTGTGTGAGCGTCGTCCACCGACTCGGCCGCGTAGACGACGGCTGCATTCTCCGAGGACCAGGTGAATGTCGCATCGGCTTCGGAGCCGCCGGTGTGGATTTCCACCCGATACAGGCGATTCTCCCTTCCCCGAAAACCTCCGCCGTCCGGCTCAGCAGCACACGGGTCATCCGGGCCCTGCACCAGATCGTCCGACGTGCTCAGTACGCCCGTCCCGGTTGCCTCCGGCGCGAACCCGGGAACATCGTCGGAGCAAGCGGCCACACCGGCATTCCGGAGCAGACGGACCCGCCATGTGGTCTGCAGCCGCGTTGCCGTATCCGGTCCGCCGAGGGCCACCTCGCGCAGCGCCGGATCTTCCAGCGCGGTGACGTGGCGCTGCCACACCTGGAGATAGATGAGATCGGTACGAAGCCGGTCCGCCCCCGCAAGCCCACCAACCTCCAGCTCCGGCAGCGGAGCGGTCGCCGCGTCCGGGGCAGATAGCAGCTCGCCGGCAAGTGCGCCGTTGGGCTGGAGTCGCTCTTCCACTGCGCCGGAACCCTGGTAGAGCACGTCGGCGCTGTTGTCGACCAGGACGCCGTCCACGTAGAGGCGTCCTGCCGCAATGCGCAGATCGGCACCGTCCTCCGTCGCCGTGATCGTGAATCCGTCTCCGGGAGCACCGGAGGCTCCGATGATGTCGGAGAGCGCCCGCTCGCGCAGGTGGGTCTGGATGGACTGGCCTTCGTTCCAGTCGGCATCCAGATCCACCCGCCCCTGCTGTTTGAAGAGGCCGGTGTAGTGTTTGGCGGGATCGAACGTCAGACGCGAAAAGTCGCCTTTCATCGTGCTCTCCTTAAGTCACGTAGATGAAGCCCGGTTCGAGCCCGAAGGGAAGGTATTCCTCCAGCCGGGTCCGCAGATTCGCTTCGCGTTGCGGCTGGAACAATTCATTGAACACACCCATTTCGGCCCTGTTCTGTCCGCCGGCAAGAATTTCGGCGGCGGTGCCCGCTGCCAGTTGTGCATATCCCGGCTGTCCGTAACGGCGCGAGGTGAATAACGGGGTCAGCCGCTTGAGTTCGCGGCCCCGCTTCGCCGGTTCCGTCATCTCCGCAACGCCAGTGGCGGGTTGGCAGCGGTAGTGGCCGGGAACGGACGAGCCGTCCGGCAGGTAACTGAATCGTACGCATCCGTGCTGCCGCCGCCGACTGACCACTTCACCGGTAAGGATGGATTCGGAGACCATCGTCAACTCCCTGACCTGGATGCGGCCGAAGACGGTAACACGCTCCAGCGAGGTGCTGGGGCCTGGCTGGTTGCCGTCCCCGCTGCCTGCGAGGGCGAAGCTGACGACCGGTCCGGAGGAGCTGCCCGGGTGGTCGATGATGCAGTTCCGGGCCAGCAGCCCGCCGGTGGACTGCGGAATTTGCAGCCGTCCGGTGATGCTGTTGATCAGCTCGATCTCGAGTCCGCCGTTGCCTGATCCAACCATCAGACTCGCTTCGTCCGGAAAGGCGGCAGAGCCGTCCTCGTTCAGGCTCCAGCCCGGCACCAGGGTGCAATGGATCAGGCTCAGCCTGCGCAGCCTGCTGTGACCTGCAATCGTCAGCGGGCCCTCGATGACCAGTCCGTCCAGCACCAGGTGCTCCGGAGCGTTGGCGCCGACGGCCAGAACACCGCGGATCACCGGCCTCTGCGAATTGGCTGCCTGCAGGGTCAGCCGGAGCCCACCGGAATCGAAAGATACGCCGGCGGCTTCGTCGAAGGTGCGGCTGTCCGGCAGTTCCAGCACGGCCGCCGGGTTCTCCGTCGGCGTCCACGACTGCACCGAAGCGGCGATGCCGTTCGGATGCAGGGCCAGCACTGTCGGGTGTTCTCGCACCACCGTGCGTTCCAGCAGATGACTGCGGTCGTACGGTCCACCGCCGATGTCGGAGCTGAACCCGTAACCGAAATTCACCCGAACAGTGTGTGCGTTTGATGGTTCGGCGCCGGCGGCAAAAGCGAAGCGGCCCCGAACAATGTCGATTCCCACCCGGATTCCAGCCGCCGCGGGAGCGGCCCATCCGCTCAGGTTCATGCACTGGATGAGTTCCGGCGGTATACGCTCGCCGTCCGCAAAGATGGACAGTCCAGGTGGGGTCTTGTCGCCGATCTGCTCCGGGTAATAGTCGGTCAGGTGGTGATGGAAGGAAGGATGCCGGATGGGACCGTTGATCTCGGCCTCCGATCTTTTCGCCGGGGGAGTCGCGCCGGAAACGCCGGCTCCGGTCATCCGACCGGCTCCGCCGCCGTCGTGCGCGGCGTTGAACAGCGGCGCCGGGTTTCCCAACGGGCTGAAGTGATAACCGTGCGGGTGAGCAGTCGACCGCCGCGGCGTGGCACCTCGGAGCTGGTAGGCGCCCAACCGCCAGAGGAAGCAGCCGATCGCCGGTATGTTGTACCGGGCACCGGCGGAGAAGGGCCTGATATCCGCGCTGTGGCTGAGGTCGTTGAACGCGGTACCCAGTGCATCCAGCGCCTCGAGCCGCCGCAGATCCACCGTCCCGGTGCCCGGACGCAGATGGTTCATGTGCTGCGTCCAGGTCATGCGGTCGAAGAACGCCACTGTGTGGGCGGGCCAGCCGGTAACGAACCCGGCCAGTTCCTCGAGCATGGGAACGGTGCCCTTGCGGCGCCGGAAATACACGGTCCGAGCCACGTCCGCGCGCGGTCCGCTCGGCACGGGCTGCAGCGGAATGTTGCCCACCAATTGGCCGATATAGGGCACAACCCAGTCGTCGCACGTCTCGATGAAGTAGTCGTCCCACAGATCGTCGATGTTCTGGTGAACCGCGTTGGCCTGCTGCGAGATGATGTTCAAGAGCGTCCGCAGCGGATAGCCACGGTCGGCGTCATCTATCCGCTGCGCCGAAGGCAGCAACTGCCAGAAGTCGATGGTGCTCACGAGCCGGCCTCCTTGTACTCCGTGGTTGTGGTGAGACCGGCCAGACGAGGGTCCTCCAGGACCATGAGCTGGTGGCTGGCGGGAACGACGGCGGTGCTCAGTGGCGGGGTCGTTCCCTCCTCGCCGGCCGAGGGCACAGCCCGGAAGGTGTGGATGCGCACGGCCAGCACTCCGGCGACCGAGTGGAAGACGGGATACAGGTCGCTTCGGTTCACACGCCCACCCAGGTCGAGTCGGTCGAAGGAGAAGTGGTCGGCCACAGCGTCGCGCACGGCAGCGAGGACGTCGTCGGGCCTGAAGGTGGGGGCGTCCACCAGGACCGTGGCGGCCAGTTGCAGGGGCAGTTCGGCGTAGCTGTCAAGCTGGAGCACGCGGTTGGTGTCCCGGCGAGCGTCCAGGTCGGCCAGCAGCGCCGTGTGGGTGTCGGCGCCGGCCGGAAGAGTGGCACCGCCGTCACCGGCCACGGTGAGCCGGACCAGCTGGGTCTCACCGTCCCACTCGACTACCGCGCGGGCTTTGGCTATGCCGGCGTATTCGCGCGCGGCGTCCTCGAAGTCACGCAGTGAGACGATCCTTCCAAAGGTCCGCACCGTGTTCGGGGCGTTGCGACGTAGCGCTTCCGCGGGTTCGGGCTCCGCCCCTCCGGCAGCCGGCAGCAGGTTGAGCACGCTCTTCAGGCCCAGCGGACGGTCCAGGAGGGTGGTTATGGTTCCGGCCGAGACGTTGCCGGCCGCGCCGAGTCCGTGGCGGTAGTCGGCGGTCACGTTGCCGCGCCCGGTGGGGAGCCGTCGGCCCGTGACGCCGTCACCGAACCGCACCGTCGTGCTGCCGTCCCCGGCGGTGACCGTGGTGTAGACGGGTTCCTGCGGCCCGTGACCGTAGAAGCTGCGCGACTCCGTCCAGAGGACTCCGTCCACCCGGACCTGGAGTGTGCTGGTCGCGCCGTTCGGGGCTCCGGCCTGCACCCGGTAGGTCAGTGGGGACTTCTTCAGCGTGAAGGCCTGGAACGGCTGCGAGGCGTCGCCGCTGCCCAGGACCTCCGCCGCGGCCTCCCCGTGTGCCGCGGCCGCCACGTTGGCGTAGACGGTCAGTCCGATCCGGTCGTAGCTGTGGGCCAGGGGTTTGGAGAAGAACAGCCGGGTGTCCGCGCCAGCGGCTTCGACCCGGGCGAGTTCAGCCAGTTCGGCAGGTGCAGCGGGTCCGCTGATCAGGAGGGGACGGCCGCGCTCCAGCGCCGTGTGGCTGCCCTGGACATCGAGCCAGTCCTTCGGAAATGATGCGGCGACCTCTTCCTGTCCCAGCCGGAGTGGCTCCGGCGTCAGATGTACCGCCGTCCGGCGCGGGTCCTGTTTGAAATCGGCTACCCCTTCCCCGGAGTGCAGCGTGAGCCGGGTGACCTTGCCGGTCAGCAGGAAATCGTTGCGGGCCTGCGTCGCGACGCCGTCCACCCGGTAGAGCCGGGCAGTCCCGGGCCGCTCGAGCACCAGCCAGGAATTGGGCAGCACCGGGTACACGGCGTCGAGGTCGATGTCCCGGCCATCAGGAGGGCTCTTCCCGAAATCCCAGTCGGCGGGCAGAGGCGGCAGCGGCTTCTCGGTCGCGGACACGATGTCCGTCGTGGTGACGATGGTCCGGCCGCTTTCACCCTCAAGGCTTTCCTTGGTGGTGGTCATGATCTTGAAATCGTGGCCGGCGAGCTGGCGCCGGGTGACTTCCGGTAGTGCGGCCAGCATGGGGGCGTTGAACCCGAAGAGGGAGGCCGTGGCGCGCATGGCGTACGCGGCAGGGCCCGTCTGTTGCCTGTGCGGGTCCGGCTGGGCAGCGGCCAGGGATTTGTCCAGGGCCACGGTGGTGTTCTCTGGTCCCGGTCGGACGGACTGGACCCGGCGGAGATCCCAGCGCGGTGTTCCCGGATCCTCGTCGTGCTCGAAGCCCACCAGCAGCAGGGGGCAGCCGGTGGAGAGGGAACGGACCTGGCCGTCCAGCTGCACGGCCGCGGTCTGCTGATTCCAGTCCTGCGGGCGGTGCGTGACGGGCCGCAGGCGATTCCATTCATACCGGGCCAGCCGCGGCTGCAGGGTCTCGAACTTCTGCGGTTTCTCCCCCTGGGCGGGGACGCTCTGCGCCCGCAGGGATCCGGAGATGAGGGTCTGCTGGGCGGCCGGCGTGGGAGGGTGCAGGGTGAAGGCCAGCTGGGCCGACGCGGCGATCCCCGGGACCGGCCGGTAGTCCAGCATGGCGGCCAGCCGGCGCAGGCTTTCCGGTTGCCGGGCCGTGCCCAGGTAGGCCTCGTTGGCACTGCGCTCCTGGTAGAAGGTGAGGATGTCCGCGACATAGGACCACAGGTCGATCAGCGCTATCCCGAAATCGTCGTCCCGGCGGGCAGTGAGGTCCCGCAGGGGAACCCGGCCCTCCACCATCTCGAACGCCAAACGGGCGAGCATTGCGCCGCGGAACTGGGGGTAGGCGCGGAGCCGGTAGCGGATGGCCGGCAGGCCGGGCCTGTTGCTGATCCGTGGCGTCCCTGGTTCCACCGACATCGCGTCAGCCCCCAGCTCTGACGGTCAGCAGCCCGTTCTCCGGGAAGCTGGGATCATTGTCCAGCCTGAGAACCTCAAGCGGATCAGCGGCGATGAATCCTCGCGCCAGATTCAGGGCAGTCGCTCCAGGATCGGAATCGTAGCGCCGGGCGAATCCCACGGCGGTGGCTGAACCGACGCCGGACACGCGCTCGGCGGCGGCCAGCAGCGCACTCAGATACAGCGGCTGTCCGAAGCCGAACCTATCCGGGTGGAAGAATGCCATCAGGGTCCGAAGCACGGCCTGCTCCACGTCACGGCCCAGATGGCCGGCCTCCGCACACAGCTGAAGCTCCACCATCAGGGGCACGTAGACGGGGCCCTTGATGCTCAGGTCATACCCGGCCAGCGTGACGCTGTTGACCCAGTCAGCCACGTCCCCGGCCAGCGCCGGGGAGAGTTCCGCCGCGTTGAGCGGGTCCACGTAGACGAACACTGTGTGCCAGCTGCCGGTCCAGCGGAGACGGGCCGCGGCGTCCCGGACCTGAGGGTGCTCCTTCGCTGCACGCGCGTAGTCTGCAGCGGTGACCGCGCGGTAGGTTCGGGCGTGGAAGGCCGCCGGAGCCACGGCTTTGACCGCCGCGATCGGCTCCGGGTCGACACCTCCCCAGGCCGGCAGCGGGTTGCGCACCCTGCTGATGGCCGCATGGGCGGGATTGTCCGGATCCTTGAGGAAATGCACGAGCGAGTCGGCGCCGACGTTGCCGCCGGGTCCCGTGCCGACCCGGTAGGACACGCGCAATTCTGACCCGGCGCCCGGCGCCATACCGAACTGGTTGTCGCCGAAGCGGGGCACTGCCGCGCCATCGTTGTCCGTCTCGACGACGAAGTGTGGATCGAAGCGGCCACTGCCCAGCAGGTCTCCGGTCGCCGCGGACCACTGGTAGGCGCCGCCGGACTGCGTGGTCTCGCTCAGCTGCAGGACGGCGGGCAGCGCACCCCGGGCCTGGACCGAGCGCAGCTCGTCGACGGAAAGCGCGGGCAGATCTGCTGACGGCAGGAAGCCCAGCGGAGACTGCTGCAGTCGGAAGCGGTAGCCACGGGTCCCAACGGGCTGTTCGAGCAGCGGGTTCTGGGGTCCGCCGCCGTGCACTGTGTGCTCTTCGTCGACCGTGCGGCCGTGGAAGGCCGGCAGTAGGTTGCCCCGGGCGACGCTCACCCCGTCCAGCTGGGCTCCGTCGCGGGTTTGCCCTGCGATGCAGAGATCGAAGACCAGCGCATCCTGCTGCCCCCATTCCACCCGCGTGTATGACCCGCCGGTGAGCGGGTCCGATTGCGGCTCCCGTACCCGGGTCAGTCGGACCGCCTGACGGTGCGCCGGATCCCGGTCCGCTGCCTGGCCGCTGTCCGGGCTGAGTACTTCCTCGAACAGGAGTAGGTCGCCGGCGGCCAAGTGGGGCAGGGCGCCGGCCAGATCGGCGCCCGTACCCCCCGACGGCAGGGTGGCCTTGAGGTTGCCCCAGGTGTAGAGCGGTATCTCGTTGTGGTCCGGATAAAGCCGCACCGGTCCCGCGGGCAGTAGCCGGAAGGCGCCGTGGCCGGGGGAGAGCACCTCGAACACGGCGTCCGCGCTGTCCAGTGCCTGTGCCGCCAACTCGCCCGGAACGGCCGGCGGCGGATTATCAAGCAGGCGTGGGGACGTCACAGCCCGCAGCAGCACATCCCCGGTCAGCTCGACGTCGGCCTCTGCCCAGCAGTGCAGCAGGGTCATGGCGCTCAGACCATCATGCAGGGCGTAGTCGATCAGCCGGGTGTGGCGGCGGACCGACAGCCGCTGGCGGGCGGTCTCCAGATAGGCCTCGTTGGCCACAGCGTCCTGGTAGTAGCTCAGCCGGTCGCCCACGTAGGCGAAGAGCTCCAGCAGGCTCATGCCGAAATCTGCTTCCCGGCGTTCTGTCCACGCCGGGATGATGGTGGGCAGGTAGTCGGTCAACGCCTGGCGGAAGCTCTCGTAGTCCTTGGCCAGGTAGTCGATATGCGGTGCGGAGGTGACACCGGCGCCGTCGTCGTCCGTCTCCAACCGGCAGTCGTAACGGCTGGGGCAGCCGGCTTTGAAGCTGAACGCCGTTCGTCCGAAGAACGGATCCATGCTCGGATGTACGACCCTGAGCACATAGTCCGAAAAGTCGCCCCGTCGATCAACGGTGATCACCACATGGTCGGATGCGCGGTGGACCTCCCGGATTTCGATACCGCGGGTCTTCACGCCGCCGCTGAGTTGCAGCATGCTGCGGTGTGCCGGGTCGGCCAGGGTGGTCAGCAGTGTATCGACCTTGGCCATCAGTGCTGGGTCGTCCGGTGGGTCCGCGGGCAGGAAATAGACACGCAATTGGCGCTGATTGACAGCATCCGGCTCGGTATCCACTTCCAGGTAGTCCAAGCCGTTGAGGACCGGATCCCGCCGGATGCGTGTCCGTCGTTCGGCGTCGCCGTAGCTGATTCCTTCGAACTCTGTGCCCACGCCTGCCTCCTAGCCTGCCTGGAACGTGTCGGTGACACGCTGGCCTGTGTCCAGCCGGATGTATTCGATGGTGACGACCAGCCGCTCCTCCGCGGCCTGCACTTCCACCCGCTCCACCGTGATGGCAGTGGCCAGCCAGCGCTGCAGGGCACTCATCACCTGGAGTCGCGTCTCGCCGGCCAGCACCGTGGTGTTCGGCTGGAACAGCAGCGCCGCCAGGCCGCAGCCGAAGTCCGGCCTGTTCACCCGTTCGCCGGGACGGGTGAACAGAACCGCATGGATCATGTCCTGCAGGTGATCGGACTTGTCGGTGGTGGCGGTGCGCCCGCGCCGGTCCACCGTGAACGGATAATCAAGGCGTGAGTCCACTGCCTACACCCCGCTGACCTTCGTCTGTACTCCACTGACGACGACGGTGCCCTGCACGATCTGCTCGGCGCTCTGGCACAGCCCGATGCTGCTCGCCAGCAGGACCGCCTGCCCACCCACCGTGATGCTCACCGCGGGTGCCTGCCACAGGATCTTGACGCAAGGCTGCGGCTTCGGACCTACCGTGAACGGGCAGCCGACGACCGTGAAAGGGTCGTTCTGCAGCAGCGCGAACGCCCCGCCCACCCGGACGTGGGCATTGGTCGGCACGGCTATGACCATGCCACCATGTGGGCACTGGATGGTGCAGCCGAGCTGGAGGATGGCCGGCACCTACATCACCTCCAGGGAGGTTCCGTTGATCGTCACGGAGGCGCTGCCCAGCTCGATCTTCCTGCCGTTGTTGTTCAGTGTGATGCTGCTGGCCTCCAGGATCACACGGGGTCCGTTGTTGTCCATCGTGATGCTGGACGCGTCAATGTGCAGGGCCGCGCCACCCTCGTGGGCCAGCCGGATGCCGTCGCTGTCCATGCGCAGCACACTGCCGTCGGCGTGCCGGAGTTCGATCTTCTCCCCGCCCGGGGTGTCGTCCAGGATGAGGGTGTGGGCTGCGGTCTTGATGATCTTGATTTCCGGGGTGGCCTCCTCCGGCATCTGACCCTCACCCCACCAGCAGCCTGTCCAGACGGGGGCGGATGTCTCACCGGACTCGAATTCGATCCACACGCCTGCCCCGACGGGCGGGATCAGGTGGAAGCCCACGCCCTCGCCGGCGTAGGGCACGCATGGCAGTGCCCAGCCGGTTTCGAGGCCGTGCAGGACGGACGGCACGTTGGCCCGGATCCGGCCCAACCCGGCGGGGTCGTCGACGTTGGTGACCAGACCGCGGAACTTGCCCCAGTAGGCGTGTGCTTCCATCTCAGCCTCCCGCCATCCCCGTGAAGTCTTCGCCGGCGAGCCCGGTGGCGTTACGCACCAGCGTGAAGGATTGCGTGTAGTCGGTGCCGGCGAAGGCGTGGAAGACCCGCTCCACCAGGAACGTCCCGCTGAGCGAGCCTCCGGCGCCGCGGACCAGCAACGGCTTCCTGGCGCGGATGACGCCACCGTAGGTCGCGGACCTGACCTCACCTTCGGCGCGGATGGCCAACGCGGACCGGTCTGTTACCGCCTGGGCGTAGGACTGCAGCTCGGGGACCGCCGCGAGCGCGGTGCCACGGACCAGGTGCGTGCGGGGCCGGTTCGTGGTGAGCACGGATTCGCCACCGAGCAGGGGAGCGGCTACGGCGATAGCGGAGGCTTCCTGGACCTCCAGCGAGCCGTGATCCACATTGTGGGCCGCGGCGGACACCGGGCGCAGCATGTCATGCGACACGGATAGCTTCTCCGTGTTGCTTTGGGCGCCCAGGCCCACGGAAATGATGCCCTGCGGTTCGGCGTCGAGTTCCGCCGGATGGAAATGGCCCGTGGGCACCCCTGACTGGTTCAGGTCCACGTAGCATTCGTAGCCGTTTCTGCGGGCGAGGCGGCGCAGCAGCTGCATGTCCGTCTCCGACTGCAGCAGCGTCTGGTCCGTGTCCGCGCGGGTGGGCTGCGTGGATTCCACAATGGACGCCAGCCCGTAATCGGCGAAAACGGCGTCCGCGACATCACCGTCGGACATGTCCGGCCAGGCCCGTGTCCGGGCCTGAAGATGCAGCAGCACGGACGTGTCGAAGGCCACCACGGTGTAGGTGGTCTTGTCCGGGTCGCTGGAGAACCCGGCGATCGCCTCCACCACGTACCCCTCGAAGAGCGGCTGGCTCCCGCTGCCCACGGTGACGTCGAGCCGGATCCGGGCCAGCCGCCCGAAAAGACCATCATCGATGATTTCCCAGCCACGGGCGCCGGCCTTCTGTGCGGCGCTGAAGTGTAGCCGCAGCACGTCGGCTAGCCGGAGGTGCTCCTCGCATTCGACGCGTTCGAGTTGTCCCAGGACGACGGCAGGCAGGGGCGAGCCGTCAACGGTGAGCGAGTAGCCGGTCCGGGTGCTCACGGGGACTCCGGGATGTTGATCTTGCGGCCCACGTCCTGCTCCAGCCGCGACGGGTCCATGACGGCGTTGGCATCGCAGATCCGCCAGAACCGGTCCGGGAGTCGGTAGTAGAAGTAGGCGATAAGGTCCAAGCGCTCGCCGCCGCTGATGATGTGGCCCGTGGTGGCAGGTGCATCCTCGATGAACCGGGTGGTCTTGTAGTGCAGTTCGTGTCCGTCCGGCCCGGGCATCGACGCTTCGGGGGTCCGGGCATACCTGCTTCCTTTGAAGAACATCTCCGATTACCCCGTTTCCGCGTTCAGGTGCTGGGTTCTCGTGGGCGCGCCCGCGGAGAAATAGCCGCGCGCCAGCCGTTCCTTCTCTTTCTGGTAGGAGAGGAACGCGTCGATTCCAGTGCTTCCCGGACCCAGGTCCAGATAAGTCAGCACCTGCAGGCCCAGATCCACCTTTGCGCGGATGGGGTTGAGCCGGGCATCGAATTCCTGCTCCGTGATGCTGAAGCTGGTCAGCATCACCGGCACTACCCGCGAATCACCCCAGTTCAACAGCACGAGCGGCAAGTTGCCGGCCTCCACTGTGATCTGCCCCTGCTCCGCCTGGTCCTTGGTCCGCTCGTACTCGGCGCTGGCCGGATACATCAGCATCTCCAGTGCCGCGAGCGGCATGTGCAGACCGCTCTCAACCACGGTGCGGTCCGGCCGGGTCTCGCCGAGTGCATCCGTGGCATCGAGCTCGATCCCCAGGGTCAGCGTTTCCGTGGGCGGTCCAGCGACCAGACGGGCATCCTGAGGCGCCGCGCCCTGCTCCGGTTTCTGCGGACGGCGGTGCGCCAGGGAGCGGCGGATCTCTCCGGGGTTGTACTGGAACGCGATGGTCTGCGCCGGGGTGCCCGGCGCATCGTCCGGATGGATTCTCAGATAGCCGCGCACCAGCCGCGGCGAGCCGGGGAACGTGCTCATGGCTTGCCTCCTCGCGTCAAGAACTGTGCGGCCAACGCAGCGTACCTGTCCGGTGTAGCATCCCCGGTGCCGGCCAGGGCCCGCATCAGTCCGGTGGCTTCGTCCGGGCGGCGAGCGGCCGCGAGTGCTGCGGCGTAGTAGTAACGCGCCCGAGATCCGGCGACGTCGCCGTCCTTAGCCGGAGCCAGGAGCTCCAGTGCCGCGGCCGCTCGGTTCGACGCCAGCAGCAGCACGCCCAGGTTCTCCCGGGCGTCCGCGAAACCGGGATCCCGTTCCAGCACCTTCCGCAGCAGTTCCTCAGCGCCCGCGGCGTCACCGCGGGCCACGCAGAGCATGGCCATCTGGTAGTTCGCCTCGCGGTCCTCGGGCTCCAGCTCCATGGCGTGCCGGAGCAGGTCCCCGGCGGTGCCGTAGTCCTGGCGGGCCATGGCCACGGCGGACCACTGCTGCCAGGGGCGCGGGTCTGCCGGGTCCAGGGCGGCAGCCTGCTGGAACAGTTCGACGGCTTCGGCCACCCGGCCCTGCACTGCGATCACGCTGCCGAGCCGGGTGAGCAGCTGTGGCTGCTCCGGCAGCAGCCAGGCGGCTCGGCGGTACGCCTGCTCCGCACGGGCCGGGTCCTGCTGGAGCAGCCTGCACTGAGCGAGGGCTTCCCACGCCAACAGGTTCTGCGCATCCAGCGAGACGGCCGTCTCCAGCTCGTCAGCGGCCTCCGCGGTCTCCCCGGCGAGGGCGAGGGCCCCACCGAGGTTGGCGTGGACCGTGCTTCGCTGGGGGTCGATCTCCAGCGCCCGGCGGTAGCGTGCGATGCCGCCGGGCAGGTCCCCTGTCTGCACGGACAGGAAAGCGGAGTTGTTCAGGGCGGTCGCGTCCCGCGGGTCGAGTTCCAGCGCGAGCGCGTAGGCCGCCGACGCACCATCGAAATCTCCCTGTGTCTGCAGCAGGGCTCCGCGGTTGTTGTGATCGCGCGCGCTGAACTGTTCCATTCTCAGATCCCCAACAATTCGCTGAGTGCGGCCATCGCGTCCACCTCGGGCACGGTAAATCGCAGGTCGTCAAGAGAGAGGTCGAAAGGCTCCCGGTCGGCATAGTGCACGGGGAACTCCACACCGAAGCGCAGCGCGGAACCGTACTCGAAGTCGGTCAGCCGCCATCGTTCGCTGTAGAGATCGATTTTGTCGACGACCAGGTCAGCAGTCACCTCCACGAACGCGGTGACGTCGAACTTGAACTTCGGCTCGACGAAGACACTGCCCACCGCAGCCAGCACGACGCCGGTCTGCGGAGTCCAGTCCACGTCGACTGCCGCGCGGGCTTCACCGGCGAGCCCCAGCTGGCCGCCGAGCTCGATGCCTGCCCTGGCGCTGACCACCGGGATGCCGGCCCCGATGCCGCCGCGGATGAACAACCGCAGACCGGCGTCGGCGGGGATGATGAACTCGCCCTGCCCCACCACATGGGTCTGCTCTTCATGGTCCGGGTTGTAGGTTACGCCCAGGCTCAGGCCGGTGATGGTGCCGGGGCCGATTCCGGCGCTTAGATCCAGACCGCCGCCAATGGTGGCGTAAATGCCGACGTTCTGGCCCAGGACGCTCACTCCCACGATGGGAATGTCGAGGTTGACGGAAAAGATGTTCCTGTCGTAGCGCCGCTCAGGGAACACCTCGACGGCACTGGGCAGGGCCACCTCGCCGGAGAGTTCGATTTCCCCGTTCGGCAGCAGCCGGATTCCTACGGTGCCCTGCAACCATGGCGAGAATGTCATAGTCATCGAACCGCCGCCGTAGACGGTGATTTCCTCTCCGGGATCTCCAGCAGGCTGGTCGGTGGCGGGGTCCACGGGACGGTTCGTGGCTGCGACCTGCAGCGCACCGCTGAGCAGCCCGCGGGTGAAGTCCGCGGTCACGGTGGCGTCGAAAGCGCCGTCGTCGTAGGCCACAGCCAGCCGGGAGTTGACGTTGGGGATGGCTGGTTCCGCCGTGCCGGCGGCGGAGACCTTGTACGATCCGTCAGGTTTGCGCTCCACTCGCGCTTGCAGCGACCCGTTGCGGATCGCGGGGTTCTCCGCGAGCTGGAGTGTGCCGCTGATGACAAGTCCGTCTTGTTCCGAGTACTCCAGGCTCATGCTGCCCTCCCGCACGCCCGGGATGCTGGGCCGGACTGTGCCGTCCGCAGTGAATCGGCCGTCAGCGTAGACCATGGACAGCTCCGCGGAACGGATGCCGCGGATCTTGCCTTCGGGGATGCCGAGCGTGCCTTCACCGGAGAAGCGGCCGTCCTCATACCGGAGCCTGATGCCGGCGGGATCGAAGAGGTTGCTGTCGAAGTCGAAGCCACCGGCCAACGAGAAGCCGGAACCTGCGCCAGCGCTCCTTCCTGTACCTGATCGTACGGCCGACTCCACAAACCCTCTACCAACCTTGTCGATGCCGAAATGTGCATCGCCACGAACGCCCAATCCGCTGCGTGAACCGAGGCTGACTACGAGAGTGGCAGCGTCAACGACGAACGGTGACGGTACGTCCAGGTCGGCCGCAGAGAAGGCTTTGAAGACTTGCAGTTGGCCGTTCCTAAGTTCCCAGTCAATCGTTGTTCTACTAAGCAGCGGGACTTCCGGGGTAATCGCACCGCTCATCACCAGACCGCCGTCATCGATATCCAGCTCATTGATCCTCACGGGGCTCAACCCGCTGATCCGTAGTCCCTGGCGTTTGAAATGAGTTGAAACGGCGTCGAGGTCCAGGTAGCCCGCATAAGTGGTGCCAAGGATGCGTTTGAGTTTGAAGGGGAATGGAAGGGGCGTGAAATCGAATTCCAGCTGCGCACCGGAACCCTCCGGTTGCTTGAACGGTGCGGCAACAGCCGCCGTAAGTGAGGCGAACTCCCCGTCCTGAGTTGTCTCTCCGGTGTTGGCTAAATCGAATCTCTTGTGGGTGACCTTGAGCATGCGCCCCAAGATTCCTTCCTCCTCTGGGGTAACGGCTCCGCTGGGGCTGAAAGGGATGCTTCTGCCGCCACGTCTGCGGGTGAAGATGAAGAACTGCTCGGCTGAACCAAGCTCACTGTGAGGAATGGCCTTGACCACATCCATATGGATGCCGGCTTCGACCTGTTCCTTCGTGTAGTAGTCCTCTTCGGGGATGCTCGGCGGTGCACCTCGACCGGTCAACTCGGCTACAGCAGAAAACCTCAGATTGAACGCACGCTTGACGGTCCCCAATTGGTCCTCTGTATCGGTTTTTGGCCGTCTTCCGCGCCCCGGTACCCTCCCGGCGGCAGACGCCGACTCCGGAGCGCCTGCCGCACCGAATGCAGATTCGGCCCGATCATTGACTGCAACGATGAAATCCGCCAATTGCTTCTCTACGCCGGCATTGATTGCTTCTCCGGATTGCTGGTTGGGTCCGCCAGCCAGAAGGAATAAATTCTCGATGTTGTTGACGCTGCGATTGTCTGCCCAGTTGCCGATCTGCAACTCCACTATGTGGTCCACCTGCATCGGCTTGAATTGTGGTACCGGACGCTTTTTGTCCCATGACGGAAAGATCAGTTCTCGGAGCAGCTCTGGTGCGGTCCCGAAGTACAACAGTGATTCTGAACTGCCGCCGGACCGTTTTCCGGCCCTCTTCGTTCCCTTACCCGCTCCGGCTATATCGACCTTGAGGACATGGCGGGTGGCGTGCCGTGGGCTGTGGTCGTGTCCGGCAACTGCGCTAATGGCTTCATTGAGTTTCGCTTTCAATCCTTCCGTCTTGATCGCGTCAGCCCACACATCACGTTGCTTCGGATCATTGGTTCCCCGGCGTGAGTAGTTCTTGGATCTGCCGAAGCGGTGGGCACCTGCATATTTTTCCGATTTTTCCGAATAACCCCCGGACTGAGGCAAGTTCAGTTTGAACCCGGGGACCTTCACACTCTCGAACACGATGTTGTCCGGCGCCTCGAAGCCTAGTCCCGGACGGGGATGATCGGCCCCGAACATCCTGATTCGCGGCACGATGTCCACCGGAACCCAAGGAGGGGAAGTAAGAACGAGCTTGTTTTCCTCATTCTGTCGTTGGACGGTCGGGACGGCGTCGGCGGATCGTTGAGGTGCTGCTACTGGAGATCCTGCGGCCCTTTCCTGCCGGGCCGGGGCAGCAACTGGAGTGGCACCCTGCTGGATGACGTGGGTCAGCTCGTGCGCGAGCAGGCGGCGGCCCGAGGTGCCCGCGGGAGCGTAGCGTCCGGAGTTGAAGAAGATGTGCCGGCCCTGGGTGAACGCCTCGGCGTTGACGGACGAGGCCACTTGTGCGGCGTCGGCGTCGTCATGGATTCTCACGGTGCCGAAGTCCGCGCCGAACCGCGACTCGAAGTAAGCCCTGGTCGCCGGATCAAGCGGACGCCCGCCGTGCTCCATCCGGGTGATGTCCTCTTCCACCCCGGGCGCGGCTTCGCCGGCGCCCCCCTTCTTCTGCACCGGTTTGTGCACGGCATCATCCTCGTCACCGAGCTGCGGGGCGTTTTTCCGTGTGGTCTGGGCTTTCTTCGCCGGCGCGTCGTCGTCCTTCTTCCACGCCTCCTTCGAGCGTCGCCTCGCATGCTTCGTCTCCTGTGCGGGTTCCTTGGGCTCTTTCGGCTGCTTGGCGGCCGGTTTGGCCGGCGGGACCGCCGGGACGGCAGGCTTCTTCTTTTCGCGAGCCGGTTTCGCCGCCCGCTGGACCAGCGGAGTCACCTGTCCGGCCAGCGGTTTGAACTGGAGCGGGACGGTAGACCCTGAACCGCCCGTTTCCGACTGTGGCTGCGGCATCTGCTCAGCGACTACCCGGCCGGCCAGGCGGTCCGCTTCCTGTTCGTAGGCATCGCCGGGCGCGTTGACGGTCATTTTGGGCTGGACGGTTCGCATGAACTGGTTGCCGAGGGCCTGCGCGGGAGAGAGCGCGGCCTCCTTCGGTGCAGGAACGGGCCGGCTGGTGGACTGGCGGCTGGGCGCGCGCAGCAGCGCGCGTTCGCGGGTCACGGCTGATCGCCTCCTGCTCGGCGGGCGGTACCATCGGCGGCCCGACGGACGACATCGGTCACCAGGTCGCGCAGGGCCTCTTCGGATTCGGGGATGGGCAGGATGCCGGCCTGGGCCCCGAGTTGGCCGAACCGGCCGGCCAGCGCGTTGCGCAGGCGGTCTTCGAGTTCGACGGCGAGAGCGGGCTGCTGGTCGCCGGGAACCCCGGTCAGCCGCAGGTGCTCGACGGTGAGGCGGAATCGCTGGCTCATTGTGTGTACTCCCCGAATTCAGCGTCGCTTTGGAGCTTCTCGATCTTGGTGTATTCGCTCCTCGCGGCCTGCATGAGCAAGTCCATGCCCACCGGTTCCTTCCGGGCTGCGGCCAGGAATGCGGCGTTGAGCGCGATATTGCGGATGTTGCCGCCAGGTATCTCCAGCCGTGCCAGCCGGTCCAGGTCCAGCGGCGAGAGCGGGACGTCCTGTGGAAAGGCGCGCTGCCAGATCCGCCGACGGCTGACCGCGTCGGGGAAAACGAACTCCACCACGAAACGCAGCCGCCGCAGGAAGGCCCGGTCCAGAGCGTTGCTGCGGTTCGTGGCTAGGATGGAGAGCCCGGCGTAGGACTCCATCTGCTGCAGCAGATAGTTGATCTCGATGTTCGCGAACCGGTCGTGGCTGTCCTTGACGTCGGTGCGCTTGCCGAACAGGGCATCCGCCTCGTCGAAGAAGAGCACGGCGCCGCGCCGCCGTGCCGCGTCGAACACGCGGCGCATGTTCTTCTCCGTTTCGCCCACGTACTTGCTGATCAGGCCGGCCAGATCAATCCGGTAGAGGGCCAGTTCCAGCTGGTCCGCGACAACTTCGGCGGCCATCGTCTTACCGGTACCGCTGGGTCCTGCGAACAGCGCCGAGATACCGCGTCCTCGGGGGGTGCCGAGTCCCCACCGGACGTAGACCGTGTGCCGGTTGCGCACCTGGTCCACCATCTCGTCCAGTTGCTGCTGGGCCTGTGGCGGCAACACCAGGTCGTTTCGGTGGAAGCTCGGTTCCACCCGCTGAGCCAGCTCGCCCAGATTCCCGCCGACGGCGTCCCGGCTGCTGGCCCACAGGTGGGCGGCGTGCAGCGGCTGGTGCTCCAGTTCCGCCCGCAGCCGGGCGGCCTGGGCGGTTCGTCGGATGGTGCCGGGGCCGAACTCGTACTGTTCCACCAGCGCCGGCAGCAGTCCGTTCACCGCGGCGGCATCCGACCCTAGTTCCTCTTCCCACCATTCCAGCCGGTCCACCGCTGCGGCGGCCGCGGGCCGCAGGATCAGTGCCGAGGGATCATCAGGCGGAGCTTCTCCGGAGGCGGTGAACACTGGCGCAGCCGGACGGGGCCCGGGGGAGGCGCCGGTATGGTCCGGTTCACAGTAGTACGCAGTCTGGAGCAGCAGCGCTTCGCGCTCCAGCAGCCCGAACTGCCGAGGGTCTGCCGGCCAGTGCGGGGCGTCGAGGGAGTAGAGGCTGATACCCAGTTCGGTGCAGACGGCGTGGGCCATTTCCGCCTGGCCGCTGTCCGGCGGCCCCGGCAGGCTCACCGGTTTCCACTCACCGGTGCGGGCGTGGTGCGCGGCCAGGTGCGCCGCCCCCCGACGTGCCTGCTCCCGTTGTGCCGCGGTCAGCGGACCCGCCGGCACGGGGCGCAGGTATGGTTCCAGCTGCCGGTCCGGCCGGTTGACGCCCAGCAGATAGTCCCGTATCCGTTCGTCCAGGAAGAGCGCAGCCGCGGCGGCCGGCTGTGGGGGCACTGCGTGAACCTGCACCAGTTGGTAGCGGCGCAGCGGTGCGGTTTCGGCCAGCAGACCGGTGACGGCCGGCGGCAGCGCCAGCAGTGCCACGGCTAGATGGGCGGTGGGGAATTGGCGGGACATGTCGTCCTGCAAATAGGCGTACAGCGGGCCGAAGGACGGGTCGATTTCCGGGGCCAGTGCCAGCAGCAACACGTCCCGTCCCGCCTCGCCCAGCCTGAACAGCCTCCGCAGCACCTCCAGCGCCGGCGGTCTGATGCCGGCGTCCGCGGCCACGGCCCCTGCATGCACCGCCTCGCGGCTGGCGGCCTCCGCCTCCGACCGGAGTCGGAGCGCCTCCGGTGCCGTGGCGTAGAAACGGTCCCGGCCTCGAACATCCTCGCCGCGCAACAGCCAGTCCGCGTGGTCTTCGGTGATCACCCGGTCGGAGAATTCGCGCCGCGGATCATGGCTCCACTGCCCGCGCAGCCACACGGCGCGCAGTTCCAGCAGGGCCCGCAGCCGCACCAGGTGTAGCTCCAAATACCGCCTGTTCGCTGCCTGCCACGCCGCCGTGGATCCGGGAACTGAAGCCGGATCAGTCCCGCCGGGGCCTGTCCCGCCGGGGTACGGGGCCGAGGGTGCCGCGCCGGACGCGGCTACGCCGTCCAACCGCGCGGGGGTCATAGCGGCAGCTCCATCCGGTTGACCCCGCCGATCGCCTCGGCGCCATTGACGCGGACCCTGACTGGGTAATGCGCACGCAGGCCCAGCTGGGCGACCGTGGTCTGGTCTCCGCCGGGCACGGCGGTGAAGTCCAGCTGCGCGTCGGTTCCGGTGTCGAAGATGAGCAGCTGTCCGTCCACGGCAGCCACGGACAGTGCCGCGAAATCCGGCCCTGCCACATGCAGGGCCTCCTGAAGCACTCGGGCGGTTCCGGCGGCGGACGGAGGTGGTTCAACAGCCAAGGTGATCACCGCCGTCGTCGGCCCGCGGCTGGCGGACACCGCTCCCGGGTGCGTGCGAAGCCCGCCGGCGATATCGACGGCGCCTGACAGGTAACCCGTCCGCATGCTCCCGGCGTGCAGCCCCAGCAGCGCCGCGTCCGCACCGGCGATGGTGATGGGTCCAAGCAGTCCTCCGGCCAGCAGAACCAGCCGGTCCCCGGCCAGCGCGGCGCGGAGTCCGTGGAAGCCGGGCTTCGGGATGGCCCGGAGGGCGGACTGCAGGGCGGCGGCCAGTTCGGCAAAGCTCGCGGGCACCGCTCTCAGCTGGGCGGTGGCCGCGAGCCCGCCGAGGGTGACGTCGAACTGCGGCAGGTCTGCCGGCGCGGCAAAGACCGGCAGCGGGTCGGTGACATAGGCGTCCGCGGACCGGTGCGGCAGGGAATCCGGCAGGTGGAGCTCAATGCCGGTGCCAGACGCCGTGCCATAGGATGCGGCGGAGAAGAGCACCGGCCCCACGAGCGTTTCACCGCGTAGATCGGGGTCGAAGAGGCGCGTGCCGGAGATGGTCAGCGACGAGGGCGGAGCCGCGGCGATGCCGGTGACGTGAGGGGTCAGCATCAGTACGGCGCGGTTGGATCGTGCCGAAGCATTAGGCAGCTCGGGTGGGGTAATGGTCACCTCGACGGTCTGCACGCCCGGCTGCAGCCGGGCATCCGCGGCGAGGGCAATGGTGTCACCGTCGAATTCGTAGGTTCGGTCCGGAACAAGCAGTTCGATTCGCCGTGCTGAGTCCGGTGCCACGCGGATCTCGGTGCTGCCGATCCGCACCATAACCGCGCCGCCGGCGAAATTCTGGCCCTCGATGATCAGCGTGTCCCCGATTCGCACGTAGGGCGCGTTGCGCGAGCTTGCGGCAGGGTCATCCGGCCGACGCACGCCCAGCGAGGCGATGCTGGGAGCGCTGAGGGGCAGGATCGTAATCCTAGGTCCGGCGTGGACCGGTTCACCCACCAGTTGGGGAAACTGACGCCGCCGCTGGCTTTCCAGCTCCACGGCACTGATGGAGTAGGCAGCGGACGCCCGGAAGGGTATGGTCAAGGCCGTCCAGATCTTGGTCAAGTCCTCCATGGAGAGTGGATCCAGTGCGATTTTCAGCCGCTCCAGATCCCCGCGCAGGCTTGAGTGCAGGATGGTGTGTCCCTCCGGCTCGCGCACCGTCACCAGTGCTTCGGTAATCAGCGGGAAGTCGTGCAGTACGCGCATGGCGCTGCCCAGCATCTGCTGGGCGGTGGACTCGTCCACCGAGTTGCCGTTTTCACCGGCTGCCCCGTAGGCCGTGACGAGATAGTGCAGGTTCAGCCCCAACGGTGGATTGCCGTAGGCGCCGGTGTGGCTTAGTGCGTCCTGGTTCTTCAGGAAGCCGTTTTCGCTCACCTGATACAGGAAGAGGTTGATGCGTGCGAGCTCGTTGACGGCTGCGCCGGCCGCGTTCGCGTCCCCGCGGGGGGTACCGACGGTCACCGCCAGGGATCCGGCCGCGACGCCGGCCGGCGGGTCCATCCGGTCCCGCAGCAAGGTTCTCAGCGTGGCGCTGACTCCGGCCAGGCCCCGGAAGTCGCTCACGGCTCCAATCCTCCGTAGCTGCGCCGCTCGACGTAGGCGGCGAAGTCCGCAGCCGCCCGCACCGGGGCCGTTGCGGGGGCACCGTAGCCGACCTCAAGCGTGCCGATCCGTACCTCGATGTCCGGCACCGCGGGCGCAGGGACAGACTGCAGCACGGACCGCGCCGCCCGACCGGATGGGTTTCCAGACTCGTGCGGCGCCGGGAACAGGTGTTTCGCTGCGGGCAGGTTTCCCTGCGGGTGAACGACGACGGCGGGGGCCGGGCCGGGCGTTCCAGCCGGCCCACCGGGATACTGGCTGGTCTCCACCGGCTGAACAACGGCCGGGGAGACGGGAACCGCAGCACGGCGGAGACCTGCATCTGGCGCCGCGGCACTTTGCGCCACCGCTCCAGGTGTTGCCGAACCAGGTGTAGCTGAACCGTGCGGCAGCAGCCTGGCCGGCGACCGGGGCGGGCCTGATGTGTGCCCGGTATCGCGCTGCTGCGCCCGCCCCGCACCCCGCCCAAGCGGTTGTCCGCCCGACCGCACGGGAGAGCCGAGCTCCTGGAACGCATCCCCATCTCCGCCAACGGTGTTGTCCAGCCCGACGACACCGTTTCCGTCGGCGTGCATGACCTTGGAGTCATCCGGTGCCGGCGGTTGCAGGTGAGGTGGCGACGTCGACAATGCGCCACCCAGCGGCCTGAATGACCCTTCGAAGTCGGCGGCCGATTGTGCGGCAGCCAGGTAGCTTCCGGCCACCCTGGCTGCCGACCGGTGGGGGGTGGCGGCCCGACTGTCCGTATCCTGGCGGACGGCCGGGCCGCTGTCCGCTTCCCTTCCGCCCCCGGTGCCCGGACCGTCCGGCACGCGCTGGTCCCGGCTTGGCGCCGGTTCCGTAGGCGGCGTTGTGCCGGTTCCTCCGGCCAGGGGAGCAACCTGGGCGCCGGACGCAGAGTCCGGGTTCCCACCGGACCGGCCGGAAGGCGCCGCGCCCGCAGAGTAGATCTCCGCCGTCGCGCCCGGAATAGCTCCCGAAGCCGAATCCTCAATGGCTCCTGACGCCGGGTCCGGTGTCAGGGGACGCCTATCACCGGGGCCGTTCCCCATTCCCGGCGAGCTGCCTTGAGCGGGCGTCGTCCCGATGCTGGGCGGCAGAGGTCGGCCGCCCAGCCCGGACAGGGGCAGTTTCGGGACCGGACGCGCGGACACTGGCGGGAGGGTGCCGCCGCGTCCCCGCTGCACCAGCCGCTGCAGATACGTGCTCACAGCGGCACCCCCGCGGTATGGGGCTGATCCAGCAGTTGCAGGTAGCGCGACCGGCGGACATGGGGCAGGTTCAGGATCTCCGCCTCGCTCCAGTGGTATAGCAGGGCCAGCGTGTGCACCTGTGCGAACAGAGAGCCTGCCCGGTCTGCTATCTCGCGCAGCAGATAGTCGGCGGTGTCCAGTACGGTGGAGAAGTCCCGGGCGCAGTCCGGGCAGGTCAACTGCAGCATCAGTTCGGACTGGGGGTCCTGCCGCTGCATGGCCGCGCTGACATCGTGAGCGAGCTCCGGCGGCAGGGTGGCCGGTGCACTGCCGGCACGGTCGACCTCCGGTTCGGTGCCGCCGGGACTGGCCTCCGATTGGTTGTCGGCTCGGCTGACCTCCACTACGCAGCGGCGCAGCAGTTCGGCCTCGCCTTCGTTGTCGTTCAGCCCGGCCGTGGCGAGCTGGTCCGCGCCGGTGGGTAGCCGGAACACCACGCTGTATTTCCCGAGCTCTACGCGGTGGTGCAGCTGCGGGTGGGCATATGGTCTCAGCCGCAGCTGTTCCGTTGTCAACTCCAGGTCCAGTCGCCCCTTGCAGTGCGGGCAGTGGGCGAGGGCATCTATCCGGGTGCCGTAGGTCAGCCCGCGCAGGGCCAGCAGTAGAGCCTCGCGGTCGCCGAGAGTCAGGGCGGCAATTACATGCTCCGGCGGATCCGGCACAGAACCCAACGCGGTAGTGCAGCCGGCCAGCAGCGAATCGATCCGGGCCGCGTACGGTCGACCCTCAAGCGCGGCGGCGGCGAGCTCGTCCCGGCCGGTGAGCGGACGCAGCCAGGCCACTCTCTGGTGCGTGCCGTCCACCCAGACGCCGGAGGGCAGGACCACCCGGGCTGCTGACTCCTGCATGTGCCCCCCCTAGAGTGTCGGCTCAGTTGGTTCCTGAACTGCCTCATCGCGTTCCCAGCCCTCGTTCTCCACCTTGATGGTCTGGATGGCCACCGCGTTGGCGCTGGCGTCGAGCTCGGGGACGGCCTGGAACTCCGAGACCCAGCACCGGTAGAGCCGGTAGGACAGCACGGTCTGGCCGGCCTCGTTGAAGACATCAATGATGATGTCCTTGCGGAAGTCCGCCAGCGAGGATTCCGCGCCGGGGCCGGCCCCGAAGTTCCAGACCTTGTCGGCCCATGCCTCGAAATCCGGATCGTGGGTTACTCCGCGTTCCAGTGTGACGGCCTCGAACTTGCTTTGGCCGGGGGATTTTCTTTTGGAACTCGGGTCCCCGCCCTCGCGGTGCTCCACGATTTCCGTGGTCCGCTTCAGGGCGCTGACCTTGCTGACCCCGGCCACGTAGTGCCCGTCCCACTTCACCTTGAACTTGAAGTTCTTGTAGGGGTCGAAGCGGTTGGTATTCACGCTGAATTGTGCCACGTCAGTGCTCCTGGTTAGCTTTCGTCCTGGCCGGCCAGCTGGGTGATCTTGATAATTACGAATTCCGCCGGCTTCAGCGGGGCAAATCCGACAACAATGTTGACGATGCCGCGGTCAATGTCCCCCTGGGTGGTGGTTTCACCGTCGCACTTGACCAGATAGGCGCTGCGCGGAGTGTTCCCCTGGAAGGCACCCTTGCGGAACAGGTCGTGCATGAAGCTGGTGATGTTGAGCCGCAACTGCGCCCACAGCGGCTCGTCATTGGGCTCGAAAACCGCCCACTGCGTGCCGCGGTACAGACTTTCCTCGATGTACAGCGCCAGTCTGCGCACAGAAATGTACTTCCACTCGGATCCGAACTGGTCCGCGCCGCGAGTGGTCCGGGCGCCCCACGCGACGCGCCCGATCACGTTGAACGTGCGCAGGCAGTTGACGCCCAGCGGGTTCAACCGGCCGTTTTCGCCGTCAGTCATGTTGTAAGCGAGGTCCTGGACGCCCACGAGGGTGGCTTCCGTCCCTGCTGGGGCTTTCCACACGCCGCGCGTCGCGTCTGTGCGGGCGATGACTCCTGCCATCACGCCCGACGGCGCAAAGACCGAGAGCCGGTTCTCTTTGAGCGGGTCGGCCAGTTTGACCCGGGGGAAGTAGATCACGGTGTTCGGATCTTTCTCGAAGGCCCCGCTCTGGGCTCCGGCTTCGGCGTCTTCAACGGTGTCCCAACCGAGCGGCGGATCGATCAGCAGCATGGCCCGGCGTTTGCGGCAATAGACCAGCGCGGCACTTTGGACCGCCTTGATGGAAGCTCCGGAGATGGCATCCTCGTTCTCCGGATCGAACGGTGGAATAGCGAGGAGATTGAACAGGTCGGCCTTGTCCAAGGCATAGAGGCCTTCGCGGGCACTGGCCAGGCCGTCCTTCGTGGCTATCTCTTCGGCCGTCACCGGCAATCCGTCCATCCCGCCCGTGAGCGGTGTGTAGACAAGGTTGCCGTCGTCGTCGGTATCCGAGGCCGGAGGAACGGCTCCCAGCGTGGAAATGTTCAGCAGGCGTGATTCCTGTGCCAGTACGGTGGTGGCGTGGCGTGCGGACAGGGGATCGATGGAGAGGTTGCGGTAGATTTCCGTTCCGACGACCACCGTCGTGCCTGGTCGATCCCCGGGGCCGGTTTCCCGGACGAAGAGGTTGAACTCGTCGCCGTCGGCCTCGTCCGCGGTCTGGTAGTCCACGGCGACTTGAAGCAGGTTCCCCCATTCACCCGGGCTGTCCGCCTCCAATACCATTCCGCCGTCGTCTGTCAGATCGACGATGGCGGCCTGGGCATCACGGGTGACCCGGACGATTACAGCGTCAGCGCCTCCGTTGAGGAAGTACTGCTGGACCGCATAACTGACGGAGCTCTTCTGCCACAATCCACCCATGCGGCGTTCGAAGTCGGCGTAGCTCTGGATACGCACCGGCTCGTTCTCGGGACCGCGTCGGGTGCGCCCGATGAAAGCTGTAATGGAAGTGGCGACTCCCACCAGCGTTCGGACGTTGCTGGGTACTTCCTCGATGTATACACCGGGATACGTCGGTGATACGGGCATGCCGGTACTCCTTCCCGCTATGGCTCGGTCGTGGAATCTCTGGCGGTCAGGATGTCGATGACAACGTCCTGCGCTAGGGTGCTGGTGAATGAGAATTCCGTCAGGCCGCCGCCGGAGAAACGGTCGAGCGCCGGTTTTCCGATCAGGACCAGCGGGGTGTCGAATTCCAGAGGGTCACCCGCGCTGTTGATCTTCAGTGTGATCCTCAGCGTCTGGTCTCCTTGAGACCTATAACTGCTGGCACTGACTAGAAGCAGGGTGGGGATGGGTGCCAGCTTGACTATCACATCAGTGTCTCCCGATGTGAGACGGATTTTCATCCGTTCGTACGCTGACATGGCGTGCAGTCCTGCGACCGAAATATCGTGGTCGCCTGCTATGCGTGCGGTCAGGTTCCAGTGGATCTTGCCTTCCATAAATACCACCCGTTGAAGCTGGAAATGGCTTACACCCGCAGGTGATGGATTCAGTCACCAAGCTACGGACGCAGGCGTTACCGGGGTGTTACTAGCGTGTTACTGGCAGCGATCGGCGAACTGCACCCCACGACCAGCCCTTGCAGGGCCATACCTTGATCCTTTCCGGTTCCGGAACCTTTCCGAAGGCCTCGGGCAGGTGCCCTCCAACGGGTTTGTCACGCGTTGGCGTCGGTGGTGCTCCCGGTTTTGCCACCGATGTCGTCGAGCACGGTTTGCGCCTGACGGTCCACCAGCCCGGTGAAGAGCTGCTGCGCGGCTCCGAAGGTGATAGCCCAGGCGACGATCTGTGCCGGATTGTCGAGGTCGCTCAGGCCGGGTACGAACCCGCCCCGCATCAGCTGCAGGCCGAGCACGGCCGTCAGCGCGCCTGCCGGCAGTTTCAGGATTGCCAACGCCAGCGGCAACCCATACGGCGTGGAGGTGCCCCGCACGTGCCGCAAAGACGCAGCTCCGGAAACCGCTGCCGCGATAAGGCCGAAAGATTCGATGAACAGCACATCCCAGGGCCGGGGAAGGTCTCCGGTGGGGCAGGCTCGTCCCTCGGTCGGATCGAAACACAATTGCATCTCATTGGGCCGGATCCAGCCGGCGACGGCGAGTGCAGCAGCCAGCACGGTCAGTACCAGCGCGGTCATGATCAGGACATTCCGGAAGCTGCGGACGCGCGAGAACTCCTCGCGTGATTCGATGCAGGCCGCACGGAAGGCCGATACCACCGTCAGTCGGGCGGCGTCGTCGAGCGGGGTGGTCGATGCCGCCTTGGCGGCTTTCTCGATGGCCACCCGCTGCGGGTCGGTCCGTGGCAGGTGCAGGCGCACGTGGGCCTGGATGTTGGGGAGTTGCGACTGTACGAAGCCGACCGGCGCCCGCAGGAGGAGTGCTACCTGCGCGGCGTCTAGGTGGCTCAGTACGCGTTCGACCACTGCGCCGTTGTACGAGGTCTGGACGGTAGGCGATTTATGGGCGGCGACGCTGACGGCTTCGTTGAGATGCCAGGTAATGGCATTCTCCAGCACGGCCTTGCCCGCATCGGTTCCGGGATCGGTTCCGGACGGCGGGTCGGTCAGGGCGAGCCACGCCGAAAGGGTGCGCAGCTGCGCCGCAGTGGTGAGGGCCTGTTCCCGCCAGGTCCGGTTGGTCGGCGAACCGAGGGGAAGCGGGTCCGGCAGCTCGGGGGACGCCACCCTAGGCCTTCGGCGCAGAAGCGGTAGCTGCCCGGGGTTCGACCGTCCATCCGTGACGGGCCAGCGCATCCATCACCGGGCTGCTGGTTTCCGGCGCCAGCTGTTCCTCCGGGAGGGGACCCGCGGTGGCGGGAACCTGCACCTCACTGGCCTGCGGCGCGGCCATGACAGTCACAGGGGCCGTCCCCGCTTGTTCGACGTCGGCAACACGGGACGGCACCGGTGCACTTCCGGCGGGTTCGCCGGTGGCCCCGGGCCCAGCATCGAGCAGGGGGGAGTGTGGTTGGAAACGGGTACGTTCAGTTGCTTCGTCGAGCCGAAGGATCCGTACCATGACCGATGTCATCGTCGCTGTATCGTCGTCGAACCCTCCATGGGTGGTGGCACTGGAGCGGCTTGCCGGCGGTCCCTGGCTGGGAGAGAACACCAAATCGGCGGAAGTGGCGTCCAACACTCTGGCTACGGTCGATCCGTCGAACGGGCTGTCGACGAACCGTTCCATCCCCAGCAGCGGGACCTCCCCGCCTCCCCGCGCTTCCGCTCCATGCTCTAGGGCATGCGAGACCAGATAGAGCAGTGACTTTTGGTAGATGTTGAACTCCCCGGTCCCGACGACGTCGTTCAATTCCTGCGGGTCGGAGAGACTGAAGGAGGCGAACTTCTTCACCTGACCCGATCTGAGGTGCGGCAGTACCAACCGTTGGAAGTCGTCGATCCGGATCGCCGGTGCAAGCCAGGCCATCGAGGTGACGGGAACACCTTCATCCTGCAGCCGCGACAGCAGATGCGCGGTGAAAATGGATCCGGCGCTGTGCCCCACGATGTGAACTTCGAGGGATTCCTTACCAAGTGTTTCCGCATAGAGGGCCAGCCGCCGTGCCAGCAGGGACGCACCAGGAAGACTCCCCAAACCATCAGTGCCTGCTCCGTTCCGTGGCCATTCCACTGTTCGGTCGAGGGGCTTCGAGGCCGCCGCCGCATTCTCCTTCATCTCGGCCCACATCCACCGAAGGTTGGCCCGGGCGAATTTTTCGACAAACCGGTCGGCCTGTTCCACCAGATCGAACCCGATGCTGCCGAACGGCAGTTTGCCGCGGATCATGTCGCCGAGGTGATTGATCATCGTTTCCACGGGGCCGCTCTGCCAGGCGAAGCTGATCGGGTACACCTGGTTGTTCAACCACCAGTTCAACTGGGCCTGTGCAACTGACAGCCCGGATTTTTCGTCCACGAGACCACCGTGGGCGTAGAGGACCACGCGGCGGACTGCTTCTTTGGATCCGGCGGAGCTTCCCTGCCAGAAACGGTGATACTCCTCCATCCGCTGGAACATGCGTTCGAGTTGCGCCGGGCTGCTGGTGAAGCGGCCGGTGGTACAGAGCCTTCCCTCATTGCCGAGGTTCACCACATGGCGTGAGAGCCGGACCAGGTCCGGGCCGGGCCCCTCAGCGAGCACGCCCGCCGTCGCATTGACCACCTTTGCACGGTCCCGGGTGCGCACGATGGCGGGAACGCCGGGTCGCGCAACCCAGGCGTCATAGGCGGACGTGAGCCAGTCGTCGTAAGGAAGCGTTGCAAAGCCGCCGGAACCCCAATCCGTGCCCCAGCTGTTCTGCACCAGGAACCCGACATCGTTATAGCCGACGATCGTGAAGGCGTGGCCACCGAGCTGACCCGCGCCCGGGGGCCGCTCGATGACGTGCATGTGGGTGCGGTGTGACTTTACAACCCTGGTCGGCTCGATCCAGCCCGTATGGACGAGCGCGGATGCCACAATGACGTTCAATTCGTTGATCGCGGACTGCATGTCGTCGAGACGGTGGGCATTGACGCGGTAGAAGGCGCCCAACGGACGCAGGAAGGCCTTCTCGGCGAGCGCTGAATCGCCGTCGAGATCGGGATCGTCTGTAAGGGAAGGCCAGTCCTCGGTGGGGAGGGCTCCGTGGTAGAACCATCCTTTCAGGGCTCCGCGGAGCGAGGACCCTTCATCCTCCTCTCCCGCGAATTCGTCGTAGCGGCGCGCCATCCGGTAAAGCATGTAGGGGCTTACCCTCACCGGATTGTTCTCCGAGGAAAGCACGGTATCGATCATCGCCGCCACTGCGTGGCCGGTGCAGGAGTTGCCCTCCTGAGTATGAATGAGTGTGTCGCCGGGACGGCGATCCAGAACCGCCGGCAGCGGCGCAAGCCGGGGACGGTACTCGAGGTCCCGAGTGTCAAAGACGTCAGGCATGACGTTCGCCTGGAAAGTACCCCCTTTGAGTTCGATCACTCCCGGCGGCAGTGTCTTCGGCATGGCAGTCCCCTCCTTTCGTCCGGTGGGTGATTCGTCTCCCCGGTAAGGGTAGGGATATCACCCAGCGCGTTACTGCCGCGTTACTATCCACTCCGCGAACAGCGGACCTATCCGAAGGACGGACGCAAGCTGACACCGAGGTGAGGAACGGGGTTGGGGGCGGCGATTGTTCCTGGGAAACCTGAAGCAGAGGCTCGATAAGTCTGGTGATGGCAACGGATGGGCGGACGCCGCATTCCTGCAGAAGAATTGCTTGATAGCTTCGGTAACAGCGCCTGGCGGACCCATTGTGTTACCGGCCGTCAGGTGGATGCGGAGCAGCATCCGTTGTGCGCTCTCGCGCAGGGGATCCAGTTCGGCCGCTGTCGTGGCCGCATCGAGCGCGGCTTCAAGCGGACCGCTCACCAGAAGGCTTCCGGCCAGGGTTTCCAGCGTCGATATCCGTAGACGGTTGAGGCGTGCCTCGTTGTATTGCACAGGGACGTTGGTTGTTGTGTGATGTCTTGAAATGACGAATACCTCCGGTGGAGGGTGGTGGTGTCTAGGTCCCATTCCTCAACCCGGAGGTCTTCGTGTCTCACGCTAATGCTGCTCTCACCCCGGTTCAACGGCTGCGGATCGGGAGGCTGATCGTCGATGACGGTTGGCCGGTCGCCCACGCGGCGGTGTACTTCCACGTGTCGTGGCCGACCGCGAAACGGTGGCCCCACCGGTACGCGGCCATGGGCCGCGACGGGATGGTCGACCGGTCCTCGCGACCGCACCATAGCCCGACGAAGACCCGCCTGGAGCTCGTGCGGAAGGTCGTGCATCTGCGCTGGAAGAAGCGCCTCGGGCCGGTCGGGATCGGCACCCGCCTGGAGATGCCGGCCTCGACTGTTCACGCGGTGTTGATCCGCTGCCGACTCAACCGGCTGAGCCACGTCGATGTTCGGACGGGAGAACCGGTTCGGCGCTACGAGCACAAGAAACCCGGCGATCTGGTCCATGTCGACGTGAAAAAGATCGGGAACATCCCCGACGGCGGCGGCTGGCGATACGTCGGCAAGCACCAGGGCCACCGGAACCGGGCCGACACCGCGGGGAAATCCGGCAGCGCGCGCCACCATCCGCTGATGGGGACCGCGTTCGTGCACACCGTCATCGACGATCACTCCCGGATCGCCGTACGCCGAGATCCACGACGACGAAACCGCTGCCACCGCGGTCGGTGTCCTGCAACGGGCCGTGTCGTGGTTCGCCGAACGCGGCATCACCGTCGAGGGGGTCCTCTCCGACAACGGGCCGGCCTACACGTCGCACCTTTGGCGTGACACCTGCGCCGAGCACGGCATCAAGGCCAAGAAGACCCGCCCCTACCGGCCGCAGACCAACGGGAAGATCGAGCGCTTCCACCTAGGCAGTTGAATGCTTCCGAGCGGCAGCCGTCCCGCTGAGCAATCCCTTCGTCCTTGTCCCGTCACCTGACTGTGGCCGTTCCTCAAGCGTTGCCGGCCAGGCTCGTCCATGATCTGAGTGCCGCGGAAATCTCGGACCGTGGACCCTGTTGAACTGGGGGTCCACCGAAAGTAGACATCAGCATGACCGCATCTCGCAGACGATTCACGCAGGAGTTCAAGAATGAGCTGTGCCGGGAGGTGATTAACACGTCCAAGTCCAGGAGCTGAAACCTGAGGCGGCGTTCTTCAATAAATCTACGGCTTACTTCGCGCGGGAGCGGCGGTAGTGAGCGAGTATGAGTTCATCGATTCCTAAAAGGCTGAGCCCGGCAACTTGAACTCGGTCGTGAGCATGTGCCGATGATCGGTCGTCTCGAGGTCCGGTTTCGCACCTCAATTATAAGGAGCCAGAAAAGTCTGCGGCAACGACACCACACGACGCGCGCCAGCCTGGGACGACGGCGCCGGAATTCCTGGTACGCCGGCAGTGAAGCAGTAGTAACGACGCTTCGCTGTACTGGGCTGGAGCGAAACCATTAAGCAGGGGTCCGACGTGGATTCGGGAAATATTCTTGGAAGTCCGAGAATGCCTCTACCCGATAGTTTCAGCGCGGAAGTGGAAACAGGTGATTGCTCCCATGACCGCATATCATTAGTTAGGATCAGCTGATGGGCCCGGAGTATCTCCAGAGGTTCCGATCGTGAACACTTTGGTCATCCCCAAATGGCAGGAGTCCTGTCATCCGCACGGCTTCCGGGCAAGGATAAGCTTTCACAAAGCATCTGGACGCGGCGTGAATACGATTACTACCTCTGATCCATCTATAGTGCTACAGGCGGTGCGTGAGTGGCTTTCTGCGCTGCCCGGCGCCATTTATTGGGACTGAAGGCGCTTCCCGTGCGATCAATTGTCCGTCAAGCGCTCGGGATACGAGCAGAGTAAGTGATTCGGAGGGTCGAAGGCCCATATCCTCATCAAGTTGCGTCTGATATCTCTGATAGGCGCGAACAGCGGCGGCGGGGTTGCCATGCTGCAGCTCGGCTGTGATGAGAAGTCGGACGGCCTCCTCATAGAGCGGTTCGATTTCCAAGGCAGCTTCTGCCGCCGCGCCCGCGGTTTCGCAACTGCGCTGGTCTAGATGCGTCTTCGCGATGATGGTGCAAGCGCGGAGGCAATCCTGTTGAAGTCGGTTCTGTTCAAGCATTACCCAGTCGTCGTACCAGCCTGATAGTAGCCGTGCGTCACGGAGATCGCGCAAGAGGTCCGCCGCCTTTACCTCTGGTCTCGGCTGCTCCAGGTCAGCGATCTGGGCTTGAACCCTATGCAGGTCTACGTCCACTTGATCACTCAGGGACAGCATGGGACCGTCATTGACGAGCAGTCCCGGAATCTGTCGAGTGACGACGTGCACGCTGACCCGTAGGCTTTCCAAGGCCCTGGCGTCCGGACACTCCGGCCATAGCAGTCCCGCAAGGTAACTTCGCAGGCATGGGCCCTTGATGGCAAGAGCTGCGATAAGGCGCTGTTGCCGTGTTGCAACATGAACAAGGACGCCGTGGCGGTGAAGCCGCCACGCCCGCAGCAGTTCGAGCCGCAGGACCTTACAATTGGTGTAGTTCATGGGAACCTGATTTCGGTTCATAAGAACAAAGGACCGTGCGGTGATAACCTTCCTCAACCTGACGGTTCATGTCAATAGAAGCGGTTCTATTTCACCCAGCTCTTGTCATCACACTTCTACCACTGTTGCTCGAGAATCACTTTGCAAAAATAGATGATACGACCCGATTCAGGCGTGTCAACAGTAGTCGTGAATGTTTAGGGGATCTTGTCTAAGGGTATTCCTCAGGACATCCTTTTTGGGTATCATTCGCGTCGTCCGTAACCTCGGCCATGAGCGACATCAAACTGCTCATCGAACCCGATCGCACCGGGCGGTAGTGGAGGCGCGACAGTCTGCCGGGCGTCGTCCGATTGATCGATAACGCAGCTGTAACGGCAAGTCGTTAGTCTGCGGGGAGCTGAGGCGTCAAGAGTGGGTATCACTGTACATAGCCACGGAGGTCGTGATGTTGGACGTACGGAAGCTGACTGGAAGGCGGCGACGGGACGCCGACAGCTTCGGGTGGGCCCTTGATCCCACGGATCAAGCACTCGTCGTCAGTCGAAGACGCGCCAATGACCAGGAGTGGTTGCCCGACGCTCTCTGCGGCGAGGTCGGTCGAAGACTCCTCCTCGCCGAACTGCAGTTCAGTCGCTGGATGGTTCGACGCGTGGAGAAGGTCAGTTTCGATCAGGACCGTAATGTCACGCGGCGGCTCACAATCGACTTCAACGTGCCGGACTACGCGCCGCTCTTCGTCGACAAGGTGGGTAACCGGTTCTGGCTCGTACCCCTGTCGCTCATGCGACGGCGCACGCTGGTGAACATGCGGATCACGGACGAGAACGATCATGTCCTGCCGACGCCGGGGATTCGTCTCGCGCAGCAACTCGACGAGTCGATTCTCGTCGCAGCGACCGCCACCGTTGCGCCCGAACCCGCCGAGCCGGACAAGGTCCGCGCCTTCACCCGTGAGCTCGTCGCAGGCTCACGTCGGCAGACGAAGGAGGCAATGGAGCTTTTCGAGGGCACGAAGGAAGGCTCGGAGGGTGAAGTCCCCTTACACCTGGTGCCACTCGTGGAAAGTCCGATCGTCCGAGCTGTCGTTCACCTTATCCGGCGGAACTTCTCCCTGTACGTATTCCTTCCCGCAGGCAAACGTCATCGGCTGATCAACCTCGAGTTCAGCGAACCGACCGGATGGACCCGGATGACGCCGTGCATGACCCCCGACGGCGAGGTGAGGGAGTATGTTCACGACGACCGACCGGCCGCAGGCACAGAGGCCATGCGCGCATGGCGGGTTCAGCAGGCGAGGCGGAAACTGTCGACGGGTCTTCCTGCGGCCCTGGGGCTACTGCCCACAAGAATTCGTGTCCAGGTACCGGGCGCTGAGAACGCGGCGAGCTATCACCTCGAGCTGACCGCTCCTGAAGGAGTGGAGGTCGTCGAGGCGCGCCTGCTGGCGGGTCGACCAAATAGGGGACAACAGAATGATGGTCAGGTGCGCTACACCTCCGACCACGTCGTGGGGCACACGGCCACCGTGGGCCTCCACGGGGTCGAGGTTCCCAACGGTTCACTCTGCCAGGCGCAGGTGGATTTCAGAGTCACGTCGCGAGGTTGGCTCACCAATGCCGTCTTCTCGTGTGGGTTGGTTGCGGTGGTGTTGGCCTCCCTCGTGCTGAAGGTGACATACGGCGGGGCGTCGTGGTCCACCGGCCAGGTCACGAACATCATCGCACTGCTCATCACGACGTCTGCGGCGGTCGGTGCGATGATCGCCCATTCGACCTTCACGGGCGTCGCGGCTCGGATGGTGGCTCGCCTCCGCGGCCTGGCCGCCGTTGCAGTAGCCCAACCCATCGTGGCGGCAGGGGCACTGGCGTTCGCGGAAGAAGTCGATGGTACATCGACGGTCCGGCTTGACGGCGGCACGCGCGCTGTTCTGTGGATGGCCACCTGTGCGGCACTCGTTGTCTTCGGTTTGATTGCCGCGGCCCTCGTCTTGAGCCTGAGATGCGAGCGCCGGGGCCACAAAGCGGCATCACCGTGGGACATGACGGACGACGACAAAGAGGAAGAGACCAAGCCGAAGACCTTCGCGGCTGCACTCGAGAAGTACGAATTCGATAGGTCTGCCATCGGGATTCTCTCCGCGGAGGGGTGGCATGAGAGGTATGAATGGACCGATGACAAACAGGACGCGGTGGTCAAGGCGCTCGAGGACCTGGCGCCGAAGTCACGGTGGGTGACTTCGACACCTGCGTCGGATCGGCAGGATTCGGTGGGCGATGTCGGCGATGCGTGCCACCACAGGGCATTCCCTCGACAGCCAAGCGCCATGAGACGTGGATGATTCGACTCAATTCACTGTTGTACTCCATCAATTCGCCCGATGCGGTAGGAATGCCTATGAATTTCTCGCTGGTAACACGTCAGTAACGCCACCGGTGCTCTGATGATCTCGGTCTCAGACGCCGATGCCGATGGTGCTCGACAGATGTCGCCACTCGCTTCCGACATGTCGGTGCTACTCGCGAGTATTCAGCGGTCGCCCTCCTGCAGCAGGGTGATCGCACGATGGACACCGGATCGGGGAGAAGATCGTGAACGAAGAAGAGGCTCGTCAAAAACTGGTTGAGAACATCAAGCACCGACGGTCATGCATCAAGCTGTTCCTCCGACAGGAACGACCTCGTCGGAACAGGCTGACCATGGCAAGCATCGTCGGTAGCGCACTGGCTGCGACCCTTACAGCGGGCCCAGCCCTCGGCGGGACCGAGTTCGCTACAGGCGTTCAAGGAGCCCTGGCCTTGGAACAGAGCTCCATAGTCTGGCAGGTGCTCTGTCTGGGCGCGATGCTGGCCTCGATCGTAGCTGCGGTATCGACCAATCTGGCCAATTCGCACTCAGTGGCTGACAAGATCAGCGCAGCAGAGGCGTGTTATGTCCAACTCGAGGGACTGCAAACGGCATTGGACCTCGGACGACTGCCCGTTGAGGATGCTATTCAGCTGTACCAGCAGTACACGGCTCAAGTGGCATTCGTCGATGATGTGGAGGACACAGCGAAGTCCACGCGGTGACCTCGAACCCTCCGGCACCGGCCGGAGGGTGGCACCGCGTTGCGGCCACGGGAGCCGGGGGTACATTGAGGCCATGGCTAGCGAAGCGATGATCCTCGACGTCGACGGACCCCACGGCGTGCGGGCCGTGCGGGTGTCGAGCCCCTCCCGTGTCCTCTGGCCCCAGGCCGGGCTCACCAAGCTCGACCTCGCGCGGTACCTCGTGGACGTGGCGCCCGCGTTCCTCCGCGCGAACGGCGACCGGCCGGTGTCCCTGCAGCGCTTCGGCGGCGACGTGGACGGCGACTACTTCTTCAGCAAGAACCCGCCCAAGGGTGCCCCCGACTACGTCCGCAGTGTGGCGGTCACCTATCCCAGCGGACGCTCGCACCCGCAGCTCGTCCTCGACGAGCCCGCGTCCGCGGTCTGGGCCGCCCAGATGAACACCGTCGTCTTCCACCCGTGGGCCTCGCGGGCCGAGGCCCCGGACCTGCCCGACGAACTGCGCATCGACCTCGACCCGCAGCCGGGCACCACCTTCGCCGACGTCGTCGCCGCCGCCCACGCCCTGCGTGCCGTCCTCGGCGAGGCGGGCCTGACCTCCTTCGTGAAGACCTCGGGCAACCGCGGCCTGCACGTCTTCGCGCCGATCGAACCGGTCCACGAGTTCCTCGAGGTGCGTCACGCCGTCATCGCCGCGGGTCGCGAGCTCGAGCGCCGCATGCCGGAGAAGGTGACCACGGCCTGGTGGAAGGAGGAGCGCGGGGCGCGCATCTTCGTGGACTACAACCAGGCGAACCGCGACCGCACCATGGCCGGCGCCTACAGCCCGCGGGCGCTGCCGCACGCCCCGGTGTCCTGCCCGGTGACCTGGGACGAACTGGACGGCATAGACCCGGCGTCCTTCACGATCGCGACGGTACCGGACCGCCTGAGGACGGTCGGCGACCCGTGGGAGGACCTGCACGCCGAGCCGGGCAGCATCGATGCACTCCGCGGCTGGTGGGACCGCGACGTCGGGGACGGCCTCGGCGAGCTCCCGTTCCCGCCCGACTTCCCGAAGATGCCCGGCGAGCCCATGAGGGTGCAGCCGAGCCGCGCGCGCACCCGCGACTGACCACTGCCGTCGCCCGTGTCGAGGCCTAGCCCACGAGGTGCTCATGGGTCGGGCCGGGGCCTCTCCGGAGTAAACTTGGCGCATGACCACCACTGATTCCCCCCGCACCGCCGTGGTCATCGAGGACGACGACGACGTCCGGGATCTTCTGCACACCGTCCTGACGGGATCGGGCTTCCGCGTGCACACCGCGCCCGCAGGACTGGCCGGCGTGGAGATGGTCCGCCGGCTCCGCCCCGACGTCGTCACCCTCGACGTCGGTCTGCCGGACATCGACGGCTTCGAGGTGGCGGGACGGATCCGGCGCTTCTCGACGACGTTCATCGTCATGCTGACCGCGCGCGCCGATCCGTCCGACGAGAAGCGCGGCTACGACGCCGGCGCCGACCGCTACCTGCGCAAACCCTTCCGCCCGGCCGAGTTGCGCCGGCACATCCAGGAAGGCCTCGCCGCGCGAAGCCACTGAGCCCACCGGCGGTCGCTCAGTGGCTTCGCGCCCCCGCCGTGCTCATCAGCTCCGGCGGGTTCAGCGCATCGGAGGCGAGTCCCGTCACGGTGGCGAAGACGGCCTTGTGCAGGTTGTCCACGACCTTCTCGCCGAAGGGCCACAGCGACGGCGCGGCCCCGGCCCCCGTCGCGTTCTCGAGCGTCTGGTCGAAGGCGAGCCGCACCACCGTGTGTGCTGCCGTCGCGGGCGCACCCCGGATGCCCGTGACGGACCAGACGCCGCGCAGCGCGCCCAGTGTGGCGCCGGTCAGCCAGTGCATGGCATGGTTCCAGACCGGGTATTGGGCGGTGTTGCTCGTCGGGCGGCCGCAGAGGATCCGCAGGGTGCGCGCCGGGATATGGGAGTCGGGGCGGCCCGTGACGCGCTGCTCCACGAGTTCACCGGCGGTCATGGCGGCCGTGCCCAGGAGACCGGCGGCCGCGCCGCGGAGGGCGGCCCGGGCGAGGGCGGGTCGGCGGCCGCCCACTAGTCGTCGCCCCCTCGGGCGTCGTCGCCGAGGTCGCAGCCGCCGAGGAAGAGGCTGCCGGCGGCGAGAAGGGCGGCGACGGTCTTCAGCTTCGTGTCGGCCATGGGGCCTCCGTTCAGTCGAGCTGATCATCGGGCGGCTCGTTCGGTCGCCCACGCACCACGGTAGGGAGGGCCCCGAGGCACGGCAATGGACGGGTCGGGTCTGCGTGGGGGTTGCGCACGGCGCGCAGGCCCTGTCCGGGGAGGACGCCGGCAGGCTCCGCTCAGTCGCGGTCGTCGCGGATCATGTTGGTGATGCGGGCCGTGGAGAGCCTCCTGCCCTGCTCGTCGGTCATCACCACGTCGTGCGTCGTCAGGGTCCTCCCGAGGTGGATGGCCGTGGCGGTGCCGGTGACGAGGCCGGACGCCGTGCTGCGGTGGTGGGTCGCGCCGACCTCGATGCCGACGGCGTGGCGGCCCGGGCCGGCATGGAGTCCGGCCGCGAAGGAGCCGAGGGTCTCCGCGAGCACCACATGGGCGCCGCCGTGCAGGATGCCGGCCACCTGCTGGTTGCCCTCCACCGGCATGGTCGCGACCATGCGCTCGGCACTCATCTCGGAGAACACGATGCCCATCTTCACGGTGAGGGCACCCACCCCGTAGCGGCCCAGCCAGCCGTGCATCCCGGCCGGGATCCCGGCGGCGACCAGTTCGGCCAGGCGCTCCTCGGAGAGTGGCTGGAGGGCGTCGGGCCGGGTGCGGTTGTCTGTCATGGGAACTAGGCTGGCACCTGTGAGTGAAACGACCAAACCTGCTGCCACCCTGACCATCGCCCCTCCCGTCGACGACGCCGCGGAGGCCTCCCCGGCGGCCGGCGCGCAGGATGCGGGGCGCCGCAGCGACGGCTCGCGCAACAGGCTCCTCGTCATCGACGGCCACTCCATGGCGTTCCGCGCCTTCTACGCCCTGCCGCCGGAGAACTTCTCGACCGACACCGGCCAGCACACCAACGCGGTGTACGGGTTCACGGCGATGCTCATCAACCTCATCAAGGACCAGCAGCCCAGCCACGTCGCGGTGGCCTTCGACCTCGACACCCCCACGTTCCGGTCCGAGGAGTACACGGAGTACAAGGGCGGCCGCTCGAAGACGCCCGAGGAGTTCCACGGGCAGGTGGACCTGATCATCAAGGTCATGGAGGCCATGCGCATCCCCACCATCTCGATGGACGGCTACGAGGCGGACGACATCCTCGCCACGCTTGCCAGCCAGGCGGCGGCCGCCGACTGGGACGTCCAGGTGGTCAGCGGTGACCGCGACGCCTTCCAGCTCGTCAACGACCGCGTCACCGTGCTGTACCCGAAGCAGGGCGTCACGAACATCCCGCAGATGGACGCGCAGGCCATCGAGGAGAAGTACTTCGTCCCGCCGCACCAGTACTCGGACCTCGCCGCGCTGGTGGGGGAGAGCGCCGACAACCTGCCCGGCGTGCCCGGCGTGGGCCCGAAGACGGCGGCCAAGTGGATCAAGCTGTACGGCGGGCTCGAGGGCATCCTCGAGAACCTTGACAAGATCGGCGGCAAGGTCGGGGACTCGCTGCGGGCCAACATCGAGGAGGTCAAGAGGAACCGGCGCCTGAACCGCCTCCTCACGGACCTCGACCTGCCCGTGGACCTGGCGGCCATGGTCTCGCAGCACCCGGACCGCTCCGCAGTCGAGGACCTCTTCGACTCGCTGCAGTTCAACACGCTGCGCAAGCGCCTGTTCGACCTCTTCGGCGAGGAGGAGAGCGAGGACGAGGCGGACGAGCAGCACGCCCCCGCCCACGAGGTCCTCCAGGACGCCGCCGGCCTGACGCACTGGTTCAACGCCACCAACCAGGCGCAGGCATCCCTCGCGCTGGCGACGGAGACGACGGCAGGCGCCACCGACGTCGTCGGGATCGCCGTCGTCACCAGCCTCCACGCCGCCTTCATCCCGCTCGAACCGCTGGACGCCGACGCGGAGAGGGTGCTCGGGGCCTGGCTGGCGGACCGGGACGCGCCCAAGATCGTCCACGACTTCAAGACCGTGTTCAAGCTGCTCTCCGCCCGCGGCTTCCTGCTGGCCGGGGAGGTCGACGACACCGCGATCTCCGGGTACCTCATCCAGCCGGATCGCCGCAGCTACGACCTCGCGGACCTCGCCCAGTACCACCTGCGCCTGTCCATCACGGCGGCCGCCGCCGACCCGTCAGGGCAGCAGGCCCTCGACCTCGGCGCCGACGACGTCGCGTCGCCTGCCGTGATCGCGGCCTACGCCGCCCTGCAGCTCAGCGAGCACTTCGCCGGGCAGCTCGTCGAACGTGGCGCGAACCAGCTCCTCGGCGGGCTGGAACTGCCGCTCGCCGAAGTGCTGGCCCGCATGGAACTCACAGGCGTCGCCGTCTCGGTCGAGGGCCTGGACCGGTTGTACGACGACTTCTCGACGACGATCGGCGCCGCGGGGGCGGAGGCCTACCGGATCATCGGCAAGGAGATCAACCTCGGCTCGCCCAAGCAGCTGCAGGCAGTCCTGTTCGACGAGCTCGGGCTGCCGAAGACCAAGAAGATCAAGACCGGGTTCTCCACCGACGCCGACGCCCTGACCGATCTCATCACCAAGACCGGCCACCCGTTCCTCGAGCAGCTCCTCGCCTACCGCGACGCCATGAAGCTGCGCCAGACCGTCGAAGGCCTGCGGAAGGCGGTGGGGGATGACGGCCGCATCCACACCACCTACCTGCAGACCATCGCAGCGACCGGCCGGTTGTCCTCGACGAACCCGAACCTGCAGAACATCCCGGTCCGTTCGGACGAGGGGCGCCGCATCCGTGAGGTGTTCGTCGTCGGGCGGGGCCGGGACGGCGAGAAGTACGAGAGCCTGATGACGGCCGACTACTCCCAGATCGAGATGCGCATCATGGCGCACCTCTCCGGCGACGAGGGGCTCATCTCGGCTTTCCAGGAGGGCGAGGACCTGCACCGGTTCGTCGGCTCCTACATCTTCGGCGTCGCGCCGGAGGAGGTCACGAATGCCATGCGCTCGAAGGTCAAGGCCATGTCCTACGGGCTGGTGTACGGGCTGAGCTCGTTCGGGCTCTCCAAGCAGCTCAACATCTCCGTGGACGAGGCGCGCACGCTCATGCGCGACTACTTCGAGCGCTTCGGCGCCGTGCGCGACTACCTGCGGGGGATCGTCGAGCAGGCCCGCAAGGACGGCTTCACCTCCACGATCGAGGGGCGGCGCCGCTACCTGCCGGACCTCTCCAGCGACAACCGGCAGCTGCGGGAGATGGCCGAACGCGCCGCGCTCAACGCTCCCATCCAGGGGTCGGCCGCGGACATCATCAAGAAGGCGATGCTCGGGGTCGACGACGCGCTGACCAAGCGCGGCCTGGCGTCCCGCATGCTGTTGCAGGTGCATGACGAACTCGTCCTGGAGATCGCCGAAGGCGAGCGGGAAGAGGTCGAGGCGCTGGTCCGCCAGGAGATGGGCGCCGCCGCGGACCTCTCCGTCCCGCTCGACGTCTCGGTGGGGACCGGGGCGAGCTGGCACGACGCTGCGCACTGATCACCGGACGCGGGACGGGCGCCCCTCCGGCTCGCCGGGCGTCGTGCTGGTGCAGGCCGGAGGCGTCCGTCTAGGCTGGTGGACTGTGAGCCAGTACACAGCAACCGCCCATCAGCCGGACCTCCGGACCGAGATCTTCACGCCAGGCGCCGACGAGGACGCCTCGACGGACGGCCGTTTCGCGAAGTGGCTCGACGGCGAGAGCATCGGCTTCCACGAGGGGACGCTCGATCCCGAGGACGTCCCGCAGTACCTCGCGGCGTACCAGGCGGACCAGCGCGTGCTGTGGGGTGTGCATGACAGCGCCCAGCCCGCCGAGGCGCTCGGCGCCGGCCATCCGGTCGCCACCTACGGCACCATGGTGCACCCGCTGAACGTCGGCGCCACGCAGCTCGACGCGCACCAGATCACCGCCGTCACGGTCCGTCCCAGCCACCGGCGCAACGGCATCCTCCGCTCCATGATGATGCGCGACCTGCGCGAGGCGAAGGAGCGCGGACTGCCGCTGGCGATCCTGACCGCCTCCGAGGCCACCATCTACGGGCGCTTCGGCTTCGGCTGCGCCACGTTCACGCAGACCGTCGAGGTGGACGTGCGCGAGCGTTTCGAGGTGACGGCGCCGAGGACCGGGACGACGGCGCTCGTCGCCCGGGAACACGCTGTGAACCTCGCCGAGAGGATCTTCGACGACTTCCAGGCGGTGACCTTCGGCTCGGTCGGCCGGCAGTACGCCGTCGCCCGGCGCATCGCCGGCGTGTGGGGTCGTGAGCGGCCCGTCGAGGACCGGGCGGTGCGCATGGCCGTGCACTACGACGCCGCGGGCGAACCCGTGGGGTTCGTGAGCTACCGCTTCGCGGGCTGGGAGACCACGCCGTACACGATGAAGATCGTGGACCTCGTGGCGTCCACGCCGTCGGCCTATCTCGAGCTGTGGCGCTACCTCGGATCGCTCGACCTCGTGGAGCGCATCACCTGGGACGGCGCACGACGCGACGACGCCCTGCCCTGGGCGCTGCGGGACCGGCGCTGCTACCAGGTCAAGGGCACCGACGACGTGCTGTGGGTCCGCCTGCTCGACGTGCCGGTGGCGCTCGGGAAGCGGTCCTACCGGGGCAGCGGCAAGGTGGTGCTGGAGGTGCTGGACGACCACGGGATCGCCGACGGCTCGTACAGGCTGACCGTCGTCGACGGCGTCGGGACGGTCGAGCGGGCCGAGCCTGCCGCCGCCCCGGATGTCACGGTGACCGTCAACGCGCTGGGATCCCTCTACCTCGGCGGGGTACAGGCTTCCACGCTCGCGGCGGCCGGGGGACTGACCGCGCGGACGGACGGCGCCGTGGACGTGCTCGACACCCTGTTCGGGCGCGCCCACGAGCCCTACTGCATCACGTATTTCTAGGGTTCGCCGCACCTCCGCGCACCGCACGGCCCGCGACTCCAGGGGCCCCGCGCTGCTTTGACGGTGTTGGACCCCGAGGCTAGACTAGACAGGCGCGTGGTGCGCTCTGATGGTTCCCGGTGTCGAACCGGCGATCCATGGGCGTGCATCACCATTCCTGAGCCTCACCGAGGTTCTTTCCATTTCGTCCACATCCGGACACAGGAACCCGCAGTCGGCGTAGCCGGCACCGCGGGGGCCGGCGTGACCGGAGCAAGTAATCTTCCACAACGGAGCCCCAACTACATGACCATCACCACCACCGAGAAGCAAGGTGCCCCCGTAGTCGCGATCAACGACATCGGCACCGCTGAGGACTTCCTCGCAGCGATCGACGCGACCATCAAGTACTTCAACGACGGAGATCTCGTCGAGGGTACCGTCGTCAAGGTCGACCGCGACGAGGTCCTGCTCGACATCGGTTACAAGACCGAGGGTGTCATTCCTTCCCGCGAGCTTTCCATCAAGCACGACGTCGATCCCGGGGACGTCGTCTCCGTGGGCGATCAGGTCGAGGCTCTGGTTCTCACCAAGGAAGACAAAGAAGGCCGCCTGATCCTCTCCAAGAAGCGCGCTCAGTACGAGCGTGCCTGGGGCGACATCGAGAAGGTCAAGGAAGAGGACGGCGTCGTCACCGGCACCGTCATCGAGGTCGTCAAGGGTGGCCTCATCCTGGACATCGGCCTGCGTGGCTTCCTGCCCGCCTCCCTCGTCGAGATGCGTCGTGTCCGCGACCTGGCTCCGTACATCGGCCAGCAGATCGAAGCGAAGATCATCGAGCTCGACAAGAACCGCAACAACGTCGTGCTGTCGCGTCGTGCGTGGCTCGAGCAGACCCAGTCCGAGGTGCGCTCCACGTTCCTCAACAAGCTCGAGAAGGGCCAGGTCCGTCCGGGCGTCGTCTCCTCGATCGTCAACTTCGGTGCGTTCGTGGACCTCGGCGGCGTCGACGGTCTCGTGCACGTCTCGGAGCTGTCCTGGAAGCACATCGACCACCCCTCCGAGGTTGTCGAGGTGGGCCAGGAAGTCACAGTGGAGGTCCTCGAGGTCGATCTCGATCGCGAGCGCGTCTCCCTGTCGCTGAAGGCCACGCAGGAAGATCCCTGGCAGACCTTCGCCCGCACGCACGCCCTGGGCCAGGTTGTTCCCGGCAAGGTCACGAAGCTCGTTCCCTTCGGCGCGTTCGTCCGCGTCGAGGACGGCATCGAGGGCCTCGTGCACATCTCGGAGCTCGCGGTCCGCCACGTCGAGCTGGCCGAGCAGGTCGTCTCCGTGGGTGACGAGCTCTTCGTCAAGGTCATCGACATCGACCTGGAGCGCCGTCGCATCTCCCTCAGCCTCAAGCAGGCCAACGAGGGCGTCGACGCCGACAGCACCGAGTTCGATCCCGCGCTCTACGGCATGGCCGCCGAGTACGACGAAGAGGGCAACTACAAGTACCCCGAGGGCTTCGACCCCGAGTCGAACGAATGGCTCGAGGGCTACGAGAACCAGCGCGCTGCCTGGGAAGCCCAGTACGCCGAGGCGCAGTCCCGCTGGGAGTCGCACAAGAAGCAGGTCGTCCAGCACGCCTCGGACGACGCCGCCGCGGCGAACGAGCCCGCCGAGTCGACCTCGACGAGCTACTCGTCCGAGCCCGTCGTCGCCGATGCCGGGTCCGGTTCGGGAACGCTCGCTTCCGACGAGGCGCTTGCCGCTCTCCGCGAGAAGCTGACCGGAGCGTAAGCTCCCGCGTCCACGCAGTACCGTTGAAGGCCCCCGTCCACCGGACGGGGGCCTTCTCCGTGTGGGGTCCCCACGTGGTCGAGCGCGCACGTGGGGTGGGTGCTGGGCGAGAGGACCCACCGGAGCTGCGCACTCGGGGCGGCCTTCGAACTTGATCCACTCGATCCGAGCGCGCGTGGCCTACCGGCGCGTCGAGGCCGTGACGGTGAAGCGGGGTGAGCGGTCGAGCTGCCGCGTGGCGCCGATGATCCGCTCGAGGACCGGCCGATAGCGGAGGTGGCTGTTCCACACCGTGATCAGCTCCCCGCCGGGCGCCAGGACGCGCGCGCAGGCATCGAAGAGCCGGTGGGCCACGCCGGCATGCACCGTGCTGCCGAGATGGAAGGGCGGGTTGAGGATGATGAGTCCCACCGAGGCGTCGGGCAGCGCCGAGAGGGCGTCGTCCCTGCACACGGCGATGCGGTCTGCCACCCCGTTGGCCGCCGCCGTCGCTGCCGCTGACGCGATCGCCGACGCGGACTGGTCCGTGGCGAGGATCCTGAGGTCCGGGTGCGCCAGCGCCACGAACGCGGCGATGGCCCCGTTCCCGCAGCCCAGATCGACGACGTCGGCGGCCCCCGACGCACCCGCCAGGGGCTCCGGGAGGCGTCGCAGGTGGGGGAGCAGCAATCGCGTGCCGGGATCGAGCGCCGGCCCGCCGAACGTGGCCCCGTAGGCGAGGAGCTCGAGCGGACGGGCGAGGCCGACGTCGTGCCGTGCGCTGCGTGGGAAGGAGGACCCGCCCACCGGCAGGGGGCCCGACGCCGTGAGGACGCGCGCCTTCTGCCGCGCGAGTCCTGCCGTGACGTCGCCGAAGTAGCGGCCGAGGATCGCATTCATGGACACGGACATGTGCTTGACCCGTCCCGCCGCCAGGATCACGACGTCCGGCCGCGCATGGGCGGCGATGGTCCAGGCGAGCTCGTCGAGCTCGTCGAGTGAACGCGGCAGGCGCAGGAGGACGATCGACACGCCGTCGAGCAGTTCCGCACCGAGGGGGAGGGGCCGGTAGGCGCTGCGGAGCCCCTGGTCGGCCGCATTCAGCGCGAGTGCCCGCTCATGGACCACGCCGTCCTGGAAGACGCGGATGTCGCTCCGGCCGGAGAGATGCGCGGCACCGAGCGTGAGCGCGCCGTAGGCGTCGTTGATCGTCGCGATGTCACCGGGGCGGCGGAGCCGGTCCGCGGCGGTGTCGAGGAGCAGGCGGTCCGCGGCATCCACGGCCACCAGTTCGGTGGCTTCCAGGTCGGGGCGGCGGCGCAGGCGGTCGAGGCTGAACGGGGTCACCGGATCAATCCTAGGTGCCGGGCGGCCGGGGCCCCGAGCCATGACATCGCGTCTGCACAGTGAAGCCACGTCAGGTCCGAACGGGCGCCGGCCTCTACCGCTTCCGGCCGGACCGTGGGACTCTGCAGCGATGGACCAGTACCTGTGGGTGTTGAAGCGGAATGAACGCGCGCTGATCCGCGAACTGGAACCGGAGCGACTGGCACTACTGGACGAGGACGGGCTCCTGGCGCTGCATAAGCGTGTGCGGAGGGCCCGCAACAAGCACACCACGAGCTATCGGCGTAAAGCAGCGGGGAAAGTGCCGGAGGCCGGTGGACGCGGCGCCGCTGCACGGGCCTCGGACAAGTCCCGCGGCAGAGCCTATGTGTTCGAGGAGGCCCTCTCGATCGTCAGCGCCGAGCTGGCCCGCGTGGCGCACGACGCCGCTGAGGCACTGAAGGACGAGCGGCTCGAGCGCGCGCGTGCGGGACGGTCGACGGGACCGACGCCCGACACTGACGGGTCGATGCTGGAATCGTCCACTGGCCGCACCCGATCCCACACGAAGACCACGGGGGGCGTGAAGCGGGATGCGTCGAGCCGATCCAAGGGCGCCCGCCGACAGGCCACACGCGACAGCAGGTAGCGAGGTCTTCTCCGCGCTGCCGAGCCGGTGACCCTTTCCCGTGCCCGGCGATCGGTGTTCAGTGAGCGCTGGACCGGTCCTTGCTTCGGACCTGGACGGTTCCCTTGCGGAGCCGTTCCACTTTGCGCAGCTCGGTGCGCAGCGGCCATCGCTCGAACAGGAGAAGGTCGATCGGATGCCACAGAGCGATCCAGCCCACGATGATCAAGCCTTCCACAATGAACTGGTTCAACCAGGCAGGGCCGACCACAAGGGCTGCAACGCTACTACTGAGAACCAAGCAGAGAGCCAGGAACAGCAACCCAAAGATGAGTTCCACGCGTCCACGGCGCTCGAGTCGTCGTTTCTCGCGCAGAATGCCGGCTTCTCTTTGTCGGCAGTACCCCGAAACCCCTGCTGATACATCCGCCGCCGACAACCGCTGCGCTTCAGCGCCGGGCAGAACCACCGTGAATCCCGTGAAAACGTCGGTGCGTCGAACCGATATCCGGTCAAGGATCTGGTCGATCCCGGACCGCCTTCCGCACTGTGCTCGGGGCGACCGCAGGCCCGTTGGGAGGCCCCGGGAGAGCATGCCGGATCTACAGTGCGATGACGAGTCGGGGGCGGCATCACCCGAAACTGGTGATTTCCGCCTCTCCACCGTCCGCCCGTGCTCAAGACCTGATGCGAGCCGCGGCTCCCTCCCCAGAGACCAGCAACGACGTCTACGTCGCCTGAACACACATGAGCAGAAATTCAGGTGGGTTTGGGACCAACTGCCGCCGTGTCGTCCCATAGGTAAGGGAAGTCGACGACTGAAGCAATGAGGGACGTGCCTCTGCTTGCGCCAAACGCCCGGTAACTCACCTTTCTCGGGTGATGCGGATCATCAGTCAAGACGGGCCGACTACCGGCAACGGGCATCAAACCTCGACGCGACGCAGCACCATTTCCCTCGAAGGAGCGTGAGCAACAGCATCGTGATCAAGGAACCTCGACGACGAGTAGCGGCCCGCGTCAACTTAGGTTGACACAACGTCGGCTATCGGAGTAATGCTGGAGGCAGGGCAGGAATCGACCCAATCTTCGGGCCCGCATGCACCGGAGCTGCGTCAGTTGGAAGCGTCCATTGTTCTTGTCATGACGCCGATGGCAGCCCGCTAGTTTCTGGGCGCCGCGACCCGCGTCATGGCGTGTTCTCGTCCTTCGTGCCCCGTTCCTTCTTGAGGAGGCCGCCGGCGATGACGCTCGCCCGGGCAAGGACATCGAGCTGTGCCGGGTTGTACAGAGCCGTGAGCGATTCGACGACCGTGTTCTGGGTGACCTCCAGGCTCTTCGACAGGTGCTCTTTCGGGTCCAGGAGCCACGGGTAATCCCTGAGGGCGTGGGCAATGGTGGGTGCGTAGCGTTCTGCGAGGTCGGCGCGTGCGGTCTCGTCGGCGTCAGGGGGCAACTCGTCGAATTCCTTGGTCACATAGTCAGGCTCCGCCCTGACCATGTCCCGCAGATCCTGCATCGCGGCGTCGTCGTACAGCTGGGAGTAGATCAACATCAGCGACTGATCCGGCTTGGACATCTGAGGTGCCACGTCCTCGAATCCTGCCGGGACGCCCGTCACCGAGGACCCCTGGAGGATCGCCTGGATCTCCGCCCTGGCCCGCTGCAACCTCTCGATGCTCACGGCGAGGTCCGCGTCGATCGCCCGTAGCGCCTCGAACGATGAATCGCCGTCGAGGGTCACCTCGTCGATCTGGTCGAGCGGGACGCCGAGATCCCGTAGACGGCGTATCTTCAGGAGACGGACGAGGTGCCTGACCTGGTACTGCTTGTAGCCGTTGGACATCCTGTCCGGCTGCTCGAGAAGTCCGACACGGTGATAATGGCGAACGGTGTTCACCGTCGTCCCGGCCAGCTCGGCGATTCCTTGGGTGCTCCAGGTCATGCTCATCGGTCCTTCGTCATTTCTCGTCACCGGCTCAGTCGTGACGCACCTGCTATGTGTCGGTCGATCCTTCAGAAGGAGACTCCATGGTCCCACCACACGGTCAAGTTGTAGCGGGAACCAGCGATCCGAAAGCCACCGCTACCAGCCGAGAACTCCGACCAGCCCGGTCGCGAGCACCGAGATGACAACGGTCCACACCACGATGGCAATCGCCTGCCAGAACAGGACCCGCTCCGTCCTGACGCCGGACGCCGCGAAGAACAGGGCGGTCAGTTGCGTGGGAAGAGCAAGAGGGGCCAGGAGGCTCGCGCCCGGCACACCGAACCGGGAGAGCCAGCCCTGCAGGCGCCGCTGCCCCTTCGCGCGCCTGGCCGACGGCGCTGCGGCTGCAGAGTTTGCCGACTCACCGCCGCCTCCTCGACCGGCTACGACCTTCTCGCGGACACGTGAACTGATGGTGACGACGGCGAGCACGCTCAGGAAGTTGCCGATCATGGCAGCGACGGCCGCCATGACAGGGTTGATTCCGAGGAGGATACCGATACCGGCGGCACCCTCGCCTTCGATGTAGGGGATCATGCCGGCGACGGCAACGCCTAATGGCTGCACGATCTCGGGTAACTCCTGCACCCACTCCTGCATTCCCTCATAGGGGTTGTTCATTTTGCTCTGTTCTCCTTCGTGGTCCCGGCGGGGAGCGCGGGTTGCTTCACGGTCCTTCATCACGCTTCTGCGGCGGCGCCGGTTGCGCTCTGTCACGGGCGTGATTCCGCGTGCAGGAACCATTCAAGAGCCTGTTCCGAGAACAGAGTCAAGACCTTATGACGAGGCGTTCGTCACACCGGCGGCGGGGATGTTTCCACCACGTCGTCTCGTCTGACCGCACAGCCTCCGACATCAATCCCGCAGTGAGGGCATGGTGGATCCTGCTGCCGGTGCCCAGCGGATCCCTCGAGCAAAGGGTCCCGCACTTGATCAACTCGCTCGAGCGCCGGATGTGGCGTCGGTTGATGCGTCGTCTACACGTACGGGAACGTGCCGGCCGCAGAGCAGCGTGCCCTGCCAGCCGCTGACAACCTCACCGCGGCGCTCGACCAGATGGGCGCGAGCAGTGACGAGTAGGGGCGTTCGTCAACTCAAGTTGACATATGGTCGATTATCGGTGATGCGGGGTGTGATGGGCTTGCCGTCGTGCTGTCACTCCCTGCTGGGGTCGTGCGTATCGATCGTCTCGATGACCGACGGGCCGGACTGAAAGCCGATCATGAACCAGAGACCGGCCAGGAACCCCTGGAACACCGTGGGGCGTGGCACCAGTGAGGGGGTCAACGCCAGTGACGCCAGCCCGAGTGCGCAGACCAGATTGACGAGGTGCGCCTGGAAGTAAGCGGTGCTGCGTCGGAAGATCGCCACGGTCTTCATCATTTCCCGCAATTTGGTTCAGTGGATAGGGATTGCAGGCGGCGGAGCGCGTAGATCGGCTCCCATTCAACCGGCTGAAAGGGGGACAGGAGCGGCCTGGCCGGAAGCGAAGCTGCGGGCGATTTCGATCAGGATCCGTATGCCAGAACCGGTAGCGCCCTTCGATCGCCAGAGGTCGTCGGTGTCCGTGTGCATGGTGCCGGCGATGTCCAGGTGGGCCCAGGGGGTGCTACCCACGAAATCGGCGAGAAAGAGTGCGGCAGTGGTCGCCCCTGCGTACTTCCCGCCAAGGTTTGAAATGTCCGCGATGTCCGAGTCCAGTTGCTTGCGATGCTGGGGCTCCGGCGGCAGTTGCCAGACCTGCTCGTCGGTGAGCGCGGCCGCGGCGCGCACCCTGTCCACCAGAGGTTGGTCGTTGCCGGAGAGGGCGGCGGTCAGTTGCCCGAGGGGCATCAACGAGGCTCCGGTGAGCGTGGCGATGTCGACGATGGCGTCCGAGCCCAAGCCCGGCCCTCCTGGGTGCGGCGCGGACTAGGGTTGGTTCATGCTGCGTATCGGACTCACAGGGGGCATCGCTGCCGGGAAGTCGGTCGTGGCCCGCCGGCTCGCCGAGCGGGGGGCGGTGCTGGTGGACGCCGACGTCCTGGCCCGTGCCGCGGTCGAGCCGGGGTCGGAGGGGCTCGACGCCGTCGTCGCCGCCTTCGGACCGGAGATCCTCGGAGCCGACGGCGGGCTCGACCGGCCCGCGCTCGGGCGCCTCGTCTTCGCCGACGCGACCGCCCGCGAGCGACTCAACGCCATCGTGCATCCGCGCGTCAGGGCCGCGGCTGCGGCGCTCATCGAGGGGTCGCCGGAGGATGCCGTCGTCGTCGAGGACATCCCGCTCCTGGTCGAGACCGGCCAGGCCGCACGGTTCCACCTGGTCGTCGTCGTCGATGCCCCCGACGCTCTGCGGATCGAACGCATGGTGGACCATCGGGGCATGGAGCGCGGCGATGCCGCACGGCGCATCGCCGCGCAGGTCTCCCGTGGGGACCGGCTGCGCGCGGCGGACGCCGTGCTCGTCAACGATCGCGGGGTCGACGAGCTCCTCGCCGCGACGGAGGGCCTGTGGCGGACGCGCATCGTGCCGTTCCGCGACAACCTGGCAGCCGGAAGGCCTGCAGACGAACGGCCGGCGGTCGGAGGCGCCGCGCGTCCGACCGCGGGCCTCGCGGGAACGAGCCGACTCGCGGACCGCATCCGAGGGAAACTGGACGCCGCCCTCCCTCTGGGCTGTTCCGTGGCACCTGACGATGCACCGGACGGCGCGCCCGACGGGGCACCGGACCAGACGCGAACCGGGCTGCCCGCCGACGTCGTGCGTGCGGCCCTCCGCGTCGTCGTCCCGCCTGGCGGGGCCATCGACGCGGCGTCGGACGCCGTGGCGGGGGCGGGATTCCCGAGGGACGAGCGCACCTCGGGTCACGGACGGACACCACCGACGGCGCCCCACCGGGCGGCCGACCCGGCGATTGACGTGACGGTGACGGTCGGCCCGGCGCTCGGTGCCGTCTGAGGTCTCCCGGAGGGCGCGGGTCGGCTTTCAGCCGCCAGCAGATCGGCGGGGGAAGTGTCGGTGGCAGGGACTACCGTTGAGACATGAGTCTTGCGCAGGAAATCAAGCGTGTGGTCGCCCCGTTCGAGGTCATCAGCGAGTACACGCCGGCCGGCGACCAGCCTACGGCCATCAAGGAACTGGCGGAGCGCATCAATGCGGGGGAGAAGGACGTCGTCCTGCTCGGCGCCACCGGTACCGGCAAGAGCGCCACGACCGCCTGGCTGATCGAGCAGGTGCAGCGCCCCACCCTGGTCATGGTGCAGAACAAGACCCTCGCCGCGCAGCTCGCCAACGAGTTCCGGGAGCTGCTGCCCAACAACGCCGTCGAGTACTTCGTCTCGTACTACGACTACTACCAGCCCGAGGCCTACGTCCCGCAGACGGACACCTTCATCGAGAAGGACTCCTCCATCAACGAGGAGGTCGAGCGCCTCCGGCACTCCGCGACCAACGCCCTGCTGACGCGCCGCGACGTCATCGTCGTCGCCACCGTCTCCTGCATCTACGGCCTCGGGACGCCCGAGGAGTACATCAACAAGATGGTCACCCTGCGCCGCGGCGACCAGATGAACCGGGATGCGCTGCTGCGGCAGTTCGTGGGCATGCAGTACACGCGCAACGACATGGACTTCCACCGCGGCACGTTCCGGGTGCGCGGCGACACCGTCGAGATCATCCCCATGTACGAGGAGCACGCCCTGCGGATCGAGTTCTTCGGGGACGAGGTGGAGAACATCTACACCCTCGACCCGCTGACCGGGAACGTGATCCGCGAGGAGGAGGAGATGTACGTCTTCCCCGCCTCGCACTACGTCGCCGGTGAGGACCGCATGACGCGGGCGATCAAGGACATCGAGGACGAACTGCAGCAGCGGCTGGCGGAACTCGAATCGCAGAACAAGCTCGTGGAGGCGCAGCGCCTCCGCATGCGCGTGACGTACGACCTCGAGATGATGCAGCAGATGGGCTTCTGCAACGGCATCGAGAACTACTCGCGGCACATCGACGGCCGCGATCCGGCCTCGGCGCCGCACTGCCTGCTCGACTACTTCCCCGACGACTTCCTGCTGGTCGTCGACGAATCGCACGTGACCATCCCGCAGATCGGCGCCATGTACGAGGGTGACTCCTCGCGGAAGCGGACCCTCGTGGACCACGGATTCCGCTTGCCGTCGGCCATGGACAACCGCCCGCTGAAGTGGGACGAATTCCAGGACCGCATCGGGCAGACGGTCTACCTGTCCGCCACCCCGGGCAAGTACGAACTGGGCAAGGCCGACGGCTTCGTGCAGCAGATCATCCGGCCCACCGGGCTCATCGATCCCGAGGTGGTCGTCAAGCCGACCAAGGGCCAGATCGACGACCTGCTGGACGAGATCCGGAAGCGCGTGGCGATCAACGAGCGCGTCCTGGTCACCACCCTCACCAAGCGCATGGCGGAGGACCTCACCGGCTACCTGCTCGAGCACGGGGTGAAGGTCGAGTACCTCCACTCCGACGTCGACACGCTGCGCCGCGTGGAACTGCTGCGGGAACTGCGGATGGGCACGTTCGACGTCCTGGTGGGCATCAACCTGCTGCGCGAGGGGCTCGACCTGCCCGAGGTGTCGCTCGTCAGCATCCTCGACGCGGACAAGGAGGGCTTCCTCCGGAGCGCGACCTCCCTCATCCAGACGATCGGCCGTGCGGCACGCAACGTGTCCGGTGAGGTGCACATGTACGCGGACCGCATCACGGACTCGATGGAGCGGGCGATCGACGAGACCAACCGGCGCCGGGAGATCCAGGTGGCCCACAACCTGAAGCACGGCATCGACCCCACGCCGCTCAGGAAGCGGATCGCGGACATCACGGACACCATCAACCGGGAGGACGCCGACACCCGCGCCCTGCTCGAGGAAGCCGGCAAGTCCCGGAAGCCGAAGAAGGGGGCCGGGCGGCACGAAGGCCTGGCGTCGGTCCCCGCCGAGGACCTCACCGACCTGATCCAGCAGCTCACGGACCAGATGCACGCGGCCGCCGCGGAGCTGCAGTTCGAGCTGGCCGGGCGCCTGCGCGACGAGGTGGGGGACCTGAAGAAGGAACTGCGCCAGATGCAGTCCGCCGGGCACGCCTGAGCGCGGGCGGGCGACGTCCCGCCGGACGGCACCGTGTCAAGGAGGCCGGCGGACGAACGCCCGAGGGGCGCGTTCGTCGGCCCTCCTGCCCGCCGGGTAGCATTATCCCGACGTGAGGGAGTATCCCTAAGCGCTACGGACGTCAGCACGCGAGGCACAGTTGCCCCGCCGGGCGTAGCGGTCGGTCGGTTCGAAGCCGCGACGGAGAGACTCACGGCGATCCACAGCACCCTCGGAAGGTACTTCATGCCCGCATTACCCGTAGCGTTCGAGGTCGGCACGTTCATCGTGCTCGGCCTGATCCTGCTGTTCGACCTGCTGCTCGTGGTCAAGCGGCCGCACGAACCATCCATGAAGGAAGCGGGACTCTGGGTCGCATTCTATGTGGGCCTGGCGCTGGTGTTCGCGGCCCTGATGTTCGTCTTCACTGGGCCGGAGTACGGCGGCCAGTTCGTGGCCGGCTGGATCACCGAGTACAGCCTCAGCATCGACAACCTCTTCGTGTTCATCATCATCATGGCGCGCTTCTCGGTACCCCGGAAGTACCAGCAGGAAGTGCTCATGGTGGGCATCATCATCGCCCTGGTGCTGCGCGGGATCTTCATCGCCCTCGGTGCCGCCGTGATCGAGAACTTCAGCTGGATCTTCTTCATCTTCGGGGCCTTCCTCCTCTACACCGCCTACAAGCAGGCCACGGACTCCGGCGAGGACGAGGAGCAGGCCGGCGACAACAAGCTCATCGCGAAGCTCCGCTCGGTCCTGCCGATGTCGGACCACTACGACGGCAACAAGATCCGCACGGTGGTCGACGGCAAGAAGGTCTTCACGCCGATGCTCATCGTCTTCGTGACGATCGGCCTGACCGACCTCCTGTTCGCCGTCGACTCCATCCCCGCGATCTTCGGCCTGACGCAGAGCGCCTTCATCGTGTTCACGGCGAACATCTTCGCGCTCATGGGCCTGCGCCAGCTCTACTTCCTGCTCGGCGGCCTGATGACGCGCCTCATCTACCTCAAGCACGCGCTGTCGGTGATCCTCGCGTTCATCGGCATCAAGCTCATCCTGCACGCGATGCACGTCAACGAACTGCCCTTCATCAACGGCGGCGAGCACATCGCGTGGGCGCCCGAGATCCCCACCTTCGTGTCGCTGGCCGTGATCGTGGCCACCATCGTCGTCGCCGTGATCGCCAGCCTGATCCGCTCCCGGGTCACCGGAACGGCCCCGGAGAAGGCCGGGACCGAGACCACCGACGAGCCCGCGGTCGACGACGGACTCGCCCAGGCTGCCGAGGAGGCCGAGGTGCAGGGGCCCCGCCGCTAGGCTCCACAGGCACCCATCGCGCGACGAAGGGACCCCGCACACCGCGTGCGGGGTCCCTTCTGTGTACCGGCCATCCCGCGAGGAAACGGCGGTGGTCCCGCCCGCCCAACGGCCTTTTCACCCTGTTTACGTGATGCGGTGGCCTCCGTAGGGTCGTCCACTGGTGATGATCCCGGAGTTGCTCCGCTCCCGCCGCTCGATGGCGGGACCGGAACCACCCGCCCCACGGACGATGCGGAGGATGATGTGACCTCGAACTACAGGGAGCAGATCGCAGCACCCATGGCCGTCGGCCCATCCGCTCCGCCCCTCGGCGAGCATGACCTGGCCCCCGGGTCCGACGTCGATGACCTCGTGCAGTGAGGCCGGACCGTGCCGATCCAGTTGCAGACGCACCGACTCGTCCGGGCCGGCGTGCGCTCGACGGCGGGGCGCGTCGTGGTGCGTTCCCTCCGCGACCTCCGCGACCTCGAGCTCTTCGATCGGGCGATGACGCTCGCGGCCCAGGCGTTCACGTCCATCCTGCCGATCCTCATCGTGACCGGGTCGCTGCGGGGAAGCGTGAACCCTGAGGCGGATTCGCTCTTCGCCGAGAGTCTCAGCCTCGACCAGGACACGGCAGAACTCGTGCAGCAGTCCATGCCGGACCCTGCCGAGGGAGTCACCTTCACGCAGGTCGCCAGTGTGTTGCTGCTGCTCATCGCCGCAACCGCCTTCACCCGGGCACTCGAGCGTTGCTTCCGCAAGATCTGGAAAACCCCGAAGGTGGGCCTCCGCTTCGCCTGGCGCTGGGTCGCTGCAATCATCGCCATCGTCATCGGGCTCCTGCTGATCATCACCACCCGCAGCGTCGTGCGTGGCACGGGCGCCATCTCGGTGCTCGGGTTCACCCTGGAGGCGGCGATCTGGTGCCTGCTGTGGTGGATCGCCCTATGGCTCGTGGTCAACCGCACCGTCAGCCTGCAGGCACTCCTGCCGGGATCGATCCTCGCCGGACTGGGAATCGCCGGGGCCACGGCAGTGGGCCGCGTCTACCTTCCCCGGATCTTTGCGGCCTCGGCCGACGAGTTCGGTGTCCTCGGCCTGGCCTTCTCGTACATCGGATGGCTGTTCGTGCTGATGGCAGTGCTCCTCGCCTCGCTGACCGTCGGGCGCGTCGTCCACCTCGCCATGATCGGGCGACTGTGGAGCCACTCGGGTGAGGCAGCTGCACCTCCCACGGCAGCGAACGGCCGCCACTGACATGGCTTGCGGTGGAGGGAATCGGCGGGCGAGACTGCGGAGGGGCTCCGCGATCACCACGTCGCCCGGAACGGCGTCTCCGCCGTGACTGATCCCGACCCGCGAGCATTGTCGCCGGCGAAGCCGACACCGAGCCGGAATCCAGGTTCTCCTCGGAGCAGTGCGGCGAGGACAGGAGGGCCGAGCACCCGGTTCGGACCCTGACTCCTAGTCCCTGCCGGACGTCCGCGCGAACGGATCCGGGCGAGCTCGGACGGTGGCCCGAGCGCGGGCGACGAGGTTCCCCGCTAGCTGCGCGCCATACCGAGCAGCCGCTCGAAGATCGCCTCGCCGTCGTCGGCGATGCCGTCGTGGTGGAACTCGTCCGTCTCCCAGATTTCCAGGTTCCGTACCGACGCCGCCGTCGCCAATGACAGGTCCCTGTCGACGTAGATGTCGTGGCGGTACACGGCAGCCGCGGCCGGGACGGTGTTGGTCGCCAGGACGTCCTCGTCGTACAGGGGTCCCCAGTCGTTCTTCTCCGCGAGGACGTCGGCGACCGCCCGCAGCGGACGGAGCGCCGGGTCCTCCTCGAAGTACCACGGATACACCATCTCCCCGGTGAGGAGGACCTCGTCGGCGTCGTCCCTGAACCGGGGGTACTCCTCGAGGATCCGCGCGGCGGACCACGACGAGGCCGGCCCCTGGCAGTAGATCGACTCGTGCAGCAGCGCGTACAGCGGCTGCGCTGCGCGGCTCACGACGGCGTGGACCTGCTCGAGGAACGACGCCGACAGGCGGGGACCGTCCGCCGTCGTCGTGAACGCGTCCTCCAGCAGGTAGTGGAGGCCGTGGACGCGCGTGTTGCCCCCCAGGAAGGAACCGACCATCTGGAACCGCCGCACCGTGAGCCGCTCACCGCTCGGGAGGAACTCCTCCACACGGGCGAGGTGGCGGGCGATGCGCGTGACGCGGTCACGGTCCTCCGGATACCAGGCGAAGTACTCGGCGTTGCGCTCCTCGACGCGCGCGAACGTGGCCCGGTACACCTGGTCGGGCGAGCCGGCCAGGGGCGCGAGCCCGCCGGTGATCAGTGCGCGCTCGATGCCCTGCGGTGCCCGGGAGAGATACGTGAGGGTGCAGAAGCCGCCGTAGCTCTGTCCGAAGACCGTCCAGGGTCCGCTGTCCAGCCGGTGGCGGATGAGTTCGGCGTCGGCGACGATCGAGTCGGCGCGGAAGTGCGCGAGGTAGTCGGCCTGGGCCTGCGGGGACCCCAGGGCGCCGAGTGTGTCGGCGTCGGCCGGCGTCGAGAGCCCGGTGCCGCGCTGGTCGAGCATGAGGATCCGGAAGTCACGGGCCGCGGCCTTCATCCAGCCCGAGAGCCGGGTGGTCCGTACGCCCCGGCCGCCCGGGCCGCCCTGCAGGAACAGGAGCCAGGGGAGCCGTGCCACCTCGTCGTCGCGATGCTCGGTGGAGGAGTACTCGCGGGCGAACACCTCGATGCGGGGAGAGCCGGGGTCGGCGTGGTCGAGCGGGACCCTGAACACGTGGCCGGTGGCGCGCAGGCCGCGCATGACGGCGGTCGTGCCGACGGTGTGCTCGGCAGGATGATCGGAAGCGCTGGGACCGTCGGGGGCGCCCTGCCCGGGAGTCGGCCCGCTCACAGGGCAGCGACGCCGGCGAGCGCGTCGCCCGTCAGCCGGAACGTGCTCCACTCGGACTGCGCCGCCGCACCGAGGCTCTCGTAGAAGCGGATGGACGGCTCGTTCCAGTTCAGTACCGACCACTCCACGCGGGCGTAGCCGCGTTCGGTGGCGATCCGGGCGAGGTTCGCGAGGAGCGCCTTGCCGTGTCCCGCTCCGCGCGCTTCGGGCCGCACGTAGAGGTCCTCGAGGTAGATGCCGTTGACGCCCTCCCAGGTGGAGTAGTTGAGGAACCAGAGCGCGAATCCCTGGACCTCCCCCCGGGCCTCCGCCACGTGGGCGTAGATGGTGGGCCGCTCACCGAACAGGGCCGCCTCGAGCGACGCGGCGGTGTTCCGGACGGCGTCCGGCTCCCGCTCGTAGTGGGCCAGGTCGTGGATGAGCTGGAGGATGACCGGAACGTCCGCCGGCCGTGCTTCCCGAATGGTAGTCATTCCTCCAGCCTAGCCAAGGGTGGGTCAGCCGGCCGCCGGACCGCCGACGCCGAGGATTTTCACCACCGGGCTGCCGGCCTCGTCGGATGCCGCGAGGTCGATCTCGGCGTTGATGCCCCAGTCGTTGTTGCCCTCCGGGTCCTTCAGGATCTGCCGCACCTTCCACGCCGCGGGGGTCTTCGTGATGAGCAGGAGGTTCGGCCCGCGGGCGTCCGGGCCGTCGTCGATGTCCTCGTAGTCACCGAAGTAGCCGTCCAGGGCCTCGGCCCAACGGTCGGCGGTCCAGCCGGACTCGGCGTCGAGGGTCCCGAGCGCGGCGTCCTGCTCGTCGGCGAAGAGCCTGACCCGCTGGAACATCTCGTTGCGCACCATCACGCGGAAGGCGCGTTCGTTGGAGGTGACGGACGGCGGCTCGTCCGGCAGGTCGACGGCGTCCGCCGCAGCGACCGGCGTGAGGCCGGCCGCCAGCTGCGTCCACTCGTCGAGCAGGCTGCTGTCGGTCTGGCGGACCACTTCCCCGAGCCATTCGAGGATGTCGCTGAGGTCCTCGCGCAGCGCCTCGACGGGCACGGTGTGGCGAAGCGCCTTGTAGCAGTCGGCGAGGTAGCGCAGGAGGATGCCCTCGGAGCGTGTGAGGGAGTAGAACGCCACGTACTCGCCGAAGCTCATGGCCCGCTCGTACATGTCCCGCACCACGGATTTCGGGGCCAGCTCGAAGTCGCCCAGCCACGGCGCGGACGCGCGGTAGACGTCGAAGGCCTGCTGCAGCAGTTCCTCGAGGGGTTTCGGGTAGCTGACCTCCTCGAGGCGGGCCATTCGGGCGTCGTAGTCGATGCCCTCGGCCTTCATCGCGGCCACGGCCTCCCCGCGGGCCTTCTTCTCCTGCGCGTTGAGGACCTGGCGGGGCTTCTCGAGTGTGGCCTCGATGACGGAGACGACGTCGAGCGCGTAGCCGGGCGCCTCCGGGTCGAGCAGTTCGAGGCTCGCCATCGCGAAGGGCGAGAGCGGCTGGTTGAGGGCGAAGTTGGCCTGCAGGTGCACCTTGAGCCGCACGCGGCGGCCGTCCGGTTCGGGCTCGGGGAGCTTCTCGACGATGCCGGCGGTGACGAGTTCGCGGTAGATCCCGATGGCCCGGCGCATGAGCCGGAGCTGGGACGCGCGCGTCTCGTGGTTCTCCGTCAGGAGCCGCTTGGTGGCCGTGAAGGGGTCGCCGGGCCGCTCGAGGAGGTTCAGGAGCATGGAGTGGCTGACGGAGAACGACGACGTCAGCGGGTCCGGGATGCTCTCCACGAGCCGGTCGTAGGTGGGTTTGCCCCAGGAGACGAAGCCCTGCTGGGGTTTCTTCCGCACCACCTGGCGCAGCTTCTTCTGGTCGTCGCCGAACTTGGACACCGCCTTGGCCATGGCCTTGGCGTTCTCCACCACGTGCTCGGGCGCCTGGACGACGACGGTGCCCGCGGTGTCGTAGCCCGCGCGGCCGGCGCGGCCCGAGATCTGGTGGAACTCCCGCGCGTTCAGCAGGCGCGTGCGGACACCGTCGTACTTGCTGAGGGCGGTCAGGAGCACGGTGCGGATGGGCACGTTGATGCCCACGCCGAGGGTGTCGGTGCCGCAGATGACCTTGAGCAGGCCGGCCTGGGCGAGCTGCTCGACGAGGCGCCGGTACTTGGGCAGCATCCCGGCGTGGTGGACGCCGATGCCGTGGCGCACCAGCCGGTTGAGGGTCTTCCCGAAGCCGGCGGAGAACCGGAAGGTCGCGATCAGCTCGGCGATGCGGTCCTTCTCCTCGCGCGTGCACACGTTGACGCTCATGAGGTTCTGCGCGCGCTCGATCGCCTCGGCCTGGCTGAAGTGCACCACGTAGACGGGGGCCTGCCGCGTGGCCAGCAGCTCCTCGAGCGACTCCTGGATGGGCGTCTCGACGTAGTAGTAGTGGAGCGGGATGGGCCGCTCCACGGACGTGACGGTCGCCGTCGGGCGGCCGGTGCGCTCCGTGAGGTCCTTCTCGAAGCGCGTGACATCGCCGAGGGTCGCGGACATCAGGAGGAACTGGGCCTGCGGCAGTTCGAGGAGCGGCACCTGCCATGCCCAGCCGCGCTGCGGGTCCGAGTAGAAGTGGAACTCGTCCATGACCACGGTGTCGACGTCCGCCTGGGCGCCCTCCCGCAGTGCGATGTTGGCGAGGATCTCCGCGGTACAGCAGATGATCGGCGCGTCCTGGTTCACGCCGGAGTCGCCCGTGATCATGCCGACGTTCTCCGGTCCGAAGATGTCGCAGAGTGCGAAGAACTTCTCGGACACGAGGGCCTTGATCGGGGCCGTGTAGTAGCTGGTGCGGCCCTCGGCGAAGGACTTCAGGTGGGCGGCGATCGCGACGAGGGACTTCCCGGAGCCGGTGGGCGTCGCCAGGATGACGTTGGCACCGGAGACGAGCTCCATCGCGGCCTCGTCCTGCGCCGGGTACAGGGTCAGGCCGCGGCCCGTCGCCCAGCCGGTGAAGGCCTCGTAGACCGCGTCCGCGGTGAGTCGGCCGTCGTCGTGCCGGGGGAGGTGCTCTTGGATTGTCATGATCCGTTCAGCCTACCGGTGCGGTTCGGCGGAGGTTAGGGTGAGCCATGCGCTGGGATCCTGGACTCTACGCCCGCCACGCGGGACATCGCGGGCGCCCGTTCTTCGACCTCGTCGCACGGGTGGGGCATGACGCCCCACGGACCGTCGTCGATCTCGGGTGCGGGCCGGGCGATCTGACGGAGACGCTCGCCCGCCGCTGGCCCGACGCGCAGGTGGTCGGTGTCGACTCCAGCGGGGAGATGATCGACACCGCGCGGCAGCGGCCGACGCTCCCGAACCTGCGGTTCGAGGTCCGCGACCTGCGCGACCACACCCCGGGGGGCGACGACGTGATCGTCACGAATGCCGCGCTGCAGTGGGTGCCCGGTCACGCGGGCCTCCTCGACCGGTGGGCGCGGGCGCTCCCGGAGCGTGGCTGGCTCGCGGTGCAGGTTCCCGGCAACTTCTCGGCACCGTCGCACGCGCTGATGCGTGTCCACGCGGCGAGCCCGCGGTGGGCCTCCCGGCTCGACGGCGTCCTGCGCCATGACGATGCGGTCGGCGAGCCCTCCGACTACCTCGGGCTCCTGCTCTCCGCGGGACTGCAGGCGGACGTCTGGGAGACGACCTATGAGCAGGTGCTGCCGGGGGAGGACGCCGTCCTCGGCTGGGTGCGCGGCACCGGCCTGCGGCCCATCCTGGACGCGCTGTCCGCGGACGAGGCCGAGGAGTTCGAGGCCGGCTACGGGGACCTGCTGCGCCGCGCATATCCTGCCGGGGAGCACGGGACGGTGTTCGGTTTCCGCCGGATCTTCGCCGTCGGGCACCGGCCCTCCTGAAAGGCGCCACGGCCGGGATGCCGACCGTCCGGCCGGCTACCAGCCGCGCTGCTTCCACTCCGTCAGCGATCCCCGCTCCGCCCCGAGCGTGGTGCCCCTGCCGTGGCCCGGGTGCACCACGGTGTCGTCGGGCAGCTCGTCGAAGATCCGCGTCACGACGTCGTCGTACAGGGACGCGAAGCGGCCGGGGTCGCCCTGGGTGTTGCCGAGGCCGCCGGGGAACAGCGAGTCGCCCGTGAAGAGGTGCGCGGGTCCGTGGGGGTCGCGGTACAGGAGGGCGATGGAACCCGGCGTGTGGCCGCGCAGGTGGATCGCCTCCAGCTCGAAGCCCTCGAAGGAGCCGACGTCGTGGTGCTCCAGCGGGACGTCCGTCGCCACGGCGATGTCCGCGACGTCGTCCGCCCCGGCCGCGGTGCGCGCCATCGTGGCCTCCTTGACCTCGGCCAGGGCACGGACGTGGTCCCAGTGCGAATGGGTGGTGACGATCAGGGCCACGCGCGCCTCGGCGTCGGTGTCCTCCTGCGCGTCGGCGAGGAGCCCGAGGATGGCGGGGGCGTCGTCCGCCGCGTCGATCAGCACCTGGGCGCCGCTCGACTTCGAGGTGAGCAGGTACACGTTGTTGTCCATCTCCGAGACGGAGAGGCTGCGGATCGTCACTTCGCTGAGGTCGTGCAGGGGCTCGGTCATGAGCACAGTGTAGGCAGGGCGCCCGCGCCCCGGCGGAACGGGCCCGGGGTGGGGGCCGCAGCGACGGTAGGGTCTCAGGTGGACGGGCCGGCCAGGGTCCGCGGATCCGTGACGGAAGGGACAGGGCATGGAGCAGGGCATTCCCCGGTGGCTCAGGCTGGACGAGAAGAGCACCGTGCCGCCGTTCGAGCAGATCAAGCAGGCCGTCCTCGGCGCCGCCAATTCCGGCGAAGCAGCCGTCGGCACGCGCCTGCCGCCCGTGCGCGGACTCGCCGCCCACCTCGGTGTCGCCGCGAACACCGTCGCCCGCGCCTACCGCGAACTGGAGCAGGCCAGTGTCGTCGAGACCAGGGGCCGGGCCGGGACCGTCATCGCCGCCGGAGGCGACACGGCCCGGGAGCGCGTGGCCGACGCCGCGGATGCGTTCGCCGCCGTCGTCCACTCCGCCGGGGTCCCGGAAGCGGAAGCGGTCGCCATGCTGAGGGCGGCATTGCGCCGAGGGTGAACGGCACGCGCGGGCGCGCCGCGCCAGCGCGGATCCGGGACTATTCGAATATGCTTTCGAACGGCTTTTCTCCTACAGTTATCTGGTGTCTATAGCAAATTCTCTTGAGCAGCACGCCCACAACCCGGAGCCGGCTCCCCAGGACCTCTCCCGGCTGATCGTCAAGGGTGCACGCGAACACAACCTGCGGAACGTCGATCTCGACCTGCCGCGCGACGCCATGATCGTCTTCACCGGCCTCTCCGGATCGGGCAAGTCCTCGCTCGCGTTCGACACCATCTTCGCGGAGGGGCAGCGGCGCTACGTCGAATCGCTGTCCGCGTACGCACGGCAGTTCCTCGGGCAGGTGGACAAGCCCGACGTCGACTTCATCGAGGGCCTCTCGCCCGCGGTCTCGATCGACCAGAAGTCCACCAGCAAGAACCCCCGCTCCACCGTGGGCACGATCACCGAGATCTACGACTACATGCGCCTGCTCTGGGCGCGCGTGGGACGCCCGCACTGCCCCGTCTGCGGCGAGCCGGTGGCCAAGCAGACCCCCCAGCAGATCGTGGACCAGCTCCTCGAACTCGAGGAGGGGACGCGCTTCCAGGTCCTCGCACCCGTGGTCCGGGCACGCAAGGGGGAGTTCGTCGACCTCTTCCAGGAGCTCACCGCCAAGGGCTACTCGCGGGCCCGGGTGGACGGCAAGCTCATCCAGCTCAGCGAACCGCCCAAGCTGGGCAAGCAGTACAAGCACACCATCGAGGTCATCATCGACCGCCTCGTGGTCAAGAGCGGCATCCGGCAGCGCCTCACCGACTCCGTCGAGACGGCCCTCAAGCTCGCCGACGGCCGCGTCCTCGCCGAGTTCGTCGACCTCCCCGAGGACGACGCCAAGCGCCTGCACGCCTTCTCCGAGCACCTGGCCTGCCCCAACGAGCACCCGCTGGCCATCGACGAGGTGGAGCCGCGGTCCTTCTCCTTCAACAACCCCTTCGGTGCCTGCCCCGCCTGCACGGGGATCGGCACCAAGCTGGAGGTCGACGAGGAACTCGTCGTCCCCAACCCCGACCTCAGCCTCGCCGACGGCGCGATCGCGCCGTGGTCGCTCGGCACGGCGACCCTCGAGTACTGGACACGGCTGCTCCAGGGCCTCGCGTCCGAGCTGAACTTCGACGTCACCACGCCCTGGCGCAAGCTGCCGGACCGCGCCCGCGAGGCCGCGCTGTACGGCAAGGACCACAAGGTGGTGGTGCAGTACAAGAACCGGTTCGGACGGGAACGGAAGTACAGCACGGGCTTCGAGGGCGCCATCCAGTACATCCAGCGCAAGCACACGGAGACGGAATCCGAGGCCTCACGGGACCGGTACGAGGAGTACATGCGGGAGATCCCGTGCCCCACGTGCGGTGGCGCGCGGCTCAACCCGGCCTCGCTCTCGGTGCTGATCAACGGCCGGAACATCGCCGAAGTCTCCGCGATGCCGATGCGCGACTGCGCGGACTTCCTCGACAACCTCGTCCTGACCGGCCGCGAGGCGCAGATCGCCAACCAGGTGCTGAAGGAGATCCAGGCGCGCCTGACGTTCCTCCTCGACGTCGGCCTGGAGTACCTCAACCTGGAGCGCGCCTCGGGCACGCTGTCCGGCGGGGAGGCCCAGCGCATCCGCCTCGCGACGCAGATCGGCTCCGGCCTGGTGGGCGTGCTCTACGTCCTCGACGAGCCGTCCATCGGCCTGCACCAGCGGGACAACCGCCGGCTCATCGAGACCCTCACGCGCCTGCGGAACCTCGGCAACACGCTCATCGTCGTCGAGCACGACGAGGACACCATCGCCGAGGCCGACTGGATCGTGGACATCGGCCCGGGCGCGGGCGAGCACGGCGGCGAAGTGGTGCACTCCGGCCTCCTCGAGGACCTGCTCACCAACGAGAGGTCGCTGACCGGCGACTACCTCTCGGGCCGCCGGAAGATCGAGATCCCGGCGAAGCGCCGGAAGATCGACCGGTCGCGCCAGCTGAAGGTGGTCGGCGCGCGCGAGCACAACCTCGTGAATGTCGACGCCACGATCCCGCTCGGGGTGCTCACCGCCGTCACCGGCGTCAGCGGCTCGGGCAAGTCCACCCTCGTCAACGACATCCTCTACAAGGTGCTCGCCAACAAGCTCAACGGCGCCAAGCAGGTGGCAGGTCGGCACAAGCGGATCGACGGGCTGGAGCACCTCGACAAGGTCATCCACGTGGACCAGAGCCCCATCGGCCGCACCCCGCGTTCCAACCCGGCCACCTACACGGGCGTCTTCGACAACATCCGGAAGCTCTTCGCCGAGACCACCGAGGCGAAGGTCCGCGGCTACCTGCCCGGGCGGTTCTCCTTCAACGTCAAGGGCGGCCGCTGCGAGGCGTGCTCCGGCGACGGCACGCTGAAGATCGAGATGAACTTCCTGCCCGACGTCTACGTCCCGTGCGAGGTGTGCCACGGGGCGCGGTACAACCGCGAGACGCTCGAGGTCCACTACAAGGGCAAGACCATCGCCGACGTCCTGGACATGCCGATCGAGGAGGGGGCCGAGTTCTTCGCGGCGTTCAGCCCGATCGCCCGGCACCTCACCACGCTCGTGGAGGTGGGCCTCGGCTACGTGAGGCTCGGGCAGCCCGCCACCACGCTCTCCGGCGGCGAGGCGCAGCGCGTGAAGCTCGCGAGCGAACTGCAGAAGCGCTCCAACGGGCGCAGCATCTACGTCCTCGACGAGCCGACCACGGGCCTGCACTTCGAGGACATCCGCAAGCTCCTGCTGGTGCTGCAGGGCCTCGTGGACAAGGGCAACACCGTCATCACGATCGAGCACAACCTGGACGTCATCAAGAGCGCGGACTGGGTGATCGACCTCGGGCCGGACGGCGGCTCCGGCGGCGGGCAGATCATCGCGACCGGCACGCCGGAACAGGTCTCGAAGAACGAGCGCAGCTACACGGGCACCTTCCTGAAGGAGGTCTTCGCCAAGGCCGCCGGGTAGCCCTGCCTCGGGCCCGGCATGCCCGGGAGGGCATGGATGACGCCTGCCCTCCCGGTGCTATGGCAAGCTTGGCCGGTGGCAAATACGCGTGCGCTGATCCTTTTCGACCTCGATGGAACGCTCGTCGACCCGGCAGGGACGATCACCGGGGGCATCAGCGCCGCACTCGAGCACCACGGATTCCCGGTCCCGCCCGACGACGCGCTCCAGGCGATGATCGGGCCGTCCCTCGTCCACTCGCTGACCGCGACCGCCGGCGTGCCGGCGTCGCGCGTCCCCGACGTCGTCGCGACCTACCGCGCCGGGTACCTGGCCACAGGGATGTCCCGGAGCCGCCCGTACCCGGGCATGGCCCGGTGCGTGGAAGCACTGCTCGACGGCGGCGCGACCGTCGCGGTCGCCACCCAGAAGCCCGAATGGCTCGCCGAGGAGCTCCTCGCCGTGCAGGGGCTGCGCGACCTCTTCTCCTCCGTCCACGGCTCGCCGCGGGACGAAGCGGCGACGGCCGGCGGCAAGACGCCCATCATCCGCGCCGCCCTCGAACACCACGGGTACGAGGCGGGGCCCGCTGGACGCGCCATCATGGTGGGCGACCGCCGCCACGACGTGGAGGGCGCCGCCGCGAACGGACTGGCCTGCGTCGGCGTCACCTGGGGCTTCGCCGCGCCCGGCGAACTGGAGGACGCGGGGGCGGCCGCCGTCGTCGGGTCCGCCGACGCCCTGCTGGAGGTGCTGCGTGGGCATCTATGACCTGACGCGCAGCGCCACGCGCGGGCTCATCGCCGGCCTGTGCCGCCCCACCGTCGAGGGGCTCCACAACGTGCCCGGGGACGGGCCGTTCATCGTCGCCCCCAACCACCTCTCCTTCCTCGACAGTGTGCTGGTGCAGGCGCTCATGCCCCGACCGGTCGCGTTCTTCGCGAAGGCCGAGTACTTCACGGGGACCGGGGTGAAGGGCGCCCTCATGAAGGGGTTCTTCGAGGGCGTGGGGTCCATCCCCGTGGAACGCGGGCAGCAGGCCGCCAGTGTCCAGGCCCTCAGGACCCTGCTCGACCTCCTCGAGCAGGGCGACGGCGTCGGCATCTACCCGGAGGGCACCCGCTCGCGGGACGGGCGGCTCTACCGGGGGAGGACCGGCGTCGGCTGGCTGGCCCTGACCACCGGAGCGCCCGTGCTGCCGGTGGGACTGATCGGCACCGACGCGCTGCAGCCGGCGGGCGGGAAGGGCATCCGGCCCCAGCACTTCACGCTGCGGATCGGGGAGCCGCTCGTCTTCGCGAAGACCGGGCCGGGGCACCCGCTGCCTGCACGCCGGAGCGCCACCGACGCCATCATGGACGGCATCGCCGCGCTCACGGGCCAGGAGCGCGTGGCCTCCTACAACCAGAGTCCCCCCGCGGAGTAGCGAGGCACCCTCGGGCCGTGCGGCCCGCCCGTGCAGCCGGCAGCGGAACACCGGCCCCCGGGTCGGGCCGTGTCACCGCGCGGCCATAGGATGAAGGACGTGGCGAACCCAGTAACCTACCGGCCGAAGACAGGCGAGATCCCCCTCGACCCGGGCGTGTACCGCTTCCGCGACGAGCACGGCCGGGTCATCTACGTGGGCAAGGCCAAGAACCTCCGCTCGCGCCTGAACTCCTATTTCGCCAGCCCCCAGGGGCTGCTGGCCAAGACGCGCCGCATGGTGTTCACCGCGGCGAGCGTCGAGTGGACCGTCGTCGGCAGCGAGCTCGAGGCGCTGCAGCTCGAGTACACGTGGATCAAGGAGTTCAATCCGCAGTTCAACGTGATGTTCCGCGACGACAAGTCCTACCCCTACCTGGCCGTGACCATGGGGGAGAAGTACCCGCGCGTGCAGGTCATGCGCGGTGACAAGAAGAAGGACACGCGGTACTTCGGGCCGTTCTACCCCGCGAAGGCCATCCGCGAGACCGTGGACACGATGCTCCGCGTCTTCCCCGTCCGCACCTGCAGCACCGGCGTGTTCAAGCGCGCGGAACGCACGGGCAGGCCCTGCCTCCTCGGGTACATCGACAAGTGCTCGGCGCCGTGTGTGGGGCGCATCAGCCCGGAGGACCACAAGGCCCTCGCCGGCGAGTTCTGCGATTTCATGTCCGGGGACTCGAAGAAGTTCATCGCCGGCCTCGAGCGGAAGATGCGCGAGGCGGTCGCCGAACTGGACTACGAGTCCGCGGCCCGCCTGCGCGACGACATCGCCGCCCTGCGCCGGGTCTTCGAACGCAACACCGTCGTCCTCAGCGAGGACACCGACGCCGACATCTTCGCCCTCAAGGAGGACGACCTCGAGGCCGCGGCCCAGGTCTTCCACGTCCGTGGCGGCCGCATCAGGGGCCAGCGCGGCTGGGTGGTGGAGAAGGTCGAGGACATGGACACCGCGGACCTCGTGGAGCACCTCCTGCAGCAGGTGTACGGCGAGGGCAGCAGCAGCAACGAACAGATCCCCCGCGAGGTCCTCGTCCCGGTCCTGCCCAGCAACGAGGACCAGATGCTGGAGTGGCTGCGGGGCCTGCGCGGGTCACGGGTCGAGGTGAGGGTGCCCCAGCGCGGGGACAAGGCCACGCTCATGGGCACCGTCGAGCAGAACGCCGCGGACGCCCTGCGCCTGCACAAGAGCCGCCGGGCCGGTGACATCACCACCCGGTCCGCCGCGCTGCAGGAGCTCCAGGAGGCGCTCGACCTGCCGCAGCCGCTCATGCGCATCGAGTGCTTCGACATCTCGCACGTGCAGGGCACCAACGTGGTGGCATCCATGGTGGTCGTCGAGGACGGCCTGCCGCGGAAGTCCGAGTACCGCAAGTTCTCCATCACCGGGGACGCCGCACGGGACGACACCGCGTCCATGTACGACGTCATCCACCGCCGCTTCCGCAACTACCTCGCGGGCAAGGACGGGGCCCCGCGCGACGCCGCCGCCCCGGACCTCGACCCGGACGTCGACCCGGTGGACGACGACGCGTCGGTCCTCGAACACCCCGACGTGGACGAGCAGGGCACGCCCATCAGGGACACGACGACGGCGATCACACGCAACCGGTTCGCCTACCCGCCGAACCTCGTCGTCGTCGACGGCGGCCCGCCGCAGGTGGCGGCCGCCGCCCGCGCGCTGCAGGACCTCGGGATCGACGACGTCTTCGTGGTGGGTCTCGCGAAGCGCCTCGAGGAGGTCTGGGTCCCGGACAGCGAGTTCCCCGTCATCCTGCCGCGCGCATCGGAGGGGCTGTTCCTGCTGCAGCGCATCCGCGACGAGGCGCACCGCTTCGCCATCACGTTCCACCGCCAGAAGCGCGGGAAGTCCATGACGGCGTCCGCGCTCGACGACGTCGCCGGACTGGGGCCGGCCAAGCGGAAGGCCCTGCTCAAGCATTTCGGGTCGGTCAAGAAGATCCGTGCCGCGACCGTCGACGAACTCGTCGGGGTCCCGGGGGTGGGGCCCGCCCTCGCTGCGACCATCCGTGCGTCGCTCACCACGGACGAGGCAGCCGCGCCCGCCGTGAACATGACCACGGGCGAGATCATCGAAGATTAGCTAGGCTGAGGCACGGCGGCCGGTCGTGCCGCCGGGAACGCACGCACGTGGACATACACCCCAGGGAACGCCGGGCCACCGGGAGCCCCGTCGAGCCGGAACGGATCCATCACGATGACTGAGGCCATGAGCCTGACGCCGGTCAAACCCACCGAATCCGAGCTGCTGGTGGTGACCGGCATGTCGGGCGCCGGGCGCAGCACGGCCGCCAACGCGCTCGAGGACCACGGCTGGTACGTCGTCGAGAACCTCCCGCCCCAGATGCTCACCACGCTGACGGAACTGGTGGCGCGCACACCGCAGTCGATCCCGAAGCTGGCCGTCGTCGTCGACGTGCGCGGCAAGGAGCTCTTCAGCGACATCAAGGCGTCCCTGGAGGCCCTCCGGGCCGCGGGCGTCCACCACCGCGTCCTGTTCCTGGACGCGGACGACAACGTCCTGGTGCGCCGCTTCGAGCAGGGCCGCCGGCCGCACCCCCTGCAGGGCGACGGCCGGATCCTGGACGGCATCGCCGCCGAGCGCGAGGTCCTGAGGGAGCTCAAGGACTCGTCCGACGTCGTGATCGACACGAGCAAGCTGAACGTGCATGCCCTCGCCACCACCGTCACGGAGCTGTTCTCCGATGCCGGGCCCATCGTCCTGCGCCTCAACGTCATGAGCTTCGGGTTCAAGTACGGGCTCCCGGTGGACGCCAACTACGTGGCCGACGTGCGCTTCATCCCGAACCCGCACTGGGTGCCCGCACTGCGCCCGCAGACGGGGCTCGACGCGCCGGTGAGCGAGTACGTGCTCGGGGCGCAGGGCGCGGGGGACTTCATCGACCGCTATGTGGACGCGCTGGTCCCCGTCCTGGACGGATACCGCCGCGAGAACAAGCACTACGCGACCATCGCCGTCGGCTGCACCGGCGGGAAACACCGTTCGGTCGCCGTGACGGAGGAGATGGCGAAGAGGCTGGCGCAGCTGCCCGGCGTGCAGGTCTCGTCCCACCACCGCGACCTCGGGCGTGAGTAGTGGGGGCGATGACCGGATCGCTGCCGCTCGCCCCGGCGGCTCCGCGCCGCTCGGGTGACGGCCAGGGGGCGGGCCCGTCCGTCGTCGCCCTCGGGGGTGGCCACGGGCTGTCGGCGTCGCTGTCGGCGCTGCGGCTCCTGACGCAGGAACTGACCGCGATCGTGACGGTGGCCGACGACGGCGGGTCCTCCGGCCGGCTGCGGCGCGAACTCGGGGTCCTGCCCCCGGGAGACCTCCGCATGGCGCTGGCGGCCCTGTGCGACGACACCGACTGGGGACGCACCTGGCGCGACGTCATGCAGCACCGCTTCTCCTCCCGCAACGGCACGGAGGGCTCCCTCCACGACCACGCCATGGGGAACCTCCTGATCGTCACGCTGTGGGAGCTGCTCGGCGACCCGGTGGCCGGCCTGCAGTGGGCCGGCGCGCTGCTCGGAGCACGCGGGCGGGTGCTGCCCATGGCGAGCGTTCCCCTGACCATCGAGGGGGACGTGCTGAGCGAGTCCGGAGGGTCGCTGCGCGTCACGACGGTGTCCGGGCAGGCGAAGCTCGCGGTCGCCGCGGACACCGGCAACGTGAGCAACGTCCGGCTGGTCCCCGACGACGCCCCGGCGTGCCAGGACGCCCTGGAGGCCGTGGAACTGGCCGACTGGGTGATCCTCGGCCCCGGCTCCTGGTACACCTCCGTGCTGCCGCACCTGCTCCTGCCGGACCTGCGGGACGCGCTGTGCCGCACCTCCGCCCGACGGTGCCTCACCATGAACCTGAGCAACGACACCCGGGAGACCCTGGGCATGAGCGCCATCGACCACCTGAGCGTGATCTCGCGGTACGCGCCGGAGCTGACGGTCGACGTGGTCCTCGTGGACCCCTCGGTGGTGGCGGACCGGAAGGAGTTCGAGCGGGCCGTCGCCGGGATGGGCGGGCGCGCCGTCTTCGGTAGAGTGGGAGTTTCGACCGGCAAACCCGTGCATGATCCGCTGCGGCTGGCGACGTCCTACAACGACATGTTCGGGGAGATCTAGGAGTGTATCTGTGGCACTGACCGCCGACGTCAAAGAGGAGCTCTCGCACCTCGACGTCAAGAAGTCCTCGGTACGCAAGGCCGAGGTGTCCGCGCTGCTGAGATTCGCGGGCGGACTCCACATCATCTCCGGCAGGATCGTCATCGAGGCCGAGGTGGACCTCGCGTCCACGGCCCGCCGGCTGCGCGCCGCCATCGCCGAGGTGTACGGCCACAGCAGCGAGATCATCGTGGTGACGGGCGGCGGCCTCAAGCGCGGCAACCGGTACGTGATCCGCGTGGTCCGCGACGGGGAGTCCCTCGCACGCCAGACCGGGCTGCTCGACAGCCGGGGCCGGCCCGTCCGCGGCCTGCCGTCGGCCGTCGTCAACGGTTCGACGGCGGACGCCGAGGCGGTATGGCGGGGCGCGTTCCTGGCCCACGGCTCCCTGACCGAACCGGGACGGTCCTCGTCCCTGGAGGTCACGTGCCCGGGTCCGGAGTCGGCCCTCGCGCTCGTCGGAGCGGCCCGCCGGCTGGACATCGCGGCGAAGGCGCGCGAGGTGCGCGGCGTGGACCGCGTGGTCATCCGCGACGGTGACACCATCGCCGCCCTCCTCACCCGGATGGGTGCCCACGACGCCCTCATGGTGTGGGAGGAGCGCCGCATGCGCAAGGAGGTCCGCGCCACCGCGAACCGCCTGGCGAACTTCGACGACGCCAACCTGCGCCGCTCGGCCCAGGCCGCCGTCGCGGCCGGTGCCCGGGTGGAGCGCGCCCTCGAGATCCTCGGCGAGGACGTCCCCGAGCACCTGCGCTACGCGGGCGAGTTGCGGGTCGCCCACAAGCAGGCGAGCCTCGACGAGCTCGGTCGGCTCGCGGACCCCCCGATGACCAAGGACGCGATCGCCGGGCGGATCCGGCGGCTGCTCGCGATGGCGGACAAGCGGGCCACGGATATCGGGATCCCGGGCACCGATGCGAATGTGACCGCCGACATGCTCGACGAGTGAGCTGAGTGCATAGGATGGAACAGCAAGCCCGCTTCTGATCAGCGGGACGCCTGCGTCCGGACCCGCGGGTCAGTAGACCGCGCGGGTACCGGGATCACTACATGGAGGACTACGTGAGCGAATACGTACTGCCGGATCTTGACTACGACTACGCCGCCCTGGAACCGCACATCTCGGGCCGGATCATGGAACTGCACCACTCCAAGCACCAGGCCACCTACGTCAAGGGCGCCAACGACGCCCTCGCGCAGCTCGCCGAGGCCCGCGAGAAGGGCGCGTACGGCACCATCCCGAAGCTCTCCAAGGATCTTGCCTTCCACGTCGGCGGTGTCATCAACCACAGCATCTTCTGGAAGAACATGTCCCCCGAGGGAGGCGACAAGCCCGAGGGTGAGCTCGCCGCGGCCCTGGACGACGCGTTCGGCTCCTTCGACGCGTTCCGCGCGCACTTCACCGCCGCGGCCACCTCGCTGCAGGGCTCCGGCTGGGCCGTCCTCGCCTACGAGCCGCTGGGCAGGAACATCGTCATCGAGCAGCTCTACGACCAGCAGGGCAACGTGCCCGTGGGCACCATCCCGCTGCTGATGCTCGACATGTGGGAGCACGCCTTCTACCTGGACTACGTGAACGTGAAGCCCGACTACGTGAAGGCCTGGTGGAACCTGGTGAACTGGGCCGACGTCCAGACGCGCTTCCAGGCAGCACGCACCGGGGCCTCCACGCTCATCACCCCCGGGGCCTGACCGTCCCGTCGTCGCGATCGGGTGGGCACGGCGCCCATCCGGTCGGGCGGCCGGCGTCACGAGTGCGAGCCGACGGCCGCGCTGAGTAGAGTTGGAGCGGTGCAGGGCTTCGGACCCGGCACCGCTCCGGCGCACGCCGCCTCTGCAGGACCAGCAGGACCCGAGAATTTCGGCACGAAGGTGTGCCCGGTACAGATTTATTCGTCGCCGGCATCGCCCGAGAGGGGTCAGCAAGGCGGCACCACCTATGAAGGAGATGGAAACCAGTGACTACTCGCGTTGGAATCAATGGCTTCGGCCGCATCGGCCGCAACTACTTCCGTGCGGCCCTCGAGCAGGGAGCGGACCTCGAGATCGTGGCGGTCAACGACCTCACCAGCCCCGAGGCACTCGCGCACCTGCTGAAGTACGACTCCGTCACCGGCCGGCTGAAGGCCTCCGTCGAGGTCGAGGGCGGCGACCTCGTGGTCGGCGGCAAGCGCGTGAAGGTCCTGGCCGAGCGTGATCCCGCGAACCTGCCCTGGAAGGACCTCGGCGTCGACATCGTCATCGAGTCCACCGGCTTCTTCACCAAGGCCTCCGACGCGCAGAAGCACATCGACGCCGGGGCCAGGAAGGTCCTGATCTCCGCTCCCGCCTCCGACGAGGACCTCACCGTGGTGCTCGGCGTCAACGACGGCGACTACGACCCCGAGAACCACCACATCATCTCGAACGCCTCGTGCACCACGAACTGCCTCGGCCCCCTCGCGAAGGTCCTGAACGACTCCTTCGGGATCGAGCGCGGCCTCATGACGACCATCCACGCGTACACCGCCGACCAGAACCTGCAGGACGGTCCCCACAAGGACCTGCGCCGCGCACGTGCCGCCGCGATCAACATGGTCCCCACCTCCACGGGTGCGGCCAAGGCCATCGGCCTCGTCCTCCCCGAGCTGAAGGGCAAGCTGGACGGCTACGCCATCCGCGTGCCAGTGCCCACCGGCTCCGCGACCGACCTCACGGTCACCGTGGGCCGCGAGGTCACGGCCGAGGAAGTCAACGCCGCCTACAAGGCTGCCGCCGCCGACGGCTCGCTCAAGGGCTATCTCTCCTACACCGAGGACCCCATCGTGTCCTCGGACATCGTGACCGACCCTGCGTCCTGCATCTTCGACTCCGGCCTGACGAAGGTCCTCGGCAACCAGGTGAAGGTCGTCGGCTGGTACGACAACGAGTGGGGCTACTCGAACCGCCTGGTCGACCTGACCGAAATCGTCGCCGCCAAGCTCTCCTAGGCGGTCCCGCACGTGGCTTACGCATCACTCGACGACCTTCTCGCCGACGGAGTCCGGGGACGCCGCGTCCTCGTCCGCTCCGACCTCAACGTGCCCCTGGAGGGCGAGGCCCCGGACCTGTCGGTCACCGACGACGGCCGCGTGCGCGCGTCCCTGCCCGTTCTGCGCAAGCTGAGCGAGGCCGGGGCCGCCGTCATCGTCATGGCCCACCTCGGACGGCCCAAGGGCGCCCCCGAGCAGAAGTACTCGCTCAAGCCGGCCGCCGACGTCCTCCGGGACCTGGCGGACTTCCCCGTCACCCTGGCGCCCGACACCACGGGGGAGGGCGCCCGCCGTGCGGCGGCCGCCCTGTCCGAGGGGGAGGTGCTCCTGCTCGAGAACGTGCGTTTCGATGCCCGGGAGACCAGCAAGGACGACGCCGAGCGCGCTGCCCTGGCCCGCGAGTTCGCCGACCTGGCGGGCCCCGACGGGGCCTACGTGGACGACGCCTTCGGCGCCGTGCACCGCCGCCACGCGAGCGTGTACGACATCGCGGCCCTGCTGCCCTCCTATCAGGGTGATCTCGTCAAGGCCGAACTCGTGGTCCTCGAGAAGCTGACGAAGGACCCCCAGCGGCCCTTCGTCGTCGTGCTCGGCGGGTCCAAGGTGTCCGACAAGCTCGCCGTGATCGAGAACCTGATCGGCACCGCCGACCGCATCCTCGTGGGCGGCGGCATGGTGTTCACGTTCCTCGCTGCCCAGGGCCACCAGGTCGGGGCGAGCCTCCTGGAGGAGGACCAGATCGACGCCGTGCGGGGCTACCTCGAGCGCGGCGCCCGGGACGGCACGCAGTTCGTGCTGCCCACGGACATCGTCGTGGCCGAGACGTTCGCGGCCGACGCGCGGTCCGGCGTGGCCGCCGCGGACGCCATCGAGGCGGGCACCTTCGGAGCCTCCGGGATCGGACTCGACATCGGGCCCGCGACCGGCCAGGACTTCGCTGCGAACATCGCCGAGGCGAAGACGGTGTTCTGGAACGGGCCCATGGGTGTCTTCGAGTTCGATGCCTTCGCGGGCGGCACACGCGCCGTCGCGCAGGCCCTCGTCGACGCTCAGGCGAACGGAGCCCTGACCGTGGTCGGCGGTGGCGATTCCGCTGCAGCCGTGCGCGGGCTCGGCTTCGCCGACGAGCAGTTCGGGCACATCTCCACCGGCGGCGGTGCCAGCCTCGAGTACCTCGAGGGCAAGGAGCTCCCCGGGCTGACCGCCCTCGCCCGCGACTAGCGGGACGATCCGGGTCCGGTCGGCGACGGCAGGACCAGCCGCCCGTCCTCGGGCGTACAGGAATGGCGGGATCCGCACGGCGCCAGCCGAGCGGATCCCGCTGCCATGGAACGAACAGATGGAGTACCACGATGACCACCTCGACCAACGGCGTCTTCGACCGCCGCCCGCTCATCGCGGGCAACTGGAAGATGAACCTCGACCACATGCAGGGCATCACCTTCCTGCAGAAGCTGGCCTGGACCCTGAAGGATGCCGGCCACGACTTCTCGCGCGTCGAGGTGTCCGTGTTCCCGCCGTTCACCGACCTGCGCGGCGTGCAGACCCTGGTGAAGGGCGACAACCTCGACGTCGTGTACGGCGGGCAGGACCTCTCGCCGGAGGACTCCGGCGCCTACACCGGTGACATCTCGGGGCAGTTCCTCGACAAGCTCGACTGCAGCTACGTGCTCGTCGGCCACTCCGAGCGCCGGACCATCCACGAGGAGTCGGACGAGCTTCTCAACCGCAAGGTGCACGCGGCCTACCGCCACGGGCTGGTCCCGGTGCTCTGCGTCGGCGAGGGCCTCGAGATCCGCCAGGCCGGAACGCACGTGGAGCACACCCTCGGGCAGCTCCGCCAGGGCGTGGCAGGACTGTCGGCCGAGCAGGCGGCGACGCTCGTCGTCGCGTACGAGCCCGTATGGGCGATCGGCACGGGGGAAGTGGCCGGACCCGAGGACGCGCAGGAGATGTGCGCGGCCCTCCGCGCCGAACTCGGCTCGCTGTTCGACCCCGACACGGCCGCGAAGACCCGCCTCCTGTACGGAGGATCGGTGAAGGCGGCCAACGTGGCGAGCATCCTGCGGGAGCGCGACGTGGACGGCGTCCTGGTGGGCGGTGCGAGCCTCGATGTATCCGAGTTTGCTAGTATTGTCAGGTTCGAACAGCATCTGGTGACAGACTAAGTTCCGTGCGCCGGCCGCTCCACCGAGCGGCTACCGAGCCTTGAAAGGGCCCCGTGGAAATCCTTCGTATCATCCTGCTCGTCCTGCTCGGGATCACCAGCCTCCTGCTGACCCTGCTGATCCTGCTCCACAAGGGACGCGGCGGTGGCATGTCGGACATGTTCGGTGGCGGCATGACCTCGAGCATGGGATCCTCCGGAGTGGCCGAGCGGAACCTCAACCGCTTCACCGTGGCGCTCGGCCTGGCCTGGGGCGTCGTGATCGTCGCCCTCGGCCTCATCCAGCGGTTCGCCGGCGAGTCCTAGACCGCCCCTCAGCACTCCTGGTTCGACGACGAAGCCCCCGCTTCCAGCTGGAAGCGGGGGCTTCGTCGTCGGGGCGACCCGTCAGTCGGTCGGCTCGTCGTCGTCGTGGTCGATGAGGCGGCCGGGCAGTTTCTGGGCCGCATCCTGGTCGATCAGCCACAGGGTCTTCTTCAGGCCCCGTGCACCGGCGGCGGGGACCTGGACGTGCCCGGCCCCTGCCAGTGCCAGGCCCACCGCGCCTGCCTTGTCGCTGCCGCTGACCGAGAGCCACACCTCCTGCGCCGTGTTGATCGCCTCGAGCGTCAGCGAGATGCGCTGCGGTGGCGGCTTCGGCGCATCGGGGACACCGACCGTCGTCGTGCCCCGCGTGCGGATCCCCGCCATCTCGGGGAAGAGGGACGCCACATGTGCGTCCGGGCCGACGCCCAGCAGGAGCACGTCGAAGCGGGGCAGGCGGGGATCGGGCTGCACGAGGTCCTCGTCAGCGGCGAGCTCCTCCCGCGCGGCGGCCGCCAGCTGCTCGGCATAGTCGACGGCGGCGCCGTCCTCGTCGGTGAACTCGTCCTTCGTGCCGAACTCGTGGATCTTCACGGGATCGACGGCGATGCGGCCCAGCAGGGCCGCCCGCGCCTGGACGGCGTTGCGCTCCGGGTCGTCGGCCCGCAGGAAGCGCTCGTCGCCCCACCAGAAATGGACATTGGCCCAGTCCACCGCGGTGTGCGCGGGGGACTCCACCACGGCCTCGAGGGCCGCGGTGCCGATCGAGCCGCCCGTGAGCACCACGGTCGCGGTGCCCCGCTCGCTCTGCACGTCCACGAGGCGGGTGATCAGCCGCGCGGCCACGGCCGCCGCCAGGGAGCCCTGGGTGGGATGGATGCTGACTTTCGGTTCAGCGCTCACTCGTTCGCACACTCCTCAGATTGGTTCGGGCAAGACCCTCGGTGATGACTTCGCCGAACACCTCGTCGGGGTCGAGGCGCCGCAGCTCCTCGGCCAGGCAGTCCCGCAGGCTGCGGCGCGGCAGGGAGATGCGCTGAACGGGCTGGTGCGGCTGGTACAGCTCGGCGACGTCGTGGTCGGGACGGTGCAGCTCGATGTCGCCGCCGCTCCGGGTCAGGCGCACGCGCTGGAGGCCGGTGCCCGTAGGGCCGGCGACGATCGTCACGGGGGCGTCGAGGGCCTTCGTCAGCCAGGCCGCCAGCAGCACGGTGCTGGGGGAGTCGCACGCTCCCTCGACGGTGACCGCCGTGACGGGCTGGTCGCCCTGCAACTGGTCCATGACCGCGGCGAGCTGGATCCGCCAGTTGGTCAGGCGGGTCCAGGCGAGGTCCGTGTCGCCGGCCGCGTAGGTGCTGCTGATGTTGAACAGCGCCGCCGTCGGGTCCTTCTCGTTCGCCGAGTCGGTGATCCGGCGGTGCGCGATGCTGCCGATCGAGGTCTGCGACGCGGCATCCGGCACGCCGTGGGGCCACCAGGCGACGATCGGCGCGTCGGGCAGGAGGAGGGCGGAGACGAGGGACTCGTTCTCCTCCGAGAGCTCCCCGTAGCCGCGCAGGACGACGACCTCCGACGCCCCGGCGTCGCCGCCCACGCGGATCTGGGCGTCGAGGCGCGTGGGCTCGTCCGGGGACTCCCCGGCCAGGACGATGATGCGGCAGGGATGCTCGCGGCTCGCCTGGTTCGCGGCGCCGATCGCCTCCTCCTCGTATCCGGAGCGGGTGATCACGACCAGCGTCAGCACACGCCCGAGCGCGACGACGCCCCCGCTGTCCCGCAGCGCCATCAGTTCCTTCGACACCTTCGAGGTGGTGGTGTCGGGCAGTTCCACGATCATGGCCTTCTCCAGGTTCGTCCATCGGCTGCGAGCAGCTCGTCGGCGGATGCGGGTCCCCAGCTGCCGGGCACATAGGCCTCGGGCTGCGCGTCGAGCGAGGCCCAGTGCTTCTCGAACGGGTCGAGGATCTTCCAGGACAGCTCCACCTCCTGCTGACGCGGGAAGAGCGGCGGTTCGCCGAGCAGCACGTCGAGGATGAGCCGCTCGTAGGCCTCGGGGCTGGATTCGGTGAAGGAGTGCCCGTAGCCGAAGTCCATGGTCACGTCCCGGACCTCGGTCTGCGTCCCCGGGACCTTCGAGCCGAAGCGGATGGTCACGCCCTCGTCCGGCTGCACACGGATGACGACGGCGTTCTGCCCGAAGTCCTCCTCGTGATGGTCCTGGAACAGGAGGTTCGGTGCCCGCTTGAACACGACGGCGATCTCCGTGACCCTGCGGCCGAGCCGCTTGCCGGCCCGCAGGTAGAACGGGACCCCGGCCCAGCGGCGGGTGTGGATGTCCAGGCGCAGCGCGGCGAAGCTCTCGGTGGTCGAGTCGGCGGGGATGCCGTCCTCCTCGAGGAAACCGTTCACGCGCTCCCCGCCCTGCCAGCCGGCCTCGTACTGACCGCGTGCCGACCGCCCGGAGAGATCTGAGGGCAGGACGACGGCGGCGAGCACCTTCTCCTTCTCGGCGCGCAGGTGGTCCGCGTCGAAGGAGATGGGCTCCTCCATCGCCGTGAGCGCGAGGAGCTGGAGCAGGTGGTTCTGGATGACGTCACGGGCGGCCCCGACGCCGTCGTAGTACCCCGCCCGGCTGCCGATCCCGATGTCCTCGGCCATGGTGATCTGCACGTGGTCGACGTAGTTCGCGTTCCAGAGCGGTTCGAAGAGCTGGTTCGCGAACCGCAGCGCGAGGATGTTCTGGACCGTCTCCTTGCCGAGGTAGTGGTCGATCCTGAACACGGAGTCCGGGGGGAACACCTCCTCGACGATGGCGTTCAGTTCGCGGGCGGACTCGAGGTCGTGCCCGAAGGGCTTCTCGATGACCACGCGGCGCCACTGTCCGTCGTCGGGCTGGGCCAGGCCGTGCTCCGAGAGCTTCTGGCACACCGTCTCGAACGCGTTGGGGGGGATGGACAGGTAGAAGGCGTGGTTGCCGCGCGTCCCCCGGCTCTGCTCCAGCTCCTCGATGGTCTCGCGGAGGTTCTTGAAGGCCTCGTCGTCGTCGAAGTTTCCCTGGACGAAGCGGATGCCCGCCGAGAGCTGCTCCCAGACCGTCTCGTTGAACGGGGTCCGGGCATACTGCGTCACGGACTCCCGGACCTGCTGCACGAACTCCTCGTCAGACCACTCGCGGCGCCCGAAGCCCACCAGTCCGAAGCTCGGCGGCAGGAGTCCCCGGTTGGCGAGGTCGTAGATGGCGGGCATGAGCTTCTTGCGGGCGAGATCGCCCGTCACCCCGAACAGGACGAGGGACGAGGGGCCGGCGATCCGGCTCAGCCGCCGGTCGCGCGGATCCCGCAGGGGGTTGGCGGCTCTCGCCGTGGTGCTGTCAGGCATGCTCACCCGTTCTCGTGGTGACCCTCGCCGGATCCGGCGAGGGTGGCGATGGCGTCGCGGAGCTGCGCGACGCCCGCGGCGCGGTCCGTCAGGTGCAGGCGGAGGACGGGGCGCCCGTGGTCCGCGAGCACCTGGGCGTCCCCGGCCGCCTGCGCCGCGATGAGCTCGCCGAAGCTGAAGGGGCGCTCGGGGATCGTCAGGTCGGTGCTGCTCGCCCCGGTCAGCTGCAGGTACACCCCGATCGGGGATCCGCCCTTGTGGTACTGACCCGTCGAGTGCAGGAAGCGCGGCCCCCAGCCGAAGGTGACCGGCCGGCCGGTGACGGCGGCCAGCGGGGAACGGACGGACTCGAGGTCCGCCTGCCGGTGGCGGTCCAGGTAGGCCTGCACGGAGAGGTAGCCGTTCCCGGGCAGGGTGGCGAGCAGCGCCCGGAGCGCCTCGGCGACCGTCCCCGAGGAACCGAGGAGGCCGGCGTCGCCGCGGACCTCGACCGCTCCGTCGACGAAGGCGGCCTCGGCCGGCTCCGGCTGTGCGTCGAGCAGGCCGCGCGCGGCCGTCTTGGCGGCCTCGACGTCGGGCTGGTCGAACGGGTTGATGCCCAGCAGTCGGCCGGCGACGGCCACCGCGTACTCCCAGACGAACAGCTGGCTGCCGAGGGTGCCGCTGACGGTGACGCGCGTGCCCTCGGCGGGCCCGTCGCCGGGAGCCTCGTCGAGCGGGGCGAGGAACACGGGCAGGACGTCGTCCGCCACGTCCGCGAGCTCCGGGGCGTCGCCGGAGGCGACGACGGGGAGCAGGCCGGTGCCGAGCTTGCCGGTCGATTCGGCGATGAGCTGTTCGGCCCAGTCGGCGAAGCCGGGCAGTCCCGAGCCGGCATCCGCGAACACGATCTTGTCCCGCAGGGGGAGTGTCCCGCCCAGCACGGCGCCGAGCTGCAGGCCCACGTTGTCCTCGACGTCGTCGCCGAGGAACTCGGCGCTGTCCTCCGCATCGGTCAGCAGCGTCTCGATGTCGGCACCGGCGAGGCCGGACGGCACGAGCCCGAACGCGGTGAGGGCCGAGTAGCGGCCGCCGACCTCCGGGTCGGCGTTGAACACCTTCCGGTAGCCGGCCTTCCTCGACGCCTCGTCCAGCGGCGACCCCGGATCGGTCACGATGACGATCCGCGAGGCGGCGTCGATGCCGGCGTCCATGAACGCCTGCTCGAACACCCGGCGCTGCGAATCGGTCTCGACCGTGGAGCCCGACTTCGAGGACACGACGATCGCGGTGCGCTGGAGGTCCTCCTCGAGGGCTGCGCGCACCTGGTCGGGGTCGGTGGCGTCCAGGACCACGAGGGGGACGCCCGCTTCCTTCGTGATGACCTCCGGCGCGAGCGAGGAACCGCCCATGCCGCAGAGCACGATCCGGTCGACCCCCTCGGCCGCGAGGTCGGCGCGGAGCGCCGTGATCTCCGGCAGGAGCGCGCGCGAGCCCTCGAACAGGTCGATCCAGCCGAGGCGGACGGATGCCTCGGACTCGGCGTCGGCGCCCCACAGCGTCGCATCCTTCGCCATCAGGCGGGAAGCGAAGCGGTCCTTCACGAGCGCCGGCACGGCCGAGTCGACCGCCGCGAGGGCGGCGCCGGTGGCGGTGAGTGCGAACGAGCCCATGGGGATCACGCCTCCGCGGCGTCGAGGGCGGCCTGGACCGTCTCGAGGAGCTCGGTCCAGCTGGCCACGAACTTGTCGAGGCCTTCGGTCTCGAGCTGGTCGACGACCTCGGCGTAGGAGATGCCGATGGCGTCGAGCCGGTTCAGGACCTCGTTGGACTCGTCGTAGGTGCCGGTGACCGTGTCACCGTCGATGACGCCGTGGTCCGCCGTGGCCTCGAGGGTCTTCTCGGGCATGGTGTTGACGACGTTCGGCGCGACGAGGCCGGTGACGTAGAGCGTGTCCGGCAGGTTCGGGTCCTTGACGCCCGTCGATGCCCAGAGGGGGCGCTGCGCGTTGGCGCCGGCGGCCTTCAGGACCTGCCAGCGCTCCGAGGAGAACTGCTCCTCGAAGATCTGGTAGGCGAGGCGGGCGTTCGCGAGGCCGGCCTTGCCCTTGAGTGCCGTCGCCTCGTCCGTGCCGATCGCATCGAGGCGGGCGTCGATCTCGGCGTCCACGCGCGAGACGAAGAAGGAGGCGACGGACGTGATCTTGGACAGATCGTGGCCGTTCTCCTTCGCCTGTTCCAGGCCCACCATGAAGGCGTTGATGACGGCGCGGTAGCGCTCGAGGGAGAAGATCAGCGTCACGTTGACGCTGATGCCGGCGCCCAGGGTCGAGGAGATCGCCTCCAGGCCCTCCACGGTCGCGGGGATCTTGATGAGGACGTTGGTGCGCTGCACCTTGGCGTGGAGCCGCTTGGCCTCGGCCACGGTGCCCGCGGTGTCGCGGGACAGCCGGGGGTCCACCTCGATGGAGACGCGGCCGTCGGCACCGTTGGTGCGCTTGGCCTCCGCCGCGAAGATGTCGCAGGCCTGCGCCACGTCGTGGGTGGTGATGTCGAAGACGGCCTGGTCGACGTCGGCGCCGGCTTCCCTGAGGGCGCCCACCTGGGAGGCGTAGGACTCGCCCTTCTTGAGGGCCGCCGCGAAGATGCTCGGGTTGGTGGTGACGCCGACGACGTTCAGGTCCTCGATGAGGTGCTTGAAGGCGCCCGAGTTGATGCGCTCCCGGGAGAGGTCGTCGAGCCAGATGGAGACGCCGGCGGCCGAGAGATCAGCTGTGGGTGTAGTCATGGTGTGTGCTCCTTGTCCGCTGCCGCGGAAGATGTGTGCTGGACGGTTGGAACGGGTGGGGTGGTTACTGCTGGTCGCCGGTCTCCGTGGCGCGGTGGCCCGAGGGCAGGGCCGGGGAGCCGTTGGGTGCCAGGGGATCGGCGGCGACGGCTTCCAGGGAGTCCTTCGCGGCGGCCACGACGGCGTCGGCGGTGATGCCGAACTCGCGGTAGAGGGTCTTGTAGTCGGCCGATGCACCGAAGTGCTCGAGGGACACGATGCGGCCGGCGTCGCCGACGATCCCGTGCCAGCTCTGCGCCACGCCCGCCTCGACGGACACGCGGGCCCGGACGGTGCGGGGCAGGACGCTCTCGCGGTAGCCGGCGTCCTGCGCGTTGAACCATTCGAGGCACGGCATCGAGACCACGCGGGCGGAGATGCCCTGAGCCTCGAGGGCCGTGCGGGCCTCCACGGCGAGCTGCACCTCGGAGCCCGTACCGATGAGGATGACGTCGGGGGAGCCGTTCGTCGCTTCGGCGAGCACGTAGCCGCCCTTCGCGACACCCTCGGCGGAGCCGAACGTCCCGCCCTCGGCGGCGCCCTCGCCCCGCTCGTAGGTGGGGATGTTCTGGCGCGTCAGGACGAGCCCGGCCGGGTTCTCGGTGTTCTCGAGGATGGTGCGCCAGGCGACGGCCACCTCGTTGGCATCGCCCGGCCGGACGACGTCGAGCCCGGGGATGGTGCGCAGCGAGGAGAGCTGCTCCACCGGCTGGTGCGTGGGGCCGTCCTCGCCCAGGCCGATGGAGTCGTGGGTCCAGACGTAGATCGCGGGGACGCCCATGAGGGCCCCGAGGCGTACGGCGGGCCGCTGGTAGTCGCTGAAGATGAGGAAGGTGCCGGAGAAGGCGCGGGTGCTGCTGTGCATCACGATGCCGTTGACGATGGCCGCGGCGGCGTGCTCGCGGATGCCGAAGTGCAGCACGCGGCCGTACTGGTTGCCGGACCAGGACTTGGTCTGGCGGCTCTCGGGGATGAACGACGGCGATCCCTCGATCGTCGTGTTGTTCGACTCCGCGAGGTCGGCGCTGCCGCCCCACAGTTCGGGGAGCGCGGGGCCGATCGCGGTGAGGACCTTGCCGGACGCGGCGCGCGTGGACATGTCCTTGCCCGCCTCGAACGTCGGCAGGCTCTCCTCCCAGCCCTCGGGCAGCGTGCGTGCCTGGATCCGCTCGAGCAGGGCGGCCTCGTCGGCGTGGGCGGCCTTCCAGGCGTCGAAGCCCTCCTGCCACGCGCTGTGCGCCTCGGAACCGCGGCGGACGACGCCGCGGGCGTGCTCGAGGACCTCGGGATCGACGTCGAAGTGCTTCTCCGGGTCGAAGCCGAGGGCTTCCTTCAGGGCTGCGACTTCGTCCGTGCCGAGGGCCGAGCCGTGGATCTTGCCGGTGTTCTGCTTGTTCGGCGCGGGGTAGCCGATGATGGTGCGCAGCGAGACGATGCTCGGACGGGAGGTCTCGTTCTTCGCGGCGACGAGGGCGGAGTACAGCTCGGCGACGTCCTCCACGTACGCGCCGGTCTTCGTCCAGTCCACGCGCTGCGTGTGCCAGCCGTAGGCTTCATAGCGCTTCAGGACGTCCTCGCTGAAGGCGACGTCCGTGTCGTCCTCGATGGAGATGTGGTTCTCGTCGTAGAGCACCACGAGGTTGCCGAGTTCCTGGTGACCGGCGAGCGAGGACGCCTCGGCCGTCACGCCCTCCTGGAGGTCGCCGTCGGAGGCGATGACCCAGATGGTGTGGTCGAAGGGGCTGGTGCCCGCGGGGGCGTCGGCGTCGAACATGCCGCGCTGGCGGCGCTGGCCGTAGGCGAAGCCGACCGACGTCGCGAGACCCTGGCCGAGGGGACCTGTGGTGATCTCCACGCCCTTGGTGTGGCGGTACTCGGGGTGGCCCGGGGTGAGGGAGCCCCAGGTGCGCAGGGCCTTCAGGTCATCGAGCTCGAGGCCGTAGCCCGAGAGGAAGAGCTGGATGTAGAGGGTGAGCGAGGTGTGGCCGGGGGAGAGGACGAAGCGGTCGCGTCCCGTCCACTCGGGGTCCGAGGGATCGTGCCGCATGAGCTTCTGGAAGAGGAGGTAGGCCGCCGGCGCCAGGCTCATGGCCGTTCCCGGGTGTCCGTTGCCCACCTTCTCGACGGCGTCCGCCGCCAGGATGCGAACCGTGTCGACCGCCTTCTGGTCGAGTTCGGTCCAGGTCAGTTCCTGCTCTTGCGTCCGTGGCACGTTTCCGGGCCCCTCTCTGTCCGGAACGGCCAGTGACGGGGACGTGCCTTCAGGCACGCCGTCGGGCTGGCCGTTCACCATTGAATGCTGCGAATTTCGAGCCCGTGGGGGACAGCACTGAGCCGGGACCACTTATTCCGGGCATACTTCCGCAGCGGGCTTTCCAGCCCACACTATCCCGTCCGGCCCGCCGCGGGACGTGGGAGTCGAACAATGTCCTCCATCACAATCCGTGGCGGCGCGGAGCATCGGACGGACGGGATCCCGCCACCGATTTCTACAGGGCGTAAAAGGGTATGATGGGCCTTGTCTTTTACCCCGGAAAAAACGAAAGTGTTGCCTTGTGAACACCCAGCAGGCTCCTGCTCCGGCACGTTCCCCGCAGGCCCGTCAGGGTTTCGGTCGCAAAGCGAAGGCCTATCTGGCGCTGACGAAGCCTCGCGTGATCGAACTTCTGCTGGTGACCACTCTTCCCACCATGATCTTCGCGCAGGGCGGATTCCCGCCCGTCGGCCTGATCCTCGCGACCATGGTCGGCGGTGCCCTCGCGGCAGGGAGCGCCGGTGCGTTCAACTGCTACATCGACCGTGACATCGACAAGCTGATGCACCGCACGGAGAACCGTCCCCTGGTCACCGGCGAGGTCACGCCCCGGGAGGCGCTCGTGTTCTCCTGGATCCTCGGGGTCGTGGCGATCGCCGTGCTCTGGCTCGGGGCCAACCCGCTCGCCGGCATGCTGGGCGTCGCCGCGATCTTCCTGTACGTGGTCGTCTACACGCTCGTCCTCAAGCGGCGCACGTCGCAGAACATCGTCTGGGGCGGCGCCGCGGGCTGCATGCCCGTCCTCATCGCCTGGGCAGCGGTCACCAACGCCGTCGAGTGGCCCGCCGTCGTCCTGTTCCTCATCATCTTCCTCTGGACCCCGCCGCACTACTGGCCGCTGTCCATGAAGTACAGCGACGACTACAACGCCGCTAACGTGCCGATGCTCGGGGCGATCGCCGGGGCCCGCGCGGTCTCCGTCCAGGTGGTCCTGTACGCCTGGGCCATGGCGGCCTGCTCGCTCCTGCTGATCCCGGCCGGTGCCGGCTGGGTCTACACGGTCGCCGCCGTCGCCGGCGGCGCCTGGTTCATCCGCGAGTCCCACCGGCTGCACTCCCTCGCCCACCGTGGAGAGCTGCACCCGAAGGCCGCGATGAAGGTGTTCCACGGATCGATCAGCTACCTCACGGTCCTCTTCCTCGCCCTCGCGATCGATCCCTTCGTCGGACCGGCCGTCCTGGGCTGAGTCGGCACGTCTGACGCGGGACTGCCGTAGCCGGCACTGCCCGGTCCGGTGCTGCCCGATCCCGATGCGCCGGACTCAATCGGCGCCGGCGGCCCTAGGCTTGCACCCATGGACTTCACCGGCCTGATCGCCTACCCCCTCACCCCGTTCCTGCCGGACGGCTCCGTCTCCTTCGCGGACCTCCGTGGCCTCGTGGAGGGTCTGGCCTCCTCCGGCGTCGATGCCGTCACGGTCCTGGGCTCCTCCGGGAGCTTCGCCTACCTCGACCGCGGCGAACGGGCCCGGGTGGCGCGCACGGCCATCGACGCCCTCGACGGCCGGCTCCCGGTGGCCGTGGGCATCAGTTCGGTCGGCACACGGGAGGTCCTCGAGGCCGCGACGGACGCGCAGGCGGCCGGCGCGTCCGGGCTCGTGCTCTCACCGGTCTCCTACGTCCCCCTCACCGACGACGAGGTCCTGGCGCAGGTCCGGGCGGTGGACGAGGCGACGGATCTTCCGATCTGCCTGTACAACAACCCCGGCACCACGCAGTTCGACTACTCGCTGCAGGTGGTCGCCGAACTGTCGTCGCTGCCGGATGTCGTCGCGTTCAAAGACACGGCGGCGGATGCCGTGACCTTCAATGCCCGCTATGCGGAACTGGCCCGGCTGGTCCCGGCACCGTTCAGCCACGGCGTGAGCGGGGATCTCCTGATGATGACCGGCGAGGTGGCGGCCGACGCCTGGCACAGCGGGCCGGCGGCGCTCCTGCCGGCCTACTACTCGCGGCTCCGCGCCGCCGTCGTGGCCGGGGACCGGGCGGAGACCGAGCGTGTCCGGCACGTCCTCGTGCCCCTCGTCGACCACGTCGCCGGGCTGCGCCGGATCAGCGGCCTGCACCTCCTCGCCCGCGCCTGCGGTATCGCCGCCGGGGACCCCCGCCCGCCCCTGCTGCCGAGCCCGGGCTCCGAACTGCGTGACCTCGGGCGGCTCCTCGACCTCCTCGAGGCGGAGTTCGACGACGACTGACGGGCGGAAGGGGAGTGGCTGCCGTCCCTAGGAGACGGCCTGCGGCACCCTGGCCCCGGCCGGCGTTCCCGGCAGGGTCCTCCTCGTGGTCCCGGTGTACTGGGCGTGGACGGCCGCGGCCATGAGCAGTGACGCGCCGAGCATGTGCAGCGCCACGAGCGCGATGGGCAGGTGGAGGAAGTGCTGCACGTACCCGATGATTCCCTGCGCCAGCACGATCGCGGCGAGGAGCACCACCGCCCGGCGCAGTTTCGCATGGACGCCGGCGCGGTAGGCGACCAGGACGGCGAGGGTCACCGTGGCGACCAGCAGGTACACCGGGAGGGCGTGCAGGCGCGTCACGAGGTCGGAGTCGAGGCCGTTGCGGGCGGCGCCGTGGTCGCCGGCGTGCGGGCCGGATCCCGTCACGACGACGCCGAGCAGGATCGTGATCGACGTGAGCACGGTCGAGGTCAGGAGCAGCTGGCGCAGCAGTGGTGGCGCTGCGGGCAGGCGTGGGGTCCGATACTGTTCCGTGTCGATCCGCGCACGGTTGACGAGCACCGTCGCGACCGCGACGAGGATCATGGAGACCACGAAGTGGAGGCCCACGACCCAGGGGTTCAGATCCGTCCACACCGTGATGCCGCCGATGACCGCCTGGGCGGGGATGCCGAGGAAGAGGCCGACCGACAGGCGGAACAGGTCCTTGCGCTGCCGGCGCATGCCGAGCACGGAGACGATCATGGCGACGGCGATGATCACGAGCACGAAGGTCAGGAGCCTGTTGCCGAACTCGATCACGCCGTGGAAGCCCATCTCGGGCGTGGTGATGATCGAGTCGGCCGTGCAGCGCGGCCACTCCGGGCAGCCGAGCCCGGACGCGGTGAGGCGCACGGCGCCGCCGGTCACGACGATGGCGATCTGCGAGACGAGGGAGGCGACGGCCAGCCGCCGCACCACGGGCGTGGTGGTGCGCGGGAGGGCGTCCGTGAGGCGGGAGAGCGCGGGAAGAGTCATGCTGTCAGCTCCATTTGAACCAGCGGATGGCCGCCAGGCTAGCGAGGGCGGCCCAGGCCAGGAGCACGAGGCACGCGATGGGGTCGAACACGCCGTCCGCCAGGGCGCTCCGGAGACCGTCGCCGAGGGCGGCGGAGGGGAGGACCGAGACGAACGGTTCGGCGGCGGCGGGCAGGCTCGCCGCCGGGATGATCACGCCGCCCGCGGCCGCGAGCAGGATCCAGACGAGGTTGGTGACCGCGAGCGTCGCCTCGGGACGGAGCGTCCCGGCCACGAGGAGGCCCAGTGCGGTGAAGGCTGCCGAACCGAGGAGCAGCAGCAGTGCCGCGGGCAGGATCCCCGCAGAATCCGGCGTCCAGCCCATCAGTGCGGCGGCACCTCCGATCACGACGAGCTGGACGGCGAGCACGACGGCGACCGCGACGGCCTTGCCGAGGATCAGCCCCGACCGGCCGAGCGGCGTCGTGGACAGGAAGCGCAGCACGCCGTAGCGGCGGTCGAACCCGGTCGCGATGCCCTGGCCGGTGAAGGCCGTGGACATGGTGCACAGGGCGAGGACGCCGGGAGCGGCGATGTCGATCCGGCTTTCTCCGGAGGAATCCAGCAGCGGCGTGATGACCAGCGCCGTGAGCGCCAGGAGCGGCAGCACGATCGCGAGGACGAGCTGCTCCCCGTTGCGGAGCATGGCCAGGGCCTCGTACGCGCCGTGGCGCAGCACGCGGGCGGGCAGCGACGCGGCCGCCCCGCCGCTCGGCGGGACGGCGGGCGCGCCGGCGGGAACGGGTGCGTCGAGCGTCATCGGATGCTCCGTCCGGAGATGTCGAGGAAGACGTCCTCGAGCGAGCGCGGTGCCATGGAGATGGCCGTGGGCATCACACCGCAGGCGTCCCACCAGCCTGCCAGCCGGGCGACGTCGTCGGCCGTGAGCGGTCCGCGGAGGACGTACTGCCCCGGCTCCGTCTCACGCTGGAGCAGATGGGGCAGGAGATCGGCCGGGAAGGACAGGCCGGGGACGGTCTCGAAGCGCAGCTCGCGCGTGCCGTCGGCCTCGGTGTCCGCCGTGAGCTCGGCGACGGTGCCCTCGGCGACGGTGCGGCCTCCCTCGAGGATGTAGACGTAGTCGGCGAGCTTCTGCGCGTCGTCGAGCAGGTGCGTGGTGAGGATGACGGCCAGGCCGTCGGCGCGGAGCTCCCGGATGAGGTCGAACACGATGGTGCGTGACTGCGGGTCGAGGCCGGCGCTCGGTTCGTCGAGGAAGACCACCTCGGGGCGTCCCACCAGGGCGCAGGCGAGGGCGAGGCGCTGCTTCTGCCCCCCGGAGAGCCGCCGGATCGAGACGGCCCCGAACCCGTCGAGTCCCAGGCGCCCCGCCAGGGCGTCGACGGGCAGGGGATCCGCGTACATGGACGCGACGTGGCGCAGGAGGGCCAGCGGGCGCACCGACGGCGGGAGGCCGCCGTCCTGCAGCATCACGCCGACGCGCGCCCGGAGATGCGGGGTGGCCCGGGAGGGATCCTGGCCGAGCAGGCGGACCCGGCCGCCATCGGCACGCTGCAGCCCCTGCGCGCATTCGAGGGTCGTCGTCTTGCCGGCGCCGTTGGCTCCCAGCAGGACGGTGACGGCGCCGTGCTCGGCCCGCAGGCTAACGCCGTCGAGCACGCGGACCATCCGGCCGTCGAGGGCGCCGACGGGGCCGAAGTCCTTGACGAGACCGTCGATCTCGAGGGCGGGGGAAGATGTCGGCACCCGATTATTCTACGGCAGGTAGTAGGCGGGCCGACGGGACCGATGGGTAGCCTCGCCTAAGTGGTGGCGCGGAATACATTAGGTCATGCTTATGTTGTGTATTTTGTCGCCGACGGAGGGAATGGACCGTGACCGCATCACCCCGCGCCACCGTTCCGGCGGCTGCTGCTCCCGGTGTCCCGACGTCACGCGCCGCGCAGATCGTCTCGCCGGACCCTGACGAGCGCACGCGGGACCGCGTCCTGTCAGCGGTCCTCGAACGCGGGCCGGTCAGTGCCGCCGAGCTCGGCGACTGCCTCGGGTTCACGCCCGCCGCCATGCGGCGGCACCTCGACGCCCTCTCGTCCGAGGGACTCATCGAGGTGAAGCGGGTGCGCGGATCGGCGACCGGCGCGGGCCGCCCGGCCCGGCGCTATGTGCTCAGCCGGCGCGGCCAGTCCACGATGGGCAACGACTACCTCGACATCGCCGTCGCGGCGCTCGCGCAGCTCGGCGAGGCCGCGGGGCCGGAAGCCATCGAGGAATTCGCCCGCACGCGGTTCTCCGGCATGGAGGAGCGCTACCGGCCGATCGTCGAAGCCGCGGGCCCCGACCTCGCCGCCCGGGCCCACGCCCTCGCCGGCGCCCTCACCACCGACGGCTTCGTCGGATCCACCAAGACGGTGGGCCTCCCGCAGGGAGGCGGACCGCGGGCCGTCCCTGCGGCGACCCGCCCGGTCATGCTCAGCGTGCAGCTGTGCCAGGGCCACTGCCCCATCCAGGGACTGGCCTCGGCCTTCCCGGCGTTCTGCGACCAGGAGACCGGCGTCTTCGCCCGCCTGCTCGGCGTCGACGTCCGGCGGCTCTCCACCCTGGCTCGCGGCGGACACGTCTGCACCACCCACATTCCCCTGGGACGGACGACGGCGGCCCCGGCCGCGCCTGTCGGCCCGGACGCACCCGGACCCGCCCAGGCGGACCCGGACACCGTTCCGCCCAGCAATCCAGCAACGTTATCCATCCATCAGCAAGGAAGGCCGTGATGACGGATCAAGTAGACCGTAAGCCAGCTGCATCGGCAGTGCCGGAGTCGGTGATCAGCGACATCCTCGAGAAGAACCCGGAGCTCGAGGGCATCGGGACCTACCAGTACGGATGGGCTGACAAGAACGAGGCGAGCGACAACGCGCGCCGCGGCCTCAGCGAGGAAGTCGTCCGCGACATCTCCGCGAAGAAGAACGAGCCCCAGTGGATGCTCGACCTCCGCCTCAAGGGCCTCAAGTACTTCGACCGCAAGCCCATGCCCGCCTGGGGCGCAGACCTCTCCGGCATCGACTTCGACAACATCAAGTACTTCGTGCGTTCCACCGAGAAGCAGGCGAACACGTGGGAGGACCTCCCCGAGGACATCCGGAACACGTACGAGAAGCTCGGCATCCCCGAGGCCGAGCGTGCGCGCCTGGTCTCCGGTGTCGCCGCCCAGTACGAGTCCGAGGTGGTCTACCACCAGCTGCGCGAGGACCTCGAGCGCCAGGGCGTCCTGTTCCTCGACACCGACACCGCGCTGCGGGAGCACCCCGAGATCTTCAAGGAGTACTTCGGCACGATCATCCCCGTGGGTGACAACAAGTTCGCGTCGCTGAACACGGCAGTGTGGTCCGGCGGCTCGTTCGTGTACGTGCCGAAGGGCGTCCACGTCGAGATCCCCCTGCAGGCCTACTTCCGCATCAACACGGAGAACATGGGCCAGTTCGAGCGGACGCTGATCATCGCGGACGAGGACTCCTACGTGCACTACATCGAGGGCTGCACCGCCCCGATCTACACCTCCGACTCCCTGCACTCGGCCGTCGTCGAGATCGTGGTCAAGAAGGGCGCCCGCGTCCGCTACACCACCATCCAGAACTGGTCGAACAACGTGTACAACCTGGTGACCAAGCGCGCCATCGCCCACGAGGGCGCCACCATGGAGTGGATCGACGGCAACATCGGTTCCAAGGTCACCATGAAGTACCCCGCGGTGTACCTCGTCGGCGAGCACGCCAAGGGGGAGACGCTCTCCATCGCCTTCGCCGGTGAGGGACAGCACCAGGACACCGGGTCGAAGATGGTCCACATCGCGCCCAACACCAAGTCGTCGATCATCTCGAAGTCCGTGGCACGCGGCGGCGGACGTGCCGCCTACCGTGGACTCGTCCAGGTGCGGGAGGGTGCGAAACACTCGGCCAACACGGTCCGCTGTGACGCGCTGCTGGTGGACACCATCTCGCGCTCGGACACCTACCCTTACGTGGACATCCGCGAGGACGACGTCACCATGGGCCACGAGGCCACCGTGTCGCGCGTCAGCGAGGAGCAGCTGTTCTACCTCATGTCCCGCGGGCTCCCCGAGGACGAGGCCATGGCCATGATCGTGCGCGGCTTCATCGAGCCGATCGCGCGGGAGCTGCCCATGGAATACGCGCTCGAGCTGAACCGGCTGATCGAACTGCAGATGGAAGGGGCCGTGGGCTAGCAATGGCTGATACCACCCAGATGGACCACACCGACTACTCACCCGAGAGCTCGACCGGGGGCGGGGACACCGTCCTCGGCGACCTCGCCGAGAAGGCGCGCCTCGGCGCGCCCGCCGGCTCCGGGTCCGCGATCGACGGCTTCACCGAGGAGGGCGAGAGCCTGCCGGGCGGGGACGACGGCACGGAGCAGCACGGCATGAAGAAGCACAGCCACGGCAACGCGCCCGTAATCCCGGAGGCATCCCGTGGCGAGCGCCGCCGGTCCTTCGACCTCGCGGACTTCCCGACGCTGACCGGCTTCGAGGAGGACTGGCGGTTCACGCCGCTCAAGCGCCTGCGCGGGCTGCACACCGACGAGCTGACGGGGGCGGCCCCGTCCGTCGCCGTCACGGGAGCCGGCAACGTCACCGTCGAGACCGTCGACCGGAGCGACGCCCGGCTCGGCTCGGCCGCCACGCCGGAGGACCGCGTCTCGGCCGCCGCTTGGAACGCCTTCACTGAGGCCACGGTCATCACCATCCCGCGGGAGACGGTGGCCGACGGCGAGGTGATGGTCGCCGTCACCGGCACCTCGCCCGTCGCCGCTGCCCAGCACGTCCTCATCCGCGCCGAGGCCTTCTCGAAGGCCGTCGTGGTCCTCGACCACACGGGCGCGGTCACGCTCGCCCAGAACGTCGAGATCATCGTGGGCGACGGCGCGGAACTCACGGTCGTCAGCGTCCAAGAATGGGACGACGACGCCGTGCACGTGTCCTCGCAGCAGGCGAAGGTGGGGCGCGATGCGCGGTTCAAGCACGTCGTCGTCAGCCTCGGCGGCGACCTGGTGCGCCTCACGCCGTCGTCGATCTTCACCGCGCCCGGCGCCGAGGTCGAGATGTACGGCCTGTACTTCGCCGACGCCGGCCAGCACCTCGAGCAGCGGCTCCTGGTGGACCACGCCGTCCCGAACTGCAAGTCCCGCGTGACCTACAAGGGTGCGCTGCAGGGCCAGGACGCGCACACCGTGTGGGTCGGGGACGTCCTCATCCGCAAGGCGGCCGAGGGCACGGACACCTACGAGACCAACCGCAACCTGATCCTCACGGACGGCGCGCGCTCCGACTCGGTGCCCAACCTCGAGATCGAGACGGGCCTCATCGAGGGCGCCGGCCATGCCAGTGCCACGGGCCGGTTCGACGACGAGCACCTCTTCTACCTCATGGCGCGCGGCATCCCGGAGAAGGCGGCCCGCCGCCTCGTGGTGCGCGGCTTCCTCACCGAGGTCATCCAGCAGATCAAGGTCCCCGCGCTCGAGGAGCGGCTCTCGGAGTCGGTCGAGCGCGAGCTCGCGGCGGGCAACCTCTGATGGCCGAGGCCCCCCGCGGTGAACTGATCTGCAGTGTCGACGACATCCAGGTCAAGCAAGCGCTGCGCGTCCTCATCGACGACTACCCCGTCGTCATCGTCCGCGACTCCGACGGCGAGATCCACGCGCTGGGCGACACCTGCTCGCACGCGGACATCTCCCTGTCCGAGGGCGACGTCGAGGGGTGCGCCATCGAGTGCTGGGGCCACGGCTCACAGTTCGACCTCCGCAGCGGTGCCCCGCTGCAGCTCCCGGCGTACGAACCCGTCCCGGTCTTCGCGCTGGAGATCCACGACGGCAACGTCTACGTCGACGTCACGACGGTCACCAACGGAGCGGCCGCACCGCAGTTCGGCTAGCGGTCGCCGCTCAGCCCACCTACTTCCTGCACACCTCCTGCACAGCCAGGCGAAGGAGAAAGAACACGATGTCCACACTTGAAATCAAGGACCTGCACGTCAGCATCGACACCGAGCAGGGCAACATCCCCATCCTCAACGGCGTCACGCTGACCATCAGGACCGGCGAGACCCACGCGATCATGGGCCCCAACGGCTCCGGCAAGTCGACCCTCGCGTCGACCATCGCGGGCCACCCCCGCTACAAGGTCGACAGCGGCACCATCACCCTCGACGGTGAGGACGTCCTGTCGATGAGCGTCGACGAGCGGGCTCGCGCCGGCCTGTTCCTCGCCATGCAGTACCCGGTCGAGGTACCCGGCGTGACGATGACGAACTTCCTGCGGACGGCCAAGACGGCCCTCGACGGCGAAGCGCCGAGCCTGCGCCACTGGACCAAGGACGTCAAGACCGCCATGGCGCAGCTGCGCATCGACGCGGACTTCGCCCAGCGCAACGTCAACGAGGGCTTCTCCGGCGGCGAGAAGAAGCGCGTGGAGATCCTCCAGCTCGAACTCTTCCGCCCCAAGTTCGCGATCCTCGACGAGACCGACTCCGGCCTCGACGTCGACGCCCTCAAGGTGGTCTCGGAAGGCGTCAACCGCGAGCACGCCAAGGGGGAGATGGGCACGCTGCTCATCACCCACTACACGCGGATCCTGCGCTACATCAAGCCGGACTTCGTGCACGTGTTCGTCGCGGGCCGGATCGCCGAACAGGGCGGGCCGGAACTCGCGGACCGCCTCGAGGAAGAGGGCTACGATCGGTTCACGGCCCAGACCGCGGTCGAGGCGTAGGACCTACGCACCACCCGGCGCGTCCTGCGCGCCGACCGCATGACACCAGCTTGAGAGGAAGAGTTCGATGAGTGATGTGCAGCAGGCGCAGACCGCGCTGGATGACATCGAGGAAGCGCTGCGGGACGTGATCGACCCGGAGCTCGGCGTGAACATCGTCGACCTCGGTCTCCTGTACGGCCTGAAGTACGCGGAGGACGGCGCCCTCCTGATCGACATGACGCTCACCACGGCGGCCTGCCCGCTGACCGACGTGCTCGAGGAGCAGGTAGGCCAGGCGCTCGACGGCGTCGTGGACGAGTGGCGCCTGAACTGGGTGTGGATGCCGCCGTGGGGTCCGGAGAAGATCACCGAGGACGGCCGCGACCAGATGCGGGCCCTCGGCTTCAACATCTGAGTGGTCCCCGCCGGCAGGAGCCGGCGGAACGGGAGGGCGGTTCCAGCACTGGCTGGGGCCGCCCTCCCGTCGTCCGTCGGGGGTCCTTCGGCCCTGATCGGCCCACCCGGGTGGTCCTACCGTTGGTCGCAGGCGACCGACCAGGGGGAACACGGATGGCGGCGGTAGAGGTCCGGGATCTCCGGAAGTCCTACGGCGACCTCGTCGTGGTGGACGGCGTGTCCTTCACCGTGGAGGCCGGGGAGGTGTTCGCCCTCCTCGGGCCGAACGGCGCCGGGAAGACGACGACCGTCGAGATCCTGGAAGGACACCGGCGTGCCGATTCCGGGTCGGTCTCGGTGCTCGGCTTCGATCCGGCCGCGCCTGCCCGTGCCTTCCTCGAGCGGATCGGGATCGTGCTGCAGGGCGCCGGCTTCGAGGACGACTTCACCGTCCTGGAACTCGTGAACCTGCACCGCGGGCTCTACCCACGGCGGTTGGCGGCGGACGCCCTGATCGACCAGGTGGGCCTCTCCGCGAAGCGGAAGGCGCGCGTGAAGACCCTTTCGGGCGGCCAGCGTCGCCGCCTCGATCTCGCACTCGGCCTGGTCGGGGACCCGGAGATGCTCTTCCTCGACGAACCCACCACCGGGTTCGACCCCTCCGCGCGGCACCAGGCCTGGGGGCTCGTGGAAGGCCTGCGGAACATGGGGAAGACCGTGCTCCTGACGACGCACTACCTCGACGAGGCCGAACACCTCGCCGATCGCGTGGCCGTGATGGTCGAGGGCCGGATCGTGGCACTCGGGACGCCGGCCGAGCTGACCGCGGGACAGCGCAGCGTCGTGGTCTCCTTCCGCCTGCCGCGCGGTATCTCCGTGACGAGTCTTCCCGGGCTGGGCGGCACACCCGTCCCCGACGGGGCGGGGTGGACGCTGGCCACGACACAGCCTGCCGCGGTGCTGCACTCCCTGTCCGGCTGGGCGCTCGAACGCCGGATCGAACTCCCTGCCCTCGAGGTCCGCCGTCCCTCGCTCGAGGACGCGTACCTGGCGCTCGTCGGCGCGGCGGCGCCCGAGCGTGAGGACGCCGTGGCACCTCCGGGGAGGGCGTGATGGGCGCCGGCGCCGTCCGCGGGAGCGCCGTCCGGGTGCACGCGGTCCCGGTGAGCGTCGCCTCGATGGCCCGCGACCGGTTGGTGCACGCCGTCCGAGCGCTCTGGCGGACCCAGGTGGTGCTGATCTTCACCTTCGTCCTGCCGCTGCTCTGGCTCTTCCTGCTCGGCCTGCTCGCCGGCAACGACGCCGTGGGTCCGGACGGCGTCCGGGTCATGCAGTTCGCCGCACCGGTCGCGATCGCGATGGGCACCTTCTTCGCCACCCTGCCGCCCGTGGCGATCGCGGTGGCGGAGGCCAGGGAGACCGGGGTGCTGAAACGACTCCGCGGCACACCCCTTCCCGCATGGGGCTACTTCTTCGGGCAGGTCGGCGCGGCCCTGCTGTTCGCCCTCGGCTCCCTCGTGGTGACGGTGCTGCTCGGCGTCCTGCTCTACGACGTCCGCCTGCGTACGGAGACGCTCCTTGCCACGGCCGCCACGCTGCTCCTCGGGGCCATCACCTTCTCCGCCGTCGGGCTTGCGATCGGGTCTCTGAGCCGGACCGCCTCCATCGCGGAGGCGGCCTCGATCGGCTCCGCCGTGGTGCTCTCGTTCATCTCGGGGCTCTTCTTCGTGGGAGCCGCGCTGCCGGCCTGGCTCGACACGGTCGCGTCCGTGTTCCCGCTGAAGCCCTATGCCGACTCCCTGCGGGACCAGTTCAACCCCTATCTCCCCGGAAGCGGCTGGAACCCGGCGGACCTCGCGGTGATCGCGGCGTGGCTCGCCGCCGGCACGCTGGTCGGCCTCGGCGCCTTCCGGTGGGAGCGTCACCGGTCCCGCTCCGTCGTCCCCGCACACCGGCCGTCGTCCCGGTCGCCGTCGTCCCTGTCGCTGTCGTCCGGCGTGGCCGTGTCGAAGGAGCTCGTCGCCGTCACGGTCCGCCGGCCCCCGCCCCTCGCACTTCTGGCCGCCCAGTCCGGGGCAGCGCTGCGCGGCGCCGCCCGCCGGCCCGGTGACGTGTTCTTCTCCGTCGTCATGCCGGTCGGCCTCTTCGCCCTCCTGGTGACGGTCCAGCCGGGTGTCACCCTCGCCGACGGCCGGCCTGCAGCGCTGGTCATCGGAGCCAGCATGGTCACCTGGGGTGCGGGCGTCGCCCTCTTCATGAACCTCGCGGAAGGTATCGCCCGGGCGCGTGACACCGGTCTGCTCAAGCGCATGCGGGGAACGCCGTTGCCGGTGGTGGGATATCTCGCCGGGCGGACCGTCGCAGGCTTCACGCTCACCCTGGTCATCCTCGCCGCGATCCTCCTGCTCGGGGCACTCGCCTACGGCCTCAGGATCGGTGCGGCCGGGCTGCTGCTCGGGCTGGTGGTCCTCCTGGCCGGATGCCTCAGCCTGGCGGCCTGCGGGTTCCTGCTGACCACGCTGGTACCGAGTGCGCGGGCGGTCGGCTCCGTGGGGCTGGCCGTCCTCTTCCTCCTCTCCTTCTTCTCGGACGTCTTCCTGAACGAGGGACCGGAGTGGATGGGCACCGTCGGTTCGCTGTTCCCGCTCAAGCACCTGCAGAACGGGCTGGTCGCTGCATGGGATCCTGCCGGGGCACCGGTGCCGTGGCCGGACATCCTCGTCCTGGCAGTGTGGGCCGCCGTCGCCGGCATGCTCGCGGTCGGCCGCTTCCGCCGGCAGCCGGGCACGCCCTGATGCCGTGGCTCACGGCCCGCAGCGCGGCCTCCGCCCGGCGGATGCCTGCTGACCGGACCGGCCGGGCACCGGCGACGGGGGCCGGCCGGGAGAGTGCCCTGCCGACCGTGGGCGCATGGCAGGGGTTGAGCACGGCCGAGGTGCTGGATCGGACGGAACGGGGGCTCGTCAACACGAGCCCCGACTCCACGGGGCGTTCCTTCGCGAGCATCCTGCAGGCCAATGTGCTCACCCTCTTCAATGCGGTCGTCGGCGGGTGCTTCCTGGCGCTGGTGCTGCTCGGAGCGTGGCAGGACGCCCTGTTCGGGTTCTTCATCGTCGCGAACACGCTGATCGGCGTCGTGCAGGAGTTCACGGCCAAGCGCGCCCTGGTCCGTCTGGCCGTCCTCAATGCGCCCCGCGCGTACGTGCGGCGCGACGGCGTCGACGCCGAGTGCGCCGTCGACGCCGTCGTCCTCGACGACCTGCTCGTCCTCCGGCCCGGCGAGCAGGTCCCCGCGGACGCCGAGCTCGTCGAGTGCCGCGCACTGGAGGTCGACGAATCGCTCCTCACCGGCGAGGCGGTCCCCGTGCCCGTGACGGTCGGGCGTGGCCTGATGAGCGGTTCGACGATCGTCGCCGGTGCGGGGCTGGCGCGCGTGACCGGCGTGGGAGCCGAGTCCTATGCTGCGAGGATCACCGCGGAGGCCCGCCAGTTCTCACTCGTCGACAGCGAGCTGCGGCGGTCGATCGGCCGTGTCATCCACTGGATCTCCCTCGGCCTGCTCCCCCTCTCGGTGATCGTCGTCAACGGCCAGATGCAGGCGGCGGGCGGCTGGTCCGCGGCGCTGGCGAGCGGGGCGTGGCGGGACGCGACCATCACCGCCGTGGCGAGCATCAACGCGATGGTGCCGGCCGGCCTGGTGTTCATGACCTCGGTGGCCCTCGCCGTCGGCGCGGCGCGCCTGGCCCGGCGGCGCGTGCTGATCCGCGAACTCGCCGCCGTCGAGGGACTGGCCCGCGTGGACGTCCTGTGCATCGACAAGACCGGGACGCTGACGGAGGGCTCGTTCGCCCTGGACCGGCTCGAAGCGGTGGAGGGCGCGCCCGCCGGGTGGCGGCAGGCGCTGGCCTGGTTCGCGACGGACCCGGCGGCGAATGCGACGGCACTGGCCATCGGATCCGGTGTCCCCGGCGCCTGGGCCGGGAGCGCCCCTCCCGACGCGACGGTGGCGTTCTCCAGCCGCCACCGGTGGAGCGGCGCCCACTTCGCCGAGGACGGCCTGCGCGGGTCCTGGGTCCTCGGCGGCGCGGATGTGGTGCTGGGCGCGGCAGGCCCGGGGAGCAGCATCGTGGCGCAGGCCGCGGCGATCGCCGCCTCCGGGACGAGGACCCTGATCCTCGCGCACTCGTCCCGGCCGCTGCCCCTGACCGGCGGGTCGACGGCCCCGATCCTGCCGGACGGCCTCCGGCCCGTCGCGATGGCGGTACTGCGCGAGCGTGTGCGCCCCGACGCCGCGGACACGCTCCGCTATTTCGGCGAGCAGGGAGTCCGGGTGGTCGTCATCTCCGGCGACGATCCGGGGACCGTGCTCGCGGTCGCCCGGCAGGTGCGTCTGCCCGGGGCCTCGTCGGGCGTGGACGCCCGGACGCTCCCGGAGGACCCGGAGGGCCTCGCCGAGGTCCTCAGGACCGAGAGCGTCTTCGGCCGCGTCTCGCCGGACCGGAAGAAGGCCATGGTGCTCGCGCTGCAGTCACTCGGGCACACCGTGGCGATGACCGGGGACGGCATCAACGACGCCCTGGCCCTCAAGCACGCGGACCTGGGTATCGCCATGGGATCCGGCGCCCCCGCGGCGAGGGCCGTCGCGAACCTCGTGCTGCTCGATGGGGACTTCGCGCGGCTTCCGGGGATCGTGGCGGAGGGCCGGCAGGTGATCGCGAACGTCGAGCGGCTCGCGAAGCTGTTCCTCTCGAAGACCGTGTACGCGGTCCTGCTGGCCCTGGTCTTCGGGGTGCTGCTGTGGCCCTTCCCGTTCCTGCCGCGGCAGCTGGCCGTGGTCGACGGGCTCACCATCGGCCTTCCGGCCCTGGTGCTCGGACTCCTGCCGAACACGCGGCGGTACCGCCCGGGGTTCCTGCGGCGCGTGGGCAGGTGGTGCATACCGTCCGGGATCGTCGTGGCGTTCGCGGTGTTCGGCGCCGTCGCGTACGCGCGGGGTCCCGCCGGTGCGTCCACCGCGGTGATCCAGACCGTCGCGGTCATCACGCTGACGCTCAGCGCGCTCTGGGTGCTCGCCGTGCTCGCCCGGCCGTTCACCCGGACGACGGCGGGCGTCGTCGTCGCCGCCTACGCCGGCCTGCCCCTCATCCTCGCGCTGCCCGCCGCCCGGGCCTTCCTCCAGCTCGAGATCCCTCCGCCGGAGCTGGTGGTCGTCGCCGTCGCCGCGTCCGCTGCCGCCGGCGTGGTGCTCGAGGTCGTGCACCGCAGGATCAGGTCCAGGCCTGGCGCGCTGTGAGGCGGTGGTGCCGATCGGGTGCCTACTGCGTCTCCCGTGCGGGGTCCTCGTCGGCGGGGTCGCCGTCGTCGTGGTCCCCGAGGCCCCGCGCCGCGAGGGCCTCACCCGTCCTGTGCGCGTACGCCACCGCGCCGATCACGAGGGGCGTCACGGCGACCCTCGGGCTGCGGTCGAGGCCGCGTGCCTTCGCTGCCTCGCGGACATCGACGAACAGTCCGGCGAGGTAGGGGATGCTGCGCAGCATCACCGACAGCGCGAGGGCGAAGCGCTCCGGCTGCGCGCCCAGGAACCGGAAGGGGCGGGCCAGCCGGACCACGCCGTCGAGGATGTCCTGCGTGGGGGTCGTGAGCGTCAGGGCCCGCGCTGCGAGCAGGCAGGCGATGATCCCGCCCACCACGGCGAATGCGGCGGGCCACCCCTGCTGCCACCCCTGGTAGAGCGCGAGGACCACGAGGACAGGCGCCGCCGGGAGGAGCATCCTGAGGATCCGCGCGGGGGAGCGGTGCGCGCCGAGCACCAGTGCGCCCACGGTCAGGGCCAGCGCGACGCCGGTGACGGACGGCGAGCGCCAGGCGAGGACGATCCCGGCGCAGGCGAGGGACGCCGCGGCCTTGACGGGGAGCGGCGTGCGGTACAGGACGCCGTGGCCGGGCTCGTAGAGGCCCATCGTGCTGCCGAAACCCCTCATGGGCCGCGCACCGGCCGTCCGGCCAGGGAGCGGTAGTACGCCACGGCGTCGGCGGGTACCCCGTCGAAGACCACGGCGCCGCCGTCGACGACGAGCGTCCGCTCGGCCTCGAGGGCGAAGTCGAGGTTGTGCGTGGTGAAGACGACCTGCTGCTCCAGTCCGGCGATGACGTCCCGCACGCGGGCATCGTTGCGCAGGTCCAGGAGCGTGGTCGGTTCGTCGGCCACGAGGATGTGCGGCTCCACGGCGAGCACGACGGCGAGCGCCAGGATCTGCCGTTCGCCGCCGGAGAGGTCGTAGATGCTGCGGTCGGCCAGGTGGTCCACGCCGAAGCGCCGCAGGACCTCCACGGCCTGTCGGCGACGCTCGGCCGAGGGGAGTTTCCTGGTGCGCAGGGACAGCTCCACGTCCTCGCGGCCCGTCGGCATGACGAGCTGTGAGAGGGGATCGGTGAAGACGAAGCCGACGGCACGGCGGACCGCGCGCCCCGCCGTCCTTGTGTCCCGGCCGAGGACGCTGACCGAACCGCTCGAGGGGACGAGCAGGCCGTTGATGAGGCGCAGCAGGGTGGACTTGCCGGACCCGTTGGCGCCGATCACCGAGACCCGCCGCTCGCGCAGCGTCAGGTTCGCCTCGAGGATGGTCCGTCCGCCGTCCACGCGCACCTGCGCTCCCGCGAACTCAATCACGGGGTGCGCGCCCTGCGAGGAGCCGGGGGAAGGCGCGGTGCACCGATACGGCGATGACCGCGGCCAGGAGGTTCTTGAGCACATCGCCCGGCAGGTAGGCGGCGTCGACGATCACCGCATCGCGCAGGGGCAGCCCCGCGTTGACCATCAGGCCCGCGATGCCGAGGGGGTGGATGGTCACCAGGCTCGCCGCGAGGCACGCCAGGAAGAGGAGGGGCACCCGGAACCGCTGCCGGCGCAGGACCGCGACGGCGAGGAGCCCTGCCACGAGAGCCGCGAGGGGGAAGGACACGAGGTATCCCGCGGACGGTCCGGCCAGCACGCCGAAGCCTCCGCTGAACCCGCTGAAGACCGGCAGCCCGATCAGCCCGGCGACCAGGTAGAGCAGGACGGCGGCCGTTCCGCGTGCCGGTCCGAGGACGATTCCCGCGAGCATGACACCGAGGGTCTGGAGCGTGATGGGCACCCCGAGCGGGCCCACCGGGATACCGGGTAGGATTGCGAGGGCGGCAATGAGGGCGGCGAAGACCGCGACCAGCGAGAGATCGGTGGCATCCCACCGTCGTCGGGACAGTCGTCCGGGTGACGGACGGCGGCGGACCGGCTCGGCGGCGGTCTTCCCGGCTGACTGCATGGCACACGCTCCTTCAGCGGGCCGGAGTTCCACCGGCTGCTCCGGTGATTTGTCGACTTCCTCCAGCCGTAACTGCTTCTGTACCGAGACTAGCGCCGGTCATCCGGGGATCCCTTGTGGGATTCCTACAACAACGCCGTCTCCGGCACCATTGAAAGGCCTCACCGTGATTAGCGTTTCCAAGCTGGAGCTGCGGGCGGGTGCCCGCCTGCTCATGGACGATGTCTCCTTCCGTGTGGACAAGGGCGACAAGATCGGCTTCGTCGGGCGCAACGGCGCAGGCAAGACGACGCTCACGAAGGTCCTGGCCGGCGAGGCACTCCCCGCCGGCGGTACGGTGACCCGGTCCGGCGAGATCGGCTACCTGCCCCAGGACCCGAGGACGCCGAACATGGAGCAGCTCGCCCGCGACCGCATCCTCTCGGCCCGCAACCTCGACGAGGTCGTCAGCGAGCTGCGGCAGGCGCAGGAGGACATGGCCAGCGACAAGACCTCGGTGCGCAACAAGGCGATGGCGCGCTACGACCGCATCGAGTCCGCCTTCCTCTCGGGCGGCGGCTACGCGGCGGAGGCCGAGGCGGCGTCGATCTCGTCGAACCTGTCGCTACCCGAGCGGATCCTCAACCAGCCCCTCAAGACGCTCTCCGGCGGCCAGCGCCGGCGCGTCGAACTCGCCCGCATCCTCTTCTCCGGTGCCGAGACCATGCTCCTCGACGAGCCCACCAACCACCTCGACGCCGACTCCATCACTTGGCTCCGGGAGTTCCTGAAGAACCACCAGGGCGGGCTGATCGTGATCAGCCACGACGTCGAACTGCTTGAGGCGACCGTGAACAAGGTGTTCCAGCTGGACGCCAACCGGGCGACCATCGACATCTACAACATGGGCTGGAAGCGCTACCAGCTCCAGCGCGAGACCGACGAGCGCGCCCGGAAGCGCGAGCGCGCCAACGCCGAGAAGAAGGCGCATGTCCTCATGGACCAGGCCAACAAGATGCGGGCGAAGGCCTCGAAGGCCGTCGCCGCCCAGAACATGGCCAAACGCGCCGAACGGCTGCTCGGAAACCTCGATGCGGTCCGGACCTCGGACCGCGTGGCCGCGCTGCGCTTCCCCGAACCGTCGCCCTGCGGCAAGACGCCGATGACGGCGGAGGGGCTGAGCAAGTCCTACGGTTCGCTCGAGATCTTCACCGACGTGGACCTCGCGATCGACCGCGGGTCCAAGGTGGTGATCCTCGGCCTCAACGGTGCGGGGAAGACGACCCTGCTGCGGATGCTCGCCGGCGTCGACATCCCGGACACGGGCAAGGTCGTCGCGGGCCACGGCCTCAAGGTCGGGTACTACGCGCAGGAACACGAGACGCTCGACACGCAGCGCACCGTGCTCGAGAACATGAAGTCCTCGGCCCCGGACATGCAGGACGCCGAGGTGCGCGGCATCCTCGGGTCCTTCCTCTTCTCCGGCGACGACGTCGACAAGCCCGCCGGTGTGCTCTCGGGTGGCGAGAAGACCCGTCTGGCCCTGGCGACGATCGTGGCGTCGTCCGCGAACGTGCTCCTCCTGGACGAGCCCACGAACAACCTCGATCCCGCCAGCCGTGCCGAGATCCTCGGGGCCCTCAAGAACTACAGCGGCGCCGTGGTCATGGTCAGCCACGACGAGGGCGCTGTCGACGCACTCGATCCCGAGCGGGTCGTCCTGCTGCCCGACGGCGTCGAGGACCTCTGGAACGACGACTACCTGGAGCTCGTCACCCTCGCGTAGCCGTACCGGGCCGGCGACGACGCAGCCCCGCAGGTCCCGGGCGGGGTCCCGGTCGGGCGGGGACGTCCCGCGCCCGTATGCCGGCGTGTCCCGCGGCGCCCTCCGTCGAGCCTCCGTGCCCGGCGTCGACCCTTCGTGCCCAGGCGACCGCCGTCGGACGTGTCCCGGCGCGCCCACCGATCCCGTGCCCGATCCTCGGTCCGGGCTCCATCCCGGACGTCCACGGGCCGCCTCCCGGATGGGCCGGGTCAGGCCCCGGCAGCACCATTCAGCGCTGCTGCCGGGGCCGTGCCGGCTCCCCTGCAGGGACGCTCCGCACACGTCTCGGGCGGCATCCCGAGTCGCCGCCTCCGCCCTCGGGGAGATCGAAGCTACGGCCCGCGCGCGGCATTTCCCATAGGTACTCTCAGAAACCTTTTCGAGTATCAGCTACTCGTGTTTGGCCTCTAGGGGATACGTAACTTAGTCGTACCAACGGGCTGTGCAACAGCTTTTCGAAGGTCAAACGCTGAGGAGACTCTTCATGATCCCCCTCGATCCCAACCAGTCCTCCGGGACGAACCCGGCGGTAGGCGGTGACACCGCCTTTCTGGGCCGTCATCCTGCGGTTCCGGACAACGGAGTGCCGTTCCCGCTCCCCACGCCCCGGACGCAGGGAGCAGTCGCCCCGCACGCCGGCAGGACCGGCGGGCCGGGTCTGCGCGCAGCAGGGGAGGAAGACCGATGACAAGCACCGCCGGCGTATCCGTGGCCGCACCGGGGACTTTCGGCCGGGACGGTGCAATGTTCGAGGGACTGCTCGATTTCGTCGCGCAGCTGAGCCTCGTGCTGTGGACCGTCGTGATCGTGACCGTGATCATCCGGTTCATCGGGATCCGGATCTACCGTCGTCGGTCCCGTCCGGCCGTGGCCGCGACAGTAACGGCGAACTCCGTCGCGACGGATAGCGTCGCATCGCGTCCCACGGACGAGACCGACGTGGTCCGGCCGACCGCCGGGCAGCAGGGCCAGGCCGAACCGGTCGCCCGCGGCCCGCTCACCACCGTCACCGCCACGAAGGACCCAGCGCTCGTCTCGGCGGAGCTCATCGAGAGCGGGCCGGTCGACGTCAGTTCGACCGGGGTGTCCACGGAAACGGTCGAGGTGGTCCTGTTGCCGGACAAGGTGTCGTCCAGGGTCACTCCGTCCGTCCAGATGCCGCTCCATCCTCCCCATGGCCGGCACCCGGAAGCGCGCCCTCCTGCGCTCGCGACCCATTCCGTCGAGGCCTGAGGGATGGACGTCGCGCTCGTTATCTTCTGGCTGTTCGCCGGCGTCAGCATCCTCTACGTGGTGCATTTCGGCCTGTACCTGGTGGGAGCCAATTTCTACGACATCTGGCAGCAGCGGCGGAAGGGCCTCAGCGGCGTCCAACAGCCCGTGGCGTACGAGCCCGAGTGCGCGTCGACCGCCATCTGGCACCGGCGTGCGGCACCCGAGGTGCCGGGGCTGGTCTCCGTCGTCATCGCCGCACACAACGAGGAGGCGGTGATCGTCCGGACGCTCGAGTCCGTCGGACGCAGCACTTATCACTCGCTCGAGGTCATCGTCGCCGATGACGCATCCTCCGACCTCACCGGACGGCTGGTGCGCGACTACCAGGTGCGGCATCCCGAGATGGACCTGCGCCTCATGCGGATGCGCAAGAATGTCGGGAAGGGCGCCGCGCTCAACGCGGCGCTCCGGCGCTACGCTCGCGGCCAGTTCGTCATGACGCTCGACGCCGACTCGATCATCCAGCCCGACGCCATCTCGAACGCACTGTCCTACTTCGACGACCCCTACGTGGCCGGCGTGGCCGCCAATGTCCAGATCCTGGAGGAGACGACCGCCCTCGGCATCCTGCAGCGGTTCGAGCACATGATCGGCTACCGCTCCAAGAAGCTGTATTCACTGCTGAACTGCGAATTCGTGGTGGGTGGGGTCGCCTCGACCTACCGGATGCGTGTCCTGCGCAAGGTCGACTTCTACGACACCGACACTTTGACCGAGGACATCGGCCTGAGTACGAAGATCACCAACCTGGGTAATCGGCGGTTCCGCATGATCTTCGGCGCCGACGTGGTTGCGAAGACGGAGGGAGTGCTGACGCTCCGCGCCCTGGCGAAGCAACGGTTCCGCTGGAAGTACGGGAGCCTCCAGAATCTGATCAAGTACCGGGGGATGATGCTCAATCCCCATCGTCGGTACACCCGCACGCTGACCTACTACCGCATGCCGATGGCACTGCTCAGTGAGTTCACGCTGCTCATCTCGCCGCTGGCCTGGACCTATGCGGTCTATTGGTCGCTGGTCACGCAGACGCCCGCCCTGATCATCGGTGCGTACGCGACCATCACCGCCTACACGCTGCTGACGGTCTGGATGGACGAGAACCTGACGGTGCGCGAGCGGGCCCGCTTGTCCATCTACGCGCCCACGGCGTACTTCCTGTTCTACATCATGGATCTCGTGCAACTGACCGCCGCGGTCCGCTGCATCGCGCGCTCACGCGGCCTCGTCAAGCGTCCGGAGATCAACACCTGGAAGTCCCCGCAGCGGGTCGGGAGCAGGGCGGTGGTCGCTCGTGCCGCATAAGCGCCGGCGGTTCCTCCGCGTACTGCTCAATCCCCTCGTCGTCGTCTCGCTGATCGTGGCGCTGATGACCGCGGGGTGGTTGGTGTACACGGGCGGGCAGAGCATGACCGCCCAGGCGCGGCCCGGGGCGAACCTGCTCCCGCCCCTGAGCCCGTCCGCCGAGGACACCCCCGAGCCGTCCGGGTCGCCGACGGTCACTTCCGCGCCGTCCCCCGACACGCTGTCGGCCCCCGATACGCCGTCATCCGTCGGCGCCGTGGCGGGCTGGAGCGTCGCCCACAGCGCGGACGCCGCGGCCACCTTGAACCTCGTCGACGGGCAGGTGAGCGACCAGGCACTGGAGCTCGACGTCGGACGGTACGCCTCGGGCGACATCACGCTGACGAGCCCCCGGGTGGAGGTCGACCCCGGTCAGACCTACCTCTTCAAGGCGTTCGCCGCCACCGACACGCATTTCACCCTGCTGGCGCGCCGGCATCACACCGACGGCAGCACCACTCTCGAGCAATTGCCGAGCGCACTCGAGCGGCCGGGCAACGCCCCGTTCTCCGTGAGCGACGCGTTCGACAGCGGGGACACGGTGACGGCGGTGGAGTACGTCTTCCGCCTCGCATCCGAGGGCAGCATCAGGGTCGAGGGCGCCTACCTCGAGGCGGCGGACGACGTCTCGCTGCCTCCCGGCACAGCGGCCGCACCCAACCTCGTACCCAACCCCGACCTCGTCAGCCCCACACCGGGGGCACCCACGTCGTGGTCCCCCTACGCATCCGGGCCGTCGACCGTGGAGTCCGGGCGTGGCGACGACGAGAACGGCGCCTTCCTCTGGACCCGCGTCACGAACTACAAGGGCGGCGAGGCGAAATGGCAGTACCAGCCGGTTCCCGTGGTACCCGACCAGCGGTTCGAGTTCGGCGCGACCTACCGGTCCGAGCGTGAGGTGGACGTGCTCGCCGAGTTCGAGCTCGTGGACGGCAGCCGCGAGTTCCGCAATCTGGCGACGGTGCAGCCGGCGGGGGAGTGGACGACCATCGGGGAAGCGTTCCAGGTGCCCGACAAGGCGAAGACGGTCATGGTCACCCTGGTGTCGCACGGCAACGGGACCACCGCGGTGCGCGACCACTCGCTCGTCGACATCACCAAACCAGGACCCCTGCGCTGGGACGAGCCGATGGTCTCGATCACCTTCGATGACGGCTGGGAGTCGGTCTACGACCGCGCCCTCCCGCTGCTGGACAAGCACGGCTTCCGGTCCACCCAGTACGTCAACCCCAGCTCCCTCGAGACCCCGAACTTCATGACAGCTGCCCAGGTGCGTGAACTGGACCAGGCCGGCCATGAGATCGCGGCCCACAGCTACTCGCACGTCGATCTCACCTCGATCAATGCCGAGCGGCTCGAGGAGGAGATGCGACGGAACGAGGAGGCGCTGAACGACGCCGGCCTCGGCACCGACAATCTCGCTCCTCCGTTCGGACGCTCCGACCCCCAGGTCGACTGGTATGCAGGCCAGTACTTCAAGACCGTGCGGGGGACGGACGTGGGTATCAACACCCGGCAGAACATCGATCCCTCCGATCTGAAGGTCTTCTACGTGACCGACGAGACCGCGCCGGAACAGCTGCGCGAAGCGCTCGCCGAAACGGACCGCGTCAACGGTTGGCTCATCCTCGTCTATCACCAGATCGCCACCCCTGAATCGACCGGCACCCAGGACGACGACACCATCGTGGCGGACCAGAGCACCGTCACCAGCGACGTCCTCGCCGCACAACTGCAGCTCGTCGACGACAGCGGCATCGACGTGCAGACGGTCTCTCAGGCGTTCGACCAACTGTACGACCCCTAGTTCCCGCTGGTGGGATCCACCGCCGTCGGCCCGACAGAAGAACGGAGAAGTTCATGACTAGATCCAGATCTGGATTCTGCTTGGCGCGGGGGCGAGCCGGATTACTGACCATCATGGTGGCCCTGGGGGCGATGGCCTCCGCCATGCTGACGCCCGGGGTGGCGAACGCGGTGGTGACCAACGCGGCGCCCTCGGCACTGGTGTCGTTCACTTTCGACGACGGCTTCCGCAGCTCCATCACCCAGGCCGCCCCGACGCTCCAGAAGCATGGCCTCACCGGCACGAACTACGTGGTCACCGACTGCGTGGGCAAGACGACGGTGCCGAACTCCTGCCGCGCGGACGGCAGCGTGCCGTACATGACCTGGGCGCAGATCAAACAGCTGCAGACGCAGTACGGCTGGGAGATCGGGTCGCACGGCAAGGACCATCAGTGCCTGGCCTCGTCGGGCGATGTCTGCCAGGCCAACAAGCTGACCCCGGCCCAGGTCGACGCCCAGATGGCGAGCAGCAGGGCGGCCCTCGCCGCGCAGGGCATCACCGCGACCGCCTTCGCTCCGCCGTACGGCGACTACGACCAGACGGTCCTGGCCAAGGTCGCCAAGTACTACTCGTCGATGCGCGGATTCGCGGACGAGGGTGTGAACCTCTGGCCGCTCAGCGATTACCTCGTCCAGAACGTCGCGGTCGAGGAGGGCCTCGACACCGTGGCGTCGCTCAAGGCGAAGGTCGATCAAGCCATCGCCGGCAAGACCTGGGTGGTCTTCACCTTCCACGACATCGTCCCGAACCCCAGCACCGATCCGGGCGACTACGAGTTCGGTACCGCCGAACTCGATCAGCTCGCTGCCTATGTGAAGACCAAGGTGGCGGCCGGACAGATCAAGAACGTCAACGTGTCCAAGGGCATCGTGACGGGCACCCCCAACAAGATGCCGAACGCCAGCTTCAACGCTGGCATCGGCGAGGGCTGGCGGACCGACGCTCCTACGCGCATCACGGCCGACGCCGGAGGCAACGGCAGCTACCCGGACCCCACCCGGTCGGTCAAACTCGTGTCGGGCACGACCCCGACGCACCTGTTCTCCCCGCAGGTCGCCGTCACACCGGGGACGAACTACCTGTACAAGACCTTCCTGAACGTCTCCGCGCTGACGTCCGGCGAAGTGGCGTTCTACGTCGACGAATACAACGCGGCAGGGGCCTGGGTCTCCGGGCAGTACCGTAAGCGGGAGAACTCCCGATGGGTGGAGGCGCTCAACTTCACCTATACGCCGAGTTCGACGAACGTGGCGAAGGCCAGCCTCCAGGTCATCGTCGCAGGAACCGGCATCACGGCCTACCTGGACAACGTCGAGTTGCTGGAGCTCAGCGGGGCCACCGCTCCGCCGCCCACCTCACTGGTGGCGAACGGGACCTTCGACGCCGGCATCGGCGGCGGGTGGCGGACCGACGCTGCGGCGACCATCGTCGCGGACCGCGCGGGGAACGGCGCTCCGGCGAATCCGGTCAACTCCGTGAAGCTGCAGGGTTCCACGAGCAACGGGCACCTGTTCTCACCCCAGGTCAACGTGACGCCGGGCAACTACAACATCTCCGCCTACCTCAACATCAGGACCCGCACCGCCGGTGAGGTCGGCTGGTACATCGACGAGTACGACGCCAACGGCAACTGGATCTCCGGGCAGTGGAAGCTCGCCAGCACCACGATCGGCGTCTCCAACGTGGACCTGACCTACTCCCCGAGCACGACGAACGTCGCGCGGGCGAGCGTGCAGGTGTACGTGACCAGCAACTCCGGGGTGCTCGCGTACGTGGACGACGTGCGCTGGTGGCGGCCCTGACAATCGGACGCCTGCCAGCACGGACCGTGCTGGCAGGCTGCCTTCTGCTCGCGCTCGCGGGCTGCACACCCGACAACCCGGAACCGGAGCCCAACGTGGTCGTGGACCTGATCGACGAGGACTGGCAGCACACACCGGGCGTGGCGTCCGACAACGGGGGGCTGCAGGTCACGGCCACGGCGCGAAGCATCGTCGAACAGGATGGCGGAGGAGGGCAGCCGAACCCGCCCCTCAACCTGGCCGGCACGCATCTGCTGGCGGACGGAGACTTCTCCCTCAGCGCGTCGTTCAGCGACGTGATCGCCGACGCGTCGTGGACCGTCTTCGACAGTCCGCCGGTGATCGCCGACGAATTCCGGCTGGAGCCGTCGGGTCTGCGGCTCACCCTCCTCGACGACGACCTCGAGATCGCCGTGTTCGACGGGTCCCCCCAGGAGGACGTGACCAGACCCCGGCCGGTGCATGAGGAGCACGTCACGGTCCGGGACCCGGAAGCCGCGCTCGTGGTGCGCCGGTCCGGCGACACGCTCGAGATCGAGAGCGGTGGAGACACCGTCTCGTCCCTGCCCCTCGGAGAGGTGTTCGAATCGGGAAAGCTCTGGCTGGGGCTCTCGAGCGAGGGCGGTTCCTTCCGAGTCGGATCCCTCACCGCCACCGCTCTCGACGGCGGCACCCTCACGACCGCGGAGCCGGCCGTGGTCCAGGCCGAGCAGGCGGCGGACGGTCTGCAGGCCCTGGCCTCGCGGAGCAGGCCGGACTTCAGGATCGGCGCCGCGGTGGCGCTCGGGCCTCTTGCCTCGGACCCGGACTACGCCCGGGAGTTCGTCGGCAACTTCGGCGCCCTCACGCCGGAGAATGCCATGAAGCCGCAGTCCCTCTCCCCGCAGCAGGCCGTGTACACGTTCGAGGAGGCCGACGCCATCCTCGCGATCGCCGAGAGCAAGGGCATGACGGTGCACGGCCACACCATCGCCTTCACCGAGGCGATGCCCCGCTGGATGCAGGAGCTCCCCACGGGCACGGAGGTGGAGCGCCGGGCCAGCGCAGAGGCCCTGCTCGACTACGTCACCACCGTGGTGACCCACTTCAAAGGGCGGCTCGACTCGCTCGACGTCGTCAACGAACCGTTCGACGTGGACCAGGGCACCAGCTTCCAGCAGAACATCTGGTACCGGGTCTTCGGGCCCGGCTACCCGGCGGTCGTCTCGCGGGCGGTCTACGAGGCCGATCCTGACGTCAAGCAGTTCATCAACGAGAACGGGGCCGACGTTCCGGGGTACCGCCAGGACGCCCTGCTGAAGCTCGCACTCGATACCAACGCGCAGGGCGGGCACATCTACGGTGTCGGCCTCCAGGCCCACATCTACGACCTCGAGACCGACGCCATCCCCGCCGAGGACCTCTCGGAGACCCTCGAGCGCTTCGGGGATGCCGGGCTGCGCGTACGGATCTCGGAGAACGACGTCACCGACGGTGAGGGGGTGTACGCCCAGGCGGAGCAGTACGCCTCGGTACTGGAGACCTGCATGCGCTCGCCCGACTGCGTCTCCTACACCACGTGGGGGGTGGACAACCGCTACAACTGGTGGGTCGACGACGACGGCGAGCTGCACCAGGGTCGGGACTTCCTGTTCACGCACGGGGAACCGATCCCCGCGTACGACGCGATGAGGCGCGTCCTGGGCGACTGAGCGTCATGGTGGACCACGCCGGCAATTCCTGCCGACCGGGGTCCTCGGCGGTCACCGGCAGGCGTGTCTCAGTGGACGGCCTCGGCGTGGACCCCATGCGAGGCCCTCTCGGCGTGGACCCCATTGGAGGCGCTGGACAGGATGTCCTTCGCCACCTTGAGGATGATGGTGTCGATGGTCGTGGTCGGCCTGAACCGGATGAGGCGTGACGCGAGGGCGATATCAGGGGATCGGCGTGGGATGTCCTCGTGGCCGGGGCCGTAGACCTCGTCGTACGGGATGAAGCTGATCTCGCTGCGGCTGCCCAGCAGCCTGATCGTCCTCTCGGCCAGCTCGACGATCGACATGTCCCGGGTGCCACCCAGGTTGATCGCGAGCCCGCGGGCGGCCGGCTGTTCGGCGACGCGCACGATCGCCGGGACGACGTCCCCCACATACGAGAAGCAGCGAGTCTGTCGGCCGTCACCGTGGACCGTCAGCGGGTCGCCGCGAAGCGCCTGCTTCACGAGCGTCCGCACCACGCCACCCGAGCGGCTCGTCCGGCGGGGCCCCACCGTATCGAAGAGCCGGACCATGGACACCTTCAGGCCGTGTTCCCGCCAGTAGGCCTGCGCGAACGCTTCTTCCATCGCCTCTGCGGAGACACCCGCCCACCGGGGGTCCAGCGGTGAACCGAGGATGCGATCCGCGTCCTCGGACAATCGACCGGAGGCGTTCTTCCCGTAGATGTCACCACTGGACACCACGATCAGTTCCGCGCCCGCATCGAGGCAGGCATCGAGGACCGTCTCGGTGCCATGGATGGTGGAGCGCAGGCCCAGAAGCGGGCGATCCGGGAACCGACGCGCTCCACCGGCGGTCGCCAGATGGAACACGCGATCCTTCCCGCTGATCGCCCTGCCGACCGCAGTCGGGTCGAGGGTGCTGCCCTCCTGGAACGTGAAGGCCCGATGAGCCCGACACGCCGCGAGATTGTCCAGTCTGCCCAGGGAGAGATCGTCGAGCACGGTGACGTCGTCCCCGGCATCCAGGAGGTATTCGGCGAGGTGGCTGCCGATGAAACCAGCACCACCGATCACGACGGTCCTCATTGCTCGTGCCCCCTGGGTGATTCGGCGAATCCAGCAACGGAGCGGCGGTCGATGGCGCGGATCGTAGGAATCGGACCCCACGCCGCCGTGCCGCACTGCTTCTCGGCATCATCCTATGGAGGCTCGTCCCCCCAGGCACGAGTGCGCTCCACTCGATTCCGGTCCGGTACTCCTGCAGGGACCACCCGCCGTCGTGCGCCGACTACGCGGCTGTGCTCCGAAGGCGCTCGACGACCCTTGTCCGCGCAGCGCCGCGGCGAGGGTTCCTACGCCCCGACCTCTGCGTCGAAGCCTTCCCCCGGGGATCCCTAGCGGATTCCCCGCGCGTCGAGGATGGCGTCCTCCTCCTCCTCCGAGGACGGACGGCGACGCCGGCGGACCGGGCGGTCCGGAGCGGTGCCGTCCCGTTCGGCGTCGCTCCTGCGCTGCTGCCGCGCCGCATAACCGAGGCCCACGAAGGCCAGGACTCCGAAGGCGAACCACTGCAGGGAGTAGGACAGATGCGGTCCCTCGTCGATGGAGGGCTTGGGCGCGGCGACCGGGGTCTCGGCCGCGGCCGGACGCTCCAGCGCCAGCAGACCGTAGGCGGCGTCCTGCACGGGGTAGTCCACTCGCTCCGCGAAGGATGGGAGGTGGATCGACGCGACCTGCCCCTCGGGGGCGCCGCGGTTCACCTCCGGTTCGCCCGGCCTGATCCGCGCGGTGACCTCGACCTCCCCCGCGGGCGGGGCCGGGACCATGTCCGGCCGCCCCGCCTCGGCGTTGCCGATGGGCAGCCAGCCGCGGTCGATGATGACGGCGGTTCCGTCCTCCAGACGCAGGGGAGTGAGCACCTCGTACCCCGGCTGGCCGTTGAGCGGCCGATTGCGCGCGACGACCTGGTGGTCGACGTCGTACGTCCCGGTGAAGGTGACCGGCGTCCATTCGCGGGAGGGATCGAAGGTGTCGAACCCGTTGGCGCCGGGCACGTAGCGCTCCGGCGCCGCATCGTAGTTCGCCTCGATGCGCTGGATGTCCTCCACGACGGCTTCCCGCCGGTCCAGCTGCCATCGTCCGAGTCCCACGCAGCCGGCAGCGATCACCAGGACCATGGCGAGCCAGCCGAGCCAGCGGACGGAGAAGAAATAGCGGAACACCTAGCGGGTCTCCATCGGTCGGTCGGCGGTCAGGGGGAGGGTCTCCTTCCAGAGCCCGCGATCCCGGAGGTACTCCTCGAACCACTCCACGTGGTCCGGGCACGATGCCCAGGCCTTCCGGCGCTCAGGGGTGTGGATGCGCGGGTTGTTCCACAGCAGCTGCCACACGGCGTCGTTCCGGCACCCCTTGCGGGAGCAGACGGGCGGCCCTCCCGCGGCCGGCTGCGGCGCCCCGAACAGACCGAGGCCCGCGGCCGGACGTGCGGCCACGGGCCGGGGGGTGGAGTGCAGGTCAGCCACGGGCGTCGGGCCTGCCGTTGCCTGCATCGTGCGAGCCGTGGCGTGCAGGGTCCGCAGGGTCGTCGATGATCTCGCCACTGAGGACGTCCTCGCCGTCGTCGGGGCCGGCATCGACGACCTTCGCTTCGATCTCACGCACCGGCAACCGGTCGATCAGGGCGTCGCTGTGACGGATGTTGCTGGTGTCGCTGCCGCCGTTCGCGACGATCACGGCGAAGTAGGGCAGGAACACCGCTCCGGCGATCATCACCCACTGCAGCCAGACATAGGGGACCACGAAGACCAGGACGAAGCAGACGAGGCGGATGCTCATCGACACCGAGTAGCGGATCATGCGTGTGCGCATCTCGTCGCTGTGTGCAACCTGTGCGTCGGAGATGCTGTGGACGTCTGTGTTGTGCTTCGTTTGCTTACTCATCACACTCCAAAAAGACTCTTCCTATTGTCGCATTCCGGGCCCCGTTCCCGAAGTCGAGGGATGCGCCGCTAGGATCGTCGGGACAGTCTGACCGATGGCCACGGGGGAGGTCCGAGCGGGCTGGAACGCCCGTCCGGAACCACCCCGCGGTTCTCGGCAGGAAACAACGTGGACCCCTTCCGGCCCGCAGACAGAGGAGTTACCCCCTTGGCACCTGATGCAGACAGCAGTACGACGGCGTCCGGCCGCAGCGTCCTCATTACCGGAGGCAACCGCGGGATCGGTCTTGCCATCGCCAAGGTATTCGTAGCCAACGGCGACAAGGTTGCCATCACCTACCGAAGTGGTGAGATCCCCGAGGGGATGCTCGGCGTGCGGGCCGATGTCACCAGCGAGGAACAGATCGACGCGGCGTTCACGCAGATCGAGGCCGCGCACGGGCCGGTGGAGGTGCTCGTCGCGAACGCCGGCATCACCCGCGACACCCTGCTCATGCGCATGACCGAGAGTGACTTCACGGACGTCATCGACACCAACCTCACCGGCGCGTTCCGGGTGGTCAAGCGGGCGTCGCGCGGCATGATCCGCCTCCGGCGCGGCCGCGTCATCCTGATCTCGAGCGTCACGGGCCTGTACGGGGCGCCGGGCCAGATCAACTACTCCGCCTCCAAGGCCGGACTCATCGGCATCGCCCGCTCCCTGACACGCGAGCTCGGCTCGCGGGGCATCACGGCCAACGTCGTCGCCCCCGGGTTCATCGACACCGACATGACGGCTGAGCTGCCCGAGGACACCCGCAAGAGCTACCTGGCCACCATCCCCGCCGGCCGTTTCGCCTCGCCCGACGAGGTCGCGGGCGTGGTGTCCTTCCTGGCCGGCGACGCCGCGGGCTACATCTCCGGTGCCGTCATCCCCGTCGACGGCGGACTCGGCATGGGCCACTAGGCCCCACCCACACCCACCACCCAGCCCACCAGAAGGAGCACCATGGCCACCCTCGAGGGAACCACAGCAATCGTCACCGGATCGTCCCGCGGGATCGGCGCCGACGTCGCGCAGCAGCTCGCGGCCCAGGGCGCCGCCGTCGTCGTGAACTACCGCCAGAAGGCGCCGCGCGCCAACAAGGTGGTCGCCGGGATCGAGGCGGCCGGCGGCAAGGCCGTCGCCGTCGGGGCGGACCTGACGGCGCCGGAGGGTCCTGCGGCGCTGGTCGACGCCGCGGTCTCGACCTTCGGCGGGCTGAACCTGCTGGTCCTCAACGCCTCCGGCGGCATGGAGACGGGCCTCGGCGAGGACTACGCGCTGAAGCTCAATCGGGACGCGCAGGTCGCCATGCTCGAGGCCGCCACGGAGGTCATGCCCGCGGGGTCACGCGTGGTCTTCATCACGAGCCACCAGGCGCACTTCATCGAGAAGGTCGAGACGATGGACGCCTACGTGCCCGTCGCGCGCAGCAAGCGGGCCGGCGAGGACGCCCTGCGCGCCCGCATCCCGCAGCTCGAGGCGAAGGGGATCTCCCTCGTCGTCGTGTCCGGCGACATGATCGAGGGTACGGTCACGGCGACGCTGCTGGACCGCGCGACCCCCGGAGCCATCGAGGCACGCCGCCAGGAGGCGGGCCGCCTGTACTCCGTCGCCGAGTTCGCGACCGAGATCGTCCGGATGGTCACAGCCGATGTCCCCACGGGCCACACCGAGTACGTGGGCGGCGCCCAGGACTTCCTCGCCAAGAGCTGATCGGCGGCTTCGGACGCGGTGCACGCTCCGGTCCGGGCTACAGCCCCGCGAAGTGGCGGACGACGTCCAGGTCCGGAAGGTCCAGTGCGACGTCCGCCACCGCCCGGACGGCGGGCTTCGCGTTGAACGCGACGCCGAGCCCCGCCGCACCCAGCATGTCGAGGTCGTTCGCCCCGTCGCCGACCGCGATCACCGCCGCGGGCTGGACTCCCGCACGTTCGGCCTCGGTGCGGAGGGTGCGTTCCTTCTCACGGCGGTCGACGACGGTGCCCGCCACCCTCCCGGTCAGCGTGCCGTCGAGGATCTCGAGGTCGTTCGCCTTCGCGAAGGAGAGGCGGAGGCGCTCGGCGAGCGGTGCGAGGACCTGCGAGAAGCCGCCGGAGACGACGCCCACGCGGTGGCCCGCATCGAGGTACGCGGCGACGAGGTCCTCCGCGCCGTCGCTCAGCTCGATGCGCTCCACGACCTCGTCGATCACCGTGGCCGGGAGCCCTTCCAGCGCGCGGACCCGGTGGTGGAGGGACTGGGCGAAGTCGAGCTCGCCCCGCATGGCCGCCTCGGTCACCGCGGCCACCTCCGCCTCGCGGCCCGCATGCGCGGCGAGCAGCTCGATGACCTCCTGCCGGATCAGCGTCGAGTCGACATCCATGATCAGCAGTTTGGGCCCGGGTTCGTAGACGGGTGCGGGCACCAGTGCAGCGCCCGCACCGGAGGCGGCCGTCCACCGGGACAGTCCGGCGCGCACCCGGGACGCCGAAAGGGTGAGTTCGACGTCGAGGGTCAGCGCCGAGTAGGTCGCGGTCCTGGCGGACGAGGTGTCCGTGACGTCGGCGCCGAGCCCGCGCAGGGCGGCGAGCAGGTCCTCCCGGTGTCCGTCGTCGAGCCGTTCTGCGTAGGCGACCACCCGTGCCGTGTCCCGCATGCTCCCGCTCCTGTCCGCGCCGGTGCCGGCGTCCGTCTCTGGTGAGGTCCCGATGGTGGCGGCCCGACCGCTGCCGGAGTCGGCAGGCGGGCCCGGTCGTCCCGCGCCTTGGTCTGCCGACGGAGCACAAGGATCATGGCGCGGCCTGCCGGTTTCGCCACGGGGCCGCTCCTTAGCCTAGTGTCTAGGACCATGAGTGACGTTCTGGAACTGGCGGGAGTAAGCCTCGTCAGGGGTGGCAAGACCCTGCTCGATGAGATCGACTGGCAGGTCAACGAGGGTGAGCGCTGGGTGGTCATGGGCCCCAACGGGGCGGGCAAGACCACCCTGCTGCAGCTTGCCGGGGCGCGGCTCCACCCCACCCGCGGTGTCGTCGGGATCCTGGACGAGGTCATGGGTGCCGTCGACGTCTTCGAGCTGCGGCCCCGCATCGGCCTCGCGTCGGCGGCCCTCGCCTCCCAGGTCCCGGATCACGAGACCGTCCTGAACGTCGTGGTGACCGCCTCCTACGGGGTGACCGGCCGGTGGCGTGAGCAGTACGAGCGCCTCGACGAGCGCCGCGCCTTCCGCCTGCTCGATACGTGGGGCATGTCCCGCTTCATGAACCGGCCCTTCGGCTCCCTCAGCGAGGGGGAGCGCAAACGTGTCCAGATCGCCCGGGCGCTCATGGCGGACCCCGAACTCCTGCTCCTCGACGAGCCGGCGGCGGGCCTGGACCTCGCCGGGCGAGAGGACCTCGTGCGACGGCTGACCGAGTTCGCCCGGGATCCCGAAGCCCCCGCGATGGTGCTGGTGACCCACCACCTCGAGGAGGTCCCGCCGGGCTTCACGCATGCGCTGCTGCTGCGCGACGGCGTCGTGGTGGCGACCGGACCCATCGCGGACGTGCTGACCGAGGAGAACCTGAGCGCGGCGTTCGACGTCGCCCTGAAGGTCAGCGAGGAGAACGGCCGCTACAGCGCCGTCGCGCGGGCGTGAGCAGCGCAGGCCGCCGCGCGTCCCGGCACGCGCCCGTTCCCTGATGCCCGTCATCACGCTCGATGCGGCCGACGACCCCCGTCTCTCCGACTACCGCAACCTCACCGACGTGCAGCTGCGCCTCGCCAAGGAGCCCGCGGAGGGGCTCTACATCGCCGAGAGCTCGAAGGTCCTCCGACGCGCCGTCGACGCCGGGCACGTCCCGCGGTCCTTCCTCCTGACGCCGAAATGGCTCCCCGACCTGGCCGACGTCGTCGCCCGCTTCCCGTCCGTGCCCGCGTTCGTGGCCCCCGAGACGACGCTCGAGGTCCTCACGGGCTTCCACCTCCACCGCGGCGCCCTCGCCGCGATGCACCGCCCGGCACCCGTGCCCCTCGGCGAGCTGCTGGCCTCCGCCCGGCGCGTCGCGATCATCGAGGACATGGTGGACCACACGAACCTCGGGGCCGTCTTCCGGTCCGCGGCAGCGCTCGGTGTCGATGCCGTGCTGCTCAGCCCCCGCAGCGCGGACCCGCTCTACCGCAGGGCCGTGCGCGTCAGCATGGGCAGCGTCTTCCAGGTCCCCTGGGCCAGGCTGGGCTCGTGGCCGGGGGACCTCGCCGCCGTGCGCGCCGCCGGGTTCACCCTCGCCGCCCTCGCCCTGGGCCCGGGGTCCGTCCCGATCGGGGCGTTCCCGGCGCGGGACCATGACCGGCTCGCCCTCCTGCTGGGCACCGAGGGGGACGGGCTGAGCGGGGCCGCACTGGCGGAAGCCGACATCGCACTGACCATCCCCATGCATGGCGGCGTGGATTCGCTGAACGTCGCCGCAGCGGCGGCGGTCGCGTTCTGGGAGTGCCGGTCCGACGACGCGCGCCCCGCGCTTTAGCCCCGCAGGTGCTCCTGCGCTAGTATGAATAGCTGGCGCTGTCGCCATCCTTTCAATTCCCCGTGCCTGGCAAAATCCAGGCAACCAGAGAAGGTAGTCCCGTGAAGTCTGATATCCACCCCAAGTACCAGTCGGTCGTGTTCCGTGACCTGGCCTCCGACAAGGCGTTCCTGACGAAGTCGACGGTCGGCTCGCCCAAGACCATCGAGTGGGAAGACGGCAACACCTACCCCCTCATCGAGGTCGAGATCTCCTCGGAGTCCCACCCGTTCTACACGGGCAAGCAGCGCATCATGGACTCCGCCGGCCGCGTGGAGCGCTTCAACGCCCGCTTCAAGGGCTTCGGCACCAAGAAGTAGTAGCTCCTCCCGAGCACCGGACCCACGGTCCGACGAAGAAGCCACGCCCCTCCGGCGTGGCTTCTTCCGGTTAACGCACCAAGGAAGGCACTGATGGAACAGGCATCGGACGCAGAGCGACTGCACGGCGAGTTCAAGACCCCGGGCGGCAAGCTCACGGCGGTGGACCTCGGCGTGCAGGCCGGGCGCCTCACGGGCGTGTCGGTCAACGGGGACTTCTTCCTCGAACCCGACGAGGCGCTGCTCGACATCAACGCCGCCCTGGAGGGCCTCCCCGCGGACACCGCGCCCGGTGAGCTCGCCGCGGCGATCACCCAGCGCCTCGACCCGTCGGCCGTGCTGTTCGGCTTCTCGCCGGAGGCCATCGCCACCGCGGTCCGCCGCGCCCTGGGGAGGGCCTCGAGCTTCGCGGACCACCAGTGGGAGATCATCCCTCCCACGCCGCTGCCCACGGCCATGCACGTCGCCATGGACGAGGTCCTCACGCACGACGTCGGCGCCGGCTCACGCAACCCGACGCTCCGTTTCTGGGAGTGGCAGGCGCCGTCGGTGGTGATCGGCAGCTTCCAGTCCATGCGCAACGAGGTGGACCCCGGGGGCGCCGACCGGCACGGAGTCACCGTGGTGCGCAGGATCAGCGGCGGCGGTGCCATGTTCATGGAGCACGGCAACGCCATCACCTACTCCATCTACGTGCCGCAGTCGCTCGTGGACGGCATGAGCTTCGCCGACTCGTACCCGTTCCTCGACGCCTGGGTCATGGAAGCCCTGCAGAAGCTCGGCATCCAGGCCTGGTACCAGCCCCTGAACGACATCGCCACGGAGGTCGGCAAGATCGGCGGCGCGGCCCAGAAGCGGCTCGCCAACGGCGGGATGCTGCACCACGTGACCATGAGCTACGACATCGACGCCGACAAGATGCTCGAGGTGCTGCGCATCGGCCGGGAGAAGATGTCCGACAAGGGGACGAAGAGCGCCAAGAAGCGCGTGGACCCCCTGCGCCGCCAGACCGGGCTGGCCCGGGAGGAGATCATCGGCGTCATGATGGACACCTTCCGCGAGCGCTACGGCGCAGTGGAGGGCTCACTCTCCGCGGACGACCTCCGCCGCGCCGAGGACCTGGTGGAGCACAAGTTCGGGACCGAGGAGTGGCTCTACCGCGTCCCCTGAACCTGGGCCCGCAGCGACCGCAGGAGGTGGTCGCGTTCCTCGACGACGATGCGCCGCAGGGCCGCCGGTGCGTCGCGGTTCGCCTCCAGCCAGGCGTCGGTCCGCAGGACCACGGGGTGCTGTTCCGGTTCGCCGTCGAGGTCCTGGTGCCCGGGGTACAGGCCCCTGACGATCCTGGTCGCCATCTCGATGCCGCGGGTCGCCCAGACACCGCGGAGCGCCTCGAAGTAGGGCTCCCGGTACGGGTCCAGGAGCTCGTGCGAGCCGAGCATGAAACCCTCGATCGCCGCGCTGAGCAGCTCGTTGGACAACCGGTCACCGTGCACTGCCTCATCCCACGTGGCCTTCTTGATGGCCGCGTCGGGGATCGCTGCGGAGGCGAGGGTGAAGCCCACCCGGCCCGACGCCGTCGGGTCCGCGGTCCGCTCGGCCTCCAGCTCGCCGGGCAGGACGCGCTGCCGCGCGGCGAGTCCCTGCAGGAGGAACCAGCGGAGTTCGGCGTCGAGGCTCAGGCCGTCGATCCGCTCGTCGCCGTCGAGCACGGCGCGCACGACGTCGGCGGCCCGCCCGGCGCTGCGGGCGGTGGCCGCGAGCGCCCTCGCCCAGGCGAGCTGGCGGTCGGACCCCGGGTCCGCGGCGCGCAGCCCGTCGATCAGGAAGTCGCTCAGCCGGTCGCGGAGCGCCGGGCGCTCCCCGGCCGGGGCGAAGCGCTCGATCGCGGTGCCGGCGTTGGCCAGCAGGACCTGCAGCACGCCCACCCCGCCCTCGACGGGTGCTGCGAGCATCACGGCGGACAGGTAGGAGCCCACCGGCAGACGCGCGTCCCTCGTGGCGGACCACAGGGCGGTGAGGCACGTGGCCCGGGCCAGGGGGTCCTGCACGCGGTGGATCGAAGTCAGGAGCGTGGCGAGGGACCGCTCGTCGAAGGAGAGCAACGCGTAGGTGAGGTCGTCGTCGTTGACCAGCAGGAGGTCCGGCTGGACGGCCCCGGCCAGCGCCGGCACGGCGGTCCGCGCGGCGTCGACCGTCACGGCCTCCACCCGCGTCCGCACGAGCCGGCCCTCGGCGTCGAACGAGTACAGGCCCACCCGGATGCGGTGCGGCCGGGGCTCGTCCAGGCCCGTCACCGGGTCCACGGCGTCCTGGACGATCGTGACCCCGGTGAGGACGCCGTCGTCGACCGCGACCTCGGCGGCGAGGGCGGGGACGCCGGAGGTCTGGAGCCAGGACCGCGACCACGCGGCGAGGTCCTGGCCCGTCGCGGCGGCCAGCACGTCGAGGAGGTCAGCGAGTGTCGTGTTCCCGTACTCGTGCTTCCGGAAGTACTGCCGGGCGGCGGAGATGAAGTCCTCGCGGCCCACGAAGGCCACGAGCTGCTTCAGCACGGAGGCGCCCTTCGCATAGGTGATCCCGTCGAAGTTCTGCTTGGCGGCCTCGAGGTCCGGGATGTCCGCGACGATCGGGTGCGTCGTCGGGAGTTGGTCCTGCACGTACGCCCACGACTTCCGGCGGTTCGCGAAACTGACCCAGGAGGTGCTCCAGCGCGTCGCCTCCGCCACCGCGAGGGCCCCCATGTAGTCGGCGAAGGACTCCTTGAGCCAGAGGTCGTCCCACCAGGACATCGTCACGAGGTCGCCGAACCACATGTGCGCCATCTCGTGCATGATCGTGTTGGCCCGCGCCTCGCGCTGGGCCTCCGTGGCCGCGGATCGGAACACGTAGTTCTCGGTGAACGTCACGAGCCCGGGGTTCTCCATGGCCCCGAGGTTGTACTCCGGGACGAACGCCTGGTCGTACTTGCCGAAGGGGTAGGGGTAGTCGAACAGGTCGTGGAAGAAGTCCAGCCCGCGGCGTGTGGTGTCGAAGATCTCGGCGGCGTCGAGGGACGGGGCCAGGGAGCGGCGGCAGTACAGGGCCAGCGGCACCTCGAGGCCCTCGCCGGCCGTGTCCGCCGGCCCGGTCCAGGAGGCGGTCTCCCGGTGGTAGGGGCCCGCCAGCACGGTGGTGATGTAGGTGGAGATGCGGCGCGTGGGCGCGAAGGTCCAGCGGGCCGTCGCGGCGTCGGCCCTGTCGTCGAGTGGGTAAACGCCGGCCTCGGCGCCGTTGGAGGCGACCGTCCAGTCGGCGGGTGCGAGGACGCTGAACGTGAAGGTGGCCTTCAGGTCCGGCTGCTCGAAGTTCGCGAAGACCCGGCGGGCGTCGGCGGGCTCGTACTGCGTGTAGAGGTAGGTCTCGCCGTCGGCGGGGTCCACGAACCGGTGGAGTCCCTCGCCGCTGGTGCTGTACCGGGCCCGGCCCGTGACCGTCACCGTGTTGTGCTCGGCGAGGTCGTGCAGCAGCACGCGGGCGCCGTCGCCGGCCGTGGCGGGATCGAGCACCTGCCCGTTCACCTCGAGCCCGGTGACCTCCCCGATGAAGTCGAGGAACGTGGACGCCCCCGGCTCACGGCAGGAGAACACCACGGTCGTCGTCGTGGGGTAGGTTTCCTGGCCGGCGTCCCCGGCCTGCGAGAGATCCAGGTGGACGGTGTAGCTCTCGGTCTCCAGCAGCGCCGAGCGGGCACCCGCCTCGTCGCGGGTCAGGTTCTCGTTCTCCATCCGGTCATTCAATCACGCGCCTGCCGTGCTCCCATCCCGGTGAGGTGACACGCCACAGGGGCCGGGGGAGCAGAGGTGGAGGGGGCCCGCCCGGAAAGCGACGAGGCCCCGGCGGGTGCCGGGGCCTCGTCGCGTGCGGGGACGGTCGGGGAGGTCAGCCCGGCGGGATGACCTGGCCCTTGCTGACGATGGTGAGCCCCGAGTCCGTGACGGCGAAGCCGCGGCGGCGGTCCAGCTCGGCGTCGACGCCGATCGTCACGCCGGCCGGGATACGGACGTTCTTGTCGATGATGGCCCGGCGCACTACGGCCCCGGCCCCGACGTTGACCTTGTCGAGCAGTACGCTGCCCGTCACCTCGGCGGCTTCGTCGATGAACACGTCCGTCGCCAGGATGGAGGTGTTCACCGCACCGCCGGAGACGACGACCCCGGCGGAGACGATCGAGTCGTGGGCCGCGCCGGAACGGCCGGAGGCGCTGCGCACGAACTTGGCCGGCGGCGAGACGCTCTGCCGCGTGTAGATGGGCCATTGCAGGTTGTACAGGTTGAACAGCGGCAGGGGCGAGATGAGGTCCATGTTGGCGTCGTAGTACGAGTCCATGGTGCCGACGTCGCGCCAGTACTGCCGGTCACGGTCGGTGGAGCCGGGGATCTCGTTGGTCGTGAAGTCGTAGACCGCGGCGTCGTTGCGTTCCACGAAGTAGGGGATGATGTCCCCGCCCATGTCGTGCTTGGTGTCCAGCCGGGCGGCGTCGTCCTCGAGCGCCTTGAGCAGCGCGTCGGTGGTGAAGACGTAGTTGCCCATGGAGGCGAGGAAGCTGTTGGGATCGTCGGGGAGCCCAGGGGTGCTCTTCGGCTTCTCGACGAACGCCGCGATGCGCCCGGGATCGTCCTGGTCCACTTCGATGACGCCGAACTGGTCCACGAGGTCCATCGGCTGGCGGACGGCCGCAACGCTGACCGAGGCCCCGCTCTTCACATGGGCGTCGACCATCTGCTCGAAGTCCATCCGGTACACGTGGTCGGCGCCGATCACGACGACGATGTCCGGCTGGGCGTCATGGATCAGGTTCAGTGACTGGTAGATGGCGTTCGCGCTGCCGAGGAACCAGCTCTTGCCCCGGCGCTGCTGCGCGGGGACCGAGGCGATGTACTGCTGGAGCTGCGTGGACATCCGCCACGTCTCCGAGATGTGCCGGTCCAGGCTGTGGGACTTGTACTGCGTCAGCACCACGATCTGGAGGTAGCCGGAGTTGACGAGGTTCGACAGGGCGAAGTCGATGAGCCGGTAGCTGCCCGCGAACGGTACGGCCGGCTTGGCCCTGTCCGCCGTGAGCGGCATCAGGCGCTTGCCTTCTCCGCCTGCCAGGACCACGGCAAGTACTTTCTTCGGTGCCACTTCAGACCCCCCGCTCTTCTTTGAGTGTTCTGCCTGCTCGATAGGTGGTCGATCGGCCTTGGTACACACAGCCCGGAACCTTTCCGGTCTCTTCACACTAGAGGACACAGGTCACACTGCACTACGTTGGGTGAGTGCGAGTAGACATTGTGACCAAGGAGTTCCCGCCCGAGATCTACGGTGGAGCGGGGGTGCATGTCGCCGAGCTGAGCAGGGTCCTCGCCCCGCAGGTCGATCTCCGGGTCCACGCGTTCGGGGCGCCCCGCCCGGGGGAGTACCACGGGGCGTCAGTGCTCTCCTACGGCGTGCCGGAAGGCCTCGCCGGCGCGAATCCCGCCGTCCAGACGCTGGGCACGGACCTGCAGATGCTGGACGCGATGGCGGGCGCGGACCTCGTGCACTCCCACACCTGGTACGCCAACATGGCCGGGCACCTGGCCTCGCTCCTGCACGGCATCCCGCACGTCCTCAGTGCGCACAGCCTGGAGCCGCTGCGCCCCTGGAAGGCCGAGCAGCTCGGGGGCGGGTACGCGGTGTCCTCCTGGGTGGAGAAGACGTCCTACGAGGCGGCGGCCGCCGTCATCGCCGTGTCCGCAGGCATGCGGGCGGACATCCTGCGCAGCTACCCCGACGTCGACCCCGGCAAGGTCCATGTGGTCCACAACGGGATCGACGTCGCCCAGTGGGCCCGCGACGAGGACGACGACGCCCTCCGCGCCCACGGCATCGACCCCGGCCGCCCGAGCGTCGTGTTCGTGGGCCGCAACACGCGGCAGAAGGGCGTCCCGTATCTGCTGCGCGCGGCAGCGCACCTGCCGGCGGACGTCCAGCTGGTCCTCTGCCTCGGGGCCGCCGACACGCCCGAGCTGGCCGCCGAGACCGAGGTGCTCATCTCCGAGCTGCGGGAGAAGCGGGGTTCGGTGGTGCTCATCGAGAAGATGCTGCCGCGTCGCGAGGTCGTCCAGATCCTGAGCCACGCCACGGTCTTCGCGTGCCCGTCCATCTACGAGCCGCTCGGGATCGTCAACCTCGAGGCGATGGCCTGCGGTGCTGCCGTCGTCGCGTCGGCGACGGGCGGCATCCCGGAGGTGATCGACGACGGCGTGACCGGCACCCTCGTCCCCCTCGAACAGGTCCAGGACGGCACCGGGACCCCGCTCGATCCCGAGCGGTTCGTCCAGGACTTCGCCGCCGCGCTCAACGCCCTCGTGGGCGATCCCGCGCGGGCGTCGGCGATGGGCGCCGCGGGTCGGCAGCGGGCGGAACGGCACTTCGACTGGGGGTCGATCGCGGAGACGACCCTCGGGGTGTACCGCAGCGTCCTCTGACAGCGCCGGCCGTGCACAGGGATCCGCGCCTGCCCTCACTCCACCGGTGGATAGTGGTCGGCCGTCGGGAGTTCCCGCAGGAGGTCCTTCATCACGACGCGTGAGTACCAGCCGATCTCGACGTCGTAGTCGCTGCCGGGCTCGAAGGACGAAGCAACCTGCTCCCGGTCGTCGAAGGTCACGCGCCGGTGCAGGGCACCCGTCCACCACGGCTCTGCCCGGTGCCGGGCGGAACCGGTGTCGTGACGATGAAGACGGTGAGTGCCGCCCCGAACGCGATGACCAGACCGAGCACCACGAACTGGACGCCCAACGCCGCGATGTGGGCGATCATCTCCAGGCCGGCGAGATCGAGGTGGCCGGTGCTCTCCAGCAGTCCCGCATCGCCGGGCCGCCCTCACCGATGCGGGACTGCTACATGACTCTCGAGGGCGTACCCGGGACGGTTGCGCCTTCCTCGGAAACCGCGGGCCCGGGGAGAGGGGAGGTCTGGTTCCCGGGGATCGAGGTGGGGCTGTCCGGTCCGGTGGGTGCTGTGGGACGGCCCGGCACGCGCTTCGCCCGGCGCTTCCCGGTCCGCCCGTAGACGAGGTACATCGTCAGGCCCATCAGGATCATGAGCAGGACGGTGTAGACGAAGGTGTTCCCGATCGCGTTGACGTCCGCTCCTCCATCGGTGTTGGCCTTGATCTGCAGCCCGAGGGGTTGGTAGAGCGGGTGCGCGAGGAACACCGCCGTGTCGTAGTCGTCCAGCTGGCTGTTGAAGTTGAGGGCCGCGATCGCGGCGGCCGTGGGAAGGACGGCGGGCAGGAGGATTCTGCGGAAGGTGTAGAGCGCGCCCGCGCCCATGACAGTCGCGGCTTCCTCCATGGAGTCGTTCACGGAGGTGAAGGCGGCCTTGAGCATCCGGAGGGTGAAGGGGATCTTCACGACGACGAAAGCGACCAGGAGGATCACCGTCGTGCCGCTGAGGACGGCACCTCCGAGGAGGGGGTTGGGTTCGTCGTAGGTCATGACGAGACCGAGGGCGATCATCGCAGCCGGCAGGATCCACGGAATATGCAGCAGGTACTCGAACGTCGACGTGATCCTCGTGCGGTGTTTCTGGATGATGCGTGCGACGAAGAGCAGCCCTCCCACCGTGATGATCGCGGCGAGGCCGCTGTAGACGATGCTGACGACGAAGGGACGGAGCGCTGATTCCTGGGAGAGCACGCGGGTGTAGTTCTCGAGTGTGAACCTGTCCAGTGACAGCACTCCGGTGCTGATGGCGGTGCTGTCCATGAAGGAGTACAGCAGGATCAGCACGAGCGGCGAGGTGTAGACGAGGAAGAGAAGGTAGGCGAGGACGTGCACGACGACATTCGCCGGGCGGCTCCTGATGCTCTGTTTCTGCAGGGGAGCGGACACCTTGGCCACGGAGTAGTAGGTCCCCCCGCGTTCGAGCCGTGTCATGACGGCGAGCATCGCGATCGTCGCCAGTCCCAGGATCAGCGCGAGCAGTGCTGCGATGTCCCGGGAGGTCGAGGTGTTCGCGAACGTCAGGATCATGGGCGTGATGGTCTGGAACTCTTCGCCCCCGAGGACCTGGGGGGCGCTGAGTGCGCCCAATCCGGTGAGGAACGACAGGATGGTGACCGCGAAGAGCGTCGGTTTCAGGACCGGCAGGACCACCCTGCGAAGTGTCGTCCAATCCGAGGCCCCCATGTTCCGGGCCGCTTCGATCGTCTGGAAGTCGACGTTGCGGATCGCGTTGCCGAGGAAGAGGAGGTGATTGGTGGTGGTGGCGAAGGTCATGACGAAGAGGACGGCGAAGAACCCACCGAACCACTCCCGGTCCATGTCCGGGAAGTAGTTCGCCACCAGTTTGGTGACGATCCCGTCCGCACCGTAGATGAACTTGTAGCCGGCTGCGAGCACGATCCCGCCGAAGAGGAACGTCGTCGCATAGCCGAGCCACAGGGTCCTGGAGCCGCGGATGCGGAAGTACTGGGTGACCAGGACGACGAAGACGCCCACGATGTTCACCGTCACAGCGAGGACCACGGCCAGGAGGAAGCTGTTGGCCAACGACTTCATCGCCCGGTCGGAGGACAGCAGCCGTTCCACGGCGCGGCCGGTGAACTGGCCGTTGGGGAAGAAGGTCTCGGCGAGCAGGTTGAGGTTCGGCCAGAGCAGGAACGCGGCACTGAACCAGGTGAGAATCAGCAGCGTCACGATGACCAGGGGTGACCTCAGCATGCGGGTGCCGGTACCGCGGCTCATGGCGTGCCCTGGTACTGCAGGACATGGTCCGGGTCCACCTGCAGCTGGACGGTGTGGCCGATGTCGAGGGCGGGGGTGCCGGTCTCCTTGACGAGGACCTTGACGTCGGAGTCGTGGCTTCGCACCGTGTATCGGCTGTGCTGGCCGTGGTAGCTGCGCGCCACCACCTGTCCCTCGACGGAGGCCAGGCCGGGGCGCGATCCCGTGCGCCCGCCGTCGCGGTCGGTTTCTCCGCCGATATCGAGGAACGCCTTCTCCACCCGGAGGTAGGAGAGCTGGTGGGGGTGGAGGGGCCTGGTGGACCTCTCACTGAGGCGGGAGACGAACTCCGGGCCCAGCCTCGAGCTGTCGCCGATGAAGTTGCAGACGAACTCGGTGGCGGAGCGTTCGTAGATCTCGTGAGGAGTGCCCACCTGCTCCACCCTGCCCTTGTTGAACACAGCGATTCGGTCGCTCATGGTCAGTGCTTCGTCCTGGTCGTGCGTGACGTAGACGGTGGTGATCCCTGACTGGACCTGGAGTTCCTTGAGTTCCACCCTCAACTGCTGGCGGAGCTTGGCATCGAGGTTCGAGAGAGGCTCGTCCAGCAGGAGGATCTTCGGTTTGAGGACCAGGGCGCGCGCGATGGCGACACGCTGCTGCTGGCCACCGGAGAGCTCCGACACGTTCTTCCCGAGTTGATCGTCGGTGAGATCGACGCGGCGGGCGATGTCACGGACGAGTTCGGAGCGCTCCTCGGCACCGGTCTTCCGCACCTTGAGTCCGAAGGCGATGTTCTCCCAGACACTCATGGAAGGGAACAGGGCGTAGTTCTGGAAGACCATCCCGACGCCGCGCTTGTCGCTGGGGAGCGTGGTGACATCCCGGCCATCGATGTGGATGGTCCCGGAGGAGGGCGTGACGAGACCGGCGAGCGTTCGCAACGCCGTCGTCTTGCCGCAACCGGATGGTCCGAGCAGGGTGAAGAACTCGCCCTGCGACACCTCCAGGTCCAGGGCGCTGATCGCCGTGAAATCGTCGAAGGTGACCTGGATCTGGTCGAAGCGGATCATGGGGTTGTCTTCCTGATGGCGGGAGGAGGGCGACGGTGCGCCCCGAAGGTCTCGGTGGCGCACCGTCGTGGTCTCGACGTGAGCGGGACGGGCGGGTCGCGGCGGAACCGTCAGGGCATGTACTCGAGCTCGATCTTCTCGATCCAGGATCCGAGGTTCTCCTGGACGAAGGTCCAGTCGATGTCCTGGTGCGTGAACTGCTCGTCGAATGCGATCGTCTCGGGCTTTGCGCTGTCGAGCGCGGTTTCGTTCACGGGGAGGGAATTGAACTCTTCAGCCCATTCCCCCTGGACTTCTCCGCTCCCGAACCAGTCGATGAACTCCTTGGCTTCGTCCTGGTTGTCCGAGCCCTTGACGAGGGCTACCTGCTCCACCGCGTAGGGGACGCCCACGTCCGGAGTCACGACGCCGGAGGTCACGTCGTACGCTTCCTCACGTCCCGGGATGGAGGAGGACGGCATCTGGCCGAAGTCCACCTCGCCGTCGGCGAAGCGCGCGAACAGGTCCAGGTCCGTGACGGCAGGAACGCCGTTCTGGAAGTACTGTTCGATCTGCTGCCAGCCCTCATCGCTGACGCCCAGATCGCCGTTCTCATCCTTGTACCGGCTCAGGATGCCGGCCATGACGAGCTGTGTGGTGGCTGCTCCCATGCCGCTGACGCGCTCGTACCTGTCCTTGTACTCGTCCTCGGTCCAGAGGTCGGTCCAGTCCTCCGGTGCGTCGGCTTCGGGGACCGCGTCCGCGTTGTACGCCAGGACGATCGCCTGCTGCACCAGGGGCCAGTACGCCTTCTCCTCCGCGGGATCAGCCAGTGATTCGTCGACTTCGGAGGACCACGCCGGCGTGTAGGGCTCGAGTGCGTCCTCGCTCTTCAGCTGCTCGTAGTAGACGTTGTTCAGCCCGTACACGACATCGGCAACGGGGTTGTTCTTCTCGGCGATGAGCTTGTTGGTGGCATCTGCGCCACCGGCGCCGACGATCTCGATCTCGAACCCTGCCGTCGCCGCCTTCTCCTGCAGCCACTCACCGCGTCCCTCGGAATTCGAATTCGTGTAGACGACCAGGGCTTCGCCGGCGCCGGCCGTGGAACCGGCCCCACTCTCGGTCGAGGCGTCACCGCAGGCGCTCAGCAGAAGGGCCGCCGCAGCGGTGAGTGCGACAACATTCGATCTTTTTGACACGGAGGAACTCGATTCCCTAGTAGCGACACTGCCTGCACAAACTTCGCACAGAAATAGCCAAGAAGCTCGTTTCTCGGCATCAGTGCGACACCCAACAGTGGCCCTGCCCTGTGAACGGACGTTCCCGAGGTATCAAACAGCAGGTTAACTTGCTGGTCGAGGCTTCCGCGGTCTCGTTCGCGCCGACGTGCAGCCCCTCTGGAGGCTAGGAGACCTGCAGACCACCGTTGATGTCGTAGGTGGCGGCGGTGATGTATCCGGCGTCGGGGCCCACCAGGAAGCAGATGAGGGCTGCGATGTCGTCGACGGTACCCACCCGGCCCATCAGGATGTCCCTGGACATGTCCTGCTTGCGTTCCTCGGTGAGGGTGCCGCCCATGATGTCGGTGTCCACCGGTCCGGGAGCGACGGCGTTGACGGTGATGTTGTGTTCGCCCATCTCACGAGCCAGCGCACGGGTGAAGCCGATGATGCCGGCCTTCGACGCGCTGTAGGCCACCTTCGAGTAGGTTCCACCGCCGCGCTGCGCCGAGATGGAGGAGATGCTGACCACGCGACCGAGCCTGCGTTCGATCATGCCGTGCAGGGCACGCTGCGTGACCAGGAAGGTGCCGGTCATGTTGACCGCGAACACCCGGTCCCAGGCTTCCTTGGTCTCCTGCATGAACCCGGTGGGAGAACTGATCCCGGCGAGGTTCACCAGTGCGACGACGGGCGGCACCGAGGCTTCGACGGTGGTCAGCGCTGCATCGACCGACGCCTCGTCGGAGACATCGGCTGCGACGCCGACCGTCGGCACGCCGTGGCGCCGGCCGATGTCGGCCGCGGCCTCCGCGGCTGCGGTGCCGTCGATGTCGAGGATCGCGATGGACCAGCCGTCGCGGGCCAGCCGGTCGGCCGTCGCGCGGCCGATGCCGCGGGCCGAGGCCGCACCGGTGAGGACTGCAGTGCGTTCAATCGGAAAAGTCATGTGAGCTCCTGGTGGTGTTCTTCTGATGGATGAAATGTTCGTAGTCGTCGTACGTCTGGTTGATGTGGTCCTGCATCGCCTTACGGGCCACCTCCGGGTTCCGTGTACGGATCGCCTCCAGCACCAGCGCGTGATGGGCGATGGCGTGCTGCTGCACCTCGCGGAAGGACGACGTCTCCCGCCGCATCGAGTACAGCAACTGGCTGAGCGGTCCGAGGATCACGGGCAGGAACGGATTCGCCGAGGCCCTGAACACCGCCTCGTGGAACGCGATATCCGTCGCGGTGACGGCGTCGAGATCCTTCGCCTCGTGGGCCGCCTGCAACTGGGCATTGGCTGTCTCCATCCGGGCCAGGTCCTCGTCGGTGGCATGCAGCGCGGCCAGCTCGGCGGCACCGGTCTCCACCATCCGCCGGATCTCCAGCAGGCGGAGCGAGACATCGGGGGAATCTGCGGTGGTCGACGCGTACCTGAGGATGGCCTGCACATCGGTCCACTGGGCGGCCGGATTCACGTAGGTCCCCAGGCCCCGCCTGATCTGCACCACGTGCTGCGCCTGGAGCTGCTTGAGCGCCTCGCGGACCGTCAGCCGGCTGACATCCAGGGAAGCCGCCAGGTCCTTCTCCGGGGGGAGTGCCGCGCCGGGTGGGTACGTGCCGTCGATGATCCGTTCGAGGATGTCGTCGAACACCGATTCAGCGAGTGGTTTCCGTGCCATCGGTATCCCCTCCATCGGCGTCCCCTGCGGCGGTGCGCCGCTGTGGCGCGACCACCCTGATCACCGACGAATCGTCGGCGATGCCCAGGCCCTGCGTCTGGCCGAGCAGGAACAGCTGCTCGGCTGCCGCGGCAACCGGCGCGGCAAGTCCTGCCGTGCGGGCTGCCTTCCCGACGATGCCGAGGTCCTTCACGAAGATGTCCAGTCGGCTCAGCACGTCGACGTCGCCGTCGTACCCCTTCACCATGCGCGGTCCGCGGTTGGAGAGCATGAACGACGACGCCGCCCCCGTCTCCAGCGCAGCCAGGGCCCGCAGCTGGTCCAGGCCGAGCGCGTCGGCGAGGGCCAGAGCTTCGGCAGCCGCGGCGATGTGTACGCCGCAGAGCAGCTGGTTCACCGTCTTCATGGCCTGGCCGTCGCCGGCCTTGCTGCCCACGACCATCAGCGTCGAGGCGAGCCGCTCGAGCACGGGGCGGGCGGTGTCCAGGGCTGACGGGTCGGCGCCCACCACGATCAGCAGGTCACCTTCGCCGGCCCGTACTGGGCCGCCGGACAGCGGTGCGTCGACCAGCGCCACATCCAGGTCACCGAGCCGCCCGGTCCAGGAAGCGACGGCGTCCATCCCCACGGTGCTGGTCATCACGACGACGGCGCCCGGCGCGAGGGCGGGGGCGATCCCGTCGTCGCCGAAGAGGACATCCTCCACCTGGGCTGCGTCACGGACCGCGAGCAGTACGATCCCCGCATCGGCGGCCGCGTCCACGGCCGTGGGGGCGCACGTCAGGCCGGTCTTCGAGGCCTTCTCCCGTGAGGCCGGCATCGGGTCGTACCCGGTGACCGTGAACGCGCCGGCCAGCCGGGTCGCCATCGGCAGGCCCATGGCACCGAGGCCGAGGACGGCGACCTTCGTGTGCTCGGAGTCAGACATCATGGGAGGCACCCGTCCTCGCGGCGGAACCCGGTGTGGGGGAGCGGAGGATGTCCACCACGTCGGCAAGGGAATCGTCGGTGCCGACGTTCCCGGCGAAGACCACGAACGGGATGGAGCGCGCCGGGCCGTCGGCCGGCTGCCAGAGGGACACGATGCCCGGCAGCATCGGCCCGCGCACCAGCGCGCGGCGGATGGACAGCCCGTGCGCGGCGACATCGGAGGAGGTGATGCCTCCCTTGGCGATGACGAAGCGCACGGGAGCCGTGGCGATGGTGGACCGGACGACGTCGACCACTGCCCGCGAGATGGTGCGGGCGAACTCGAGGCTCTGCTCCGGATCGCCGGAGCGGATCAGGCGGCGGCTGGTGTGCAGGATGACCTCGCCGCTGGGGAGACCGTCGACGACGTCCCGCACCGCCTCGGCCACCCCTGTATCCCGCCGTGCGGGGTCGAGGACGGCTTCGACGTCGAGCTCCACGAGCCGGGCCTCGGGTCGCCGCGCCACCAGCGCGTCCAGCTGCCGGGTGGTCAGTCCCACGTGGGAGCCCACCACGACCAGCCCACCCGAGGCGGGGGCGTCACGGCCGGCGAAGACCTCCTCGGCCGTCAGCGGCGGATGCTCGCTCTGGCCGATCCGTGCACGGACGAACGGCGGGCCCACCCGGTAGAGCAGCTTCTTGCCGCGACGTTCGGATTCCTCGAGGCCCAGGGCGAGTGCCCGGAGGTCGTCCTCGGTGACGGCGTCGACGACGATGGGGACTCCGTCGGTCGCCTGGGCCAGTGCGTCGGCGATGCCCTCCGCGCCGGAGCGGATGATTGAGAGGTCGAGTCGGAGGACGGCGTCGGCCGAACCGCCGGTTTTCTCGGCAACGTAGTCGCCGAGGTCCGATGACACGTACCCGAAGGTGGCATCCCGGGCGAATTCGGTCTCGGCGACGGGAACGACGACGCCGTCGTCGCTCCGCAGGTAGTGGACGGTGCCGATGGTGATGCGGCCGGCATCGGGAAAGGCCGGAACCATGACGACGCCGTCGGTCCCGGTGCCCGCGAGCGACAGCAGGGTGGCGCCGATGACATCGGTCTCGAGCGGGAAGTGGCCGCGGAGGGTCGAGTCGCTGCGGCTGACGAAGCCGATGGCGACTCCCGCAGCCGTGGCGGCATCGAGGGAATTGGTGACGATCTCACGGTTGCGCGACGCCGCGGTCTCCGGGTCGAGGCTTCGGGTGTTGGTGAGGACGTAGACCGCCGGTGCCGGTGCGCCGTCGATGCGCTGGTCGAAGGCCCACGCGAAATCGCTCGGCTCCCACGAGGTGAGGACCGGCAGGTCGGCGACGGACTGGGTGCCGGTCGGGTCGTCGTCGAGCACCACCAGGATCCGCCCGGAGGCCCTGACGGCGGCGGCGATCACCGCCGGTTCGATGGCCCGGCCCGCGGGGTAGCCGCTGAGCAACTCTTCTTCGAGTATCACTGATCCGCACTTTCGTCATCGGGTCTTCGTTGCAGCTCGCTTGTCAGATGTCTTATGTCCGGTGCTAGTGTGACATGCAGCACAGTGCCCGTCAAAGATCCGACCAGGACGGTGCTACCCACCAGAGCCGGCAACGAGGCTTGCTCAGTGACCGAGGAGCAGTACATGGATATACAACTTCTTTTGGCGCTCGTCCTGGGTATCGCCACGATCATCGTGTTGGTGCTGAGGACCCGCCTCGATGCGTTCGTAGCGCTCCTGATCGCCGCGCTGGTGACCGGCATCGTTGCCGGCCAGGCGCCGCTGGATATCGTTTCGTCGATCACGACGGGCTTCGGCAACACCCTGGCGTCGATCGGCATCGTGATCGGCCTCGGCGTCGGGATCGGGAAGATCCTCGAGGTCTCGGGGGCCGCCAACTCGCTGGCCATGGCCTTCCTCAGACTCTTCGGCAAGGGCCGTGAGCCCTGGGCGCTGGGCAGTGTGGGCGCCCTGGTCTCCATCCCGGTCTTCTGCGACTCTGGGTACGTCATCATGAACCCGTTGGCCCGATCGATTGCCCGGGTCAAGCGCGCCGGGTACATCACCCTCGCGCTCGCCCTCGGTTGCGGCATGACGTTGACCCACCACATGGTGCCGCCGACGCCCGGCCCGCTGGCCGTCGCCGGCATCCTCGGTGCCGATCTCGGAGCACTGATCCTTGCGGGTCTTGTGTTCACCGTTCTGCTGTTGCCCGTCGTGGTCTTCTACGCCAAATGGATGGGGCCGCAGCTCGAGTCCTCCATGTCCGCCTCCATGCGCGAGACCGTGTACGGCACGGTGCACGCCGGCGCCGAACATCGCGGCGGCACTGCCGTGGCCGATCACGACGGCGGTAGTGGCGTTGACGACGCCGCCCCTTCGCTGGACGTCGACAACGACGTGCTGGGCACGCCCCCACCCGGGGCCCGGCCCCACAGGGTCGGCGCCTTCATCGCGTCCCTGCCCCTGATGGTTCCGCTCGTCCTCATCATCCTCAACACGGTCAGCGGTGCGATCGATCAGAGCAACCAGGGAGTCGTCGGTGGCGACGAGTACACGCCGTCGTCCTGGGCTGTCCCGCTGGCGTTCATCGGCAATCCGGTGGTTGCTCTGGTCATCGGTGTGATCCTCGCCGTCTACGTGCTGCTGCCTCGCTGGACTCCTCGTGCGAAGGTGCAGGGCTGGTTCGCCGAGGCGGCTGCCTCCGCCGGCCTGATCCTTCTCATCACCGGTGCGGGTGGGGCTCTCGGTCAGGTGCTGCGTAGCTCGGGCGTGGGTGACGCTCTCGCCGAGGCCATCGCCGGTACGCCGTTGCCGGCGTTCCTGGTGCCGTTCCTCATCGCCACCCTGGTCCGCATCGCCCAGGGCTCGGGCACGGTCGCGATGATCACGGCAGCATCGGTGACGGCACCGCTGGTGGGTTCGCTCGGCATCGACCCGATCGTCGCGGCACTGGCCTGCACGGCCGGCTCGATGGTGTTCAGCTACTTCAACGACTCCTACTTCTGGGTCGTGACCCGCTTCGCCGGTCTTGACGGCATCGCCGCGCTCAAGGGTTGGTCAGGCATCACGACGGCGGTATGGGCCGGTTCGATCCCGCTGCTGTTCATCGCCAACGCAGTACTCGGCTGATCCTGCGAGGTCCATCAACGGTGGCCGGGCGGGCCGGATCCACATCCGAGCCGCCCGGCCACTGCTGTCCGGGCGGGGGACGGGGGTGGTCCCCCGGGCCCGAGGTGCCGTACCGTTCCGGCCTTCCGCATCGACGACACGATTGATATGATAAATCCATCATTCAATCAATCAAGGCGGGTCGAGGATGTCGGATGACGAGCCGGGCGTACAAGATTTCGCTGATTTCCGGGCGCCCCTGTACGAAGTGAAGGCGAATCTCTTCAAAGGGCTGGCGCATCCTGTGCGGATCCGCGTGCTGGAGTTGCTGTCGGCAGCACCGGAGGTCTCGGTATCGGACATGCTGCTGGCGACGGGCCTCGAAGCGTCCCACCTGTCCCAGCATCTGTCGGTGCTGCGCCGGTATCACCTGGTGACGTCGGAGCGCCGCGGACTCCAGCAGTTCTACAGCCTGGCCACCCCGCGGGTGGCGGAGTTGCTGGCTGTCGCGCGGGGACTCCTCGGCGAGGTCCTGCATGCCACGAAGGAGAACCTGGAGTACTCGGCCCTGACCAGCGCTTCGATCATGACGTCGACGGGTGATGACCGCACTCCATGAGGGTGCTCTCGAGGATCCGACCCCTGCTGCCCGGGTCACGCGACTACGCGCAGGCCCCACGCACCTGGAAGGGAGACCTGATTGCTGGTCTCACGGTGGGCATCGTCGCGCTGCCGCTGGCGCTGGCGTTCGGCGTCAGCTCCGGGGCAGGCGCTGCCAGCGGACTGATCACCGCTGTGGTCGCCGGTCTGGTCGCGGCGGTGTTCGGCGGCTCGAATGTCCAGGTGTCCGGGCCTACAGGCGCCATGGTCGTCGTCCTGGGTCCGGTGGTCGCCGTTCACGGCACTGGCGCACTGGCAGTGGCGAGCGTGCTGGCCGGGCTCATGGTGGTGGTCGCCGGCATCCTGAAGCTGGGGCGGGTCGTCGCCTTCCTGCCGTGGCCGGTGATCGAAGGATTCACCCTCGGTATCGCCGTCATCATCTTCCTGCAACAGGTGCCCTCCGCGTTCGGTGTGGATCCCGGGCCCAGCAGTAATGCCGCGGTATCCGCCGCACAGGCCCTCGCTACGACGTCGTTCGGGGCGCTTCTCGCGCCGGTGGCTCTTGTCGCCGTCGTCGCACTGATCATGGTCGCTGCCCCCCGGATCCCCGGCTCGATCATCGCCATCGTCGTGGCGAGCGTCGTGGCCGAGGTCGCCGACCTGCCTGTGGCCAGGATCGGGGCCCTGCCCGATTCCCTGCCGGCCCCGACCGTACCCGGTCTGAACTGGGATCTCATCCTCACCCTTGCGGGCCCGGCCGCGACGATCGCCGCCCTGGCCGCCATCGAATCGCTCCTCTCGGCACGGGTTGCCGCCTCCATCTCCGATACGGGCCCCTACGACCCCGACCGCGAGCTGTTCGGTCAGGGCCTGGCGTCGGTGGCCTCTGGTTTCTTCGGCGGGATGCCCGCCACCGGTGCTATCGCACGCACCGCAGTGAACGTCCGGTCGGGAGACCGGACCCGACTCGCGGCGATCACCCACGCCCTGGTCCTGCTCGCGGTCGTCTACTTCGCCACCGGCCCGGTTTCCCGCATCCCGCTGGCAGCCCTGGCGGGCGTCCTCATGGTCACCGCGGCACGCATGGTGTCCGTCGACACCCTGCGCAGCGTCGTCGGCTCGACCCGCGCCGACACTGTGGTGTTCTTCGTGACGGCGGTGATCACCGTGTCCCTGGACCTGATCCAGGCAGTGGAGATCGGCATCCTGACGGCCGCCTTCTTCGCGCTCCGTGCCCTGGTGAGATCCAGCGGGGTCCACCGGGAAGAGATTCCGGGACCGGCCCAGGACGGAGATGCCCATATAGCCGTCTTCCGCCTCGACGGGGCGCTGTTCTTCGCAGCCGCGGAACGGGTGCTGGAACGGGTCAGCGGGATCCGCGACGTGGACGTCGTGATCATCCGCATGTCCCAGCTGCAGGCGTTGGATGCGACCGGGGCCCGGGTCATCACGGACATCGTCACCGCCCTCGAGCGCCGCGGGATCACCGTCCTGATCAAGGGGATCCAGGACCGCCACCTGCACCTCATCACCAAGGTCGGGGTGCTCGAGTCCCTGCGCCACCACGAGCACCTGTTCGCCGAGCTGGACCCGGCGGTGGAGCACGCCCGCAGCCATGTCGCCCGCAACCGGGCCGCGCGGACCACGGCCCTCCTCGGTCAGGACCCCGCAGCGTTCACCGGCTCGGGACCGCATCCGGGATCGCCTTCATGACCGCAGCCGCGAACAGGCAGCCCGCCTGGAAGAACCCGGAAACACGATGTACGCTCCCCGAGCCCAGCGCCGGGGCCTGCGACCGGTGGTACCGGGAGATCGACGCCGGGTGGGCCCCGGTCAGTCACCGTGTCATCACGGAACTCGAGAAGCTCCCACCCGGACGCGCGCTGGACCTCGGGTGCGGAGACGGTCGGCACGCGGTATGGCTTGCCGGACGAAGCTGGCAGGTGGAGGCACTGGACTTCTCGGAGGAAGCACTCCGCATCGGGCGCGAGCGAGCGTTTGCCGAAGGAGTCAGTGATGGCGTCACTTGGACGAAGGCCGATGCACGCGACATCGCTCCTGCGCCGGAGACCGTCGATCTGATCCTGGCGGCTTTCCTGGACGTTCCTGCGCAATCGATGGAACAGGTCATCGCGCGCACGGTGGCGGGTCTGGTCCCGGGCGGCAGGTTCCTGCTGGTCGGACATGAGACGGGACAGCGTTCCGCCGGCGCAGGGGTGCCCCAGGACGACGAGGCACTGGCCAGCGCCCGGAGCGCCTGCCGGTGGCTGTCCGAGGCCGGGCTCCTGATCGAGTCCTTCGGCACCTACCCCCGGGTCGTGCCGGGCGAGAGCTGGCCGGCGATCGATCACATCGTCGTGGCGCGAGGGGCAGGGCCGCACCAGGAGGGGGGATGACCGGTGACGGACGAGCATTGGTGGCGCCCGCGCAATCGCCGCCCGGGGCATCAGCACCGGGCGGGTCGATGCGCAGGGGATCAGCACGTGTCGGGCCCCGCAGCCGGTGAACCGGGACGCGATGGCCGCGTTTCGCCACCCCCCTCAGGGGCGGGGAGGATGAGCGGAAAGCCGCACCGATCTGAGAGTGGGAACCGGCAACTCCCGGTTGTAAGAGATCAACGTGTTGGTGGGGTTCGTGTCGGCAGGTACTAGTGGGTTGTGCCGAACCGGCGGCCCCGCACGTGCGTCGGAGCCAGTTCGTAGAACAGGTCACGCTGGCCCGGCGCCCAGGGGTGATCGACTGACTTGCCCCAGAGGGTCGTCAGGAGTGCTGAATCCTCCACGCGCGTCGCAGGGCCGTTGAGGAGGATGGTCCAGCCCTGCTGGGCGTCCCTGTCGACGTGGTCGATCTGGAAAGCCGCGTGGTCCAGGTAGCTGGTGGCAATGGTGCCGTCGGCGGAGGTCCGGAAGTACACCCGTTCGTCCATCACGAAATAGGTGACGGGAAGAATGTCCAGAAGACCATCGCGGAAGAAACCGATTCGGCCCGTCTGCTGTGTCGTTGCCAGAGCCCAGCATTCAGACGGTGAGAGCTTGTCCGAGGTGCGCAGGGCCCCGGGAGAATTCCAGTAGGCATCCCGGTGCGGTTCAGTGGTCATGGTGCCGTCCTTTTCCTTGAGTCACGCAGACCCGGTCACGAGCGGCCCGACAGGGCGACCGATGGAGTGGTGCATGTGCACTCTGAACGGCATAAGCGCTCAGCGGTCTCCTTCCCTTTGACGCTACAAAGAAATGATCTTCCTGATCAGGGTCGAAGGGCCCTGATCAGGAAGGTTGTTCTCAGAGACGGTTGAGCCATTGCTCCGCGCCTTGGTGGGCTGGGTACCACTCCACCAAGGCAGAGGGTGCTCGTACTGCAGAGACCAGTCCGAGGAATTCCGTACGTGCGCCTCAATGAAGTCAACGACAAGGGAAACAACGGATGACACCCCGGCACACTGGCACCGACCCGTTAGCACAAGACACCCTAGATCCTGGCTCGGATCCCGGTGTTTCCAGCCCGTCTTCGACGGCGGCCGGGACGACGATAGGGGAGCCGACAGGGGAGTGGAGTGATGCAGACACTGCTCTCCGAGCCGCTTCCGCACGTTCGAAGCCCTCCTGTGTTGCGGTGTCCGCCGACTCGACGAGGCACCGCGTCGGAGCAGGGCTGCGTCAGGCGATAGGGCTGGCGTCCCGCGGCAGGAACCTGCGGTTCCCATGCTGACAGCCACACAACCCCAGGGCCCGGTATCGCCTCATCCCGTCGATCAGCGGCCGATTCTGGTCGCCATCCGAGGTCCTCTGACTCTCAACCCGCCCCTTGAGTGGGCTGCCCGCCGAGCGCGCAGTGCGGATCTTCCGTTGACCCTGGTTCACGCTGTTCCCGCCGCCGATTCGGTGCCGGCGGGCACCCGTTACGCGGATGTGGTCGCCGCCGGCCGCAGGATGCTGCAGGACGAGGCGGCGCGGTGGAGGACCCGGTTCCCGACGTTGCGGGTGGGTACCTACCTTCACTGCGGAGATGTCGTCCATGCCCTCCTCGGATTGTCGGCCGACGCGTCGTTGCTCGTCGTCGGCGAGGACCGGGTGAATACGCTCACCGGTCCATTCCAAGGCTGTGTGGCCCTTCAGATGGTGCTGGGTTCGCTGGCTCCGGTCCTGATCATCCCGATCGGCCATCGGGACGGCGGCGACAAGAACGGTACCGCCCACGGCCACGTAGTGGTCGGTATCGATGGTTCTGCTGAGTCATTTTCGGCGCTGACTCGGGCCGCTGCCGAAGCGCACGGATCGGGTGCGGCGCTGCGGGTCATCGCGGCGGTGAAGCCGGGGCCGAAAGCCTCGGAGTCGCTGACCATCAGCCCTCCGCGGGTCCTGCGGGCGATTCACGCCGCCTACCCGTCCATGGGCGTGAGCTGGATCGTGGATGTGCTTCGACCCCCGGCGCGGGCCCTGGTGCGGCACAGCCGGGACGCGGACCTTCTGGTCATCGGCCGCCATGGTCGCGGTGCTGGGCCAGGGGCGGGCGTCGGCTCGGTTACGCACACACTGCTCTTGCGCCCGCCCTGTTTGACGCTTGTCATCGGCCTGCCCGAGCCTGAGTCTGCATTGGACAGCCAGTGCGGGACTGAGGTTGCTGGGGACGGAGTGCACGGGCCGCCGCTGGTGCTGGGCTGACGGCGCGATCACTGGATTTTCCCTACATGGCTGCATGGATCGATCTTTCGGCGCCCTGCCCTGAGGGAAAGCGCACACCGCACCGGTCGGATGCACCCGGTCCGGAAGTTCCAGCGCGACGGCGATAGCCACGGTATGGCATCTCTCCACGACACTTCGTTTCGCATCCTGGCTCCATGTGTCTCGCTCTTTCTCCCGGATCAATTGCCCGGGTAGAGACAATCGGCTTCTGGAACTGCGCATGCTGTTCCCGCCGAGCAGGTCATATTTCCATCGGAGTTATCCGTACACGAGGCCCGTGGCCGACGGCACAGTCATGCGAAGCCTAAGGCCCCGCCACTAGGCGATCATATGGTCGCTGGGCGAGACGATCGAGGAGAGCGTGGTGGACGAGGGCCCGCCACCCTTGCATCCGAGTACCTCGATCGAGCGGCCCGGATGCAGATTTAGGCGGGGATCGGGGTGTGGGTTTGGCCACGGACGGTGAAGGGGTTCGTCGTTCAGACCGTGCCACTATGAGGATGACGCTAGGGCCGAAGGGCCCTATGACCCGGTTCACGGCGCGTATCGTCCGTGATCTTGCCATCGTCAGCCCAAGGATCGTATCGACGAAAAGCTCCTTGGGACGAGGCACAATCTCATATTCCGGAGCGTCCAGTGGTAGCACTGTCCAAGCATCTGCCCGCCGCCTTCGAGCAAAAGAATCTGGTGACCGGCACCTCCGCGGGAATCAGCAACCTGCTCGGGGCCTTCGCCGCCATGGCGGACGACACGGACCTGAATACGGTCCTCGAACGTGTCATCTCCGCGTCGTGCCAGCTGGTTGATGCACGGTTCGGCGCCCTGGGCGTGATGGGGCCAGATCAAACCCTAGGCAACTTCATCACCATCGGACTCGAGGACGACCAAATCTCGCGGATCCCCTCCTTGCCTCAGGGGCACGGTGTGTTGGGCCTGCTGATCGCCCAACCGCATCCGGTACGACTTCATGACCTCCAGGAGCACGACGTAGCCGTCGGATTCCCAGCCCATCACCCGAAAATGAGTTCCTTCCTCGGTGTTCCTATCCGTATCCAGGGCACGGTGTTCGGAAATCTGTATCTCACCGAGAAGAACGGGGGAGGGGACTTCACCGAGACCGATGAGGAACTGCTCGTCGCCCTGGCAGCCGCGGCCAGCGTCGCCATCGTGAACTCGCGACTGTACGAAGAATCGACGCGGCGGACGCGGTGGCTCGAAGGAGGCCTGAATGCTGTGCGTGAGCTTCTCGAGCGGACCGACTATGTCAGCAGCCCCCTGGAATCGGTCGCACAGCACGCTTTGTACGCATCCCAGAGCGATGTAACCGTCGTTCTTCGTGACTTCGGCCATCAGCATGGTCTCATCTGCGAGGCCGCAGATGGCGTGAACGCCGCGTACCTGACCGGACGCTCAGGGGCCCATAGTGCACTGCTGGATGATCTGACGGCCCTCTCGCCGCCGCTGCTGCTGACGGCGGCGGACATCGATCGGTTGCTGCCTGGAGCGCCACTGGCCACCGTGTCGACCGCCTTGGTGACACAGCTCGCGGGGACCGGGGAGCGGCAGTTCCTGCTCTTCGGACGCCAGACAGGATCTCCGCCGTTCTCCGCAGTGGATAAGGAAATGGTGCGTTCCTTCACGTCCCACGTGTCCTTGGCCGTGGAGCTCCTGCGTGTCCACCGGCAGCGGGAACAGGAAGCGGTCTTCGGCGACCGGGACCGGATCGCCCGCGATCTCCACGACCTCGTCATCCAGCGTCTCTTCGCGGCAGGCTTGAGCATTCAAAGTCTGCGCAAATTCGTGTCTGACCGTGAACCACTCGAACGTATCGCAGCCGTCACCGGCGAACTGGACTCAACGATCAGGGACCTGCGGGACACCATCTACGCCCTGCGATCCGTACCGCAGGGCGCCTCGACGTTCACCTCCAGCATCTTCGCGCTCGTGGCGGCCGCCTTCGAGGGATCTGAGCTTCAACCCGTGCTGCAACTCTCGGGGCCCATCGACGCCGCCATCGACCCGGAGTGCGCCGACCACGTGCGGGCCGTCCTCTCGGAGGGGCTATCCAACGCGCTCCGCCACGCCGACGCGCCCTCCATCACCGTGGCGCTGCAGGCCCTTCCAGACCGCCTCGAGCTGAGAATCAGCGACGACGGGTCCGGGTTCGAGGAAGTCCCATCTCGCAGCGGGCTGGCGAACATGCGTCGTCGAGCCGATCTCTGCGAGGGCACCCTGTCGATCTCGAGTGCGGCCGGCAGGGGCACCGATGTGGTGCTCATCGTGCCACTGCGCATCTAGCGGGGTGAGGGACCCACCAACGTGGAGAGGTAGACCGCGGCCTGGACCCTGCGGTGAAAGCCGAGTTTCGCCAGGATCGAGGACACGTAGTTCTTGATGGTCTTCTCGGACAGGAACAGTTCGCCACCGATTTCCCGGTTCGTCAGCCCCTTCCCGATCAGGGCCAGGACCTTTTTCTCCTGTGACGTCAGGCCGGCAAGACGTGTATCTTCCTCCGGTGCGTCGTGCAGCCCGGCGATGATGCGCTCCTTCATGCCAGGCTCGAACAGGGACTCGCCCGCAGCGGCCCGGCGGGCTTTTCCGACCAGATCGGAGCCGAGGATCTCCTTCAGGATGTACCCCGAGGCCCCGGCGAGTACCGCCCCGCGCACGGCCTGGTCATCGTCATAACTGGTCAGGATGACGCAGGACAAGGAGGGGTCGATGGAGCGCACATTCCGGCACACCTCGATCCCCGTTCCGTCCGGCAGCCTCGCGTCGAGGATCGAGATGTCAGGCGACAGGGACGGAATCCGGCGCGTGGCGTCCTCGGCTGAGCCGGATTCCCCGACAATCACGCATCCCTGGGTTTCCAGCAATTCTCGTAATCCCCGCCGTACCAGTTCGTGGTCGTCGAGGAGGAATACCGTAACGTCCTTCACTCGCTGACCCTGCTTGCCCGCATCCGGCACCTTCGCACGTCATCCAACTATCTCTTCGTGAATCCCTATGACACCAGCTATCAGCATGACCCCTGCCGGTCAGACCTGACAGTGCCGTACGTCCCCTTGCAAGGAGGGGCCGTATGGCCCTACCCAGGTGGCCTGAAATCGGTGAGGGTCGAATAAGACCCCCTCTCAGACAAGGATCCACCATGCACACAATCCCTTCACCGCGCCCGCGGGCCGTCGTTGTCGGGGTCGATGGTTCTCCATCGTCTGTCACCGCGCTGCAACTCGCCGCCCGGCTGATCCCTCTTGCCGGCGACGTCATCCACGCGGTCACCTCCTGGCAGTACCCGCCTCCCTTCGGCGCCTATGGGCCCGTCGACGTGAATCACGAGGAACTGGCAGGGAAGGTCCTGGATCAGGCGCTCAACGAAGCGTTCCCGGGAGGCACCCCCTTGGGGCTCAAGCGAGGACTCATACAGGGGTCACCGGCGGAGGTCCTTCTTGAGGAAAGCACGCACGCCTCCATGGTCGTTGTCGGTTCGCGTGGTCATGGCGGGTTCGCAGGGCTGCTCCTTGGATCCGTCAGCACGGCCGTGACAGAACGCGCAAAGTGCCCGGTCCTTGTCTCCCATGGCGCCCTTCAACCTCTGGAAGGTCAGGGCAGCACCCTGCCGCTCGTCGGTGCGTCAGCGTGAGCCCGGCTGACGCGCCGGTCCGACCCGTCCTGGCCGGCTATGACGGCTCGGACGGCTCCCGCCGCGCCGTCCTCTGGGCGGCCCACCACGCGGCCGTCACCGGACTGCCTCTCGTCATTGTGCACTGCTGGGTCTGGCCGTTCTTCACCCAGGACCTCGGCCCGGTCGCCGACATTAAGGACAGCGGCCTCCAGCGGGCCGCCGAGCGCACGAGTGCCGAAGGCCTCGATCTCGCCCGGCAGGCCGAACCCGACATCGATGTCAGCGTGCGGCTCGTCACCGGTTTCCCCTCCGAAGTGCTCACCCGGCTCTCCGCCGAAGCGTCCCTGCTCGTCACCGGCACGCGCGGGCTCGGCGGGTTCGCCGGCCTGCTCATCGGCTCGGTCAGCCTCCACCTCGCCGCATCCTCCTCCTGCCCCATCGCGGTCATCCGCGATGACCGGCCCGGTGAGGGCGACGTCCTGGTCGCAGTCGACGGGTCGCCCGAGAGTGATCGCGCCGTCACCGAGGCAGCGCTCCTCGCGACGACCCTGCACGCGCCGCTCCGCGTGCTCCACGTCAGGCCCTACACGCGGCACGCCGGGACGCGCCAGCCCGACCCGGAGCACGACCCCGTCATCCAGCAGGCACTGAACCTCCTGCCCGCGGATGCAGACCTCACCGTCATCGAGGACTCCTTCGCCGAACCATCGGCCCCGGGGGTCATCATCCACCAGGCGCACCGGGCCGTCTGCGTCGTCCTCGGCGCGAAGGGCACCAACACGCTCGGCGCCCGCCTCGGGTCCACAGTCCACGCCGTCCTCCACCACGCACAAGGCAACGTCATCGTCGTCCGGTAAAACACGACAGCCCCTGAACACGATCGAAGATCTTCTCGACTCCCTGAGGACAGACGTTGAACACAGCATCACTGACGGCTCTTATGCGCCAAGAGATGGACATAGCCCTGCATGCACTCAGTGGACGCAGCGCCCACACCGTCTACGGCGGGCATGAAAGGACGTTGCAGCAAACCATGATCGCCTTGCGTGCCGGGAGTCGCCTGCACGAGCACGACAACCCGGGAGAAGCGACGGTGTACGTCCTCCAGGGACGCGTGGCACTGACAGCCGGCGACGAGACAGGGCACGGTTTGGCCGGTGACCTGATCGTCGTTCCGAACGCACGGCATGAGCTCGAAGCCATCGAGGATTCTGTTGTCCTCCTCACCATCGCCAAACACCGGTAACGACGCAGCCACCACGCCTTCCACGCCCGCTCAGCATTTCACCGGTCTGGGCACAGCCCTGCGCGTTCCAGCACCACTCACACGACATCAACGGTAAGGACCCCACCATGCTCTCTGATACATCCCGTCCCGTGATCGAGGCGACCCTGCCGGTCGTCGGCGACAACATCGGTGAAATCGCCAAGCGCTTCTACGCGCACATGTTCCAGGAAAAGCCCGAGCTCTTCGACGGTCTGTTCAACCGCGGCAATCAGGCAGACGGACGTCAGCAGCAAGCCCTGGCCGGTTCCGTCGCAGCATTCGCCGGCCTTCTGGTGAACAAGCCGGGTGAGCTTCCCGATCACCTGATGTCGCGGATCTCCCACAAGCATGTTTCTCTTGGCCTACGGGCCGACCAGTACCAGGTCGTCCACGACCATCTGATGTGGGCGATCGTCGATGTCCTCGGGGACGCCGTCACACCGGAGGTCGCCGCGGCATGGGACGAGGTGTACTGGCTGATGGCCAACATGCTCATGAACCAGGAGCGCACCATGTACACGGCGGCAGGTCTCAATCCGGACACCGTCTGGGAGACCTGGCGGGTTACGGAAAAGATCCAGGAGACCAGCGAGGTCGTGACGTTCGTCGTGGCAGCTACCGATGGACGGGTCGCGAGGCCGTCCCTGCCCGGCCAGTACGTGACATTGAAAGCGCTCATGCCCGACGGGGTGCAGCAACCCCGGCAGTACAGCCTCACCCAGGCAGATGATGGGATGCATCGCCGGTTCTCCGTCAAACGACTCCACGGCCTGCCCACCCCCGACGGTGAGGTCTCCAACCTTCTGCACTCGAGCACTCATGTTGGTGACGAGATTGTTCTCTCGGTGCCTTTCGGCGACGTGCTGCTCACACCCGGCACCCGGCCGGTCGTCCTCGCCACGGCCGGCATCGGCATCACGCCCATGGCTGGCATGATCTCTCACCTTGCACGCTCATCGTCCACGCGCAGGGTAACTCTCCTGCACGCTGACGATTCAGCCGACACCTTCGCCCTGCAGGGCCAGGTCCGCACCGACCTCCAGCAACTACCCGGAGCAACACTGACTACCTGGTTCATGCACCCCTCGCAGGAACTCGCAGTGGAAACAGACCTGGGCCCGAACCTGGACACACCACGAGAGCTGACGACCGGCGAGCAGCTCACCGGTTTCATGGACCTCAGCACGCTCGACCTTCCCGTCGACGCCGAGTACTACCTCTGCGGCCCGCTGCCCTTCATGCAAATGGTGCGCAGCGCACTGATTCTGCGAGGAATCCCCGCGCAGGACATCCGATACGAAGTCTTCGGCCCCGACCTCTGGCTCGCCGAATTCGAGCCAGCCGCCCCAGTTCTCACGGCCCTATAGCAGCCAGTCGCCCCTCCAACGGGGGTGTTCCCAGCAGCACATCTCCTCTTATGCACGCGAAACACACTCGCGAGTGCGCATCGCGTGCACGAGAAAGTGCTTCGCCTCCGACCTCTGCGTCTGCACCGGAACCAGCAAGGTCGTAGAACGCCACGGAGCACGACGACGGACTGCCGACCACACTCCGAGCAGGATCACCCCCACCCAGCTCCCCCTCTCATAGCTTCATTTCAGGCCACAAAGATCTGAGATGCGTCAAGCAACCCATCGCCCCGGGCCTGCTCTTGCCCGGCAGGTCGGGACGTTGTGCCCTACCCGCCCACGCCATCACCGGATTCCATGACATAGGACCCAAGGGCCCGCCATTCAGGCGTGGCCAACTCCGGGCCTAGGAATAGAAAGATTCACAATATGACCAGCATCAGTGTTCTGTGGCCCACCCTCGACTCCACCGTGCAGCAGTGGCTCCTGCAGAATCCGGGTGCAACGGTCCTGCCGCGGACCTACGTCAACCGGATCGAAGCTGGCACGGGCGAGTGCCTCTCTCTGAACGAGCATGGAGAGCACTGGCTGTCTGCGGAGGAAATGAGCTTCCTGAAGATGAAGAGAGCCGCCAGCCCGAGCACCGATAGCGCACTTCTGGCATCCCCCGTCCATACCTGAACCGGGCCGGGGTGGGCCCCGGAAGGCATTCCTCACTGAGTGACAAGGTTCTCCGAGCGCGTCGGTGATCCACACGTCTGGAAACTAGATGCGGTACGCGGAGGTCCTTTAGGTCCGCGTACCGCATCTCTCCTGTCAGGGCTGCAGACCACAGGCTCAGTCGTGAAGCAAGGCCTGGTCGCCCTTTGACCCGAGTAACCGAGCACACGTTGTCAGGAGCAACTAACACTTCTTCCTGTGGGGGATGTGATGCAGACGACCAGGCCTTCTTGAGCACAGTGTGCGCATACTGGGTTCACCCCGGACATGTCCTGGCTTCATGTCAGGGCTGATCTGGATACACGACCGGCCTTTGGCAGGATGTGGGACTCTCTTCGGGCTTTCAAGCAGCCGGCGGCCCCGGAGAGAAACCAGGACCGCCAGCAGCTCCCGGATCCGCGGCTCCAAGACACGCACTCGCGACGGCCGGTGCGGTCTCTCCATGATTATGTGGATGCCCCGCCCCCAGAGCTCTCGCGACGGCGTTGCGAGAAAATATCTAACTCCTTCGCGATCTCGCGCTGCGACAGCCTTCACTCAGGTGAAGACGCCAAACCGCAGCCCACTTCCTGCCGTGACCACCCATCGATCGTGCTCGAGTGGCTCGGTTCTCGACCGTCGGTTCTCGACTACTTTTCAGCCGTCGTTGATACCAGAACTCCTGCACGCAGGACAGTCGGCGTAGTCCTCCGGAGAGGATCGTCTCTATCGGGAAGGGACCACGGGGTGCGCCAGACGGTACGCGGAGATGTGAAGAGCGATCTTTCGTTCAGTCTCCCGTCGACGCTCGCCCCGACGTTCTACCAGGGTCTTCATCTCGACGTTCCTGCCCTGACCGGATCCACTACGGCCTGCCACTGTGCGCCGTTCTCGGCCGACGCGAGTCGGTCGCGCAGATGCTGACAGGACATCCCTTAGGTCGCGGGGGCGCATCGGGCTCATGATGAATCCTCTGTTTCGGGGCAACGGAGATCGCAACTTGTCCACCCTGATCGTCCCTGCATGGGCAAGCCGACTGCTAGGGGCCTTCGGCCCCTATGTGGGACAACGGACTCCATGGGCTGATCGTTCACAAGCTGCAAGGACACCGACCGCACAGCCCCTCGCGGGGCCTTCGTCTTCGGGGTGAAGCGGTCCGCTAGCCTGTCTTCATGCGCAGGACATCTGCACGACGGAGCGACCCCGCTGGAGGAGAACGCGTACTGATCCTGTCCGCAGGAGTGGGCGCGGGGCACAACAGCGCCGCTGCGGCCGTGGAGCAGGCGTGCGCCGCACGCGCTGACATTGCTGAAGTGCAGGTGCTGGACGTGCTGCAGGTGAGCAGCCCGCTGTACCGTGCATTAGTTGGGAAGGGATACTTCGTCCTGGTCGAGGGCTTGCCGTGGTTGGTTGAGTGGGGCTACGACATCAGCGACCCGCCGTTCCGGCGCCGCGGACCGATCGACCCGTGGACACGGGCCAACTCCGTTCCAGTCATCGATGCGATCAAGCGATTCCGACCGACCGCGATCGTGTGTACGCACTTCCTGCCGGCCCAGCTGATGGCGTCACTGCTCCTTCGCGGTGTGATCGATGCGAAGACCGCCGTCGTGACGACGGACTACGACTTCCAAGGCCTGTGGCTCACGGGCGCGTTCCACGCGCTGTTCGTGGCCCGGGAGGAAGGGAGGGTGGCGGTGACGGCGCTCGGCCTTCCCCCTGACCGAGTCACGGCCACGGGCATTCCGATCGCCGGACAGCTCGACGGAGCGCCCGCGCGCAACGCCGACGCGCCTCCGATGCTGCTGATCTCGGCGGGCGCTACCGGCGGCGACTATGCGGTGTCGGTGGTACGGCAGACGATGCACATGCGCTCGGCATTTACGGCCACGATCGTGTGCGGCCGGAACGATGCGCTGCGTCGGCGGATCGAAGAGTTGGTGGCGCCTGCCGGTGACCGGTACCGCGTGCTCGGTTTCACGACGGAGATGCCGCAGCTACTGCGCACCGCCGACCTGTTCGTGGGCAAGCCGGGCGGGCTATCGGCGTCGGAGTGCATGGCTGCAGGGCTGCCCATGGTGCTGGTGAACCCCATCCCGGGGCAGGAGGTTCGTAACGGCGACTACCTGATGGAGCAGGGGGCGGCCGTCCGTTGCAACACCGCCGCGACGATCGGTTGGAAGATCGACGAGGTGTTGCGCGAGCCGGGCCGTCTGCAGCGGATGCAGGCGGCAGCGTGGAGAACCGGCCGCCCCGACGCCGCGGCAGACGTGCTGGCCGGCCTGCTTGACGGGCCGTCACGCCCGCTGGTCGTGACCCGCGCGGCGCAGAAGACGATTCTCGCCGCGAGCGAGCAGCGTATCGTCGCAACCGATCTGACAGGACCTGCCTCGCTCGTCCGTCTGGTCGACTCAGCTGCGGGGAGCACGGTCGCGGTGCTGCAGGCCGAGGAGTTGGACGTCCTGCAGAAGCGGTACGCGACGCCGAACGGCGGTCTGGTGCTACGCAGAGGCCGAGCTTCCGTGTCGCTCCGGTGGGAGCCGCTGCGGTTGCTCCGGGCCATGCTGTCGGGAGACGACGCGCTGCCTGTCCGCGTCGAGGAGCTCTCGACACCGCCTCTTTCTCCCGGGTGACTGGCGGGTCGCGACCCATCCACCTCAGGTCGGAGGTCCGTCCGGGACGCCTTCATCGACCGGTCCCTCACGTCCTTCACGGCGTCGCAACCGGGGTGCGGCCGCCCAGCTGACGGGACTGTGTTGGTCGGCAAGCAGTGCCCAGTTGCCCGCCCGGGGGGACCAGCGCCGCGTGGCCGGATCGCGCTGCAGGGTGGGTCCCGCATCCAGTACGACACGGACGGTTGTCTCCGCGCCGGGCTGCAGGGTGACCTTCCGGAAGCCCAGGAGGTGAGCCGCCGGCCTGCGGGTGGACACGTCCGCGGCGTACATCTGGATAACGGTGGAGCCCTCGCGGTCGCCGGTGTTCCTGACGAGCACGTGTGCTTCGCCGCCTGTGTCGTCGAACGTGTGGTCGAGCAGCCGGTGCTCGATCGTCGTGTAGCCCAGGCCGTATCCGAACGGGAACGCCGGTTTGTGTCCGTCGCGGTCCAGTCGACGTTGACCCCACGCGTCGTCGTAGATAGCGGACTTCGCGGTGCGGTCGAACGGTGGCAGATGCGCGGCGTCCGTCGGCAGGACGAACGGCAGCCGTCCGCCGGGCTCCGTCCTGCCGGTCAGCACGTTCGCCAGCGCGCGGCCGCCCTCCATGCCGCCGTACCAGGCGAGGAGGAGCGCCGGCACACGATCCCGCCACGCCTCCGTGAGGATCGCGCTGCCGCCGATCAGCACGACGACGGTCCGGGGGTTCGCGTTGACGACCGCGTGGATGAGACGGACATCGGTCGGGCGCAGGTCGAGGGAGCTGCGGTCGCCGCCTCGGACGAAGCGTGAGGCCAGGTGTGCGACACCGATGAGCAGCCGACGGAGGAATCCCGAGCCGAACGCTCGGCCGAGCACGCTCACGTCGACGCCCCCGGTGACGACGGACTCGCCCTCGTCGTGCTGGTCCAGGCCGACGACGACGATCGCGGTTTCCGCTGCGGCTGCCAGCGCGGCCGCTGCGCGCTCGTTCCGGCCGGAGGCGGTCGTGATCCGCACCCGGGGAAGTGCCTCACGCAACCCCTGCAGCGGAGAGATCGTGGACGGAGGCCGGACGCGGGAGGAGCCATGATCGCCGAGGTTCGCCCGTGCCGCGAGTCGTCCGATCACGGCCAGATGCCCGGCGGCGGGAGTCAGCGGCAGCAGCTGAACGGCGCCGACGGGCTCGTTCTTCAGTAGGACGATCGACTCCTCGGCGGCCTGGCGGGCAAGCGCCCGGTGCGCCGGGGACGCGATGAGGGCGGGGGACGGGCCCGCCGCCTCCCGGGTCGCGGCGTGCAGCACGCACGTGCGCAGGATGCGTTGTGCGGACCGCAGCACAGTTGCACGGGCCAGGTCGCCGCGCCGCAGTGCGGCCGGCAGATCGCGGGCGCGCAGCAGCCGCAACGGCATCTCCACGTCCATCCCCGCCTCCAGGCTGACAGCCGCATCGTGGACGCCGAACACCCAGTCGCTCGTCACGAACCCCGTGAAGCCCCACTCGTACCGCAGCACCTCCGTGAGCAGGGAGCGATTGACGTCCATGTACTCACCCCGGACCCGGTTGTAGGCACTCATCACGGAGTCCGCGCCGGCGTCCACGACGGCTTTGAAGTGCGGCAGGTACACCTCGTGCAGGGCGTGGTCGTCGACCCACACGTCGACCTCGAAGCGCTCGTCCTCCATCGAGTTGAGCGCGAAGTGTTTCACGCACGCCATGGCGTGCACGCGTACGCCTCGGGTGAGGGCCGCCCCCATCCTGCCGGTGAGCACCGGATCCTCCCCGTAACACTCCTGCGCCCGGCCCCACGCGGGATGGCGGAGCAGATTCACGCAGACGGAGGCGGAGTAGTTCGCTCCCCGCGCGCGGGTCTCGAGACCGATCGCGTGACCGACTCGCTCCTCCAGCAGCGGATCCCAGGTCGCGGCTCGTGCCATCGTCACAGGGAAGGCGGTGGATGCGCCGATCACGACGCCGCGGCCGCCGTCGCTGAATCGGATGCCCGGGATGCCGAGCCGCGGGACAGCCCCGGCCACGAAGGGCCGCCGACCGAGCAGCGTCGGGATGAGCGGGAGCAGCAGGCCGGGGGAGTCGCCGTCGAGCAGTCCGAGGATCTCCCCCTCCGTCATCTGACCGATCAGGTGATCGGCCGCCTCGTCCGCGTCGATCTCGCCCTCCCTGACAGCCCGGACCGCCTCACCGTACGCGCTGCCCGACGCCGTCGTCACGTCCGTCGATGCAGGCTCTTCCTCCCGCGCTGCCCGACGCCTTGCAGCCATCTTCATGCCCTTGATTCTGCACCCTCCACGGACGCGGGCGTGGAAGCGCGGTATCGTGACGGTCCACCACAGCGGTGTGGTGGGTTCAATAGCGCCACAGGATGCGGCGCTGTTGCAGGGTCGGCCGTGGAAGCAGAAGCAGCGCACGGCACCCGCCACTACCGCCGGCACCAGCAGGGCGAACCGACCTCCACCAACCCCATCGCGTCGATCTTCGCCCCGACCCGCGGCATCATGCATCGCGGCACACTGGATGACAGCCCCGCCGTCACCGTCTTCGCCGCCACCGTCGAGGACGTCGTCATCAGGACGGTCGAGGCAGGACACATGACCAAGGACCTGGCCCTGCCGGTGGGGCCCGGGCAGGCATAACTCACCACGGAGCAGTTCCTGAGCGCGGTGGCGGACAACCTCGCCGAGCGCCTGCGGTGAGCAGGGTCAGGGTCGAGAAGAAACGTCGGTCGGGTGCCGCTCACGCAGCCCGGCTGGGCGCAGAGCGGATGAGCCGGTACCCACGGTCATATCCCACACCACGTGCCCGACGCTGCTTCGCCTGACGTTCCGGGACCATGAAGTGCATGGGGGAATTCATCCACGCCGATCACTTCCTGAACCCTTCGCCCATCAGGTACGCGAAAGGACGCCATTCGCCGGAGGGGTTCTGGGCGGACACCTATGACTACGCGGCTCTGTGCGAGAAGGTGCTCGGACCGCTCGGCCGGGGCGGGAACGGCTGGTACTCGCCTGCGTGCCACGATTCGGCGGCCGACCGGGCATCGCCGGCCGGATTCCTCCACGCTCCGGCAGACGCACTGGTCCTGGTGGAAGGCATGTGCCTGCACCGCGACGAGTTGATCACCCACGGGGATGCCTCGGTCTTCCTCGACGTCCCGTTCACGGAGACCGCGGTGCGCATGGCCATCCGGAATGGGCGTGACCCTGATCCCGAGCATTCTTCGATGCGCCGCTATGTCGGGGGTCAGCGGCGCTACTTCGAGGCCGTACGACCCTGGGAGCGCGCCACCGTCGTCGTGGACAACCGGGACTTCACCGCACCGCGGATCATCCCCTCCGATGCGGTCTCGGCGCTCCGGTGACAGGAAACTGCGTCCGGGAAGGGCGATGATTGCACGATGACCAGTCAGCACGTTTCACTGAGCCGCATCGTCATCGGCATTCTCGCGCTCGGGGCCCTCCTGGCCCAGTTCGTGGTAGTCCCTCGTATCGCGAATGGATACGCGAATACCTTTCCCGAGGTCGCCTATCTGGCGTCGCCGTATGTCATTGCGGTCGCCGCGGCAATCGGGGGCTTCGAGGTCGCACTGCTGGCGGCGTGGCAATTACTCGCGGCCCACGAGGAGGGGAGCCTGTCCGGGCGCTCGAAGCGCTGGATCAACGGGATGGCAGTGTCCCTTTGCCTCATGGCACTGCTCATCGCCGGGATCTGCATCCACGCCGGATCCGTCGCCGAGGTCGGGGGGCCCGCGATGCTGTTCGGGGTACTCGGTTCCACTGCTCTTGTCGCCGTCGTGGTTGCTGCGAGGAGGAGTGCGCTCGCCTCCATGCGGGAAAGGGGCGGCGCCCCTCTCCCGCGCTAGGTCATGCCGGCGTGGACGATGAGGACCTCCGGGGGAGGCTGGGCTCGTAAGCCTCACCTCGCCCGGAGGTCCTCGTGGTCCATCCGGCCCATTCGCCGAGGGCGTCAGGGAGCGGTACCCCTAGCCCGCGGGAGACGCTGACTTCCTCGCCTTCCTGGCCTTCTTCTCCGAGGCCTTGCGGGCCAGCAGCGTCTTCTCGTCGATCGGTGCATCGCCATTGGCCCGGCGCCGCCGCATGTACTCGGCGGCCTCTTCCTGGCGCTCCTGCTCCACACCGGTGGCAATCGCCGAGCGCAGGTGCTCCTGGCCATAGCCGAACGCCTGCACGAGGTCGAGGGCGTGCGGGCGGATCTTCACCAGGAGGCGGTTGATGTAGCCGTCGAGGGTACGGGCACGCTGCGCGGAGAGGCGGCCGTTCATGAGGAACCACGCCAGGTCCTTCTCGATGAGGCAGAGGCCGAACAGATCACGCAGGCGGGTGAGGACCTGGCGCGTTCCGGGATCGGTGATCCTGTGGAGGCCGCGCGTGAACGCCTCCCACTGCAGCAGCTCCGCGTGGGCATGAGCCACCTCGATGAGCTCGTTCTGGTGCTCGTTGAAGAGCGCGGCGGCCTTCTCCTGCGACATCCCCTTCGCCCCCCGCAGCACGGCGGCGAGATCGACGACGCGGGACTGCACGCGGTCGGTGAGCAGCTCGCGCTGGGTGTCCTCGTCGCGCAGGGCGATGGCCGACTTCTTGCCCGAGCCCGTGTCCGCGAGGGTCTGGGCGACACGGCGCAGGCCCGAACGGTGCAGCGTCCGGCCGGCGGCCTGCGACACCGCGTAGCGGGCCAGGACGCCGAAGTCCACGCCCTGGAACTCCTTGGCGTAATCGGTCAGGAGCCGCTTCGCGACGAGCTGCAGCAGGACGTTGTTGTCACCTTCGAAGGTCACGTACACATCGAGGTCTGCACGCAGCGAGGTGAAACGGTTCTCCACCAGGAAGCCCTGCCCGCCGGTCGCCTCGCGGCACTCCTGCAGCGTATCCAGCGCCAGCCAGGTGCTCAGGGGCTTGAACGCGGCGGCGAGCGTCTCGAGGTCCTGGCGGTCCTCGTCGGTGTCGTGCTCGCCGGAGAAGACGCCGTCGAACTTCTCGAGGAGTTCCTCGTGCGCGAAGGACGCGGCGTAGGTCGCGGCGAGGCGGGGCAGGAGCCTGCGCTGGTGCCGCTGGTAGTCCATCAGCACCTCCTCCTTGAGGTTCGAGGATGCGTTGAACTGGCGGCGCTGCGTCGAGTAGGTGATGGCGGCCGTGAGGGCGAGCTTGCTCGCGGCGACCGCCGCGCCGTCGAGCGAGACGCGGCCCTGCACCAGGGTTCCCAGCATGGTGAAGAAGCGGCGCCCCGGGGACGCGATGGGAGAGGTGTACGTGCCGTCCTCGGCGACGTCGCCGTACCGGTTCAGCAGGTTGGTGCGGGGGATCCGGACGCCGGTGAAGTGCAGGCGGCCGTTGTCGATGCCGTTGAGGCCGCCCTTGATGCCGTCGTCCTCGCCGCCGACGCCCGGCTTGAAGGAACCGTCCTCGTTGCGCAGTTCCACGTAGAAGCCGTGCACGCCGTGGCTGACGCCGTTGGTGACGAGCTGGGCGAACACGACGGCGGCCCGTCCGTCGATGGCGCCGTTGCCGATGTAGTCCTTCCAGGCCGCGCGGAAGGGCGTATCGATCACGAACTCGTCGGTCGCGGGGTCGAACGTGGCGGTGGTGGCGATGCTCGCGACGTCGCTGCCGTGGCCCGTCTCGGTCATGGCGAAGCAGCCGGGGATCCGCATGTCCATGATGCCCGGGAGCCATGCCTCGTGGTGCGTCTCGGTACCGAGGTGCATGACCGCCGAACCGAAGAGACCCCATTGCACGCCGGCCTTGATCTGCAGCGACGGATCCGCGACGACGAGCTCCTCGAAGCCCGCGACATTTCCACCGTGGTCGTCGTTGCCGCCGAGGGTCTTGGGGAACGCACGGTGGACGGCCTGCTGCTCCACGAGGTAGTGGAGCTGGTCGAAGCAGCGCAGCCGGTGATCGGTGTGGGTGAGTCCCTCGATCTTCTGGACCTCGGGGCGGCCCGCAAGGGCACGCGCCGTGCGGCGGATGTGCGCCCACCGGCCGAGGAGCAGCTCCCCGAGCTCGGCGGTGTCCACGGTGGCCTGCTCGTCGTCGGTGATGTCGGCCGTGGCGGGGATCTGCTGCGGCCGGGTGATGGTCTGGGTCATGGCGTGTCCTTCGCGCGTTGGCGGGTTGGGGAATGGGGGGCTGCCGGCAGCGAGAGTGCCTCGTACCGGCTGATGCCGTCGAAGAGCCAGCCGGTGATGTGCCGGGCCATCTGCTCCTCGGTCGGTTTGTCGGAGGTATCGGGGGATGAGAGCCAGTGCTCACCGGCGGCCCGGACCATGCCGATCGCAGCGGCGGGCCAATACTCCGGGGCGGCGTCGTCCGGGCCCGACGGCCGGTCCGGGGAGAGCAGGTAGGCGCGCATGGGACGCGCGACCATGTCGGTGACCGCGGCAAGGAAGTGCGCCAGGGTGTCCTGGCCGCCGTCGGCCACTGAGGACACCGGGGAGCCGGGTGAGGAGGCAGCGGACGTCGAGGACTCGGCGATACCGACGCGCGTGACGAACGCGTAGACGTTGGGCGAGGTCCGGGCCATCTGCAGGTAGGCGAGCACCATCGCGTAGAGGCCCTCCCGAGGAGTGGATGCGGCCTTCGCGGCGTCGAGTACCTTCTGCTGCATCTGGCCGATGACCACCTCCGCCATGGCCCTCTGGAGTCCGGTCTTGTCCCCGAAGTAGCGGTAGTACACGGACTTCGACGTCTCGCCGGCTGCGGCGATGTCCTCCATGGAGGCCCCGGGGCCGAGGGCGTCGACGGCGCGTCTCGCGGTCTTGATCAGCTGGCGGCGCCGCTCGGCCCGGTGCCCTTCCCATCGGCTGGACCGGCCGTCCTGCACGGGGGCTACGCCGCCGGCGGTCTTCGCGGAGGCGCCCTTCAGGGCATGGGCAAGCTTCATGATACCCAGCGTATCAGGTACGCTAGGTATCGGTAATCCACCCTCTCGTACCAGGAGCACTTCCATGGCAGATCAGGCCGGGGCGCGCAACGCCGCCCACTCACCGCGCACGGCAGTCGTCATCGGCGGCAATCGCATCCCCTTCGCCCGCTCCGGCGGCGCCTACGCCTACTCGTCCAACAAGGACATGCTCATCGCCGCACTGGACGGCCTCGTGGCACGCTTCGGCCTGCAGGGTGAGCGCATCGGGGAGGTCGCCGCCGGCGCCGTCCTCAAGCACTCCCGGGACTTCAACCTCACGCGGGAGGCCGTGCTCGGCTCGGCGCTGTCCCCGGAGACCCCCGCCTACGACCTGCAGCAGGCCTGCGCCACGGGCCTCGAGACCGTGGTCGGCCTCTCGAACAAGATCAAGCTCGGGCAGATCGACTCCGGCATCGCCGGCGGCGTCGACTCCGCCTCCGACGCCCCGATCGCCGTCAGCGAGGGTCTCCGCCGCGTGCTGCTCGACCTCGCCCGCGCCAAGACGACACAGCAGAAGATCAAGGCACTCGGCACGCTCCGCCCGAAGGACCTCTCGCCCAACGCACCCACCACGGGCGAGCCCCGCACCGGCCTGTCCATGGGGGAACACCAGGCGCTCACCACCGCTGCCTGGGAGATCACGCGTGAAGCGCAGGACGAACTCGCCTACCGCAGCCACCACAACCTCGCCGCCGCCTACGACCGAGGGTTCTTCTCGGACCTCATGACGCCGTACCGGGGCCTGACGAAGGACGCCAACCTCCGGGCGGACACCTCGCTGGAGAAGCTCGCGACCCTGAAGCCCGTCTTCGGCAAGGGCCTCGACACCCCCGCCACCATGACGGCCGGCAACTCCACGCCGCTCACCGACGGCGCCGCCGTCGTCCTGCTCGGCAGCGAGGACTACGCGAGGGCCAACAACCTCCCGATGCTCGCCACCATCGTCGACGCCGAAGCGGCGGCGGTGGACTTCGTCACCGGTGAGGAGGGCCTGCTGATGGCCCCCGTCCACGCCATGCCCCGCCTGCTGCAGCGCAACGGCCTCACCTTCGACGACTTCGACTTCTTCGAGATCCACGAGGCCTTCGCCGGAACGGTGCTCAGCTCCCTCGCGGCGTGGGAGGACCCGGACTACTGCAAGCGCGTCCTCGGGCTCGACGGCGCCCTCGGCAGCATCGACCGCGCGAAGCTCAACGTCAACGGGTCCTCCCTTGCGGCCGGCCACCCGTTCGCAGCCACGGGCGGACGCATCGTCGCCTCACTGGCCAAGACCCTGTCCGAGAGGGGCGGACGCGGACTCATCTCCGTATGCGCCGCCGGGGGCCAGGGCGTCGTCGCGATCCTGGAGGCGAAGTAGGCATGGCCGACAACTACCTGGACCTCGTGAACACCCCCCTGCCGGGGAAGTTCGCCAAGGCCCTCGGCCTGCCGCGCCCCTCGGTCCTGCGCCGCTACACCCCGGGGGAGCCCATCGCGGCGAAGCCGGTGCTCGTCGCCGGGTCGGGGGCAGGGGCGGAGGCGCTCGCCGACGTCCTGCTGAGCTGGGACGTGGAGGTGCGGCGCCACGTCCTCCCGGGTGAGAAGCTCAGCGCCGCCGTCGTCGTGCTGGACCGGGCGGTCTCACCCGCGGACCTCGCCGCACCCATGCTCGAGCTCGGTCAGGCGGCCAGGGTGCTGGTGCCGGGCGGCCGCGTCGTTGCGGTCTTCCGCTCCTCCGCGGACACCACGGACCCCTCCGTCGCAGCCGCACGCCAGGGCATCGACGGCGCCATCCGGTCCGTCGCCCATGAACTGCGCGGCGGAGCCACGGCCAACGGCATCATCCTGCGAACAGGTGCGACGACGACGGACGCCACCACGCTGGGCACCCTCCGGTTCTTCCTGTCCGGCAGGAGCGCGTACGTGGACGGTCAATTCCTCGAGGTGTCCGGGACACCGGCCGAGAGCGTCGCCGGACTCGCTGCGGCGACGACGGCGGTGGGGGAGGGCGTGCCCGACCAGCCGCTGGCAGGTAAAACCGCCGTCGTCACGGGGGCGGCCCGCGGCATCGGCGCGAAGATCGCCGAGATCCTCGCCCGGGACGGGGCCCGCGTGGTCGCGGTCGACGTCCCTGCGGCGGGCGAGCAGCTCGCGCAGGTCGCGAACCGGGTAGGCGGGACAGCCCTTCAGCTCGACATCACCGCCCCCGACGCGGCGGCCCGGATCCTCGAGCACGTCGGGGGGCGCTTCGGCACCCTCGACATCGTGGTGCACAACGCCGGCATCACGCGGGACAAGCTGCTGGCCAACATGGACGCCTCCCGGTGGGATTCGGTCATCGCCGTCAACATCGCCTCCCAGCTGCGCATGAACGAGCAGTTCCTCGCCTCGCCGGTCCTCTCTACGACGGGACGGATCATCAGCCTCGCCTCGACGAGCGGGATCGCCGGCAACCGCGGGCAGAGCAACTACGCGGCGTCGAAGGCCGGTGTCATCGGTATGGTCCGGGCGCAGGCCGCTTCCTTCGACGGCGCCGGCCGGACCATCAACGCCGTCGCCCCCGGCTTCATCGAGACGGACATGACGGCGAAGATCCCGCCCCTCACCCGCCAGGTGGCCCGCCGGTTGAGCAGCCTCCAGCAGGGCGGGCTGCCCGTGGACGTGGCCGAGGCGATCGCGTTCCTGGCCTCCGACGCGGCGGCGGGCATCAACGGACAGGTCCTCCGGGTGTGCGGGCAGAACCTGGTGGGCGCATGAGCGGGACGCCCCGCCAGGAGGTGACGTTGCCCGGCGTGCCGGCCCTGCCCGGGCTGTACCGCCAGGCCCTCGCGCTGGCCGCACGGCGGAGCATGCGCCGGGCTGCTGCCCCCGTCGACGTGCCCGCCGTACAGCACCGTGTCGACCGCGTCCGGGTGGACCTCGGTGCACTCACCCGGTTCCAGCAGGTGCTCGGGTCCGCAGCACGGGACACGGTGCCCTCCGCCTACGTCCATACGCTCGCGTTCCCGGTGGCCATGAGCGTCCTCGTGCGGCCCGACTTCCCGCTGCCCCTGCTCGGCCTGGTGCACCTCAGCAACGAGGTGCACCAGGCACGCCAGATCGACGCGTCCGAAGTGCTCGACGTCGTGGCCTGGGCGGAGCGCCTGCGCCCGCATGCGGCCGGAACGCAGGTCGACGTCGTCCTCGAGGTGCGCGTGGAAGCAGAACTCGTGTGGACAGGACGATCCGTCTACCTGGCACGCGGGGTCCGGCTCGCCGGCGCCGGATCGGGCGGACGCCTGGACGAGGAGCGGCCGCCCTTCAGCGTCCCTACCCCGACGGGCGTCTGGCGGCTCGACGCGGACGCCGGCCGACGATACGCCGCGGTCTCGGGCGACTGGAACCCCATCCACCTCAGCGCGGTGAGCGCGAGGGCCCTCGGGATGAAGACGGCGATCGCGCATGGCATGTACCTTGCCGCCCGCATGGTGGACCAGGCCGTCCCCGCGCCGTCCGGAGCCCTGCACTGGCGTATCGACTTCGCCACGCCCGTGCTCCTGCCCGGGAGCGTGACGACGTCGTTCACCCGGGCCGGCGACGACGTCGGGCACCGGATGGAGGTCGTCGGGTGGTCCGCGAAGCGCCGACGCCCCCACTTCACGGGGTGGGTGCGCGCAAAATAGTTCCATGCCGGCCGGGCCCTGTCCAGACACACGGTGATTTTCGAGGGCAATCCTTGGAAAATCGGTTACGCGGCTGGGCAGGCCCCGCTCAGCGGGGCAGACTCCGACTACCAGCCCCGACGGCTGACCCACTGTATGGAAGGAGGAGTTCCGTGAACTCTCGAGGTCTCAAAGCAGGGCTGATCGCAGCCTCGGCCCTGATGGCATCCACGCTGATGGCGGCAGGCCCCGTCCACGCAGCACCGACGGCGCCCCCCGCCGAAGCCGCCACCGTGTCCCACGTGCAGAGCGAGGGCCAGGCGGCCCTCGACGCCTACTGGACGGCGGACAGGATGAAGAGCGCCAAGCCCGCCAACACGATCAATTCCGGATGGGCCGCCGAGGGCCGCTCGGTCATGCCGAAGGCAGGGCAGGAATCCGTGGCGAAGGCTCCCAAGGCGCCTGTCGCGGAGACGCGCGCCACTGCGCGGTCCACGGTCCCGCGCATCGGGAAGGTGTTCTTCACCCAGGGCGGACAGAACTACGTCTGCTCCGGCAACTCGGTCCAGAGCGGGAACCAGAGCGTCGTCGCCACCGCAGGGCACTGCACGTACGATCTCTACACCGGCTGGGTCACGAATTTCGTCTTCGTCCCCGCCTACAACAACGGTGCGGCGCCGTACGGGAAGTTCACCGCGCGGTCACTGCACCCCACGAGCGAGTGGGCGGCCCGCAACGACATCAGCTACGACGGCGCCTTCGCCGTCATGAACACGCTCAACGGCAGGACGCTCGCCGCCACCGTCGGCGCGTCGAGCATCGGCTTCAACATGGCGCGTGGCCTCACCTACAGCGCCTACGGCTACCCTGAGGCCTCACCGTTCACCGGTGAGCGACTCTACAGCTGCATTGGGAAGGCCTCGGTGGACCGCATCGGCGGTACCCAGTCGCAGGGCATCCCGTGCAACATGACCGGCGGTTCGTCCGGCGGCCCGTGGTTCGTCGGATCGGGCCCCACCGGAACGCAGAACTCGGTCAACAGCTTCGGTTACACCACCCAGAGCAACGTCATGTACGGACCGTACTTCGGCAGCTCCATCCAGTCCGCCTACGCCACGGCGGCCGGCCAGTAGTCCCTCCGGCAGTCCAGCCGACAGGAGCGCACGGGCGGTTCCCCTCGCGGGGGGCCGCCCGTGCGTCGTCCGTCCGGGGTCGCGGCCTTCAGCCCCTGGTCTCCGCCACCCATAGACTGAGGCGCATGACCGGCTTCGACCTCCTCACCCGCGCGGCGGAGCTCGACGCCGCAGATCCCCTCGGCCCGCACCGCTCGCTGTTCCTCGGCACGGACGACGACGCGGTGCTCTCCTACCTCGACGGCAATTCCCTCGGCCGCCCGCTCGCCGTGACAGCGGACGGCCTGAACGCGTTCGTCCGCGACCAGTGGGGCGGGCGCCTGATCCGCGGCTGGGACGAAGGGTGGCTCGGGCTGGCGGAACGGATCGGCGACCAGCTGGGTCGGGTGGCACTCGGGGCCGCCGCGGGCCAGTGCGTCGTGGCCGATTCCACGAGCGTGATCCTCTACAAGCTCGCACGCGCCGCGGTGGCCGCGCGCCCCGGGCGGACCGAGATCGTCATCGACCGCGACAACTTCCCGACGGACCGGTTCATCGTCGAGGGGATCGCCCGCGAGCGCGGCCTGACCCTCCGCTGGATCGACGTCGCGTACGACGGCGGCGCGACGCCCGCGGATGTCGCCGCCGCCGTCGGCCCCGAGACCGCCCTCGTGCTGCTCAGCCACGTCGCCTACCGCTCCGGGTTCATCGCCGATGTGCCCGCTGTCACGAGGATCGCCCACGACGCCGGCGCCCTCGTCCTCTGGGACCTGAGCCACTCGGTCGGCTCCGTTCCGGCGCACCTCGATGCGTGGGACGTCGACTTCGCGGCCGGCTGCAGCTACAAGTACCTCAACGGCGGACCCGGCGCCCCTGCGTGGGCATATGCCGCGACGCGGCACCTGCCCACCCTCGACCAGCCGATCCTCGGCTGGCTGGGTAGCGCGGACCCGTTCGCCATGGGTTCCGCCTACCAGCCCGCCGCGGGCGTCCGACGGCTCGTCTCCGGCACGCCGCCGATCATCGGGATGCTTCCGATGCGCGACATGCTGGCCCTCATCGAGGAGGTCGGTATGACGGCTGTCCGGGCGAAGTCGGAGGAACTGACCGCCTTCGCCGTCGACGCCGTCGACGCCGTCCTGGCCCCGCACGGCGTGGTCCTCGCCTCCCCGCGTGCCGCGCAGGCCCGTGGCGGACACATCACCATCGACCATCCGGACTTCGCCGGGATGGTCCCGGAACTGTGGCAGGACGGCGTCATCCCCGACTACCGCAATCCGAACGGGATCCGGCTCGGTCTCTCGCCCCTGTCGACGTCGTTCCACGAGGTCGCCGTCGCCGTCGGGGCCATCGCCGCCCGTCTGGAGGGGACGGCGCGCGCGGCCGACGCCGGGCAGCTGGACTCGGCGGCGCGCGGGGCCGAGTAGGAGGACGGCAGTGGAGACCCTGCCCGGGCAGCTCTGGGAACGCATCACGGACGGCTTCCTCAGGGCGGCCCCACCCGTGGTCGGCATCGCAGGACTCGCCGTGATCGTGCTGGTGGCCGTGGTCCTCACGGTGCCCCGGCGCTCCTGGCGGATCTTCGGGCTCTTCGTCACGGTGGTCCACGAACTCGGCCACGCGGCCGCCGCGCTGCTGACCCTGCAGCGCGTCACCGGGATCACGCTCCGCCTCGACCACTCGGGCACCACCACGAGCCTCGGGCGTCGAGGCTGGCGGGCGGCGTTCACGACCTTCTGGGGCTACCCGGTACCCGCCGTCGTCGGCGCCCTGCTCCTCTGGAGCGCAGCGCACGGCTGGGCGCCTGCCGCCCTGTCGATCGGCGCGGTGGTCCTGGCGGCGGCCCTCGTGCTGATCCGCAACGGTCAGGGTGTGCTCATCCTCGGGGGCAGCGCGGCTGCATCGCTCGGCCTCGTCTGGTTCGGGGGAGCGGCGGCGGCCGGCCACGCCTGCCTGGTGCTCGGGATCGCGTTGCTGGTCGGTGCCTGCCGCGACTGGGTGAAGGTGGTCCGGGTCCACCGTCGACGGCGGGAGCTCGCCTCCTCCGACGCCCACCTGCTCCGCCTGGCGACCCGCATCCCATCGCCGGTGTGGCTCGGCATGTTCGCTCTGGTCATCGGCGCAGCGGTGGCGCTGTCCCTCACGCCGCTCGCGCTGATGGTCGGGGGATCGTCGTCCTGACCTCAGGCGTCGCCGCGCCGGAGGTGTCCTGAACTGTAAGGGGCTCCCTGCTGTCGGCAGAGGTCGTCGTAGAGTTCGTTGACGGCCTGCGAAATGCAGTCCCGTTCGTGGGCGGGGAGTTCGATCAGGCCGTGCAGGTACGCGGTGACCTCGTACTCGTCCACGCCTCCACCCATGCTGAAGTAGTGCTCCCAGAGGTCGCCGATGGAGATGTTCGCACGTTCCATGGCGTCGGCGGTCAAGGTGTGCTGCTCCTTGTCGCGCTTCTCGTCCGGCTTCTTGTCGTGTTCCCGGTCGGAAGTGGTGTGGTCGTCGTCGTCCATGCAGCTCCTTCCTTTCACTTGAGGCACCGGAAGGTCCCGGTAGGTCATCCTTCCAGCATAGGCAGGGGAGGCGTCGGGAGGGAGGACTCGGCCCCGGTTGCTAACCTCCCGGGTCGGGTATACCGGCTGTCGACACCCCGATGGCGTCGGAGGAGACCACCACACCCTCGCGAGGCGCCCGCCGATTCAACATCTGGGCACAACCCGTGTTAGAGTATTCCTCGTTGCTTTCACCGGTTTCTACGGTGAAAACCACCCGCGCGGGTGGCGGAATGGCAGACGCGCTAGCTTGAGGTGCTAGTCCTCTTATTGAGGGTGGGGGTTCAAGTCCCCCTCCGCGCACAAAGAAAACCCCGGTTCGCCGGGGTTTTTTTGTGCCCTCGATCATGTGCACGACCCGGCCGCGCGGGAGCCGGAAATCGGCGGGTCGGGGGACCACGCCCCGCATGGCGAACTGATCGATGCACCTTGAGTGTGAAGAGCCCGTACTTCGCGCCGTGGCGGCCCGACAGACCGGCCGCTGGCTCAGGCGATGGCTGGGCGGACATTGACCTCGGTCACCATTTCGGATTACCTGATGAAGAAGCAGCAATCATCACCGAGAGGATCTCAATGACGAACATCGAGCGCGTTTCGGCGGCCACCCATGCACAGGGCAGCAGCGTGCCGGCCCCTCAGGCAGCCCCGGCCCACCCTGCATTCGTGAACGATCGGGCGGCCGAGTGGCTGGGTGTGGACGTTCTACGGGCCGAGTTCGGCAATGTGCTGATCCGCATGCGGTTGCGCGACGAGATGCTCAACGGCTACGGCGTGGCCCAGGGGGGTATGGTGATCGCCTTCGCCGATGTGGCGTTCGCCCTGGCCTGCAACGATCCGAACGGCGACGGGAGCACAGTCACGGTGGCGTCCGGTCTGGATGCCAACTTCCTGAATCCTGGATTCGTCGGACGGACGCTCACCGCCCATGCCACCCTGGTCAGCCAGACCGGCAGGAGTGGACTCTTCGACATTCGAGTCACCCAGGAAACCGCCGACGGCGGGGAGGAAACCCTCGCTGAACTGCGCGGCCGCTCCCGCACCATTCCCAATCCCGCCTACCGCAACGAGTAGCACGGGCGGTCCCGACACCCGGCGCTTCTGCGACCACTGCCGGGGCTTACGCACCGAGGTGGCGAGAGCGGTCAGCAGGGGCGATGTCGTCAAGAACCCTGGCGGGTACACGGACGGCGAGGTAGCTCGGGGGACGTCACGCGTTGCGACGCTGCCGGAACCGATGACGGAGCCCTCACCAATGGTGGTGCCCGGATCGATGGTGACGCCGCCACCCACCCGGACGTTCCCTCCCATCAGCACGGGCCTGGCGGAGCGGGAGCCCACGGCACGCTCCCCAGCCTCGAGCGCGTGGTTCGTCGTGTAGATGGACACCTAGGCCCGAACAACACGACGTCGCCGATGGTGGTGTCCGCTCCGTCCACGAGGACGCAGCCGACGTTCGCATCGGAGTAGGCCGTGCCACGGACACGACCTCGCGACTGAATTCCTCGGATACGGCTTTGCCATGATGGCCAGCTCTTCCAGGACGACAGAATCCTCACAGGCTGGATGGAAACCGAACCATCAGCAGTCCCTAAGGGTGATGGCGTCTGGTGGGTTGCGGACGAGGTTCAGTGCCCGATGCGTGGGGATAGTGTCCGCGTATATCCCAGGACGGGCCCCAATTCGCCCTGGCGCAGCTCCTGCAGGGACTCCACGGGCCGACCCGTACTGGCCTCCAGCACATCGCGGCGTTCGTGGGCGGTGAGTGCACCAGCATTGTGAAGAGCCTGTTGCACCATCAGGATCTGACGCTCACGCAGCCGACTATTGGCGGAGAGGATGGACAGGGCATGCACCGGATGCAGATCGGACGTGGGAGTCATGGACACAACCTAAACCGCTGGCATTGACGTTCGGGCGACCTGAGGTGAATACGCCGTGAAGAGGCTGCGACGACACCTGAAGACCGGCCGGCTGCCAGGCATCGGGCGCTATTGCGCGACCGCCCGATCGACAGGTCGGACGAAGGGAGGGGGGGCGGTGATGACTCCATCGAACAATTGCCCGGTGGCACAACTCCCGGGCTTCCTTGCCAGAGCTGCAGACTGGGTGGCGACCCACAACACCGGCTTACTGGAGTCAAGAGCACGCCGCGCCTCCAGCCTCACTCCCTGCGCAAGAGTGGGGCAGAAGGCTGATCCCGTCCTTGAGAGTTGCTCAGGCGTTGAGCATGACCTTGAGCGCCTTTGTTTCGGCGGCGCGGGAGAACGTGTCGTATGCCCTTTCAATGTCGTGGAGGTCGAAGGAGTGACTCACGAACTGATCAACGGGCAGTTTCCTTTGCGCGACGAGTTTGAGGAGGGTACCGGTGGTGTTGGTGTTCACCAGGCCGGTGGTGATGGTGATGTTCGAGATCCAGAGTTTATCCAGTGGCAGGTCGACTCCTTTACCGTGGACGCCTGCGTTGGCGACGTGACCGGCCGGCCTGACGATATCCAGCACCATGGCGAACGTCTCCGGGATCCCCACTGCTTCAATGGCCACGTCGACTCCGAGACCGTCGGTGAGTGCCAGAACCTGATCCTTCCAGTCGGCATCCGTTGACACGATGCTGTCCGTGGCTCCGAAGAGTTTGGCCTGCTCCACCCGGTTCCGGTCGATGTCGATCGCAATGAGCCGTGCCGGGCCGTAGAGCTGCGCGGTCGTGATCGCGGCGAGTCCGACGGGACCGGTACCGATCACTGCGACGACGTCACCTGGCTTGACGGCTCCGTACTGCACACCGATCTCGTGGCCGGTCGGCAGGATGTCGGAAAGCAGCGTTCCCTCCTGGGCGCTGACGCTGTCCGGAATCCTATAGACGGACGTCTCCGCGTAGGGGACGCGGACGAACTCGGCCTGGGTTCCGTCGATGAGGTGCCCGAGAATCCACCCGATCCCGGAGGTGCCCTCCTCGCCCAGGCAGTGAGAGAAAACGCCCTGTTTGCAGTAGTCGCAATGCCCGCAGGCGGAGATGCACGAGATGATCACGCGATCACCGACCGCGAGGCCAGTCACCGCGGATCCGATCTCGGTGATCGTTCCGACACCCTCGTGTCCGAGGATGCGACCCTGTTCAACAGCTGGAACATCACCTTTGAGGATGTGCAGGTCAGTGCCGCAGATGGTCGTGGTTTCTATTTTCACGATGACGTCGGTGGGCTTCTGGATGGCGGGGTCTGCGACGTCTTCCCACGCCTTCTTCCCGGGACCGTGGTAAACAAGCGCTCTCATCGAGGTTTCCTTTGACCGGCCGAGTCGCTCTCGCGTGAAAGCTGCGTTCGGCGACGTCCCTGTCTCCAGGAGTCGGGCCAAGCGTATACCCCGACAATCGGAGCCACACCGATGGGCAGTGGTCGCTCACGAACCGCAGCGCAGCAGTCCCGAAGCCGTGGCGCGGTGGAGTATTCCCTACGAACCGACAACCCTGATGCGTGCTGCTTCAGGACGGAGGTTCCGGGACGACTGCCGTCCGTTGGCAGCCGGGATTCGGCCGCTCTCACGCACGGTGTGTGCGGTCGGGGCGTCAATGTGCCGACGACGGGCGCTGCCGGTTCCGCTGCTGGAGAAGCTGCCGGGGCGGCTGGAGGCGTGGTCGCAGGGCGGGCACTTCCGCCGGCGTCTCGCGCGCGACGGGATCCATTGTGGGGGCGCTTGGCGCGGTGGCTACCTGGGTGGCTGACGGTTTGGGGGTGCTCGGAGACGCCGAACCCGTCGTGGCAGCAGCCATTCGAGCCGCAGCGGGCTCATCGTCAGGGGCGCTGGCGCAGCCTGCGAGGAGGGCCGTGATCCCGGCGAGGGCTGTGTGCAAACCGTGATTCGCAGTGCCCCAGGCAGTCCCTCACATCGTATTGTGACCCAACCGATACGTGTCGGATGGGGCTCTTCGCATGCCGGACCGGAGACTTGGAGCATGGCGCTTACGGGGATCGAAAAGGTACGGCCGACACAGTGGCTGAAGGACAATCGGACGGCTCTGCCGTCCTTGCTGGCGCTGGTCGCGGTGGCTGTGTTCTGGTTCGTCGGCGCCATTGGTGGCATCGGCTACCTGGCCGGCGCGAGCTCGCCCATGGCGATGCTGACGGGGCTCTACGTGGGCCTGGCCGCGGTCGCCGTGTCGATCATCATCGTGACCCTGGCCGTCACGGATCTGATGCACCGCTACGCGCGACCGCGCACCCGCCGCTGACGGCCTGGCGGGACTCGAGGACGCCCGATCCCGCCGTCGTGTCGGCGGAGCCGGGCCGCAGGTGCTGGACGGCGAGACTGAGGCGTGTGTCCGCGGTCGTGACGATGTAGCGGCACACCCCCAACGAGCAGTACCCATCGCAACGACCCGCTCGTGAGAGCCCGGCGAGCATCCATCAGCGGGCGTCAGGTGGAGCGTGACCGCCGGCGGTTTGTTGGACTTCGTGAGGCTTCCCGATGGTGTCGCGGTTCGGGAGCGTGGGTGGGGTTCGGTGGCGTGTTTCGGCTCCTAGTCCCAGGTAGGTGCCGACTGCCCGCCAGTTGTCTCGTCAGACGATCCTTTGACCGGACGGAGGGCGGTGTCCGGCAGCGTCGCGCGGCGGGCCGGCGATGTGCCTTTCGGCGGTGGATGGGGCGTTTTCACAGCGCTGTTTGGCGTTGATGCAAGACCGCGAGGGATCGGGACTGCGGTGCAGAGGACCGCGCGACGGTCAGTGAGCGTGGCTATGCGGAGGCTCTCATGGGCTCGAGAGCGGCTAGGGCGAGGTCGAGGCCGAAGATGAACTCCTCCGCCGGGTCGTAGTCGGCAGCGACGAGTGCCGCAGCGGACTCGTTGAGGTAAGGGAACTCGTCGGGAGGAAGCTGGGGCAGGTAGACGTCTTCGCCCATGTCTGCGAACTCATCTGCTGTGTCGAACGGCAGGCCGGCTTCCTGCAGGGCGTAACCGTAGACAAGGCTGTCGAGCAACCAGTTGGCGTGCGTCGCCATCAGGACCGAGAAGCCAGCCCTCCGTAGGCAGGCGGTGACCGCTTCATGGTGGCGGAGGTTTGCGGGCCCCGGCGATGTCCGCGACTCCATCAGGCCGATCGCCCACGGGTGGCGTGTGAGAACCTGTCGGGCGGATACCGCCCGCCGGCGTATCGCCGATTGCCAGTCGGCGTCTTCGGGTGGGAGTTCGATCTCCTCGAACACGATGTCGATCATGGCGTCCAGCAACTCCTCCTTGCTCGCCACGTAGTGGTAGAGCGACATTGCGCCTGCGCCGAGCGCGTTAGCCAGCCGGCGCATGCTCAGCCCGTCGACCCCCTCGCGGTCGGCGAGCCGGACCGCCTCGACCACAACCCGCTGCTTGCTCAGCCCCGCGTCTGTCGCGATCTGGCGTTGTTCCCTCGCGGGCATGGGTTTCCTCGCTTCCTCAAAAGGCTTGACAGTAGTACAGCGTACGCTCACACTGGCTCGTACACCGTACGTCGTACGCTGTACGAGCCAGTGAGAGTCGCTGCTCGAATGTTCGGAGGGTTCTGTGGAAAACGAACAGAGATCGAATGACAGAGCACCCCTGGTGCCGGGGGCGAGTCCGGACGAGGCGGCGACGATGCGGGCCGCCGTCCAGCAACGCTACGGCCCGCCCTCAGTACTGGAGTCGTCCAAGGTCGGGCGACCGCTGCCCGGGCGAGGCGATGTGCTCGTCCAGGTAGGCGCGGCCTCGGTGCATCCTGGCGACTACTTCGTCATGACCGGTGAGCCGTACATGGTGCGCCTGGCGTACGGGCTCCGCCGGCCGCGCCACGGCATCCCTGGCAGGGACTTCGCCGGGGTTGTGGCGGCGGTCGGGAGGGATGTCACCGCTCTCCGCCCCGGCGTCGAGGTGTTCGGCTGGAGCACCGCTGGAACGCTCGCGGAGTACGCCTGTGTCCCGGCGGACAACCTCGTGTCCGTGCCTGCGAACCTGTCGGTCGTGGACGCCGCGGCGGTGCCCACGTCGGCCATGACGGCATTGCAGGCACTGCGTGAGATCGCGAACGTTCGACCGGGCCAGACGGTGCTGGTCACGGGCGCGTCAGGCGGCGTGGGCTCTTTCGCCGTGCAGATCGCCAAGGCGTTCGGTGCCGAGGTGACGGGTGTGTGCAGCACGCGCAACGTCGACTTGGTCCGATCACTCGGTGCCGACTACGTCATCGACTACACGAGGACCGACTTCACCCGCACCGAGAAGCGCTACGACCTCATCCTCGACAATGTGGAAGCCCAACCCCTGGCGGCTGTCCGCCGCGCGCTGACGCCCACCGGCACCCTCATCCCCAACAGCGGACGCGGCGGACGCTGGCTCGGCCCCCTCGGTCGGATCGTCAAAGCGCGTGTGCTGTCCGGGTTCACCCGTCAGCAGCTGAAGCCCTTCCTGTCGATCGAAAAGCGCCAGGACCTACTCACCCTGGCCGACCTGCTCACGACCGGGCAGGTCACGCCCATCATCGACCGCACCTACCCCCTCGACGAAGCAGCTGATGCCCTCCGCTACGTCGGGGCCGGCCACACCCGAGGGAAGGTCGTGATCACCGTCTGACGACCGGACCGACGAGAACGACCCATCCCGTGCGTATGCACGCCCAGACCTGCCGCCACTCCGGCGGACGGACCGCTCCTCTCGAAAGAAAGACCGATGACCATCCGAACGAAAACCTCGAACCTGCTCGACAACCCGCCGATCCCCGTGCAGGCCAAGCTCGCGGCAGCCTGGACAAGCTTGATGTTCTTCGTCATCTACATCGACTACTTCCACCTCTACAAGCCCGGCGTCATCGATGACATCCTGGCTGGCGTCGTCTTCGAGTTCGACATCAGCGGGCCATTGTTGACCATTTTCGTCGTGGTCATAGGGATCCCGGCCCTGATGATCCCGCTCTCCATGACGCTGCCCGCCCGGGCGAACCGCATCACGAACCTCATCGTGGCCTCGGCGCAGGTCCCCTTAATGGTGTTCAACGCGGTAGGGGAGTCCTGGGAGTGGGCCTCCTTCTACGCCCTCTCCATCGGAATCGAGGTGCTGCTCCTGGCCTTCATCCTGCGCTCCGCCTGGACGTGGCCTCGAACCCCCGCCGTTCCAGCCGGTCCCGCGACGACCGACTTTCGACAGGACCTTCGACAGTAGGTATCCGTGCACAGTCCTACGGCGAGAAACCCGCCGCCGCGGACACCGGGCCGACCGTGACCAGCTCATCGCCGGCTAGGCCATCGACTCCGCCACCAGCGCGTTCCTCCCCGACGGCCCCACCTCGGTCGGATATCTCGCCTTCGTCGGCGAAATCGTCCCGCTGATCTAGTTGATCGGCGGGGGCGGTCGATCCTGCAGTACCCGCACCGATCCCGCGGATCACGCATCGACGCAGCTGCACCAAGAAGCACAGCGCCGGCGGGGCCCAGAGGCGGTCACCCACGGAACGGTGCAGGCAGCCACCGAACTGCGCGACGCCACCACCCTTTGACGCCCCAACCGACGCGCCCCAGCTTTTCGAACCAGCGAACGAAATTCTGACAACTCGGAAGAGCGCGGTTTGCATGCGTTCGAATGAGCTATCGGCTGACTCTCGGCTGTCTCATCAAATGATCATCTGACCGGACACGCGGGGAGGCCATACGGCGGGTCGGCGAACTTCAGTTGTGATTCGCAGCTCCAACTGGCTGTGTTTTCGTAGTATTCGGTGGCTGTAGGACCCTCTCCGAAACTTCGGCGGTGGGGCTCAGAGGCCACCTGATGAGGACCGGGCAATGGCGGTTGGGCGTGAACCGACATTGGCGGTGTTCGTAGACGTTCGGGGTGCCGTCATCGTCCGCGTCGATCTCCTCCTCCGGTCTTGAGGGGCGTGCAGTTCCCGTCGCGGGTGTGCAGGTTGATCGAGGCCGCGAGGGCAGCCATGAGGGAGGTAGTGAGGATGCCGACCCGGGTGGGGTCGCTGGTGGCCCCGTCGTCGCCAAAGCTGAGATTCGTGAGCCGGCATTTTGGTGTCCTCGGTTGGGCTGTCTATCGCGGACGGATTCGGTCTCCTAGAGTGTGGGGCGTGGACGACGTAGGCGTGTTGCGCGCGGACCTGGTGCGCCGCCAGCTCGGTGACACGGTCGCTCTTGATGGGGTGTCACTCGCCGTCGAGCCTGGGCAGGTGCATGCCCTCGTCGGCCTCAACGGTGCGGGCAAGACAACTCTCCTGCGGGTGCTGCTCGGTATGCTCCGCCCTGACGCGGGGTTTGTCACGCTCGGGGGTGTCGCGCTCTCCAGTCTCGAGCCCGAGGCGTGGTCCGGCGTCGGGCACACTCTCGAAACGCCTTTCGCGTACCCGGAGCTGGATGTGCGGCGGAACCTGGAGATTGCTGCGCGGCTTCGGCTCGTCGAGCCCGGCCGCATCCGTGAGATGGTCGAGTGGTCTTTGTCGGCCCTCGATCTTGGTGCGTATGCCGGGGTGGTCGCGCGACGGCTGTCGCAGGGGAACCGGCAGCGGGTCGGACTGGCGGCGGCGCTGCAACACGCGCCGGACACAGTTGTGCTCGATGAGCCGTCCAATGCGCTCGACCCGGCGGGTGTTCTGCTGTTGCGCGAGATTCTGCTGCGGCTTCGCGATGCTGGCGCCGCGATTCTTGTGTCCAGTCATCACCTCGACGAGGTTGCCCGCATCGCGGACCGCATCACGCTCATGAACCGGGGTCGTGTCATCGGCGGCCTCGATCCCGACACTCTCGACCTCGAACGCTCCTTCTTCGCCGCGGTGCACGCCGACGACGAGGCACGAGAATGAACCATCTCGGCGTTGCGTTCGCCGTTGAGGCGCGGAAGGCTGCGGCTTCTCGGGTCTTCCGCACCATCACGTGGCTGCTCCTGGCCGGCCTCGGCGTGTTGAGTGGCAGCCTCGTGCTCGCCGTGCGGGCCGGCAACGAGCAGGTCGCCGGGCGCCTCGGGCCGCTCGGCGAGCTCGACGGGTGGCCGTTGCTCAGCGGCGCGGTGATGCAGATCGCGGCCGCCGGAGGGCTGCTCGCGTTCGGTGTCGCCGTGAGCTGGATCGTGGCACGTGAGTTTGCTGATGGCACGATCACCGGCCTCTTCGCCGTCCCCATCCGACGGTCGACGATCGCGGTCGCGAAGCTCGCGGTGTTCCTCGTCTGGGCGGTGATGGTCGGGCTCGGGTTGACGTTGACGACAGGACTGCTCGGGGTGTTCCTGGGATACGGGCTTCCCGCTGACGAGGACGGTGTCGCACTGCTCCGGTTGTTTGTGCTGTCGGTGTTCACGGCGCTCTCCGCGGTACCCGCGGGGTGGGCTGCCACGCTCGGCCGCGGGATCCTGCCCGGCATCGCGGCCACGATCGCGATCGTGGTGATCGCACAGGTCGGCGTGTTGTCCGGCCTAGGCGGATGGACGCCGTTCGGCGCCCCGGCCCTCTGGGCGATGACGCCGGAGGCCGTGGCGCCGGTCCAGCTTCTACCGACGCTCCTCATCTCCGCGGCGTTCTGTGCCGCGACGGTCATCGCATGGAAGCGGCTGCAGCTCGATCGATGACGGGAGGGTGAGGGCGGTGGGACGCGCCACCCACCCCGGAAGGATCCTCCTACGTGCTTCCGCTGATGAGAGTCCACGTCGTGCGGTGAGGCAGCACCGCTGACACGCCGCCAACGTTTGGCTACGGTTCCGGCATGCAATCTCCCGGGACGGGGCACTGGTCATGGTTCGACAGGGGATCAGATCCGGCAGTTCGCCTCCGCCGGATTGATCGTCGGCGGTATCACCGCGGGTGCTACCGGTGATGACGGGTCAGCGCAGGACAGCAGCAATCCGCTGACTCCGGTCGACGCTGCCTTCGCCATCTGGTTGCCCATCTACGCGGATGCGCCGGCTACGGCGTGTACCAGGTGCTTCCCGCGCAGGCCCACCGGCCGATCCACCGCCGGGCCGGTCTGCCCCTGACCGTGTGCGTCGGACTGACCGGCACCTCGATCGTCGCCACGGTCGAGATCGCCCGTGCCACGCGGTGGCCGTCGCCGCCCGCACCGCGAGCGGCCGTCCTGCTCACTCTCGGGGCGATCACCACACTCGGTGTCGGATCACGGCGAGCAGCACCGACCCCGCGCACCTACGCTGCTGCCCTCAGTTGGGGCTTGGCTGGTATCAGCGCCACATCCCATCGACAGGATCGAGTCCGTGCCGCTGCCGCCGCCCTGGGAACCGCCATCATCCCTTACACCACAACGCCCAAGATTCCCGCCCTTGAAGGGACCCTTGAAGGACACCCGAGCGGCGTGTGCAACGGCTACCTGTCTTCCCGACCTCGTGGAGGCGCTCCGCCGTCATGTATCGCTTGCTCGTGCGTTACTGTGGGCGCGACCGTCCCGCGGTCCGGAGAGGCGCGCAGTAGCGGCGTCGAGGTGGCTCGTGACCGCGGCCGCCACACTCGGCATGTCAGGGTAGGGGAACGGGTGACCAGCGCCTTCCAACCAAAGGCCGCCGGCGGAAGGAATGGCTGCGGCGAGTCGGTAGCCGTGCTCGATCGGCAGGAACGCATCGGCAGACCCGTGTATCACGAGGGTAGGCACCGTTACGCCGGCCAGCAGTTGGTATCGGGAGCGAGTCACAGCAACAGCAACCTGGTGCTGCAGCACTGCGCGGAGGTTCAGCCCGTTCCGTTCCCGCAGGTCATAGAGGATGATCCTGGTCCACTCCTCCACATCCACAGGTTCATCTCCGCTGCGCGCGACCAGTCCCGCGAGGAATTCCTTCACGAGATTCGTCTCGCCGCCGAGCAGGCGGTACCGCAGGAGCGGCAAGGCGCCTATCGCAGATCGAATCAGCGACCAGGTCCGAGGTCCGGGCATCGAAGCGTCGGTCGGGTCCGCCGAGGTCGACATGAGGGTGAGGGAGCGGACACGTTCGGGGTGCGCGATCGCGACTTCCTGGGCGACGAACCCTCCAAGGGAAAGCCCGATCAGGTGAACGCGGTCGATGCGCAGCTCGTCGAGGATGGCGATCGCATCGCTCGCCATGTCGATCAACGAGTACGGGCGCTTCCGGCTCCAGCCCGTCATCCAGCTGGACGCGCCGGTGCCCCGATGGTCATACCGAACCACGCGATAGCCCGCCGCCGACAAACCGCGCAGGAACGCAGGCGGCCAGAACAACGAGCCCACACCGAGGGAGGAGTTGAGCAATACGACACCCTTCTCCGCAGCGACGGGAGGGATGGACTCGTACCAGATCCGGACCGCGCCGGACTGGGCGTACCCCGATGTGCCGGTGACGACTCCGGTCACGGGGCCAGCTCGGATGCGAGCGATCGTTCTCCCTGTGCCGGGTGGAAGGCGGCGCCCTCGAGACATCAAGAGCACCGCGAGTCCGGCAAGCCCTGACGCCGTCGATGCCAGCACCACCCGCTTCCTCATCGGCTCAGCATAAATGACCTCGGCAGGTATGCGCGCGAACCGGATGGGCGTCTCGCCCCGGGACACCGACGGCCGACCTGGAGCGGATCGATCCGTCCGATTCGTGTTCGGCTTCTACCAGCTACCTCCGGGTACGACCACCGCGAAATCGTCGCCTGCAAAGGGCTGTGTCTCGACAGGGGAGGGCATGGTGGCGCGATACGCCACTATGCCCAGGATCTCATCCGATGACGTCGCGTCGTCGGAGCGCCAGCGTCGCCAGGAGGACCAGAACCGTGCTCACCCCCCATAGGAGCAGAAGCCCTGCCCAGTCGGTGCCATCGGTAAGCGGCTGGTCACGGTACGCCCACGAGTACGGTGAGACCGCGCGGAGCCATTGTGCGCCTGTCGCCTGGTTCGCTATGGCGTTTCCCACGTATGCAAGGATGGCGATGCCGGCGCCGGCCCCTATGGCGAGAATCCGCCGGCCGGTGACGGCGCCGATGAGAAGGGCGAACCCGCCCGACAAGGCTGCGAGTCCGACAAGCGCCGCTGAGGTGCCCACCGCGTTAGGCGGGTCGATGGCCAGTTCGGCTGGTTCGATGAGCATGACCACGATCGCCGCGGCGAGCAGCCCGAGCCAGGCCAGGCGCACGATGACCGACAGTGCCGACTCGAGTGCGACCTGCGTGCGGCTGACCCCGTGCGCGAGGGTGAGCTCGAGCTGGCCCGACTCCTCGGCGCCGGCAATCGCTGACGAACCCCAGGACACCGCGGCAATAACCAGCAGCAGGAATCCGATGAGCCCGTAGAACGTGCTCTGTACGTACCCCGGGCCTGACGCGATCTGCTCGTAGCCGAGAGTTTTCACGAGTTCGGGCGGGAGACTGTCAATGATTTGTTGCATCTCACCGTTGCCGCCGATGCTCGGAAACAGGGGCAGGTACAGCAGTAGCGCGGCGGCGACCCCAAGACTCCACCCGAGGAGTGAACGCCATGAGTCGCCGATCGAACGGCGGAAGACCGGCAGGATCCTAGACATGGGTGGCCTCCTCGACGCCGCCGGAACCATAAAGCTGGAGTACGGACTCCTCGAGGTCCGGTTCTTCAACTGTGAGGTCGACGACCCGGTGTCGGGCCAGCAGCTTCACGAACGGGTCGATGCCGCCGTCGACTTTCGCCGCGAGACGTGCGACGCCGCCTCCGTTACCGGTGACGGTTACGTCGCTGAGTCCGGGCAGCTTCTCGAGGTCCTGACGCAGAAGCGCGAGGGAGGTCCCGTCGACGCCCGCCCGCACATGCCGGATGCTGCTAAGGCGGAGCGAGTCGACGCGACCCTGTGCGACGATGCGGCCACCGCTGAGCACTGCGACCTCGTCGGCGGTCTGCTGGATCTCGCTGAGGACGTGCGAGCTGAGCAGAACCGTCTGGCCGGCGTCGCGCGCCTCGCGCACCATTTCGAGGAAGGTGCGTTGCACGAGGGGGTCGAGCCCGCTCGTCGGCTCGTCGAGCACCAGGAGTTCAGGGTGGTGCATGAACGCCTGGATGAGTCCGAGCTTCTGCTTATTGCCCTTCGAGAGCGTACGGACCTGCCGGCCGAGATCCACGCCAAGCCGGTCGGCGAGGTGATCGATCGTCCCCGGTGGGACTGGACCGCTGATCTCGGCGAGATGCCTGAGGAGTTGCCGGCCCCGGAGGCGTCCCTCGAGCCGCAGTTCCCCGGGAATGTAGCCGATACGCCGCCGCAATGCCGGGCCGCCCTCGCCGGGCGTGGTGCCGAGAATTCTCACGGATCCGGACGTCGGCCGGATGATGTCGAGCAGGATGCGCAGAGTCGTGGTCTTGCCGGCCCCGTTCGGGCCGATCAGGCCGAACACCGCCCCCGGTGCCACGTCGAGGTCGAGTGTATGGAGTGCTTGATGCGCGCCGTAGCGTTTGGTCAGTTCGATGGTCTGGATAACAGGAATCATCGCCCTGTGTTCCTTTCGTGCGGATGAAGTGGATGGAGTCAGGACCGGCGGGGGCGCGGCGGGTCCGGGTCCTGATTCGGGTCGTTCTCCCCTTTATCGGAGCGAGGTCCACTCGTCCTGGTCAGTGCCTCGCGTGCCGCGACGAGCATCCGATCGTCGGAGTAGAGACCGTGCGTGTAGAGATCGAGAATCGGGATCGTCGATCGACGGATGCCTTCTTCGCTCAGTTGGTCGAGGCCAAGACCCCGGGTGACCTGCCGACGCATCACCAGTGGGGCCAAGCCGTGCAGCGTGAGATACAGCGCGAGGATGCTGCGGTCTTCGGGCTCCCGCATGATGCCTGCGGTGATCTGCTCGTCCAGCATCCGGGACGTACCGGTGAGCAGTGCGTCGAAAAGCTCATCCGCGGCAGCTGTTCCCGAGGCCAGCATGCGGGCGAGGTAATCGATCAGCGGATGAAACCGATCAATGTCAGCAAGCCAGCGAGCGATTGCCGAGGTCGCGTCGCGAGTCAGTTCGTCCTTCCGGCCGATGAACTCGTCCACCACGTAGCGGTCGCACGCCTGACGCAGTCCATCCTTCGAGCCGAAATGATGCAGCACGAGCCCAGGGCTGACATCCGCCGCACCGGCAATCGCACGAACAGTTGTTGTGCCGAAACCTTCGCGCCCGAAGAGATCCACCGCCGCGTCGCGTATCCGCGCGCGGGTGGTCAGGTCCTCGGATACTGAACGCATGTTCAATATTCTATACGCTTGTTCAAGATCCTGCTGGACACCCGAGATGAGCATTCGCCGCTCGATTGGCTTGCGCCGCTACGTTCATGGACGATCCCTTGACCAGACCCGTGGCGGGGCTCGGCGAGAGGTTGGGGCTGGGTCAGCAGTTTCCAGCGTTGGCGGGATAGTCCATATCCATGGTGTGTCTCAGCAATGTGTCTCGCGTCGAAGGTTCTCAACAAAGCCGATGAAGGCCTTTGATGAGTGCAAGGAGTGCAGGATCTGAGCGGACCGGGGTGGGTGTGGGTGGGTGCGGAGCATGGGCGAGAAGCTGGGTACAGGAGTGCGGAGACGAGTTGATCGGATGTGCGGGCGGGGATTCCCGGGTGCTCTCTGGGCAGGACTGGGCACGAACTCTTCAGGCCCGATGTGCACCATGAACCTCGATCACGGTTTTCCTGGGTTGGGCTTTTGTGAGGTACTGGAACGAGTCCCGGCCGTTGGCGGGCAGCGTCGCGAGACAACTGGACGCTTTTGTTCTGTAGAAGAAGGATGGGCTTTCTGTGGTTGCGAGTGCGCTTGGGGTGGTGGTGACCGGGATGGGTGCGATGACGCCCGTCGGAGGTACCGTCGTGCAGACATGGGACAGCCTCATCGCGGGTCGGTCGGGAATTGCAGCCCTGGACCAGCCGTGGGCGCAGGAACTGCCGGTGCGAATCGCCGGGCGCGTGACGACCGATCCCGCCGTGTCGCTGACCACGAGGGAGTACCGACGGATGGATCGCTGCGGGCACCTTGCACTGGTCGCATCGCGGGAGGCCTGGGACCAGGCGGGTCGGCCGGCTGTCGAGCCTGACAGGCTAGCTGTCGTCATCGGGTCCGGCTATGGAGGTCTGGGTACAGTGTTGTCTCAGGTACGGACCCTGGATGCCGGAGGCTCCCGCCGGGTTTCTCCTCACACGCTGACGCAGATCATGGTCAATGGTCCTTCGGCGTGGGTTTCGATTGACATCGGCGCGCAAGGAGGCGCCCGAACGCCGGTGAGTGCCTGTGCCTCCGGGGCTGAAGCGATCGCCCAGGGAGTCGAAATGATCAGCTCAGGAGCTGTCGACGTCGTCGTGGCCGGGGGAGTGGATGCCTGCGTTAACGACCTTGCGATCAGCGGTTTCGCTCAGCTCCGGGCCCTGTCAACGAGTCAGGGCGACCCGGCCGCGGCTTCACGGCCTTTCGACCGAGACCGGAATGGGTTCGTGATGGCCGAGGGTGCCGGCATCATCGTTCTCGAGCGGGAGGATTTCGCCCGGGCGCGGGGAGCCGAAATCCTCGGTCGGATCTCCGGGGCTGCCGTCACCTCCGATGCCGGGGACATCGTGGCCGCGGACCCGGTCATCCAGCAGCGGGTGATGCAAAAGGCTCTCATGGCGGCAGGGCTTGCAGGGTCGGACATCGACTTCGTCCACGCCCACGCCACGTCCACCCCCGTCGGTGACCTTCTCGAGGCGGGTGCGATCAGTGCGGTGGTCGGCAATGACGTGCCGATAACTTCCACCAAATCTATGACAGGGCACCTGTTAGGAGGAGCCGGGACGCTCGGTGCCATCGCGACCATCGAGGCTCTCCGGACGGGACTACTGCCTGGCACCCTGAACTTCGAGAACCCCGACCCGGGGATCAGCCTCAACGTCATCGACAGGACGACCAGATGTGCCGGCTCCACAGCTGCCATCACCAACGCCTTCGGATTCGGTGGCCACAGCACTGCCCTCGTCATCACCGCTGCCTAGTAGACCCCTTGTGGATGTGACCAACCTGTCGGTCCAGCAACAAGGACAGCCACCTCGAGGACGCTTGGTGACCAGGCGCCGTACCGGCGCCCGTATCGCTTGCGTCTTCGGCACCGAGCTCACCCCGACAGTCTCTGATCCAACTCGGGCCAGAAGTCTCGCTGTACCCGGAACCTGTCCTGCAACCAATGCTTCTGTCGCGATTTCTCACTCCTGCTTACGAGACGGGGCATCAAGGCACCGGAGAAGCAGTAGCGGTGGGGAGCGCTGGAGTCTCGTTTGAGTGTCTTCCAGCCCAAGAGTTGCGGGACAGGGTGCTACTCGATCAGGGGATGGAGACCGCCAGCTAGGCTCAGCCCCGTGAACAAAACCATCGCCAGGTTCTTGAAGTAGTTGGTGGGCGGATAATTCCAGTCGCCTGATCGCGCGCACTGGTCCGGGTGCCTGATCGCGCGCACACTGGGACGACTCCATGAAGACCGCACCTGCCATCGAACGAAGGCCGTCGTGATCACTCCGACCAACCCTGCCTCGACGACGTCGCCGACGAATCAGCCGAGTGTCGTGCGCGGCCGTGCTTGGGTCCCATTCCTGATCGGGTTCGGTTTGCTGTGGGGCACGCTCGCACTGCTCGGCGAATGGGATGCCACCGGACGGTGGGGCATCCCGATCCTGACGGTCGTCGTGCTCGTTGCTGTAGTGGTGGATCGGGTGGCCCAGCGGACACCGTGGCGCGCGACGATCCGGCACCTCGGTCTGGGACTGCCCGCCTGGCGTGCCGTCACACTCGCCTCGGTGGTGTCCGCGCTGGTGTTGCTCGTCTTTCCGATCACCAGAATCGTCACGGGGGCCGACCTCGAGCTCGTCATCGACTGGCCCTGGATCCTGATCGGACTATTCGCCTTTCACGGCCTCGCGGAAGAACTCGTCTGGCGTGGATACGCTTTTCGCCGATTGCGGCTAGGACGCTCCTTCTCGCGCACCGTTCTCTGGACGATGCCCTTGGTGGCCGCGGCCCACATACCGATACTCCTGCAAAGCGGACCCGCCGTTGGGATCGGGGCACTGCTCGTCGCCGCAGTCACCTCGGTCCCGCTGGCATACCTCTATGAGACGGGAGGCGGCACGATCTGGGCGCCCGCGCTCGTCCATACCGCCATCGACAGTTTCAAACTGGTCGTCTTGCCGGCATCGGCGGTTTTGACGTTCTCGTTGCTTCTCGTCATGGTCAGCCTGGCTATACCCCTTCTCGCCCTGGTGGTCCCGCGGAGAGTCCTCTCATGTCGTTTGGCGCCACCTTCGCTGACTGCTGCTGAGCACCTGCGCCTTCCACGGACCGGCCGCAGAGCCGGGAAAAAAGCGTCTCGCCATGACGGGTGAGCAATGGGTGCTCTCAGCGACCGTCTTCTTGTCCGGGCTCGCGTGCGGCCTCCTGGGGATGCTGTGCACGATCATGCGGCCGATGCTCGCCGAGATGGACGGCCGGGAGTTCCGCAACTTCATGGAAGCGTTCCTCCGATTCGCGGACCACTCGTGGGGAAAGCTGTACAACCTCGGCTGGTCCCTTGGGATGTTCCTCCTGCCGATAGTGGCACTCGTGCTCCTCTGGGAGGACCGCGGTTCCGCGCCGTTCGTACTCACCGCGATCGGCCTGAGCATCGTGTTCGTCGGCGTCATCGTCGTCTCGAACGCCGTGAAAACGCCGCACTATACGTTGATTCTGGCCTGGGACCCCGAGGCGCTGCCGTCAAGTTGGGAGGCCGGGCGGCAGAAGTACTTTACGATCAACTGGATCCAGATGGTGACGACCTGGTCCGCGTCCGCCCTCTACATTGCGGCGCTGATCGCACTCTAGAGAGTGCTTCCGAAGCGATCCGTCAGCCCCCGCTCCACACCGTCAATCGGCTGCGCCGACCGGGCCAACCGATGAGGTAGCCGTACTGCGTCAGTTGTTCGGTGGGCGGTTACAGGGTCATCTCCTGGGTGACGAACACGTACGGTGTGACGAGCACCCTGTCGGCCGGTAGTGCGAGCTCGGGAGCGCCGTGCAGGTCGTCGCTGCGGTCAGCGATTCTGACGGTAACGTCTGTCGAGCGCGGCTCGAGAATCAGTCGGACGATTACGCCGGCTGGTGCGCTGCCTGTGTACTGGAATCCGAAGTCCCAGGAACCCGAGGCTCCCCGGACGGGGAGGTCGCGTCCGGCCACCGTGGCCTCCCGCACTCTGGCGCTGCGGGAGTCGATCCACAGGCCGACCGTCGGCGCCCCTCGTGTGGAGGACAGGCGAAGGGTCAGTTCACGCAGCCCGCCTCGCGTGCGCTCGTCGAGCACCTCCACCGCGGGTCCGGTGAGGCCCGGAGCGGAGGGGGCGGGTCCATATACGAGGTCGGCCCCGTCCGTCCACGGTGCCGCCGTCTCCAGCGCCGCGGGGCCGGCGGGTAGTAGCGCCTGACTCCACTCGGAACGGCGGGGCGCCGATGAGATCCAGTGGCCCTCGCCCGTATCGGCGGCCAGCACGTAGGAGACGGATTCCTGCCGTGAAGGTGTTGCGTCCTCCCGGTTGAGTGCCAGGCCGAGGGCCCCGACGGCGGTCGCGAGCGTCAGTGCCATGCCGGGGACGGCCGTGGCTCGCCAGGACCACCGGCGCGGGCTCCTTCGTACGGGCCGCAGGGCGTCCACCAGCGGCAGTGCGAGCAGCAGCAGCAACCCTAGGAAGACGGCACTCACCGGCCCACCGAGGCCAAGGCCGACGTCGAAGCCGACCCAGATGCCGGGGGCGACCAGGACCGTCGCAGCCATCAGGCCGAGAAGCAGGATGCCGTCGGAAGCGGTAGACCATCGTCGGGGCAGCGCTGCGGCAAGCCCGACGGCAATCGTCACGCACAGCGTGGGGAGCACGATCCCCATCGACATACCCGCCAGTAACAGTGCGAGAAGCAGACCGCTTGCAGCGAGGAGGACGAGGGACCCGAGGGCGAGGGCAGTCCCGCCCAGACGCCTCCGTGCCGGCCCGAGAACGGCGATTGCTACGCCGACCGCAGCTAGCAGCATGGCAGCCTGGTAGGGCACCGGCTGGTAGGGGTCGCCCACGACGGCGGAAGCCTGCGCGGGATCGATGATCAGCGCGATCTGCCACACGGCGAGGCCGGCACCTCCGGCTGCGACCAGACCGACGGCGGCGACGGCGGCGGCCAGGGCGGTCCGCGGAAGTGTCAGTGTTCTCCGCCGTCGCGCCACCAGGACGAGCGCGAGCACCAGTGCGGTGGTGCCGGCTGCCAGCGGCACGTCGAGGGTGGCAGGGTAGTGCAGGAGGCCCCAGGGCAGAGTGGTGACCCGCTCTTCTCCTCCCTCCTGCAGCGACGCGAGGTCGACGTCGATGAGTGTTCGCGCCAGCGCAAGGGTGGTCTGTCCCATCTGTTGCAATGAGGCCGTGGAAAGACGTGACGCGTCGTCCAGGGGTGAGTGGTAGAAGGCTCCACCGGCCACGAGGGCCGTGTCCATGCCGTGCCATCCGGCGTCGCTGAAGTGCCTGAAGTCCGAATCGTTGGGCAGCGCCTCGAAGGTCGCCTCCGTGCTGGAGTCGACGAGCACCCCCGTCAGCGAGGAAAGGGCCTCCAGGAGGTCTTCGTTGGGTGAGGTGATGCGGAACGTTATCGGCGTCCCGCCCACGCCGCGGGCCTCGTGGTTCAACACGACCGTCGGACCCAGCGTTTTCGCGTGTTCCCGGACGAAGGCTTCGGCCCCGAGGAGACCGGCCTCCTCGCCGTCGCTCAGCAGGACGACGACGTCGTTGCGGGTCTGTCCTGGACCCTCACTGAGCGCTCGGGCAGTTTCCAGGACGGCGGCGACGCCCGCCCCGTCGTCCGCGGCGCCGGGTGAGCCCGACACCGTGTCGTAATGCGCCGCGAGGACCACCGTGCCGCTGGGCGCTGACCCGGGGAGGGTAGCGACGACATTGGCGACCTCGGCAAGTCGATGAGTGCCAGTGGTGCCCCAGTCGGTGAAGCCGACGGTGCGCTGGATCCCGACCTGCCAGTCGGAGGACGTGAGGGACCCGACGAGATAGTCCTGGGTCTCGGCGTGTGCCGCCGAGCCGATGGTCCTCGGTGCCCGGCTGATGTGCTGCACATGGGCCATGGCCCGTGCAGCGCTGAACACCGTGGCGGGCGCGTCGCCGGGCGCCGGCGGCTGAGGAGTAATGGCCAGGATGGAGACCAGAGCACTTGCTGCAACCGCAGCGGCGGCAAGGACCACCGCGCGCCCGCGCCGGGGCTGTTGTGGTGGGGTCAGCGGGACACTTTGCCTCTGCGATGTCGCGGTCATGGCGGTCTCCTTCAGCTCTCTTCCGGTGTGATGGCAGTGGACAGCTCGAGAACGGCGACACCGCTCTCCCACAGCAGCTCGAGCAGCGCGCGTAGGGCGGCGTCGTCGAGCGAGTGGAACTCCAGCGCCGTGCGATCGCCCTCAGCCCGTACTTCCGTGGGCTCGAACCGGCCATCGATGTCATGACGAACCCCCGCGGGTAGGTGCCCAGCGATCTCCACGCGTCGGTCGTGCTGCATCGTGCCTCCCTGTGATGTCCAGGACCAGCGTGCTCCGCGATGAGAGCGCGGTCACCACACCTGGCCACGACCACCCGGGGTGGTCCGGGCCGGTCAGATCAGGCCGAGCTCGCGACCGCGAGAGACGGCGTCCGCGCGGGACACCACGTCGAGCTTCCGGTAGAGCGACTTCGTGTATCCCTTGACGGTGTTGATGGACAGGAAGAGCTCACGGCCGATCTCACGTTGGGAGAGGCTGCCCTGCAGGGCGCGGAGTACGGATAGTTCCCGCTCGGTGAGTTCCTCGGCCAAGGCACCGCGTCGGTGGGCCGCCCGGGCAGCACCCCGGCCGATCCGATCCTCGGCCACCAGCAGGCGTCGCCGCGTCGCTGGGAAGACCCATTCGGTCTCGGCGACCTCCCTTGCCTCGGTGAGCGCGGCGCGCGCTGCCGGTCGGTCACCGACCGCCAGTCGCGCGTCGGCAAGGGTCACCAGGACCCGGGTGGTCTGCGACGGGTGCGCGGCGGCCCGGGCCAGCCGTGCGGCGTGCTCCAGGATCGCGCATGCCACCAACGGCTCGCCGTCGTCATGAGCGAGTCGTCCCTCGGCCGTGCGAAGGAGAGCTGTCGCCTCCCCAGCTGCGTCGCCGAGGACAGCTTCCAGGGCGTCGGCGGCCCGGGCTGACGCCTGGACCACGGCCCGAGCATCCTCGGTCCGGCTCCCGTCGAGCAGTGCTGTGGCCAGCAGTCCGGCCGCGATCAGGGAGGTGAAGGCCGGGAGTTCGAGTGAGGAGGCCTGACGCGATGCCTCGTGAAGAACTGGTATCGCGTCGTCGACCTCACCCATCCCGAGCAGCACCAGCCCCAGGGTCAGTCTGGCGATGACGTAGCCCGGCAGGGCGGGGTTGTTCTCGCGGCGCGCTGCCTCCTGTGCCTCGAGGACTGACGCGGCGCCGGCCGTGGACCCGAATGTCACGCGGAGCGCACCGATGGCCCCCTGTGCACTCGACCACCCTCTCGGTGCACGACCATCCACCGCCAGGGCGGCTTCCGCGACGCCCAGCAGGTCGTCCACCCGCTCGAACTGCCCGCTGAAGCCCGCGGCGGCCGCCATCGCAATTGCCAGCCGCGGGTTGGCATCAACGAGTGGGCGCTCAAGCCGGTCCGCCAATGCCAACAGTGCTGTCGACCCGCCGGCGCCGATGAGCTCGTCATCGGCGTCCAGGATGAGCTCGGCAGCTTGCTCCTGGTGGCCAGCATCCAACAGGGCCCGCGCGGCCGCCTCCGGATCGCCGTGGTCCTGCCACCACCGGGCCGCGGCGGCCAGGACCTGCGACGCCCGACCGGGTGCCGTAGCTTCGAGCTCCCGGCGCAGACTCTCCCGGAACAGACGATGGCACCGATACCACTCGCGTCTGTCGTCGAGGGCGGTCAGGAACAGCCCGGACCGCTCCGATTCCTCCAGCAGTTGAGCCGACCCTGTGCAACCCAGCGCGGCATCGCACAGGTCGCCGCCCAGCCGGTCCAGGGGCGAGAGCTCGACCAGGAACCGGCGGTGCTCCTCTTCCAGCCGGCCAAGGACCTCACCGCTCAGGTAGTCGAGGATGTGGCGGTCGTCGCCGCTGATGAGGGCAACCCGCCGGGCAGGATCCGTTGCGCCGCGAAGCGTCAATGCTGCGAGGTGGAGGCCGGCGGCCCAGCCCTCCGTGCGGTCAACCAGCTGCGCCACGTCACCCTCGCTGATCAACGCGTCGCTGACCTCGGTCACGAGCCCAGTGGCCTCGTCGGCCGTGAATGCCAGCTCCGCGGCGCGGATCTCCGTAAGCTGACCGCGGGCACGGAAACGGGCCAACGGGAGCGCCGGGTCAGCGCGCGCGGACAGAACGACATGGATGTTCGCCGGCAGGTAGGCCAGGGCGAATTCCAGACCCTCGTGGATCTCACGGGCGTCGATCACGTGGTAGTCGTCGAGCACCAGGACGTAGTCCCCGCCGTCCGCCATGAGGGCGTTGAGTAGAGCGGGCACTGCCACCTGAACGGGGGGAAGTTGTGGCACCGCCAGCGCCGCCAACGCGGATCTACCAAGCCCCGGCCGACAGCTGTCCAGCGCCATAGCGACGTAGGTCCAGAAGCGCACTGGATCATCGTCACCCTCGTCGAGGGTCACCCACGCAATGGGCCGGTGAACCACCTCGGACGCCCACTGGGCCAGGACGGTGGTCTTGCCCCAGCCAGCCGGCGCAACAACGACGGTCAGCGGTGTCGGTGGAGGGTCGGCCAACTGCTCGAGCAGCCTGACGCGGGTGACGGCACGCGGTCGGGTCCAGGGTGGGGTCAGCTTGCCGGCCAGAACAGGTCTCGGCATGCCCGACGTCTGTTCGCTCGCCATGGACGGCCGCCTCGCCTCAACGTCGCAACTTCAGCGACCCGCTCAGACTACCTATCAGCTGGTTCCGGAGCCAGCCCCGATGGGAGCCAATCGGGGTGGCAGGAATCTGCGACGTAGCCCTCCGTGTCAATGGCCATCCGGCTCCTGGCGATGCAGCGGAGGTACAGTTCCCGCGGCCCGCGGACACTCGACAAGGTGCGCCGGCCCCACGACCCGGGAACCCTCCATGTTCAGGGTGGTTCGGGCGGACCGATTCGATGTCAGCATCGAAGGGGAGGCGCTTTGCGTGGCGGGACGGTGCGCCCAGCCGTTGCCTCGTTCTTGAGGTCGAACTCCAGGTCGAGGCATTCGGGGCTGATGAGTTCCCGCCAGGTCGAGGTGACCTGTGCGGTGGGCAGCGCGACGGCGATGACGTCGCCCGTCGCGGCCAGCGCTCCGCTCAACAAAAACACTGCGATCCTGAAGAAGCTTAGCGGGATCTACACACCTCGGTAGACAGGGTCGACGTCGCTGAAGACGGGTCCGGTGACGACGATCAGGCGTCGGCCGTGGTCCGCGGTGTTCTCCAGCGGGTGCGTGTCCAGGCCCAGCCACAGCTCGAGGCCCTGGTTAAATGTCGCCGCCTGAGGGGCAGCGTTTACCGGAGCGTTCGAGGTCCATCAGCTTCGCCCCGTCGATCCCGAGCGCCGTGACCGCGGCCAGACGCTTGTCGGGGCGCATCCACACCGAGAAATGCGTGGAGGGCAAAAGGACCGTTCCAGCCCCGTCAAGGGCTGGGATGAGTACCCGGCGGCCCAGGAAGTCCTCGTCGGATCCTTCGCGGACTGAGAGGTCCTCGACGGTGGCAACAGCAGTGGTGGTGATGCGTGGTTCGGGCAGGGTGGCGTCCATCGGCCGAAGGTACCAGCGGCATGTGACAGGTGGGCGAACAGGCGCATTGAGGACGGGGCCGTGCGGGTCTACCTCCACCACTTTCAGGATAAGGCGGGCAGGGGGACTTGCGGCAAGACCTTGCTGAGGTGGCATACTCGCGGCTCCGAGTATGCCGACAGGAGGAATTCAGATGTTCAGACCGCTCGAGGAGGGCCCGTTTTTTCACGGCACGGTCGCGGATCTGAAGGTGGGGGATCTACTCACAGCGGGCCACCGATCGAACTACCGCCCCGAGATCGTCATGAACCACGTGTACTTCACAGCTCTTGCCGACGGAGCCGGCCTCGCAGCGGAGATCGCCGCGGACCTCGCAGAGGGTTGCGCTGCCACTCCACGGGTGTATGTGGTCGAACCCACCGGAGTGTTCGAGGACGACCCGAACGTGACCAACAAGAAGTTCCCGGGTAACCCCACCCGGTCGTACCGCAGCAGCGACTCGCTGCGGATTGTCGGCGAGATCACCGAGTGGACGCGACTGACACCCGAGCAGCTGCAGACATGGCGGGAACGGCTGTCAGTGCTTCTCTTGAGCGAGAGAGGCGAGATCATCAACTGAGGGCTCACTGGGGTTAGGTGCGCGCATCGATTCGCTTGCAGGACTTATCGCCCGGCCATGAAGCGCTGCAAGAACCGTGCCCTTCATTAGTGCAACCCACACGGGGGAGTAGTGGTGTCTCGTCCGCGTGTGTTGCAACCCTCGGGTTACGAGACGAAGGCTGCCGCCAGATCTCTCTCGGGCCAGTTAGGCCCGGCCGGTGAGAAGCCGCCTGAAATTTGGCGTTTCCTCGCCACTGCTTCAGGGCGCTCCTGTCATTTCGGGCGATCGCATGAGTCGAGACTGATCTCCGTACAACTCTTCATTGTCACGGGTTCTGTGCTGGAGGAGACTTGAGGCGACGGCATCCCATCTCGTGCCGCCCGCGGGGCCATCCGGCTGCGGGGCCTCACAGGACCCTGTAGCGGCCTGATGGATCGATGAGCTCCATGACACCCCTTGAAAAGGCCGCTCAGCGGTCGCGCCATCTCTTGCTCCTGGTGGCTATCGCACTGATGGGGTGTCTCGGTGGGTGCGAGTCTGCGCCCGACGACGCCTCCCTCCCGTCCGCCAGTTCCCCGACGACGGAAGCTGGCACGGTGCCACCGCTGCCGGACAGCGACGACATCGACGCCGGCACATACCTCGTCACCAGCTACACGGAGCCTTTCGAGATCACCGTCCCGGACGGCTGGTTGAGCGACGGCGGTGACGTCCTGTCCAAGGACGACCCGGATCACCCGGATGAAGGGGCCGTCATCGTGGCTTGGTGGCCCGCGGATTATGTGCCGACGGATTCATGCGCGTGGGTGGGCGCGCTCGTCGAGGTCGGTCCGTCGGCTGAGGCCTTCGTCGACGCCATGACGGCGCAGACGTCGACGGTCAGCACCCCTCCCGTCGAGGTCGTGGTGGGCGATTACTCCGGCTTCGAGTTCGACCACTCCATCGAGGGCGACGTGGACATCACAGCCTGTGACCGCGACAAGTTCTGCCTCCACTCAGGATTCTCGAACGAATGCTCACGCTGGTACTCGACTCAGGATGAACGCGAAACCTACCGGGTGGTCGACCTGAACGGCCAGCGCGCTGTGATCTGGGTGACCCAATTTCACGAATCGATCAATTCGGAGCTGACGAGAGAGGCACGCGCCGTCTTCGACTCGATCGTGTTCACGTCCGACAAGTGACCAGCTAGTGCGATAGGCGATCACGCCCGCGGGCGCCGACTCCTTCTCTGAACCCACCTGGGACACTGTCCGGCCAGCCTTGACTAGCCCGATACCGCCGCCACGAAAAGTGCCGGTTCGCAGTGCACCCCGATTGAACGGGTTCAAGCGGGCGATCGATGCGATGCTCGTTGAGGACACGACGGCGCCACGGAAGCAACGCCATACCGCCCGGAGGATTCTGGCCCGGCTCATCGAGGAGCACGGGGCCAAGGAGTTGTCGTATTCCACGGTGCGCGACTACGTCCGGGTCCCGCGGGCTCAGATCGATGTCGAGGCAGGCCGCCGGGTCGAGGTGTTTGTCCCGCAGCAGCATGCGCCCGGGGCGGAGGCCGATGTGGATTTCGGTGAGCTCTGGGTCGTGCTGAACAGGGTGAAGACGAAGTGCCACATGTTCGTCTACCGGCTCTCCCACTCGGGTAAGGCCGTGCCTCGGGTCTACCTGACCCAGGCCAGAAGGCCTTCCTGGAGGGACATATCGAGGCGTTCACCCTTCTGGGTGGCGTCCCGACCAAGCACATTCGTCACGGCAACCTCACCAGCGCGGTCACCTCAGTGGTATTCGGGCAAGGCCGGCAACGCATCGAGAACGACCGATGGGTACTGTTTCGCTCGCACTACGGTTTCGACCCGTTCTACTGCCAGCTCGGCTTGGCGGGGCTCATGAAAAATACGTGGGGTCCACAGCACGATAGAACAAACCCTTCACCGTGCGCATCACGGCGCTTTCCAACGTCACAACTGGTTCAGCTCGCTTCATGACACCAATCTCCCGCCCAGGCAAGCGATTCAGATCGTTAGTTTTGTACGCCCCGTTGACGATCCTTGATCACGACGCTCAGGAGGAATCCAAGGAGGATCCTTTACCGAGGAGCGGTAACTGGCCGCGGTCTGGCGGTCAGTTGAGTTCAGCGAGGACAGCTCCTAGTTCGGAGTACGTGCTCGCGAGGTGCTGGTCCTCTCCAAGCCGACGGTATTCGAGGCGAGCTTCGGCGATGCTCCTCGCGCGGTAGATCAATGCCCGCAAAGTCGCGGCCGGCGTCGTCTGCGGGGTCCTTCGGTAGCCGCGTCGAAAGGCCTGCTGCACTTCGGGTGGGCGGCTTTGCAGGAGGAACAGCGTCCAGTCCGATTCGGTGTCTCCCCAGGACGTCCGATCGCAGTCGTAGATTCCGACGATACGAGGCGTAGCACTATCGGCCGCCAGCATCACATTGCCGATCCATAGGTCCCCGTGAAGCAGCCGCGGCACCGTGTCCTCATCTATCGAGGATGCGTGTGCCTTTATCACCTGCAGGATCTCGGCGATGTCGGATGCATCGAGGGCCGCATCAGTCATGTCCGCCGCAATGGCCTGAAAGGTCGCCGTGAGGCTCGCACTCCAGCTCTCGTACTGGACACCCCTAATGGGCCCGAAGCGTTCCCCGGTCTGCGCATGGATGGCGGCCAGGATTTCTCCGAGCTGGAACCAGAAGTCGAGTTGCTGTGCGGTCGTGTACTGCTTGAGCGCCTGGGCCGCTGGCACACCGGGGAGGTAGGACTGGATCAGGTAGTCCCGGTCGATGATGGTTCCGGTGAAGTCTGCCCGGATGACGGTGGGCATGAGGTGTCCGACGGCGGCCAGCAGGGGGAGGCTGGCGTACTCGGTGCGCATCAGGCGGTGTTCCAACCGTGACTGCCGGCCGAGCTCGGGTGCGACCCGCAGAATCAGTGACGGCACGTCGTGCCGGTCCAGCCGGTACGTCGTGTTGTACCTACCCCCGAGGAGTTCCTGAGCGGCAATGATTCGGGGTCTGTCCGGGAAAGCCCGATCACAGATGGCCCGCAACTCCTCCTCGGAGAGAGGCTGCTGAAAAGCTGAAGCCTCTCGAGGCACTGACCGTACATCCATACTCCGCATCGTAGAGCGCCTACTCAGCAATCCATGGCCGGGATGAGTCGAGGCTGGGTCACCAGGGTGTGCCGCGAAGGTCGATGTCACCCTGCGGCCACTCACTCGCCTCACGCATCGCCGAGCAAATCAGATTCGGGCCGCCCACGGACACGATGACAGATGTTTGGTCCAAGCGGGACACGCACTGTTCAGTCGCATGAACGTGAGTCCACCCTACCGATTCGTAGAACGGCACGACCTCTTGCCGGCATCCAAGAAAACCGAAGCCGACCCGGGCCTCATCGCGCATCACCTGTTGAGCCTGTCGCATCACCCGACTGCCGAGTCCTGTGCCACGGGACCGCTCATCAACGAGCACGCCCCCCGTGCCGGCCACCGAGACGTCATACCCACCGACCGTGATCACGCGCCGTTGGAACCCGACATGCGCCGCCAATACCGTCCTCCGGAACCCCAGGACGTGGAAATCTGCTGGTGAATATCCGTAGGGCGCATCGGGGTTCCACGGGCCGTAGTCACTCATATATTCGTCGTCGAAGAGCTTCTGAAGCGCGGAAAGTTCGACGCTGCTCAGGTCTGCATGCCGCTTCGCCCTTATCGCTTCATTCATCATGCAAGCGTATGTGCCGGCTCTCGCAGCAGGCGTTTACCCACAACCCGGGCGCCGATCCGGCAGCGGGACCCCGGTGTGAGCCTGTTCGCACCGCATAAAGAGCGGTCGTGGTCTTGGGCATCTGGTTGGTGCAATTATCTGTTCATGGCTTTCCGTGTCCCGTTACCCCGAGAACTGCATCGGGAGGGTGTTCTCCTGCGAGCACTGGATGATGAGGACTGGCGGCTGGAGTATGACTTGAGCCGGGTGCCTGATGTGCCGCAATGGACTTACTACCCGCCGAATTTGGATGAAGTCAGCGCGCGGCGTCGGGTCACTCGAACCAGGGAGAGGCACGAACAAGGTCTCGCTGGCAGATATGCAATCGTCATCGATGGCACCGCCGTGGGAACGGCTGGCATGGCATGGATTGAGGGCGCCAGCCCTGAGGTCTTTTATGTTCTGAAGCCTGCCGGGCGCGGCCGCGGCGTGGCCACCACATCTGTACGCCTTCTGGCGGAATGGCTGATAGCGCAGGGCCACCTCACGGTGGCGCTCGAAACAATCGCCGGGAATGTGGCAAGTGAGAATGTAGCGCAACGTGCCGGCTTCAGATGCGCGGAGGCGTACCCGGGATCCCAACGCGGGGCGCCTGTTCAATTGAACCGCTGGGTTCGAGACGCTCAACCGCCCTCGCTCACCAGCGAAAAATCACTTGGGTCGTAGTAATCGTCGTACCCTTTCGGGCGGACGAGGCCCATAAGCCGATCCATGCCGGGTGTGCATCTGGCTCACACCTAGACTCAATTGCATGATTGATGCGGTCAGTGAGGCGTACTCACGGCGTGCAGCGGAGTATACCGAGCTCTTCGGATCCATGGGCGCCGTGCACCCCTCCGACCGTCAGCTCGTATCTACCTGGGCTGACGGTGTTGACGGTCAGGTCATCGACGCGGGCTGTGGACCAGGGCACTGGACGAACTTCTTGGCCGAGCGTGGGCTCGAAGCACGCGGTATTGACTTGGTGCCCGAGTTCATCGCGAGAGCGCGCTCCGCCTATCCCGGCGTGTCGTTTGAGGTCGGCAGTCTCAACACCCTCGATGTCGAGACAGGAACAGTGGGCGGGGTTCTCTCGTGGTACTCACTCATCCACCACGATCCCAGCACAATCGGGATTCCCCTGCAGGAGTTCAACCGCGTTCTGCGCCCGGGTGGCATGCTGCTCCTCGGCTTCTTCGAAAGCCCTGCCATCGAGGGATTCGCGCATGCCATGGCCGCGGCGTACCGCTGGCCGGTGAGTGACCTCACCGAAGAACTGACTTCGGCTGGCTTCGACGTGATCGAGACGCACACCAGGACGACCACAGATCAGCGGCCCCACGCGGCAATCATCGCTCGACGCGCAAGCGCGGAGTGATCCATCCGGTAGCGGTGGCCCGCTGCCTGCTGTTTTAGGGAGGTGTCCAACGAATTTCAGCACGCATCTCGAGGATAGAGCCTGTTGATTCGGATAAGCCCAGTTGCTCATCAATGGACAGCCAGCAACTCAAGACAAGCTGATCATGGGAGGGTGGCGGCATGAATGCGACGCCGACACTGCATCTGATGGTCGGACTCCCGGGCGTGCTCGAGCCGTTTCGTATGCACCGTCGGTCAACAGCGCCAAGTGTTCTGCGAAACGCCTTGCGCCTACGATCCCGGCCTGTTGGGCAAGGCTGCGAAAGTGCTCAACGACGTCTGATCTGTGGTTGGCCACCCGGAGCCGAACAGGATGCGAAGGATCGGAGAACTCAGAAGCCGTGTTGAGGAACGGACAACCCTCGGACACTGGCGTCGTGACGGCAGTTGCAAGCAGCTCGATCTCGCGCCTGGATGGCTTCGTGCGGCGAATGGTGTTCCGCAGTCGTGGATGTGATCCAAGAGAAGTACTTGGCGTCCCGAACGTCGAGGTGTTGTCGGCGGAGGATCGTCACTACTTTGCCTGTGCCCGGGTGTGTCCGGGGCGGTAGCTGGTGGTGCCGGTTTCGGTGATGGTGCCGTGGAAGGTGAGTCGGTCGACGATCGCGGCGCAGAGGCGGGGATCGGTGAAGGTCTTCGTCCAACCGGGGAAGGATTCGTTCGACGCGATCGTGACGGAGGCCTTCTCCTCACGTTCGGTGAGAACCTGGAACAACAACTCAGCGCCGCGCCGGTCCAGTTCCATGTACGCGATGGTGATGGCGTGGTTGGCTCTGTCGGAATGGGAGGCTAGGGCTCATGGATGTCACCGTGAGAACGCCGGCCGTCGACGAGCTCGATCAGATCCTTCGCGTGCTCACGCAGTGGCAGTGCGACGAGGGACCACTGCATCTGCATCCGGGCGATTTGGGCTGGCACTCGCTCCGTGGAGCCGCTGCCACTGCCGCCGCGACGCGGGTGTGGTCATCTGGTGACACGGCTCTGGCGATCGCGCTCATCGACGGCCCCCAGCTGCTGCGCTTTGCGATGGACCCGGCGCGGCACCAGGACGAGTCTCTCGCCCGTCGCATCGTCGCGGATGTCGGCGAGCCGGCGACGGGTGTCCTTCATGCAGGAAGCGCGACCATCGAGGCGCGCGGCGCGTCGGCACTTGCCGTGCACCTCGCGAAGGAAGGGTGGGTGCCCGACGAGCCATGGACGCCGCTCCACCGTAATCTGACAGCACCCGTGGAGGCTGCGGGCCTTCGAATCGACACCATCGAACCAGATCGCACCGATGAGTGGGTGTCCGTTCACTGGTCGGCCTTCCATGGAACGCCCATGCCGGACGAGCGGCGGCGCAACTTCGTCAAGGGATGGCGGGCAGCCGCGGAAGGACCATTTTTCGACTCCGCGCGCATCCTGGCGCTCTACAACGACGGCGATGCAGTCGCCGTCGCCGCGGTATGGTCTGCCGGCACGGGGCGTCCCGGTCTCATCGAGCCGATGGGAGTGCATCAAGAGCACCGCGGTCGCGGGTACGGCACAATAGCGACGCGCGCAGCCGCGGCGGTGCTTCGCGAGATGGGCTCATCAAGCGCCACAGTCTGCGCAGAGAGCTCTAACGCCGGCGCCGTCTCCACCTACCTGGCAGCAGGATTCTCCGCCCACCCCCAGGTCACCGACTGGCGCCGCGACGCGTGACGCCTCGACTGTGCGCGCCATCTAACACCGGCCATCACAAGCTGCCGGGAACGCCATCCTTCAACGGAGTGGCGAGGCCATGTCGGGCGGAATCATCTTGGGTGAGGTGAAGTCGCGGTTGTCGATGACGAAGGTAGCTCGTTCCCAGGGCTGGGCGACGTCGAAGTAGAGGCGCTCAGCGGATCGTAGGAGGCCGGCGAGTATTGGCCGTCTCCGTTAGGGCCGAGCGGGGCGAGCACGGACTCGCGCAGGGCGGCGTAGTTGTAGGTGTCCCTCCAGAAGCCGTCGGGGGAGTGGCGGCCCTGGGCATGCCGGATGGGCGAAGGGTTCAGGAAGTCATCGACGTGAATGACGATCATGGGCCGGTGCCGGATCTCGGCCGCCAGGCTGGCAGTGAAGGACGTCTTGCCGCTGCCATCGACGCCATCAACGGCCACGAGCCGACCCGTGGGCCCGAGGACGGTGAGAAGGTCATCAGCCAGTGAGCGCATGAACTCCCGCATGGGCCCATCCTCTTTCACGGTCTGCCATCGGGCGGGGCGACGACGAGACGTTCAACCTCATCAGCCAGCTCTGAAACCGGCCGGCGACCATCAAGTTCAAGGCTCGCGTTGCGACGCAGCAGCGGCTCGACGTCGGACACCTGCTGGCGGATCACGAACTGCTCTGACTCTGCCTTGCCGTAGGGGTTGTTCGTTCGTGTCGAGACGCGCTTGATGAGTAGGTCCACCGGCGCAGTGAGGAGCACGATCGCTGCGAATCGGTCGTAGAAACAACCCTGGTTCTCGACAGTCCCCGAGACGACGAGCGTCTGCTCGGACGCGAGAAGTCTCGACATGCGCGCTTCATCCCACGTGCCGTCAGGAAGCACCCAGCCGTCATAGTCCGTGTCGATCGTCCGGTGGCCCCGCCGGGACAGCTCGCCCAGCAGGGTCGTCTTACCTGCTCCTGACATCCCGGTGATCAGAACGTGAGACATGGGAGCCAGCGTAACGACGCATCAGTTGTTCGGACGCCGAGACCCGCCGACACGTCGGTCACGCAGCTACCGGCCGTGAGCTGCGGGAGGAGACGGGTCTGGGTGTAGATCCATGCACGCTGACATTGGTGGGCCGGTTCGTTAAAACCTCAGCGCTCCTCGACTTGTACGTTGCGCGCGTCACGTCTGATGCAGAGCTGACATCGCAGCAGAGTGAGGTCCTGGCAGCCGACTGGGTGACCCCCGAGGAAGTCGACCGGCGGCTGGATGCCGGCGTGATGGCCGATTCGTGGAATGCGCGGCTGAACTCCCTACGGCCTTCGACTACGCGCGCACTGACTATCGCCCCTGAAGGATCGGTTACCGAGATAGCAAGCATCTAGCCTGCAACTCAATAGGCGATGGTTCTGGAATGTGCTTGCCTCTGACACTGGTGTCAGCATGCACGCTGGTTGCTATGACTCTTCCTCAACCGCCCCGCCAGCTTCGCTTGATCATCGAGACCGACGATTTCGATGAAGCCGTTCACTTCTACCGCGATGTTCTCGGCATGCCCGAGCAACCCGCTTTCGCCCCTGACGGCGAAGACCGCGTGTCGATCCTCCATGCCGGTATCGCGACCATTGAACTGGCGACACCGACTCACGTGCGCACCATCGATGCGATCGAGAACGCGCCAACCGTCGAAGGGCCAACGCTTCGGATCGCACTCGAAGTAGCGGACACCGCTCAGGCGGTCGCGGTCTCCAAACCATCGGGTACTGGGATTCTGGCGCCCCCCACCGAGACCCCGTTCCGGACCATCAACGCCAGGGTCCAAGGTCCCGCCGGCTGGCAGGTCACGTTCTTCCAAGAACTCGAAACGCTGGAGCAACGGTCAAGCCGGCAAGGATTTTCCACCGACGACAGGCGTGCACGCTAGAGAATCGAGCTGTGCTTCTCGCCGCCACAGTCGAGGTCACGCGCAACGACAGCCAGGTTGATCGAGGTGACACCATCAGAAGTCGTCATGGAGGCGGCAAGACTGGGCAGCCCTCAGACCCCATCGTGGTGATGGCAATCCGCCTTTCTCCCTGCCAGGCGACCGTGGCCGGTGCTCCCTGGAACCGCTGATCCGGGTAGTTGGTCTTTCTGCGAGAATCTCGAACCCGATCGTCTCGGCCCGTGCTCCGATAGTTGTATGCACGAATGCAGCCGTCAGCAGGAAGGTTCCGGCGATCGGGAAGGCGTCGCGGTTGAGCTTCAAGCTGCCATGGTGAACCCTGACATCAATGTCAGAGGCAAGAGGAACGGACAGCTTGTATGCGGATCGGCGAACTGGCGGAGCGGACGAACGTGAGCGTGCGGTCCTTGCGCTACTACGAGCAGCAGCGCCTGTTGCGCAGCTCCCGCAGCTCATCTGGTCAGCGGATTTTCGAGCCGGCCAGCATCGACCGGGTGATCCAGATTCAAGAGCTCTTCGCCGCGGGAATGTGCAGCACGAAGATCGAGGAGTTGCTGCCGTGCTTCGATGCCGCACCGGGTGAGCGCACCGGGATGTTGGATCAGGAATTGCTCAAGCATCGCCAACGCCTCGAGTACGCCATCCGTGATCTACAGAGGGCCCGGGCAACCCTCAACGACGTTATCGACAACGCCCACGCAGGCCTCTGATCCCGTCTGACTGCCAGGGGCGTGACGATGAGGGTAAGGGACCTGAAGGCATCACGGCATCACGCACGTCGCTGGTCCGGCACAAAGCTCCTGTACGGCACGACGTCATTGGAGGTAGGAGGATTTGCTGTTCAAAGCAGCGGACCGCGTGCCACCCACCAACGTAATCAGGGAGATCAATGAGCAGTGGTCATGCTGCCGACGCGCCCGCCGAGGTAACACTGGAATCCGATCACGGGACACTCACGGCACTCGCTCGAACCGGGCAGGGAACTCCGGTCGTCGTCGTGCATGGAGTGATGGCCGACGCGAATGCATGGAAGCACGTCGTGGAGACCCTCGCCCCGGGGCGCCCGGTGCTGGTGCTCAATCGCCGCGGGCGCGCCGCCAGCGCTCCCCTGAACGAAGGGTACGATGTCGCCACCGAGGTCCGGGATCTTCTGCTCTGGCTGGCGACCCTCGAGAGTCCGGTCGACCTCGTCGGCCACAGCTACGGGGGTCTCATCGCGGTGGAAGTCATTCGGCGAGGCGCCCGGGTGCGCTCCCTCGTCCTGTACGAGCCCGTGGCGCATCCATTCGGCGCCGCAGCGGCGCCCCTGCTGACCGCGGCCGTGACGGCCGGCGACCTCGACGCCGCCGTCGAGATCATCAATGTCGACCTCTCCGGCTACACCCGCGGACACGTCGAGGCGCTCCGGGCAAGCCCGGCATGGCCGAAACTCCTGCACCTCGCGGCGCCAACCGGCGCCGAACTGCGGGCGATCAACACCTTCACGTTCACCGCACCAGGGTCGTGGACGATCCCGACCACGATCATCGCCGGCGAACACAGCAGGAACCGGCCACCCTACGGGCCCAGCGTCGATCTGTTCGCAAAGGCCCTCCAGGTCACAGACGTGACGATCCTGGCCGATCAGGACCACCTCGGCCACGTCACCGCCCCGCACGACCTGGCTCGAGCAATCAACGACGGCATCGGTGAGGAAACCACCCTGCTGGTGCAAGCGCCAACGAACGACCGGTAGACGATCGGTTGAGAGGACGCCGTTGCGTTGAGGGCAGCTTCCGGCTTTGGGTATGAGTGGCGGGTGTCTGGTGCAGACGCCCCTTGGGGGTCGTGATGTTCAGGTGCCGCTTTCGGTCGGTTGCTGGATTCAGCAGGGGGAACGGGCCGGGACGGCCTATGCCTGGATGTCGGCGGCGGTGATTGCCTTGTTTGTGAGGATGGGCATCAATCCCAGTAGTGCCAGGGTC